>NZ_JASJUT010000004.1:0-419129 GCF_030135505.1 Pseudoalteromonas obscura
CTCATTTCACCTTGCGCAAAAAGAGCGCTCTCACTTCGTTCGCTGTCGCTAACCTTTTGCACGATAAGCGCAAGGTGAGGGGAGCAACCTTCACAGTGTTAATTCTTTACTCCTTTTAAATACACTCCCGTAGCAACAGCTAAACTAGCTTATTTCACCTTGCGCGAAAAGAATGTCAGCGCTTCGCGCTGTGTAATTATCCTTTCGCACGATATTCACCTTGTGCAAAAAGAGCGTACTCACTTCGTTCGCTGTCGCTAGCCTTTTGCACTCTAGGCCCTGAATCAAGTTCAGGGTGACGGCTAGGTTGAGTGCCGTGTCACATTGGGTAAAACGGCTCACTTCACCTTACGCAAATTGAACGTACTCGCTTCGCTCACTGTCGTTACATTTTGCACGATGTCATCCTGAATTCGTTTCAGGATCCATGTTTTTGATATTGGGTAGGTTTTGGAGATGACAGCCTCAGCAATAGTTAAAACAGCTCACTTCACCTTGCGCAAAAGAACCGTACTCACTGCGTTCGCAGTCGGTAGCCTTTTGCACGTTATTCTCCTTGCGTAAAAAGAGCGAATTCACTGCGTTCATTGTCGCTAGCCTTTTGCACTCTAGGCCCTGAAACAGGTTTAAAGTGACGAAGAGAGGGGAAAATTGTTTAAGAGAGCTTAGTTATCGGTGAGGTAATAAAGTAGAGTTATGGGAGGTGGAGGAAGTATCGAACTTCCTCATTATTTAGTTAAAGTTCAAAAGGAGCAACACCAACTGCTTTCATGGTATAGCCTGTTTGTGCTAATTCGCTTTTATGACTTTCTACTTTAATAGTGCCAGTCACTGTAATTGCGTCATACAAGCTATCTATGGGCACGCCATTTTTAATCTTTACATGAACAATTTGATTTGGTGGTGGAGGAGGCACGTGGATGCAGGCTCCAAAGTAAGGCACTAATAAAAATTCAGTAATGACCTCACTGTTCCCCTCTAAAGGCACGACAAACCCTGGAAGGCTAACACTTTTTCCATCAAGCGCTTTTACTACAGGGGCGTCTAAGTCGGGTTGTACCCAGTTTTTATCATCGCCATCATGACTGGCGGCTTCTTGATTACTGATTTGTTCATGTCCTTCTGGGATTAAATCATCCCAAAATAACTCTTTAGGTGGCGCTGCGGCAGCTGCGAAAGATATAAACATCACCGCAGTTAAACCTAACCAAGACGCCAAGCGAATTGAATTCATAGAAAACCTCTTAAACTTTGATACTCATACCATCATTGAGTGAGTAAAAATATGCTCGTACAGCTGGAATTGCCCCCATCAGTGTACCTGAGACCATGATAACGCTAAGTAATACGAGTTCATAGTTACTCAGCATTGATATTGAAATTGAAATCCCAAAATGTGCTTGAAGAATGCCTTTTCCTATCAAGATCGCCATGTAAAACATAGCAACACCGATAGCACATCCAATTGTGGTTATGAGTACAGCTTCACTGACCATTAACGTAAATATATGCCTTGGTCTAGCCCCAACAGAACGTAAGATAGCGAGTTCTCTACGGCGCTGACTCAGGGAAGATAATAATGTCGTCAGCATGCCTAGTAAGCTAATTAGTACAACTACAGCTGAAAACAGTAACAGGATTTTCTCAATAATATCGAGCATACCCCAAAGTTCTCTTAAGGTGACACCAGGCATGATTGCTGAGAGCGCTTCTGGCTTATAAATATTGATATTTCTGCGCACTTGCAGCGTATATAAAGGCGAATCAAATCCCATTAAAAAAGCAGTGATCTGTTTTGGTTGGCCAATTAAGTCCCCTAGTTGACTGTCAATAACCTCATGATGCTTGTCATGCTCATGCTCATGCTCATGCTCATGCTCATGCTCATGCTCATGCTCATGCTCGTGATCATGTTGGGCATCAGAGTTACTTTTTTGCCTCATGATTTGCGCTGAACCGTGCTTTGGGCCGTGCATAAGTTCAATTGCCTTTAGAGGGACGTGTACAGTTTTATCTACCGGTGTCCCTGTTGGAGCTAAGATCCCCGTAACAATAAGAGGATTGTCATCATGGTGATGAAAGCTTGTATTACCCATACCGTGTGCGACGATGATTTTTTGACCTAAGTGGTAGTGAAGTTGTTTGGCGACTTCACTGCCGAGTACCACCTCTCGTGCATTATGGAATGGCCGGCCTTGGGAAAATGCTAGGTTCTGTTTGTTACCATAACGATAATACTTGAAGTAGCTTCCATCGCTACCAAGTACCGAAAATCCTCTATGGCTGTCTCCAAGGCTAATCGGTATGGTCCAAGCAACCCCTTTTTGTTGTTTTATATACTGATAGCTTTGCCATGACAGCCCATTGTTAGCATGCCCGATACGAAACACGCTAGAAAGCAATAATTGAATGTCTCCGGTCCGAGCGCCAACTATTAAGTCAGTGCCAGAAATGGTGCTGCTGAAACTTTGTTTTGCTTCTTGCCTTACCCTTTCTATAGAAAGCAGTAACATTACGCTGATGGCGATGGTGAACAAGGTCAGTAACACGCTTGCTCTTCGGTTTGAAATACTCTTAAACGCGAGGGTCATTAACTTCATAGACTCGCTCCATTTATTCCATTTAAACTAACTTGGCGGTCGAATAGACTCGATAAACTTTTATCATGGCTGACAAATATGATGGTTGCTTGGTAGTGCTCTGCCTGCTCAAAAAGTTGATTGATAAAAATATCTCTATTGTCGGCATCGAGTGCAGAGGTCGGTTCATCGGCAATGATAAGTTCAGGTTGACCGATAAATGCCCGTGCTGCTGCAACACGCTGTTGTTGCCCGATACTTAGTTCGCTAACGGCGCGATTTTGACACGATGTATCGAGTCCCAGCTCTTCAAGTAAAATACATGCTTTTTTCCGAGCACAGATACCCTGCGTTTTTAAATTAGCTTGTCTACGCCGAGAGAAGTTGCAGCCGAGCATCACGTTTTCCAATGGACTCAGGTAAGGGAGCAAGTTGAAGTTTTGAAATATAGTGCCAATGTGATCTGCTCTAAATTTGTCTCTTTTGGCGTCATTGAGTTTAGCTAAGTTTTCATTCAGTATGGAAATACTGCCTTTTTGGGCTGTTTGAATTCCGGCAAGAAGACTGAGCAGCGTTGATTTTCCACTACCACTTGGACCGTGCAAAAAAAGCTTTTCGCCTTTCTCGATATTTAGCTCGTCAATAATAAGGGTTGGTTTTGACTGGCCCGGCCAGCTGAAATTGAGATCTGAAATTTGGATCATTTAAACATCTCTTAGTACCGAGTTTCAATAATAGTATCCCAGAAGCTTGCTCGACTGAACCAAGTTACGCTAGGTTTGCCTTGGAATGCGGTAAACAATTGTGATTTTTGCTGCGCTCGACTATTATACACCCCTCTAACCCCCTCTGTATTATGCGTCCTTTAGCAAGACGCAGCCGTTCTCTATGGAGATACAATGAGTAGCTACAAAGTTCTAGACGTCAATGACGATCTACCAATTCGCACCAAAGGTGCAGTTCATAGTGGTAAAGTACGTTCGGTTTATTGGTTAACCGACCAAGATAGTGCCAGATTAATCGAAGAAAAGGGCTATGATGTGCCTGCTGGAACAGAGTTGGCAATCATGGTGATTTCTGACCGTATTTCGGCATTCGACTGTATTTGGCAGGGTGAAAACGGTTTAAATGGTGTACCAGGAAAAGGTATTGCCTTAAATAGTGTTGCAGCCCACTGGTTTAAATTATTTGATGAAGCAGGGCTTGCTGGTAATCACATTGTTGATATTCCTCACCCGTATGTGTGGATTGTTCGCAAAGCAAGTACTGTGCGTGTAGAAGCCATCGCACGTCAATATATCACTGGCAGCATGTGGCGAGATTACAGTAAAGGTGTTCGCGAGTTTTGTGGCATTCAATTACCTGAAGGATTAGTGGCACACCAGAAATTAGATGACGTTTTAATTACCCCGTCAACAAAAGGCATTATTTCAGGTGTTGATGGTGTACCGGAAGTGGACGATGTAAATATTACTCGCAGTAATATTACAGACAATTTGGATGCGTTTAACTTCCGCTCAGAAGAAGATGTAGCACGTTACGAGCAATTACTCAGTGATGGCTTTAATTTAATTTCAGCTGAACTAAACAAGCTTGACCAAATTTTTGTCGATACAAAATTTGAGTTCGGTTATGTCGAAGATGCGGATGGTGCGACACGGCTTATTTATATTGATGAAGTCGGTACGCCTGATTCTTCGCGTATCTGGGATGGCCCTGCATACCGAGATGGTAAAATCGTTGAGAATTCGAAAGAAGGCTTCCGTCAGTTGTTGATAAATAATGTGCCGGACAGCGACGTTTTATTAAATAAAGATCGTATGCCAGAGCGTGAAGCATTGGCAAAATCATATCAGCTTCCGCAAGAGGTTATGATGTCAGTGTCGGATACCTATGTTGGGATCGCAAGTAAGATTGTTGGTAAAGAGTTGGTTATTCCTCAAGACCCTCGTGCCGAAGTCATTGAGATCTTGTCTGAGCAATACGGACTTATCGACTAGTTAGCCTCTCTAAAATGCCTAGCAATCAGTGGTTTAAATGATTGTTAGGCATTCGTTCGTGAATTCCTTGATTTTCCCTTCCAAGTCACTTTAACTTAAGATTACACGAAAACCGAGCGTGGCTAAGTTCGCTCCACTATTTGTATCTGTCTCTTCACAAATATCTTTGCTGAGGAGCGCGCAATGTTGACTATACCTGTCAAATAGGCAAGTATCATTTGATTGCTTTCAACTATATTTTGGGTATGCGAATTACTGGTTTATTGGTTAACAACATAAGTATGCTTAGGTCAGCTACGCACTTTAGTTGTGTATTTTTGAAATATTTTACCAAAACAATCGGTCTTTAGATTGGATTAGCCATAACAGTTTGTCGATGAGGGTCGAAAGAGGAAGCGGCAGCATACTGCGTGCCATTCAATGCCTGCTTTGTTAACTCATTGATGTATCAAAGGAACATTATGGGCACAAGTTTTAAAAACAGAATTATTGTACTGTGTGTTGGCCTAGTATTGATAACCGCAGTGGCTAGTCTTGCTGGGTTTTGGTGGTCGACAAGCCAGTTCAAAGAGCGGCAAGTGCAACAGGATATTCAAAAGGCACAAAGTGTTTATCAGCAGTATTTGGTTGCAAGAGAACGTTTGTTGGTGACTGCTGCGTCAGTACTAACACAAGACTTTGGTTTTAAGCAGGCTGTGGCGACTAGGGACGCTTCGACTATAAGCAGTGTATTGTTCAATCATAGCCAGCGAATAAATGCTGAGCTGATGTTGTTATTGGATATGCGTGGAAAGTTGATTTCTACTAATCAAAACCAACTTGAGTTACCGCAAGATATGCGGCCTTTAGTCAAAGAGCTGTTGGCGCATGAAGAACGTTCTGCTTTTGTAGTACTAGACAAAAAACTGTACCAAGCCATTATTTTACCTGTAAAAGCACCTCGCACTATTGCATTTACAATCGTTGGTTTTGTGGTTGATGAACCCATTGCTGAACAGCTAAAAGGGCTAACGGGGATGGAGATGAGCTTTATCAGTCAGGGCGAGCGGATGAAAGCCAGTTCGATACAGATCCCAGAAGACAGGGATTTGTTTACTCACCTCCATGAACAAAAAATACATCGTTGGTTTGGTGAGTATCCCCTGTACGTAAATGCGGAAGTGGCTCTACCCGCTCTAACTAAAGTGCCCGTTAGTTTAATTTTAAGTGCGGACTTACGTTCTGAATATGAAGAATTTGATCAGTTAGTGCTAACTATCGTTTTTCTCTCTTGTATCACAATGTTATTTGGTTTTGTTACCAGTGGTTTTTTAGCAAGAAACCTAGCAACTCCCTTGCAGCAACTGACGGTGATGGCAAAACGTTTTGCCAAAGGCGACTACCACGCTCAAATTCATGAAGCTCGTCCGACTAAAGAAATTTGCCAGCTTGTTGACGCCTTTCATGAAATGGGAGATGACATTCAAGCTCGTGAAAAGAAAATCCGTTACCAAGCAAGTCATGACTCATTGACAGGGTTTTACAATCGGACTTCAGCGATGCCTATCCTAGATGCTTTATTTTCTTCAGACCAAGTTTATTACTTATTGGTACTAGATATAAAAGGGCTTCGTCATATTAATGATAAGCTTGGTCCGCGCATAGGGGATAGCTGCATACAGGCTGTGGCGGAGCGAATTGAACAGGTTACAGCAAGTTTTGAAGGACTTAACGTTAGGCTTGGTGGTGATGAGTTTTTAACTGTCTTACAGGCCAAGTCACACTCTACCATGGCACAATGTGTAGAAAATTTTTTAGATAAGTTGAATCCCAGTTATACAGTGCATAGTTTTGATATTAACTTGCGCTTCAGTGTGGGCGTAGTCAACATTCCCGAACAAGCTGACAATGCAGACGATAGCATCCGAAGAGCGTTAATTGCGGCAGACAATGCTTCTAATGACATCGAAGATGTCTATTTTTACCAAACTGGGGAAGATGAAGCATATCTCGAAAGGTTAGAAATTGTCGATGAGTTAAAGCAGGCACTTGCAGAAGACGATGGGCAATTATTTATGACCTATCAACCAAAGCTAAATATGCGTACAGGGCTTGTCGATAAGGTTGAATCTTTGATCCGTTGGAAGCGCAACAATGGCGATTGGGTTTCCCCTGAGTTATTTATTGATTTAGCAGAGCAGTCGGGGTTAATTGTCGACTTAACTCAATGGGTGCTGCGTACAGTTATATCCCAAATATCAATGTGGTCTGCACAGGGATTAACGATGAAAGCAGCCATCAATGTATCGGCACAAGACATCGCCGATGCGGAGTTCATCCCGCATTTGCAATCTATGTTAAGTGCTTATTCGGTGCCAGCAAATCTGATAACAATTGAATTGACAGAGCGCGACATGATTGAAAATGAAGAAAAGGGGATCGCAGCTCTGATCGCACTCAAGGAAATAGGTGTTCATATATCATTAGATGACTATGGTGTTGGTCAAACATCGTTAGGGCGTCTAAAGATGTTGCCGATTGACGAGTTAAAACTAGATAAAGTATTTATATTGAAGTTGGCAGGCTCCCATCAAGACCAATGTATCGTGCGCTCGACAATTAGCTTGGGGCATCAACTTGGATTCTCTGTTGTTGCCGAAGGCGTTGAAGATGTTGAGTCTTTGAAGATTTTAGAAGAAATGAAATGCGATTACGCGCAAGGGTACTATTTGAGTCGCCCATTGAAGGCGGATGACTTTACACAGTGGCTAGGCCAGCATCATAAAGCTGTTTGATAGACTCAGTTTGATGAATTAATTGCTTTTTGCAGCGCCTGACAAATTTTATCTGGGTTCACGTCTCGGATCATTTGAGAATCACTAAAAGACATAGAGCGATGATGCAATGCAATTAAAGAGTCGCTTTTAGGAGCAACGATAGACCAAGGTGATGTTCCCTGACCTATAATAGCAATGCAAGGTATATTGCACGCTGCGGCGATATGCATAGGCCCAGAATCAATAGAGATCATTACGTCCATCATACCAATTGTATCAACAAGTTCTTCAAGAGACATGCTACCTGCAAGATTGATGACTGTGACTCCTTTGCGTTCAAGATCGCATTTGAGTGAATCCATGTCAGCTTGTTCTGATTGTGCACCCAATAAGTAGAGGTTAGCGTCATGCTGTTCTTTAATGCGCAGCAATAACTCTTGCGATAGATCTTGTGGATAAAAGCGGGCTCCTTTGACTGATCCCCCCAAATAAAGTGCAACATTGCGTTTATTGAAAGTAAAAGATTTCAGTTTCTTTGGCTGAAGGGTTGGGGCATTAAACTGCTTAAAGGGTTGGCCATGCGGGTCATTGATAAGTTTACAATAGCGGTGAATATAGTGTTCACATTGATTGAGTTTTAGGGCATGACTTAACAGTGGGCTTCTGGCATTTTGTGCATAGCCAACAATAGTTTTGATACCAGACAACCTGATTTGTAGTGCGTCTCTAAAAGATCCACGAAATAGAATAGCCATTGAAAAGTTGTATGACTTAAGTTCGCGGATCATATCGAAAACGCCGTATTGTGCTTTCTCACAATAGCGTTTATCAAGTATAAGCTCTAAACCATAGTGTTCTGCACGACTAAACAAGCCCGCCATAAACGGTCTAATCAGCACGCAAATACGCTTTGTTGGGTACAGCTTTTTCAATAGCTCTAAAGCCGGTAGGGTGTTAATCGCATCACCAATAAACTTTGGTAATACGGCTAAAATGGTATCCCCCATTTGGCTTGAATCAATGACTTTACTACCCATATACACTATTTGAGATATTCACTAAAGCTATCTAGTATAGCGTTAGCTGTGTAGGAATTTAACCAAATTTAATCAAATAAGTGTGTGAAAATGATAAAAAACTTAAAAAGTTGTCAGTGGCTTCACGAAAATAGACAAAATGTCATTATTCTTGATTCTGGAATAATAAAGCCGGGAGAATCTGGGGCTTATAAGCCTGACGCTATCATCCCTGGGTCATTACGCTTTGACATTAGTCACACTTTTAGTGAGCACAATACGTCGGTGCCAAACATGATGTGCTCGCGTGAAGTCTTTCAAGCTGAGGTACGCCAACTGGGTATCAATAACGCTGATATTGTGGTCGTATATGATGACAAAGGCTTGTTTAGTGCAGCAAGAGCTTGGTGGATGTTCAAATCAATGGGGTTTGAGCAGGTATTTGTACTCGATGGAGGCTTAAAGCACTGGCAAGCATGTGGTTATCCTACCGTTGCAGAGTATTCACTTGCAGCGAATATTGGTGATTTTACAGCTGAACCCAAAAACGGCTTTTTTATTGATAGAGAAGAGGTGAAAGAGAAAATTGCGTGTCAACAAACCTTACTTATAGATGCCAGAGGGGCACAGCGCTTTGCTGGTGAAGGTACTGAGCCTCGCTCTGGTATGCGTCAAGGGCACATCCCCAACAGCGTTAACCTGCCTTATAGCAAATTACTTACAGAACAGGGGCTGTTAAAACCGATGCCAGAGTTAACTGTGCTCTTTTCTCAATTAGGTATTCAGCCGCACGCAAAATCACTGCAATTTAGCTGTGGTTCAGGGATCACGGCGTGTATTTTAGCGTTAGCGGCAACTGAATGCGGTTATTCAGATTTACACGTTTATGACGGTTCTTGGAGTGAATGGGGGAAGCTCAAAGATCTTCCAATTGAAACTGGCTAAAATGCGCAATTTAAGCATACTAGATTGCATGTGAAAAAATACTGCGTTGTAATGCGTTTTCATTCCAGAGAGATGGTGTGTACAGTGTTTGCATATTTTTGCTACTCAACGCCGCATGTAGTGGAAGAGTTGAGACACCGGTTAATGCGATGCTACTGATATTCGGCACCTTAATCAATCTAACTATCTCGCGTTCGCCCATTTGTGAGATAGAGGGAATGAATGGCCTCAGCTGCGCAATTAGACTATCTAGGCAGGCTTCGCTCATATCACTACCAACAATGATTGTCTGGGTATTTAATAGTGACTCCAATGTATGAATGGCGATACGCATTGGCTCAGTGGCGCGGGCAATCCACTTTTCACTCATAGGGTGTTGTAACGGGGTTAATTCATCGATAGGTATGGCGGCCTCGGCGCTGCTTGCAAGATAGGTGCGTAGAGAGTTGAGTGAAACAAAATCATTCAGTGTGCCGAGCTCTCCCGTTTTTTCATTGTGCTCTGGGGTCACAAAAATATCCCCTATGGCACCGGTTAATCCATTTTGCCCCAATAGTACTTGTCTATCGTATACAACAGCAGCTTCTACTTTGCTCCCGATATGAATGTAGATAAAATTATGCAGTGTTTGTGCTTCGCCAAACAGCATCTGATAAGCTGCGCAGGCCGATGCAGTAGTTTCAATGGCGACAGGTAAGTGGAGTAGTTCACTCAATTGAGCCTGTAGTGCTTGATTTTTCTGGTGCTGGGTTATTGCGTCAGCGCTATGGATTTGAATCGAAAGTCCCGCAGCCAATATTTTGTTTTGATTTATTTTTTGATCTTTTGCAAAGCTAGTTATCGCCTCAACTATGGCTGCGGCAGTCGGCTGTGATACAAAATGTTGAGTGATTTTGCTGTGACATTCCCCATTGAGGTAATACACCCCCAGTTCCAGTGAATCGGAAGATATTCGAACTGCGTAAGTAAACGCTGCGTACTTGTTTAAACACAACATTTTCGAGGGTTTACCTGCTCCCTCGGTGCGCTTTACGCCTATTTCTTCGACTAGCTCTAAGGTTAAGAGCTCTTCTACCATATTGGTAATCGTTTGCTTTGTTAACATTGTATTACGTGCGATTTCAGCCCGAGAAATTGGTCCTAGGGTTACGATCTGCGTCAATACTAAACGTAAATTAACGGCTTTATTTTGCTTAGCATTTGACCCTTTCACAGTTTTTCCTTCAATGTTATCTCGTATATCGACCACGTCGTTAGATTGCTTATCTTATTACACAAAGAGTGATTTTCGAATAGTTTAAATTTTTCAGTTTACTATCACAGCACAAAGGGGTTAGTAAAATAAATTGACAAACTATAGCGTGCTGATTATATGTACTAATGTGAGTTTTCATTAAAGGGACTGTTGAATGATGCTAAGTAAGCTGAGGCATTATAAAAAAGCGTGTATCAAGTTGTTTTTGGGTGTTTTGGTGTGTTTTGGTTTCAGTTATCTCGCTGTTGCTAATAGCAGCGACGGCTTTACGCTTACGCGGCAGCAAGAAGCCAAGGTTCAAGATGCAAATCTAACTGCGGTTATGGCATGGCATGGTTCTAGTCCTTGGGTTAATTCGGTCACATTGGGTGCCAAAGAGGAGTTCGAGCGGCTCGGTGTAGAGGTGCTAGCAGTAACCGAAGCACATTATGATCCTGCGAAGCAAATATCTGATTTGGAAACTTTAGCAGCTTTAACCCCAGATATTTTGTTGTCACTGAGCATCGATAGTCTCAGTGCAAAGCCCAGCTATTTACGTTTGACCAAAGCCGGAACACAGCTAGTTTTGCTCAGCAACCCAATTGCCGGGTTTATCCACGGTCAGGATTTCGCTGGTTTGGTTGGCGATAATGTAGACGGCATGGGACGCGCAGCGGCAAACTTGCTTGCACAAGCAATTGATAGCCAGGGGAAGGTAGGGATGATTTACCATGAGGCAGATTATCATATCACCAATAAACGAGATGAAGCCTTTATTGGCGCACTCGAACAATATGAAAATATACATCTCACGGTACAGAAAGGCTTTGTGAAAAAAAGCCAAACCGCACAACTAACAGCAGCGATGTTAATTCAGCATCCAGACCTAAAAGCTATTTATGTTTCTTGGGATGCAGCAGCTGAGGGTGTAATAGAGTCACTTCGGATCGCCAATCGCAAAGATATTAAAGTGATATCGCACGATCTCGGCACCAATAACCTGCTAGATATGGCGCTGCATGGTAATATGTATGGTGCTGTATCTGATCGTCCTCACCAAATCGGTACTCTGATGGCAAGAATTGGCGCTGGTGCAGCAACGGGCGTCAGCACACCCCTTTACACTCAAGTAAACTACAACTCAGTGACGTTTGAAAATATCGCTGAATCATGGCGCCTTGCCTTTAAAACACCCCTGCCACATATATTACAAAGTGTATTGAGTCATTCACATGTGGCAACTACTGACGCGGGACACGGAGAAGAGCATGATGCGCATTAAGCTAACAGCACACACGCTTGTTTATTATGCTTTTGCGGTAACAATGCTGATCTTTACAGTGCTACTCTCTCATACCGCATTTTTTACGACAGCCAACTTGCTTAATGTATTGATGCAAACGAGCCCTATTGTGGTGATGGCTATTGGCCTGAGCTTTGCCCTTTCTGTCGGACATATTGACCTATCAATCGGTGCAATAGTGGCATTGTGCGGTATGGTTGCAGCTATGTTACTACAGCCCTTTGGGCTCACTATTGCAGTTGCCGCATCGCTGTTACTTGGTGGACTGATTGGTGCGTTCAATGGTTATTTATGCGAGCGTTTGGGTATACCATCTTTGATTGTCACACTGGGAATGCTTGGATTTCTAACAGGGCTTTCACGACAGCTATCTGGGCTGCAATCTATCCCGATTATAGATCCTCAATTCATTAGTCTTTTTGGTCAAGGTGCTGTGTTGGGTATACCCTCTCAAATATTGTGGCTAGCCAGTCTAGTCTGCTTAGCATATATCATTTTAAATAAACTACGATTTGGCCGTCACTTATTTGCCGTAGGAGCAAGCAAGCCAGCTGCGTATAGTATGGGGCTTGGCGTATCTCGTATCCGAGTTTGGGCAATGGCGTTGTCTGGCGGGTTTGCAGCATTGGCTGGATTGTTATATGCGGGTCGAATGCAAAGCGCGAGATATGCCATTGGCGAGTCCGATTTAATGGCGTTAATTGCTGCGGTGACTTTAGGCGGCTGCAGTTTATTAGGCGGGAGAGTCAATATTATCGGGGTCTTGCTGGGGGTTTGGCTAATTGGGTGCATTAGTAACGGCTTAATTCTCAGTGGATTTTCTAGCAATGAACAAATGATGGTGAAAGGCATAATCTTGATTGTGGCAGTGGTCGTTATTTCAAAGGTGAATAGTAAATGAAACGCACGGCATTGGACCAAACTGTATTAAAGGTGAGTGGTTTACATAAAAACTTCGATGGTGTTGATGTGTTAAATGGCGTGAGCTTTAGCATAAACCGGGGAGAGGTTGTCGCGTTATTAGGTGACAATGGTGCTGGTAAATCGACGCTTGTCAATTGTCTTGCTGGTCGGATACAGCCAAATAAAGGCACGATAGAAATAAATGAACAGGCATTGTTATTAAATTCCCCAAGCGCATCTGAGCAAGCGGGCTTGGCTATTGTTCATCAAGATTTGGCGTTGGTCAATGAATTGAGCGTGATTGAAAATCTATTTCTAAATCGTGAGATTTTGCACTCAAATAAGTTTTTGAGGTTTTTTGGTTGGCTTGATAAAAGCGCCATGGCCAAAAAGGCACAAAAGCTCCTGCAAAGGCTCGGAACATATTTACCTGATCTTAATGCGCCTGTAGCAACCTTGTCTGGTGGTCAAAAACAAGTTATTGCTATTATACGAGCAGTCCATGCAGGGGCCGATATAATAGTTATGGATGAACCAACTTCTGCTCTCGGAGCTGAGCAGTATGAATTTTTAATGTCATTGATCCGACTGCTTAGTTCTCAAGGAATTGCCATTATGCTGATCAGCCATAATTTACATCAGGTGAGTATGTTGTGTGATCGCGCTGTGGTGTTATTTCAGGGTTATTCTGTTGCGGATGTAGCACTCAATGAGGTGGATCAAGCACAGTTACTTGCATATATGAATGGAGCAGTACTTGAAATGGCACAGGCGAGTTAAGTCTATAAGATTTGAGAGGGTAGCGTGAATTATTTTGAAGCTGTATGTGCATTTGCTGAGTTTGGTGTGAATAGAGAAGGTGCCATACAAATTATGCTCAATAATACAGTACAGGTGGGGGCTTACAATTTATCGGTGGCAACCTTCAAAGCGGTGTTGCAACGCACAATTGATGATGAAATCGATGCATCGGATCTGGAGTTTTGGGCGACTGTGTTGTTGCAGAGAGAAGAATATGAAGTGGGAGAATTAGAAGGTAGTTTATACGCCTTATCTGATCCCGAGGTGATGGGAGGCATTGACAAGGCCAAGCTAACGCGCTTAATCGCGCTGTTAGATTGACCTAAAATGCAAAGGGCTTTGGATTACTTGTGGTAATTCAAGCAGGCTTCAACTTCGTTTTTGGAACCCAAAATAACAGCAACACGCTGGTGGATTGCATTTGGTTGAATGTCTAAAATACGTTCTTCACCAGTGTGCGCTAGCCCACCTGCTTGCTCAACTAGCATAGCCATTGGGTTTGCTTCATAAAGGAGTCTTAGTTTATAAGGCTTTTCTGGGTTTTTAGTGTCGGCTGGGTAAGTAAATAAGCCGCCGCGGCACAATACGCGATGCACATCGCCGACCATTGCGGCAATCCAGCGCATGTTAAAGTTTTTCCCTCTAGGCCCTTCAGTGCCTGCCAACAAATCTGCAATATACTCTTTCATTGCTGGTTGCCAGTGACGCTGGTTTGAAGCGTTGACTGCGAATTCTTGAGTATCTACCGGGATTTTTGCGAAATCTTCAGTCAATAAGAAACTGCCATGGGTCTTATCTAGTGTAAAGATGCGTGTACCTTTACCTGTTGATAATGCAAGGGTGGTAGACGGGCCATACAAAACATACCCTGCTGCAATTTGATTTTTACCAGGTTGCATGAAAATTGCGGGATCCGCAGGATCTGAACCTTCTGGTGCTTCCATAATAGAGAAAATCGTGCCAACAAGTGAGTTGATATCAGTGTTAGACGAGCCATCTAGCGGGTCAAATGACACTATATATTTGGCGTTTGGGTTGCCAGCAACTGTATAATCTTCCTCTTCAGAAGCAATTGCTTTTACGTATCCAGATTCCAATAGGATGTCTTTGATGAGCTGGTTTGACAGGACATCTAGTTTTTTCTGGGTTTCTCCTTGAATATTTTCATCCAAAGTAGAGCCTAAAACACCTGACAGTGCACCTTGTCCAACTCTAAAAGAGATCTCTTTACAAGCCGCCAAAATTGTACGGATCAGAGAGACTAATTCTCTAGAGCACCCATCTTCAAATAACACCGGTGGTAATCTACGCATATTTTAAATCCTGATAACGTTTGTCGGGTCGCAGTGGTTTTATGTGAGAGAGGCACTGCGAACTGCGCTGAATTTCGTCTTGAATTACTGTTTTTTGTATACAATTTTATATACTAGCTAAAAAACAACCACAAAACATGAAATAACAAAGACACTATTATGATTAAGAGACGCTATACCCCTTATCTCGTTACTGCTTTGTTACTGCCTATGATAACGCATGCGCAGGCAGCAATTAAGTCCATAGACGAATTTACTGATAAGTTTAACCACTTTCCTGGGTTTTACTCGTTTTATGCTGATCAGAACAGCGGGAAAATTTACCTAGATGTTGATAAGTTTTCGCAACCTTTTCTATTGCAACACAGTTTGCCCTACGGTGTGGGGTCAAATGATATTGGCTTGGATCGAGGGCAGTTAGGCGGCAGCCATTTAGTACAATTTGAGCGCTTTGGTGACAAAGTCATGCTACGTGCAAACAATACCTACTATCGAGCAAGTGCAAATAACGACGCGGAAAAGCAAAGTGTAAAAGAGGCGTTTGCTTCAAGCATTTTGCATGGTTTTAAAGTCGTTGCAGAGGATAGTGACAGCGTTTTGATTGACTATACACCGTATTTAATGTCGGATGTTCACGGTGTTTCTCGCCGATTAAAAGCAACTAAGCAAGGCAATTACAGTTTGGATCCCAGCCGCAGTGCTGTATTTACACCGAGATCCAAAGCGTTTGTACAAAACACGGAGTTAGAGGCGGTACTGACGTTTAAAGGTGGCGAACCTGGCAAGTTTGTTCGACAAGCGGTGGCTGATCCATATTCAATCACAGTCCATCAACGTCACTCATTAATTGCGCTTCCAGACAACAACTATCAGCCACGAGCTTTTCATCCGCAATCTGGGTTCTGGAGCATTGAACATAAAGACTACTCTGCACCACTTGGCAGCTCGATGTATGTTCGTTATATACCGCGTCATCGCCTAGAGAAAAAGGACCCAACAGCAAAGGTATCAGAGGCTGTAAAACCAATCGTATATTATTTGGACCCAGGTGTGCCTGAGCCTGTTAAAACGGCTTTATTGGAGGGCGCTCGCTGGTGGGAGCAAGCTTTTGAGGCAGCAGGTTATAAAGGCGCATTTGAAGTAAAAATGTTGCCAGAGCATGCCGATCCAATGGATATTCGCTATAACGTGATACAGTGGGTTCATAGAGCCACGCGAGGCTGGTCATACGGCGCATCTATTATCAACCCGCTTACAGGGGAGATTATTAAGGGCCATGTAACTTTAGGCTCGCTGCGTGTTCGCCAAGACATTCTTATTGCTGAAGCGCTGGCTGCGCCATTTAAAAATGGAGATGAAGCAACGAAAAAGCTACATGATATGGCGTTGGATCGAATTCGTCAGCTCAGTGCTCATGAAATCGGCCATACTTTGGGAATAGCCCACAACTTTGCTGCGTCGGCTGACGGTCGCGCTTCAGTTATGGACTACCCACATCCACTTGTACAATTTACAATTAATGGTCAGTTAGATGTGAGTCAAGGGTACGCTTCTGGCATGGGTGCGTGGGACATTCAAGCTGTTAAGTATGGATATAGTGACTTCAGAGCCGCTGATGAGGCCGAGGAGCTCGCGCAAGTAATACGACAAACAAAAGAGCTGGGATTGGAGTATATTTCAGACGCAGATGCTAGACCGCAAGGGGGAGCGCATCCTACAGCCCACCTATGGGACAATGGTGAAGACCCGATCACAGAACTGCGCCGTGTAATGGGGATCCGCAAACAAGCCCTAGGACATTTTGGTATTGAAAATATCAAAGCAGGTGTCGCGCTTTCACAGCTAGAAGAAAAGTTAGTCCCGCTATATTTGTTCCACAGGTATCAAGTGGAGTCTGTGGTCAAGCTGATCGGCGGGGTTGACTATGAATACGAAGTAAGGGGCGAAGGAGTCACAAAAGGCGCTGAAGTGGTTGCGAAAGAGCAGCAGATCGATGCGTTAAAGTCTTTGTTAGAGACCTTATCGCCTGAGGCGCTGGCTGTACCTGAAGCAATCCTCGCTTTGATCCCTCCTAAGGCCTATGGTGAAGCGCGCAATCGAGAGAGTATTCACGGCCGCACCGGTTTAACATTGGACGCAATGGCATTGCCAGAAATGGCAAGCCAACATACATTGAAGCTCCTATTAAATGCTGAACGCTTAAATCGAGTGGCGCAACAGCACGCACGTAACAACCGATTTTTAGGTAGCGATGAAATCTTCAATCAAATTCACAAGCAAGTATTTAAAGCAACCCCTAAGTCACCAATGGCGAAAAAGCTAAATGATCGTGTACAGTATTTAACGGCATATAGAATGGCCAATTTAAGTAGCAGTGATAAAGTTGCTCCAGAAGTACAAGCACAGTTACGCTACTATCTGAGACAAATTGCAGCGGACTTAACTGAGCAGTCACTGTTTTCTAGCCCCACCAAAGCGCAAGCCTTCGAGCTCTTCTTGGGTGAGCATATTCAGCACTTCTTGAAAGAAGGTGAATGGCCAGCAAACTATTCACCACTGTCCATGCCGCCGGGTTCACCAATCTAATCGCTTTTAATTTAGATATAAAAAAGCCCCAATTAAGGGGCTTTTTGCTACGAGAATGAAAGTTGTGATTAAGCTATTTGTTTCTCTGCTAATTGCAGTTCCATGGTTGCTTTTAACAGTCTGTATAAGTTAATAGACGCGTCTATTTCTTCTTTACGGTTTGTTAAGCTCTCAATATTCAGTCCCAGTGGAATATTGAGGTGCGCGCAGCTGCGCAAAATCAGGTCGAGATTTTCTCGACAAATTTTAATGGACTCATTAAGCGTGTTTTCTGCATCTAACATGCGCCATTTAGTCGCCTCAGGAACAGAGATACCTAGCCACTTCATAAACTCAAGGGTTTTCTCTCCGCCACAAGGAGTAAATGTTAAAATAATGCGCTTTGGTTCAAGCCCTTGCTGGCGGCATGTACGTGCATAGCTAGTTAATAAGTCAATACTCGCCTGTGCATCATACACTGCTTGTGAAATGAAGTACTCACAACCCTTGGCCGTTTTATCGATTAACCGCTCATGTTCATTGCGTTTATTGGCATGGCGCTCAGCGATTGTGACGCCACCCAAGAAAAAGCGCTCAGGGTGCGCTTGCAACGTTTGGTAAGCTTCTGGTAAGCCTAATTTGATATCACCTTGTGAAGAGGGGCTGCCAACCAGCACTAAATTGTTCAGGTCGAAGTCTTGTTTGGTTTTATGTAACCATTGATTGAATTCTTCGCGGTCCCGCTGTGCGACGCTCTTGTATGTAATGACATCAAGTTTAGAGAGGTCTCGCACCAATTTACTGTATTCACAGGGATCAACTGTTTGTTTAAATGGAAATGGTCTAGGCACTTGTGTACGACTGCTTTCATCTTGAATATCGTAAATTATGACACCGTCATATTCGATTTCATGCAATCTATCTAATAACTTAGTCGCTATGGTATGTAGTTTTTCACTGTCGGTACCTAACTTTGGTGGCGTAGTACCAATCAAGTATACCCCTTGATTCGGGTCTAATATTTTCTCTTGTAGCGATAAAGCCATGTGTCTCATTCCCACTTAATTCACCGTAGTAGGATAAATATAGCAGCCATTTAGACGTCTAGATAGATTTTTTTATTGAATTTATTTCATTAAAGATGAATTTTTTTCATAGTTATTGATATTACTCACTTTTAAGTTGTGCAAATTTAATCCATAGCTAATCGTTTTTTTTAGGCTTTTATCGTGAAGCATAAGACTTTTGCTAGCTATAAGGCATAATCGGGGCATTGACCTACGCTATAAGCGTAGGTACTAAGACAACAAAGATTAAAAGTATTAGGGACACTTATGAAATTTAAGCTTTTGGCTACCAGTTTGGCTGTGACACTGGCATTGACTGGCTGCGCTTCTAATAACGCAAGTAATGCGTCAAGTCTTCAAAGTGATGCAAAGACAGTGAAACAAGTGACTGAAAACAAAGTTTTCTCTCATGATTATGTAATCGAAGAGCTAAGCAATGGCTTGCGCGTCATGGTCGTTAAAACAGATTACCCTGATGTCGTATCTTTGCAGATCCCAGTATCAGTGGGGTCGCGCAACGAAATTGAAGAGGGTAAGACTGGGTTTGCACACTTTTTTGAGCATATGATGTTCAAAGGCTCAAAAAAATATCCTGAGGCTGTATATAAAGATATCATCAAAAATTCAGGCGTAGATAATCGTGCTTACACAACCAATGACTACACCAACTACTATCTGAGCTTTTCTAAAGAGCATTTGGAGAAGGTACTTGAAATTCAGGCTGATATTTTCCAGAACTTACATTTTAGTGAAGAGCAGTTTCGAACAGAGGCACTGACAGTAAAAGGTGAATATCTTAAAAATAACGCCAACCCCATCCGCAAGTTATTAGGTGCGGTGCGCGACAAAGCATTTGATGAACACACCTATAAACACACGACGATGGGCTTTTTTGAAGACATCGAAGCTATGCCAGATCAAATGGCTTATGCTGATCTATTTTTTGAGCGATTTTACAAACCTGAATATGCAACCATCATCATCGTGGGTGATGTTGATCCAAAAGCGACCATAAAAAAGGTGAAAAAGCATTGGGGTGAATGGCAGAGAGGCGAGTATCAAGCAGATATTCCTGTGGAGCCAAAACAGCAAGAGGCAAGGTATCAGCATGTTGTTAATGAAGGTCAACCGGGACACTGGTTATTGGTATCTTACAAAGGTCCTGCTTGGGAACCGACACAAAAAGACCGAGCTGCAGTGGATTTGATTTCCGAGCTCTATTTTTCAAAAAACTCTAAGCTGTATCAAGAGTTGGTTGTAGACAAACAAATTGCCACGCAATTGTTCACTTATAATGCTGAAACTAAAGATCCGGGTTTGTTGCATGTTTTTATCAAAGTTGAAGATGAAAAAGATTTAGTCACTGTACGTGACGCAGTTAACCGGACTTATGCAACAGCGCGTACCGAGTTAGTCGATGAAGAAAAACTTGCAGCATTAAAGTCAAATCTCAGATATAGCTTTGCAAACGACTTAGACTCTTCTAAAGCAATCGCATCTATGTTGGCAAGTTATGTACATTTCGAACGAGATCCTGAAGTGATCAATCAAATCTATGCGACCGCAGATACAGTCACGCCTGAAGACATTCGCAGCATAGCAAATAAATATTTTGTAGATTCAGGCCGCAACACTGTGACTATGTCTGCGAAAGCAAAAGTTGAAGGGTTTGATCGCGAAGTTGCACTTGATGCGCTTAGTGCACAAATGGCGCAACCTGCAACGCAGCACTTTACGGTTTTAGATAAAACATCCAATTCTCCACTGGTTGATGTGAACTGGTTATTTTATACCGGTGCAGCAGCAGATCCTGAAGGCAAAAAAGGTTTAGCGGCTTTGACAGCTGCCATGTTAGCCAAAGGGGGCAGTGCGACCAAATCGTATAAAGAAATTAAAAAAGCCATGTATCCGCTTGCAGGAAGCTTCTCACATCAGGTAGATAAAGAAATGATTGCACTGCGTGGACGTGTTCACAAAGACAATGCGCAGCAGTGGTATGGGTTGGTCAGTGAGCAGTTACTGAACCCTGGATTTAGAGAAGATGATTTCAATCGTTTGAAAAAAGAAATGATGGATAGTATTAACTCGGACTTAAAGTCGTCCAACGATGAAGAGCTGGGTAAAGAGGTACTCTATCACAAGCTTTATCAAGGGCATGCGTACGCAAGTTTAAATTTAGGCGACCTGTCTGATTTAGAGGCTTTGACATTGCAAGATGTGAAGGAGTTCTATCAACAGCAGTTTACTCAAGCTAAATTAAACCTCGGTTTAACAGGGGCTCTGAGTGACGAATTAAAATCACAGCTTATTGCTGATTTGACCAGCCTTCCTAAAGGGCAAGATGCGCGGCTCAATGTAGCCGATGCACCTAAACTAGAAGGGATCCACGCAACTGTGGTTGAGAAAAATGCGAAATCAACGGCAGTGTCTTTTGGTTTTCCTATCGATACCATTCGCAGTAGCAAAGACTGGACAGCGCTTTGGTTAGTAAGATCATATTTTGGAGAACACCGCAATGCAGGCGCATTCTTATTTGACCGAATTCGTCAAACTCGTGGTATGAACTATGGTGATTATGCTTACATTGAGTATTTCCCGCGCGGTATGTACCAGACGTTACCTGATGCAAATTTAGGGCGTTCTGAGCAGATTTTCCAGGTATGGCTGCGCCCGCTACGTTCGAATAACGATGCGCACTTTGCAACTCGAGTGGCGGTATACGAACTGGATAAGATGATTAAGCAGGGGATGAGTAAAAAAGACTTTGAGGCAACTCGAAACTTCCTAAACAACTATGTACCTCAGCTGGTGGCAAGTCAGGATAGGCAGCTTGGTTATGCGTTGGACAGCCAATTTTATAATACGGATGAATTTGTTAGTTTAGTGCGCTCAAACTTGGCCAGCTTGACGTTGGCGGATGTAAACCGAGTGATCCGTGACAATCTGCAGACCGACAACATGCACTATGTATTTGTTACCGGTGACGGTAAAGATATGAAGCAGCGTTTAGCCAATGAGCAAGTGTCGCCGTTAAAATACAATGTCAAAAAGCCGCAGTCGCTATTGGATGAAGATAAAGTTATTGAAAGCTATAAGCTATCAGTTCCGGCCAACAATATCGAAGTGATCCAAGTCCAAGATCTGTTTAAGTAACCTACCTTGAACTGCAATCTTAAACGCCCCGCTAAATCGGGGCGTTTTTATTTGTCAGAGGTCAGTTGCACCCAAGGTAAAAAAACACCATTATAGGAACCTTCGGTTATAATTAATAACTAGAAATTTGCTGCTTACTAGTGCTATCGCAGAGTGATGCGCGCTAAGATAAGCAAACGATGGTATATGAAAGACATGTGGTGATTATGAGACACGAAATTTGGCAACAATTGAGAGAGGAAGCACAAGAGTTGGTGCAAAGAGAGCCATTGCTCGCCAGTCACGTATATTCGAGTGTGCTCAATCATGAATGTTTGGGAGCTGCGCTCAGTTTTATTGTTGCAAATAAACTTTCTGATGCCGTGGTGTCTGCATTTACTATTCGAGAATTGTTTGATCAGGCATTTGTTGATTGCGAGCGAATGTTAACTCATGTTGCTCATGATATAAAAGCTGTTAAAGATCGAGACCCTGCTGCCGATAGTTATCTTAACGTGATATTAAACTTGAAGGGTTTCCATGCATTACAAGCACACCGTCTCGCATACTGCCTGTGGCGACAACAGCGCAAAGAGCTCGCCCGTTTTATTCAAAGCCGCACCTCTGAAGTTTTTGGCGTTGACATCCATCCTGCTTGTAAAGTCGGCCATGGTATTATGCTTGACCATGCGACTGGTATAGTCATCGGTGAAACCGCTGTTATTGAAGATAACGTATCTATCTTGCAGTCGGTTACGCTCGGGGGTACTGGTAATGAGCAAGGGGACCGACATCCAAAAATCCGCGCAGGTGTTTTGATTGGCGCTGGGGCTAAAGTACTGGGCAACATTGAAGTAGGGGAAGGCGCGCGTATCGGTGCCGGCTCGGTGGTTCTAAAAGCAGTTGCACCACACACCACAGTTGTTGGTGTGCCAGCAAAAGTCGTTGGAAAGCCAAATTGTCCATGTCCGGCAGAAAGCATGGACCAAAACTTCTTGGATGACACGATAAGTCGCATTAATGATTCTCACACCAGTGCGATGTTATAGCGAATTCAATTGCGCATGCGGACTACAATAGCTCTGGGATGTGCTTTTTTGGCAGGGGGATTGCTGACGTGTGCTTACTATGAGTTATATGGTGTAAAGCAGCCTGAGTCCTTTCACCATGCCGCCGCTTCAATAGAGGGCGTTACCATGGACGAGGCTCACCCCCCTGAGTCTTCTGGCGACAATGAAAAACCAAATGAAACCTCCTTAGTGCCAACAGAGCCCGCAGAGGCAGATGATCTACGTCTTATCAATCAACAGCTGCAGCAAGAAAATAAACGCATTAAGGCGCAACTAAATGCGCTCGCAACCAAGTCTGTGACGAAGAAATCAAGTCGCAATGTGCCAAAGCAGTTGCAAAGCATTTTTGAGCATCAAAGGCGTGATGATAACTGGGCTTCTGAAGTTGAGCTGTTTGCGGAAGATTTCCTTTATGAAGCACAGCTGCACGATACCATCAATTTGTTATCGGCAGAGTGTAAACTGCACGTGTGCCAATTAAATTTCATCGCGCCGGAAGGCGAACCACAATGGCAACAGCTTCACACTGCCTTACTGCGTATGCCATGGATGAAGCAATTTAAAACGGTGGCAGCAGTGCAAAATACTCAAGCAATGCAAATCCACCTCAGTTTAAAAAGTAGTGATGAGCTGAGCCGAGAATATTAATTTAGCCCTCTTTTTTGACAACACGGGATACCTGTGTGAGTAGTTGCCCATCAGCCAGTTGTGTTACCAGTGAGTCACCTTGTCGTACGTCAGCTACAGAAGCAAGTACGTTGCCATCTTTTTGTGTAATGCTATAACCGCGAGAGAGTACTGCGAGCGGACTAACGCTATCTAGTCTTGCCGAGAGTAACGCTAGACGATTTTGTTTATCGCGCAGCTGGTGGTGCAAAGTGTTATGTAATCTCGATTCGAGCTTTTCGAGCTTGGATTTGGCTTCGTTGATGCGCTTTTCTGGGTGGAACTTTAGCAGAGTATGGCTCAGAACATTCACTTTATGGTGATGCTTTTGTTGTTGATATTGCAATGCACGGGTCAAACGCTGCTGAAGTTCATCAACGCGTTGTCCTTGCTGCATCAATTGATTTTGTGGATGTTGCAAACTCAAACGTTGCTGAAGGCGCTTAATATTTTGTTGCTCATCAAAGATTTTTCTTTGTAACGCATTGATAAGGCGTTGCTTTCTATCAGCAATATAACTTAGAAGCTCGCTGCTATCTGGGCTCACTAGCTCGGCAGCTGCGGATGGGGTTGGCGCGCGCAAATCTGCAACGTAATCACTGATAGTGGTATCAATTTCGTGTCCAACTGCACTGATAGTCGGCAATGAGCATGCAAAAATGGCTCGTGCAACCACTTCTTCGTTAAAGCTCCAAAGATCTTCCAATGAGCCTCCACCGCGCCCGATAATCAGTACATCAACTTCGTTACGCTTATCTGCCAATGCGATTCTTTCAGCAATTTGTGCGGCGGCTTCTTGGCCTTGTACTAGGGTTGGATAAATGATGACTTCTAATTGTGGGGCTCGGCGCTTCAGAACGGATAAGATATCTTTGATAGCGGCACCTGTAGCAGATGTGATAACGCCAATACGATTGATCTGCTGTGGCAGTTGCTTTTTATGAAAACTATTGAATAAGCCTTCCGCAGCAAGCTGCATTTGCAGTGCCTCGAACTTTTGCTTGAGCAGACCCTCACCTGCTGGGGCCATGTGCTCGACAATCAATTGATAGTCCCCACGAGGTTCGTAAACAGACACACGAGCTTTGACTTGTACTTGTGCCCCATTTTCTGGGCGATACTTGCAATAACGATTGTTGCCACGCCACATAGCTGCTTTGATCTGTGCCTTTTCATCTTTTAAGGAAAAATACCAATGTCCAGAGGCGGGGGCGACAAAGTTTGAAATTTCACCAGTCAATTCAAGAGAAGCAAAGCCTTGTTCTAATAAACTGCGTATTTCACGATTAAGGCGCGAAACTGTATAAACTTTGTTGTTTTGTGGCAATGACATACCTAGCTCCATAAAAAATTCACAGACACTTTAGCACATTTTTTGCTAAATTTTGTTTACTCGCATAAGGAACGCTGATAAAATGCGCACGCAATTCCTTATACTCAGAATTCACTTGAGAGAAGCCGCACACATGCTAAGAATTGCAAAAGAAGCCCTAACTTTTGACGACGTACTTTTAGTACCCGCTCATTCAACTGTTCTACCGCACACAGCGAGTTTGAAAACTCGTCTGACACGCGATATCGAGCTTAATCTGCCACTTGTTTCTGCGTCAATGGACACAGTAACTGAAGCACGCTTAGCGATTGCCCTAGCGCAAGAAGGCGGCATTGGCTTTATTCACAAAAACATGACCATCGAAGAGCAAGCTGACAATGTTCGTAAAGTAAAAACTTACGAAGCCGGTATTGTTACTTTCCCTGTGACGGTTACAGCAGATAAAACGATTGCTGAAACGATCGCACTTGCTGATGAAAAAGGTTTTTCAGGTTTCCCTGTCGTTGGTGCTGATAACCAACTAGAAGGTATTGTGACTAGCCGCGATATGCGTTTTGAAACTCAACTAGATAAGCCTGTTTCTTCAGTTATGACAAAAAAAGCTGATCTAGTTACTGTAAAAGAAGGCGCAGGCCGTGAAGAAATTCTTGGTCTAATGCATGAGCACCGTATCGAAAAAATCTTAGTCGTTGATGATGCATTTGCACTGAAAGGCATGATCACAGTAAAAGATTATCAAAAAGCGCAAGAAAAACCGAATGCATGTAAAGACGCACAAGGTCGTTTACGTGTAGGCGCCGCTGTGGGTGTTGGTGCTGGTACTGATGAGCGTATTGCAGCATTGGTTGAAGCGGGCGTGGATATCTTATTGATTGACACGTCTCATGGTCACTCTCAAGGTGTAATTGACCGCGTTAAAGAAACACGCGCAGCTTACCCTGAGCTACAAATTGTTGCGGGTAACGTTGCAACAGGCGCTGGTGCACTGGCACTTGCTGACGCAGGTGCTAATGCAGTTAAAGTTGGTATTGGCCCAGGCTCAATTTGTACAACACGTATTGTTACTGGCTGTGGTGTACCACAAATCACTGCAATATCAGATGCAGTTGAAGCACTTAAAGACCGCGATATTCCAGTTATTGCCGACGGTGGTATTCGTTTTTCGGGTGACATTGTAAAAGCACTTGTTGCCGGTGCGGCTTGTGTCATGGTTGGTTCAATGCTTGCGGGTACTGAAGAGTCGCCGGGTGAAGTTGAACTGTATCAAGGCCGTTACTACAAGTCATACCGTGGCATGGGATCACTCGGTGCGATGAACCAGAAAGATGGTTCTTCAGATCGTTACTTCCAGAAGAGCAATCAAGCTGACAAGTTAGTACCTGAAGGTATTGAAGGTCGTGTCGCATACAAGGGGCCAATTGCTGCCATTATTCACCAACAAATTGGTGGGATCCGTAGTGCAATGGGCTTAACTGGTTGTGCGACGATTGCTGAGCTTAACGTTAAACCTGAGTTTGTACGTGTTACTTCAGCAGGTATGGGTGAGTCTCACGTGCATGATGTACAGATCACCAAAGAAGCGCCTAACTATCGCTTAGGTTAAGCCGGCCAACGAGTGTTGAGCCCGCAAAATTGTCAGGGCTAGCAGCAGCTAGCCCTTTTTAATTCTGGTAAAGCAGGTTAGCTGTGCTTTACTAATTTTATCGTTTCCTAACTAACGAGATTATCAATGAGCAAAGACATCCATGATTCCCGTATTTTGATCTTAGACTTCGGTTCTCAATACACGCAGTTAATTGCACGTCGTGTACGTGAGATTGGCGTTTACTGTGAACTTTGGGCTTGGGATGTAACGGAAGAGCAGATCCGTGAATTCAACCCTCAGGGCATCATCCTGTCTGGTGGTCCAGAGTCGACAACAGAAGAAAACAGCCCGCGCGCCCCAGAATATGTATTCGAAGCGGGTGTACCTGTACTTGGTGTTTGTTACGGTATGCAAACAATGGCAATGCAGCTTGGCGGTAAAGTACATAGCTCTGATAAGAAAGAGTTTGGTTACGCGAAAGTTGAAAAAGTCGGTAACTGTGCACTATTCGAAGCGATTGAAGATCATATCGAAGATGGCGTTGGTCAGCTTGACGTATGGATGAGCCACGGCGATAAAGTTATTGAAATTCCAGAAACGTTTGTAACAAGTGCAAAAACTGACACGTGTCCACACGCGGCAATGTCTTGGGAAGAAAAGCGATTCTACGGCGTACAGTTCCACCCAGAAGTAACGCATACACAGCAAGGTACACGTTTGTTAGAGCGTTTTGCAATTGATATCTGTGGTTGTGAAAAGCTATGGACGCCGTCGCAGATCATTGAAGATGCGGTAGAGCGTATCAAAGAAAAAGTAGGTGATGACGAAGTTATTTTAGGTCTATCTGGTGGTGTTGACTCATCAGTAGTGGCAATGCTTATCCACCGTGCAATTGGCAAGAAGCTAACATGTGTATTTGTTGATAACGGTTTACTTCGTTTAAACGAAGGTCAGCAAGTAATGGAAATGTTTGGTGATAAGTTCGGCCTGAATATCATCAAAGTGGATGCTGAAGAGCAGTTCCTAAATGACCTAGCAGGTCTTTCTGATCCTGAAGATAAGCGCAAAGCAATTGGTCATACTTTCATTGACGTATTCGACGCTGAATCTAAAAAGTTAAAAAATGCTAAATGGTTGGCGCAAGGCACAATTTACCCAGATGTAATCGAGTCAGCAGCGTCTAAAACAGGTAAGGCGCACGTGATCAAGTCGCACCACAATGTAGGTGGTCTGCCTGACGATATGGAAATGGGTCTAGTAGAACCACTTCGCGAGCTGTTTAAAGATGAAGTACGTAAGATTGGCCTAGAGCTTGGCTTACCTTACGACATGTTATACCGTCACCCATTCCCGGGTCCTGGTTTAGGTGTGCGTGTACTCGGTGAAATCAAGAAAGAATACTGTGATTTACTTCGTCGTGCAGATGCTATCTTCATTGAAGAGTTACACAAAGCTGAGCTATACCACAAAGTATCTCAAGCATTCACAGTATTCCTTCCGGTCAAATCTGTAGGCGTAATGGGTGATGCTCGTAAATACGATTGGGTAGTATCACTTCGTTGTGTAGAAACAATTGACTTTATGACAGCGCGTTGGTCACAGCTGCCTTATGACTTCCTAGGCCATGTTTCAAACCGCATCATCAACGAAATCGATGGTATTTCTCGCGTTGTTTATGATATTTCAGGTAAACCACCTGCAACTATCGAGTGGGAATAATTTAAATTAGCGCTCGCTAATTGAATGAAAAAAAGGCGAATATGGGAAATATTCGCCTTTTTGTTTATAAATGACGCAAACAAACAAAAAAATGCATTTTTCCTCTTTACCTTTTCTAAAAGCTCTTTATAATGCGTCGACATTGCAGGGGCGTAGTTCCAATTGGTAGAACAGCGGTCTCCAAAACCGATGGTTGCGGGTTCGAGTCCTGCCGCCCCTGCCACTTCTTACTTTACCCACTTAATTGATTCTTTTAATACTTCCATTTAGACTCAATAAAAAAGTATTTTTACCATGCACCCGATACATGCTCAATTACTTGGTTTAACACCACTCAAACTTAAAGCGCAATATGACACACTCACAGCGTCAAATGATGCCAACAGTGTTTTTGTTCCTTTGGTATTGCCTGTGCGTTTGGCGGAAGATATCGCGCTTGCGTTGAACTGTGAGAATTTAGAGGTGATCTCTGGGGAATCAATTGCACTGCACGGTACAACACTCACTCTACCGAATGAACACTTAACAGCGACGCAAAAACAACAATTATGGCAAATGATATATCATGCAGTATCTACGTAGCGAGGCGTTAGCCAAATTTCCAATAGCAGATATCATGCGGATTGAAAATGCGTGTCACAGCCACCCGTGGAGCGAAAAAACCCTGACCTCTTGTATCGGCGGGCGGTATTTTAATGCATGCCGAGATTCAGAGCTGGGGTTGGTCGGTTACTTTATTGCAGAGCGAGCAGGGCCAGACTATACCTTGATGAATATTTGTGTTGATCCAAAGCATCAGGGGCAGGGGATAGCGACAGAGCTTATGCAAGCGTTAATTCAGCAATGTCGCGATGAACAAGCTGAAAACTTATTTCTAGAAGTACGAGCATCTAACCAAGCAGCCATTGCACTTTATAAAAAAGTAGGCCTGAACATTATGGGAACGCGAAAAAACTACTACCCCGCTGAATTGGGAAGAGAAGATGCGGTTTTAATGGGCTTAGAATTTTAAAAGTAATATCGTAGGCCTGTTATTTTACTGCTTGTAGTTGCACGTCTTCGTTTTCTAATGTGTATCGGATCGCCTGCGTAAGCTGTAGCGTTGTGTATTGCCACTGTGCTTTGTTATTCTCTTGCAGGCTGCTTTCAAGCTCTCCAGCGGCACTGTGAATATTACTAAACCCAAAACAGCCCGCGCTGCCTTTAAGGCTATGAGCGAGCGCACGAAGCGATTCCCACTCTTGATTCTGATAAAGAGATTCAACCAGCTCTAGCTGCTCGGGCAATTTTTCTAAATAATTTTGGCTGATCTGTAGGAACTTTTCGCTTTTGAGTAAATTATTCCATTTAGACGCGTTGTCGTTTGCCAGCTCGAGAAACTCCAGTAACACGGCCCCAAGCTTTTCCCTGTCGATTGGTTTTCCGAGTGTCGCGTTACACCCAGCGGCAAGGTAGGTGTCTATGTCATGCTTCATAATGTTGGCAGTCAAGGCAACAATAGGGCCGTCATAGGCTGCGTGTCTGAGCATCTCAGTGGCTTCCAATCCACCCATAACGGGCATTTGCATGTCCATCAAGATTAAGTCGTAGTCGTTGATCAATGACATCTCCACGGCTTGAGCGCCGTTATTAGCGATGTCTGGAACCAGACCCCAAGAACTTAATAGTAAGGAGATCAACTCTTGGTTATCCTTGTTATCCTCGGCTAACAAAATAGTTGCTTCTAACTGGGTTTCAGCGAGTCTTTGTGAGTTGCTGGTTTGATTGTGAATATATGAGTCACAGTCAATCCATTGAATATCTTGGCTTGCGTGATTGGCAGAGATGGTGATTGTAAACGTACTGCCATTGCCTTGTTCACTGTTTACTTGGACATCTCCACCTAACAATTGCGCAAGATTTTTGGAAATACATAGTCCTAGTCCCGTGCCTCCAAAACGTCTAGTGGTGGTGGTATCGGCCTGTTCAAAAGGCTTAAACACACGCTCCATCTCACTTTGAGACATACCAATACCCGTATCTTTGACAACAAATACAAACTGGTCACTTTGGGTATGAAAATCAATCCCAATAGAGATAAAGCCGTGTTCAGTAAACTTGACGGCATTGCTGGCAATATTGAGTAAGATTTGTTTAAGACGGGTTTCATCGCTGTTGAGGACTTTGGGCAGTGGAAATGCGTAGTCAAGCGTTAACTCTAATTGCTTTTCTTCGGCAAGGGGCTGAATAATCGACTCAATGTCTTTTAGCAGCGGCAAAAACTCAATTTCGTTTTGCTCAACGGCGAGTTTTTCAGCTTCGATTTTGGATAAATCGAGAATATTATTAATTAACTCTAATAGGTGCTTAGAGTTTCTCAAAATGGTGTCTAAGTGCAGATCTGCATTTTTTGCATTTGGGTTGTGCAATAGCTGTTCTGTGAACCCCATAATCGCGGTTAAAGGCGTACGTATCTCATGACTCATATTGGCTAAAAATCGGCTTTTGAGCTGGTTTGCTTGCTCAGCTTCTTTTATTGCAACCTCAAGCTGTTGATTCATTTCTTCCAAAGCGCGTGTTCTGTTCTCTACTTTTTCTTCAAGGTGGAGTTTGTAATCTTCTAATTCACCTTGGAAGTCTCTGATTTGTTTAACCATGTGATTGAAGTCATCGAATAATGTGCCAACTTCATCATCATCATGGGCAGGTAGATACACAGATAAATCGCCATCACCAACTCGGTGACTGGCTTCGCCAAGCAGTTCTATAGGGGTGAGTAAGAGGTTACGCACCACAATGAAGATGAGCACAGGTAGTGTTACTACAGAGAGGATCACAATGAGTGCAGTGATAAGGCTAATAGCTTTGCCCGATTGATAAAGAATGCTCTTAGGTATTGTCGATATATAGTAATACCCACCACTTAACTGCGCACTGTAGGTCATGCGCTTCAGTCCATCTACGGAAGGTAAAACAATAGAGTCGAGCTTACCTCTGTCAGCTAATGAGCTTATTTGTGCCATTTCCTCATCGCTTAAATAACTAGAAGAAAATTGCCCATCTGAAGAGAAAAGTACTTCACCTTGTGCAGATACCAGCAGGTTCAATGTGTTGTCGTAGGGGGCTTCTAATATGCTACTGCTGATAATAGAAGGGGCTACTCGAACTATGATATAGCCTTGGCGCTGAGGCCTTTTGAGGTGAAAATTTACACTGTAAATTTGTTGCACAAAATAGAGCTGAGTACCGTCATCTTTCGCTGGCAGCATATATTGTTGTTGGCGCAAGTTGCTTTTAAGCACTTGGTCAAAAAAAGGATAATCGTCAGGTGCAAAGCTCAGATTGCTCGAATAGAAGGCGTGGCTATTGCCTTCTGCATCAACTAAGTTAATGCTGAGAATATCTGGATAGGCTTCACTGTAGCTTGCAAATACATCCATCAACGCACCTAGGCGTTTCGTTTTTACTTGCTTTTCGTCTGGGGGAGTCAGTAAAAAGTCACTTAGTACGGGCGAGGTGGACAGCAGTTTGGTCGTTGACTGATAGATTTCCATGTAGTTGAACATTTTCTGCTGCTGTTGCTCGACAAAGCGGCTGACAATGAGCTTTGCTTGCTTTTGCGTTGAGCTAGTTACATTGGTCAGTGTAAAGCCACCGAGAAATAACAAAGGCAAAATCACAAGCGGTGTGATGTACCAAAGTAACCTGATACTGAGCTTACTGGTTTTCATCTATCCTGATATCCATATATACCTGTTACAGTCCGTCAAACTATCCATTCATTGTGCAAATAAGGATCATATGATGGCTAGCGTAATTTCTCAAGTTTTTACGCCGTGTCGCGTATAGTCAAAGCTGAAAAGTTTAGCGTCGGAGTAGGGGTTGTCGATGGCTAATGAGGAAGGGGGTTACATACAGAGAGGACAAGGTACACGAGCACCTTGTCCTAGATATGCCATCTATTTAGCACTAAACAGTTCGATTTCAGATAGTTGTAATAAATCGTTACCATTTGCATCGGTGGCGGTATGCGTTAGCTCAATGCGAAATTGAGAGTATGCAGTATCGTTTTCAATACGGAAGGTTTTTGTTTGATTACGTGACTCAAACTGTTGTGATTGACGAGAATCCAGTGTGTGCCATTGAACGCCGTCATTGGAACCTGACACAATCCACTGCGCCGGATCTCGCTCCGGTGCGTCATTGCCACTGGTGATACTGTATGCCTTTAAAGTGCGTGGCTGTGTTGTGTTGAATTGTAACCAACCTTGTTTGGTTAGCGCGACATACTTGTTGCTGCGATCACCGTCAAAGGCACTTTGGTAGCCCTCTCCCCATTGACTAAACCCTTCGTGTTCAGCACTGGCTTCCCCACCGAGTAAAACAAAGTTTTCAAGTGTGACTGGTAACGTGGCGGTTGTTTTATCGGCTAACAAATCGATCTCTGCGATTTGAAATAAGGACTGGCCATTACTTTGGCTACCACTGTTAGTGAAGTTAAATTTAAAATGCTTGAAACTTTGAGTTGGCTCAACGCTAAACTCCCGAGTTTCCAATCTCTGTTCAAATACCTGATGTGACTGCGTGTCTATTTGGTGCCAATTAGTACCATCAGGGGACCCGTATAAAGTCCAACTACTAGGGTCTCTGCTAGGTTGATTTTCGCCAACGGTTATGCGATACGCACCCAGGTGCCCAGCACCAAAAGTAGAAAAGGTGATTTCTGAATGTGCGTTTAAAGTGAGGTATTTAGTATAGCGATCGCCATCGAAGGCGTTCGTAACGTCATAGATAGGGTCAGCAGGCACTGCGGTAGCGCTTGCCTCACCGCCCAAAGTTATCAAACTTAGTTGCTCATCAGGAATGGCTGGTGCTTCGGGAGCAGCGCCTAAAGTCGCTTGATATTTTTGCCATAAAATATTGATATCTTGATTTAAAATGCGCTTGATCGCCTCTTCAAGAGTCCATTCCCAGCCTTCTTTTTGGCTAGTCAGTACCATTTGGTTTATTTTGTAGGTGAAGTCATCGTCGTAGTTATCTTGTATCCAAGATAAAAAGAAACCTGTATTGGTATAGCCACCGAGCCAGTTTTTCGAAGGTGAAGGGCTACGTGTCGCATGAAAGCCTGCTCGGATCCTCACTAGATCAGCGATGCCCTCAATGATGGCATGTGCTTCATTGCCATCAGCCATTGCCCCTGTTGGGAAGTGTTGGTAGCCATGTACAAGCTCGTGCCAAAAAACCCCGAGCAACTCGTAGATCACTTCCTCATCGCTGGCATTGGCCAGTGACTCTGTGATGTATTTTGTACTGAATGCGATTTCCATATTACGGCCAGAGCCTGCCCGATAAGCTAAGGTGTCCATCCACTTCAAGCTAAATGTGACTGAATCAAATTCAGGTGACTCACCATAGTGTTTATATAAATATTGATTGACCTGTAGCGTTACGTCATTGATGGTTTTTTCCAAATCAGGAAAGAGTCTATGAATGCGCTTATATCCTTCGCTTTGAGTATCTTCGTGGGCAAATTTTATTTCTGGATAAGCGAACCCCTGCCAAGGGTTTGCTGGGTCGACGACCTTCACCTGTTGAGTCACTAGTTCACTTTGACCATGCCAGTTGTATGTCGTTAATTCAACATTTTTGACGCCTGGAGTCTTGAATGAGACAAGCGGGTTTTTTGCTAAACTAGCAGCGGGGATACCCTGTTCAAATTGCCATTCAAAACTATTTGGTTGATTGAGGCTAGCATCTTGAAACTCAATGATTTCACCAACAAATACGGTATTGGAGTCACTTGTTATTCCGGCAATTGGCAATTGTGTATTTGTAAACAAGTCAAGTTCGGCAATTTGCAAAAGGTCGTAGCCCCAGTCATCAGTGCCTTTATGTGTTAACTCAAAACGGTAATGTTGGTATGGCTGCTCTTCGGACAATTGATAGGTTTTTTGCTCGAAGCGTTTGCTGAATACTTGCTCGTTACGCTGATCTATTGTCTGCCAGTTTTCACCGTCGTTGGAACCTTTTAGCGTCCAGTTGTGAGGATCTCGACCTGGTGCGTCATTTGCAGAGGTAAACTGATATTGGGTAAGGCTTTGTGGCTGCGCTAGCGATACTTGTATCCAGCCTTGTGGTTTGAGCGTCACGTATTTGGTTCGAGGGTCGCCATCAAATGCATTGTTTAGGGATTCACCGGCTGGTGATTCTGCTTTTTGCTCATTCAGAATAATATTGTGGCCAATTAAACTCATTTGTGAAATTGGATCGTTCTTTTTGTCGTGCGCTATTTTCTCCCATACTTGGCTTGCACCCGGCACTTCGTTTAATGTCCACCACTTAGCCTTGAAAATCTCTCCCTTGTACGCAACCACTTGTCCCTTTGTATAAACTTGTGCGTGCAACCAAGGGTTAGATACCTCACCTTCGCCATTCATGAATTGCACAAACTGCCAAGCGCCCGATGCATTGGTTGCTGGTAAATCTCCTTCTGACCACCACTTAGCCTGGTATACAGCGCCTTGGTAGGTAACTCGCTGGCCTTTTTTATAACTTATTTTATCTTGCCACTCATTGAGTTCAGTTTGTTGAGTGTGTTGATGTGTATGTCCTGAATGTGCGTGTATTGACGTTGATTGAATAGCAAGTGCTAGAGCACACAGTGCAAATCTTCTCATGACTAACTCCCATTATCTTGATTATTTTTATTTGGAACGTTCCATTTATTATTGGCACAAAATTGCAGCAATTCAAAGTATTATTTTAACTTCTAAACTTTAGCTAAGAACTTAGTAACAGGAGAGGTCTAAGAGGTAGTAAAAAAGCCGGGTTATCCGGCTTTTAGTATTGTGTTCAAGCGGTATTAGCTTTCCGCACGACCCATGAATTTAACTTCAGTGGTATTAATTTTGATTTTATCACCTGTAGAGATGTGCTCCGGAACTTGTACAATTAGCCCCGTGGTCAGTGTGGCTGGTTTAGTACGTGCACTGGCTGAAGCACCCTTGATAGAGGGGGATGTTTCTTCAATCACAAGTTCTACACTTGACGGTAAATCAATTGATACCGGGCTGCCTTCAACGACAACCACAGATAGGCCTTTAGTATCTTCGTTAATGAACAATACCTGCTCGGAAATAGCTTCTTTATTTAGGTGATAAGGTGTGTAGTCCTCTTCATCCATAAATACATACTCTTCGCCATCTACGTATGAAAACATTGCAGGGCGGCGAGTTAGATCTGCTAGTTTTAGCATTTCTTCAGCTTTAAATGTTTCATCTACTTTGCCGTTGTTTACGACATCGTACATACGCATGCGGTAAAGGCTACCACCTGCACGACCTTGCGGTACCGAACGTTCTATATCGCGCACAATCATAACTCGACCATTGTATTCAATCGCCGCATGTTTTTTTATTTCACTGGCCTTTGGCATAGTAATTCCCAAATTTATTTTGTTTTGCAGAAAACTAGCATGAAGCTCCGCCAACGCCAAGCCCCGTAGGTATTTTATTGTGTTTTAAAGGGGTGATAGGATAAGAGAGAACGGCATGATATTTGTCTTATTGTGGCTATTGTGAATAAGGGAACTGTATGGGTAAATGTTTGAATTTTAGGTGTCGCTGCTCCAAAGTGCGTGGCACCATATCTTATGGAAATCGGCTATTTCACAATCGTGTGGTTTGTTATTGTGATGATTGCCAGAAATTTGTAAGGCATCTTGGTCAAAATCAAATGCTCAATGAGTATGGCGGTTCAGACGTTTTTCAAGTCAGTTCATCACAACTTGAGGTGCACCAAGGAAAACAGCAAATAGCTTGCCTTACGGTGACAAAAGGTGGTGTTCACCGCTGGTTTGCTGCATGTTGCAATACACCGTTGGGAAATACCGTGAATGCACGTTGGCCTTTAGTAGGACTGTTGCAAGGTTGTATTGAAGAGGATCTAAACGAGGCAGTTGGGCCACCTATTGGCAGCGTTTTCTGTAAGTTTGCCAATGCTGAAATACCTGCCGAAATTAAGGGTCAGTGGTCCCATAAGCGTGTCGTTGTGCATTTGGCATTAAAAATAGCGCTCTGGCGTTTACTTGGCAAAGGCAAGCCCAGCGAATTTTATCAACAAGGCAAGCCGATCGCACAACCTTATTGCTTAGCTGGCGATGAAAAACAACGCTAAAGCGCATACAGTGATGCCATTTCGTAGTAGGTTAAACCGAATTGTTTTTTGAACCAGCTGTTTACAAATTCATGCTGTGGAGAAATTTTGCCACAGCGCAGAATGTATTCACCATAGTGCGCACCGATCAAGCCATTGCAATGAGTTTCGACCCAGATACGATCTAGTTGTGACTTAAAATCTTGCTGTAGTGCATCTAGTTGTGTATCTAACTTAGAGTCAACATCTAAAAAAATTGCTTTCACAGGTTTGATTTTGAGTTGTGGAAAATCCGCTTGGTGGCTTTGTGTATAGTGGGTTTGACTTTCATCCACTCGAAATTCTATAGGTTGAGCTGCAATGATACCCTCGTATTTTGCGTCGACACTAAATTGCTCGGTAAATTCGGTGACAGGGTAGTTGTAGGCTTTTTTTACTTCGACATCGAGTTTGTCCGAGGGGTCGTTTGGATTGCGACGCTCTTCAACAATGGTAAAGTGCTTCTGACGGTTGACCAGCTTAGCGTCTCTAATGTGCTCTAATCTGGCATCAAATTTGAGCCTAAAAGTCTGTTGACCAACTGGGCTATACCACAAGCTTTCTCTGAATATTTGCTTTAGTTCAGAAGAGGCAGTCTGTAACGAATTCGCCTGTCGACTGGTACGATGCAAGTTTACTTTGAATCGCGGTGTCAGTGTAATGCTCGAATAGCGGCTTGGATCTTGGGTCATCGGAGAAAAGCTTTGTGGCAGATCCCATGCCATACAGTATTTTTCAGTAAATTGGCGTAAATAAAAACGCGCGTTATTTGCCTGTGTGAACATGCGAGTACACAGGGCATGTGCCTTGTTTTGCAATGGTGCACGATATATCGCAAATTGGTTATGCAGTTGCGCGTTGCCGATTAAAAACGAATAGCGATGTTCAAAAAAGCGGAACTGATCTGGAAATCGAGACTGGCCCAATTGTTCGGCGCGCTGCTTCAACCATAATGTAGCATATTCAATTTCTTCGTTTTGTGTATTAGCGATGGGCCCAAGAGGCTCTATTTGCCATTCAATTTGGTTACGCAATAGTGATTCTAATTTCATTGCCGCGCCAGTCGGATTACCCCCTAAACGCAGCATTCGAACGTCAATCAAACCTTTATCTAATATTTTATTGCGGGCCTGTAGGAGTCCTTTTTGCGCATCAATATTGTGCGGATCTTCAACCAGTGCTTGCTCATAATATTCAGCTGATTGTGAATACATCCCCGCTTCAAATAAGTTATGCCCTTTTTCGACAAGGCTTTTACAACCACACAGTGCCACTGTCAGCACAGACAACACGAATATTTTTCTCATTTTATTATCATCCTTTTAATATCAATGAGCTGACTTAAAGACATGGCTGCCATTCGCACACGCTTCTAGCAATCATTTTAATACAAAGTGAGCGAGTTAGTTTCTTCATTATGAGAATGCAAACTATTTAGCGCTTTATAGTAATTGGTATTGTGTACCTATGTCTAGGACTGTCGATTAACTTTAGTTTACAAAGGTGTGTGAAAATTGTACAGGTTTGGGAGGTGAATGGACCTCACTGTGATCCATTCAAGTACTTAATTTATAAGGAGGCTAGTATGTCAGACACTTTTGCAATCACTTGATCGCTGAGTGTGTTGATAAAAAAGTGATCGCCATTAAAAGCGTGCTGCTGAACTGGAAAGCTTGATAGCGACTGCCAAGCATCACGTTGAGCTTGTGATATATCAACATCATCGTGACCAAAAAAGACATCGATAGGCAGTGGGAGAGGGCATGGCTCAGCCCGATAACAATCTGCGATTTCGAAATCAGCGCGTAGCAGCGGTAAAAACAGGTCCATCAGCTCAGCATTTGCCAGAATTTCTTGTGGTGTACCATTGAGTTCACGAAGCTTTTTGATGAACTCTTGCTTAGGTAAATGGTAAAGAGGTTGTTTTTGGCTGGCTAAATGCGGTGCTCGACTGGCCGAGGCAATCATTTTAACTGGCAGCGTTTTATTTGCTTTTTGTAAGGTGTAGGCGAGTTCATAAGCAACACGACTGCCAAGACTATGACCAAAGAATACACATGGTTTTTGAGTAATAAAGTCGCTGTGTTGCATTAGCTCTTCAATAATTAAGTGCATTTTGTCATGGGGGGGCTCCATGAGCCGGGCACCGCGCCCAGGTAACTGGACAAGGACTATTTCAATATGAGCGGGTAATTTATCTAGCCAAGGTATAAAAATGCTTGGTGCACCGCCTGCGTAAGGAAAGCAGAAAAGTCGAATGGTTGCCTGAGGGTTCGGTTTTGGCGTTGTAAATAGTTTTGTAGTCATTGAATATTTTTTATTATTGGTTATGGGTATCTATCCTAACAATTTAAATAAAATTGTATAGGGGCCGCAGCGTTCAGGCTTGCACTGCAAAGGGGCCAACTTTGTATATCCAGAGAATCGCCTATTGATTGAATGCTATTGGCGGCACAGGTGGAATGAACGATGAGATTGGTCAAAGTTAGAAATGCCGCAGTTTATCGTCAATTTATGCGCCGATAAGTTGTTAAAATAGTCAGAATCGGAGACAATATGCGGATATGTGTTCACAGCAGAGTGTTATCAGTTAATAGTCTCACTCAGATAAGCCAAAAGTAGAGTTTTCAATGTCAAACAACAGTATCCAGCAAGAAGTATCGCTTCGCCGTACTTTTGCCATTATTTCTCACCCGGATGCGGGTAAAACCACCATTACAGAGAAAGTACTTTTATTCGGAAAGGCGTTACAAAAAGCCGGCACAGTAAAAGGTCGTGGTTCAAACCAGCACGCAAAATCTGACTGGATGGAAATGGAAAAAGAGCGTGGTATCTCGGTAACAACCTCGGTGATGCAGTTCCCGTATAATGATGCATTGGTAAACCTACTAGATACCCCGGGGCACGAAGACTTCTCTGAAGATACTTATCGTACACTGACTGCAGTTGACTCGTGCCTAATGGTAATCGATGCGGCAAAAGGTGTTGAAGATAGAACACGTAAATTAATGGAAGTTACTCGCTTACGTGACACGCCAATCGTGACTTTCATGAACAAGCTTGACCGTGACATCCGTGACCCAATGGAAGTGATGGACGAGGTTGAAACAGAACTGAATATCATGTGTGCACCTATCACTTGGCCAATCGGCTGCGGTAAAGAATTTAAAGGCGTGTACCACATTCATCGTGATGAAACGATTTTATATGCAACGGGTCAAGGCCATACCATCCAAGAAAAACGCATCATTAAGGGCTTAGACAACCCAGATCTAGATGCCGAAATCGGTGATGAGTTAGCCGAACAGCTTCGTGAAGAGCTAGAGCTGGTGATCGGTGCATCAAATGAGTTTGATCATGAGTTATTTTTATCGGGTGAGCTAACACCAGTTTACTTTGGTACAGCATTAGGTAACTTTGGTGTTGACCATATGCTTGACGGTTTAACAGAGTGGGCGCCAACGCCTATGCCACGTCAAACTGAAGAGCGTGAAGTAAAGGCTGAAGAAGAAAAGTTCTCAGGCTTCGTATTCAAAATTCAAGCGAATATGGACCCCAAACACCGTGACCGTATTGCCTTCATGCGTATTGTATCGGGTAAATATACTCAAGGTATGAAGATGGACCATGTACGTATTGGCAAAAAAGTCAGTATCTCCGACGCGGTAACCTTTATGGCGGGTGACCGTGAGCGCGCTCAAGAGGCATATGCTGGTGACATTATTGGTTTGCATAACCACGGTACAATCCAAATCGGTGATACCTTCACGCAAGGTGAGAAGCTGAAATTTAGTGGTATTCCAAATTTCGCGCCCGAATTATTCCGTAGTATTCGCTTAAAAGATCCGCTTAAGCAAAAGCAGTTGCTAAAAGGCTTAGTACAGCTGTCAGAAGAAGGTGCGGTACAGGTATTTAGACCACTACAAAATAATAGCTTAATCGTAGGTGCGGTCGGTGTGCTTCAGTTTGATGTGGTTGTAGCGCGCCTAAAAGCTGAATATAACGTAGATGCAATTTACGAAAGTGTAGCGGTACAAACAGCCCGCTGGGTGACGTGTGACGACGATAAGAAGATGGCTGAATTTAAACGCAAGTGCGAAGCGAATTTGGCCCTTGATGGTGGTGATAACTTAACTTACATTGCACCTAGCCGTGTAAATTTAAACTTATCAATGGAACGCTATCCTGATGTTAAGTTCCATCATACACGTGAACACTAATAAGCGCTTAAATTGAATTTAACCTTGCTGGTTTGATGGCTGGCAAGGACCACAGGATAACAAATGAATATCAAAACTCTATTAATTGAAAAAGCCAATGCAGCAATGCAAGCTGCGGGCATTCCAGAAGGCACAAACCCAGCGGTTACACAATCTACTCGCCCGCAATTTGGTGATTACCAAATCAATGGCGCAATGGGCGCCGCAAAAGCATTAAAAACGAATCCGCGAGAAGTTGCACAGAAGATCATAGACAACTTAGACATTGCCGATCTTGCTGCTAAAACTGAAATTGCAGGCCCAGGTTTTATCAATATTCATCTAAAACCAGAGTTCTTAGCATCAAGCTTAGAATCAGCTAACCAAGATGCAAAACTTGGTGTAGCAGAACACGCGACTCCGCATAAAGTCGTCGTTGATTACTCATCTCCGAACCTTGCAAAAGAAATGCACGTTGGTCACCTGCGTTCGACCATCATTGGTGATGCCGTTGTACGTGCCCTTGAATTTCGCGGTGATAAAGTTATCCGTCAAAACCACATGGGTGACTGGGGTACTCAGTTTGGTATGCTTATCGCACACCTTGAAGATTTACTTGATCAGGGCATTGATCTGGAAGCGGTGGCACTGGCTGATTTAGAAAGCTTCTACCGTGATGCAAAAAAACGCTTTGACGACGAGGAAGGTTTTGCTGATAAAGCCCGAGATTACGTAGTGAAGTTACAAGGTGGTGATGCACATTGCGAAAAATTGTGGCAGTTATTCATCGACACCTCGGTGAAGCACTCTGAAGAAGTGTACAAAAAGCTCAATGTGACATTGGGACGCGAAGACATTAAAGCGGAGAGTGCCTATAACGATCGTTTAAATGGCGTTATTGAGCTACTAAAAGACAAAGACATTGCTGTAGAAGATCAAGGCGCGCAAGTTGTTTTCCTTGATGAACTGGCAAACAAAGATGGTGAGCCATCAGTATTTATCGTACAGAAGTCCGGTGGTGGTTTCCTTTACTCAACAACAGACTTAGCTGCATGTGATTATCGTTCAAATGAGTTGGACGTTGACCGTATTTTAATATTTGTTGATGCTCGTCAGGGTTTGCATTTCAATCAAGTTGAAATTACAGCTCGTAAAGCTGGATTTTTGAAAGATAAAACCAGCTACGAGCCAAGCCTTTTTGGTACTATGATGGGTGACGATGGTAAGCCATTCAAAACGCGTACTGGCGGTACTATCAAGCTTGCTGATTTGTTAGATGAAGCTGTGAGTCGTGCATCAGAGAAATTGGCTGAGCGTGCCTCTGAGCTCTCTGAAGAAGCGCGCGCAGAAATTGCCCGCAAAGTAGGTATTGGTGCAGTTAAATATGCCGATCTGTCAAAGCACCGCACAAGCGACTACATCTTCAATTGGGACACAATGCTGAGCTTTGAAGGCGCAACAGCGCCATATCTTCAGTATGCTTATACACGTGTTAAAAGCATTTTCCGCAAAGCTGAGGTAAATAGCGGATCATTGAGTGGTCAGATCATCATCGCAGAGCCACAGGAAAAGGCTTTGGCCCTTAAGTTATTGCAACTGGAAGAAGTCCTTGATCTGATGATCAATGAAGCGACGCCACACGTATTATGTGGATACCTATATGAACTTGCCAGTTTGTATATGTCATTCTACGAAGCATGCCCGATATTGAAAGATGATGTCGCAGAGCAAACTAGAGAAAGTCGTTTGCTACTATGTAACTTAGTGGCTAAAACACTACACACAGGCTTAGACCTATTAGGCATTGAGGTAATGGAGCAAATGTAAGCTCCATTTATTGGTTAATGTTGTAAAAGCCGCCACTTTAGGCGGCTTTTTGTTTATTGATGAGAGTAAACACCGTTTTAATATGCTAAGGAATCGCCAAGATGAAATTAGATGAAATCCGCAGAGAGTATGTGCAGGATGGGCTGCGTCGAGAAGCGCTGAAAGACAATCCGATTGAACAATTTGAAATTTGGCTACAGCAAGCCGTTGATGCAAAGTTTACAGCGGATCCAACCGCCATGGTTGTGGCAACAGTGGATGCGCAAGGTCAGCCATCACAGCGTATTGTATTGTTGAAAAACCTTGATCAAAATGGTTTTGTATTTTTTACCAATACGGGCTCAAAAAAAGCACAAGATCTAGCTATCAATAACAAGATATCTCTGCACTTTCCATGGCATGCAATTGAGCGACAAGTGATTGTATACGGTGAGGCTCAACCTTTAAGTACAGCCGCTGTGGCGAAATACTTTTTGTCTCGTCCTAAAGAGAGTCAGCTGGCGGCATGGGCATCTCAACAATCCCGTCCAGTTTCGTCTCGACAAGCTTTGATGCAAACATTCCAAAATATGAAAAGTAAGTTTGCTAAAGGTGATATTCCATTGCCTGACTTTTGGGGCGGGTATAGTGTTGTGCCTCATAAAATAGAGTTCTGGCAAGGTGGAGAGCATCGACTTCACGACCGTTTTATGTACGTAAAGCAACCAGATGGCAGCTGGTCGATTGAACGCCTGAATCCTTAAATGCGATTTATCGATAGCCATTGCCACTTAGACTTTGCAGAATTTGCTGACAACGTAAACCAGCAAATTTCAGACGCTGCGTCTTATGGCATCGAAAAGCTGATTGTGCCAGGTGTTTCACTGGCACAGTGCAAGCGTTTAACGAATTTTCAACAAACGCACTCGTGTAGTTATATTGCATTTGGTCTGCACCCTTATTTCTTGACACCAGATAGTCGTCAAGAAATGACGCAGTTGGTTGATTTGGCAATACGATATAGACAGGAATTGGTGGCCATTGGCGAATGCGGCATTGATAGCCAATGTGCAGATCTCGCCCTACAGCAGGCAATTTTTGCTGATCATATCCGGCTGGCTAATACTTTAGAGTTGCCGCTGATTGTGCACCACCGCCAAAGTCATCATCTAATTGCGCAGTCGTTCAAGCAAATAAAACCTAAGTTTGGTGGTGTGATCCATGCCTTTTCGGGTTCTCGGCAACAAGCTCAATATTACGTCAACTTAGGGTTTAAACTTGGTTTGGGTGGTACTATTACCTACCCGCGGGCCCAAAAAACCCGAGATGTGGTGAGCGCGTTGCCACTCTCAAGTTTTGTAATTGAAACTGATGCGCCATCGATGCCAGTTTTTGGCCATCAGGGGCAGGTTAATACACCTGCGAGATTGATGGATGTTTTTACACATGTATGTCAATTACGTAGTGAACCGAAAGAAGTCATTGCGTTGTCACTTTACACGTCGACATGTGAGCTTTTTTCAATTTGATATTAGCTTTAATCGCAAGCCAAATATGGGCAAACGTACACTAGCAGACATGACGTTATGATTGGTTGTTTTCTTCATTTTCAATCAGACTGTCTTCTTGTGCGCTTTTTTTTATTTGTTTTTTGACATCACGGCGCGTTAACGCACGGCCTATTTGCCAGGTAAATACACCAACAATAAGTAGCATTAAAAGTACGATTCGGCCCAATTGATGGAAGTGTTTATGGCTTTCACTCATGGCAGCATCAGTAAGATATTCAATGCTGACAAAGCCGATGGTTTGTTGGCTATCTACAATCTTTCCAACTATGGCATCTTTACTCGGATTGATACCAGCTAACCCGTCAGGTAAACCTTGAAATTCGGGTGCCTCGGTTATGCCGTCGTTGCCTATTAGAAATTGACCCTTTTGGTTATAGACGGCAACAGAGAGCACGTACTGATCGCTGGCCAAGTGGTTGCTTAGGGCTCTGAGTCTTGGCGTGTCCATACGTGACAGTGGTTCAGCGGCATTGAGTGCAAATAGCCGGACCAAGCTTTGCCCTGTGTGATTGGCATTGGTGTGCAGTAGCTGGTGAGAGCGAAAACTGGTGTTGGTCGCTATCCATAGCAGCGCGAGCAAGCAGCCTGCTGCTATAGTGAGTCTCAGTAAACGTTTACTTTGTGAAGATTTTAAAAAAGCATGTGCTTGTGTATTTTTCATAGTTACAGGTTGTTGGCTGACATTATTTTCATTAGATGTTAAAAAGAGCCTATACCGTTATTAGGAGTGCTCAATGCCAATGCAAAATATCATTGATGTCGACCAATTCGATGTCCGCCCTGTTGAAAATCAACTTACCTTATCAAAGTGGTACGAGTTTGGAAATGCCCAATCTGCTAAAGTGGGCGTATCGACAGAGGCCAAGTCTCAATACATCGTTTTATTTGGCGCTAGTGTCAAGGGCACCTCATTGACGCAATTTATCGAGATGCTTTCATCCGAGCACTTAACGTTTATTGGCCTGTGTGCTTTTAAAGCTCATGATGATCTGCCAGTAGGTGTGGCGATAGAAGTTCATTTACAACAAGTTGATGCGTTGCCCAAAGCGATTGTCCGGCAAGCAGCTCAGACAGTGGGATGTCAAGGAGCAATATTGCCTCGTTTACCTCAACTACTAAAACCAGGCCTATTGGTGATGGATATGGACTCTACCGCGATTGAAATAGAGTGCATAGATGAAATAGCCCGTCTTGCAGATGTATACGACGAGGTGGCGTCGGTAACCGCAGAAGCAATGGCAGGTAAATTGGCATTTAGTGACAGTTTGTATAAACGCGTAGCGAAATTAAAGGGTATTGAACTGAGCTTGATTTCTCCACTCAAAGAAGATCTGCCTTTGATGGCGGGGATTAAAGCTCTATGTGAAATACTAAAGTCGCACGATTGGCGATTGGCAATTGCTTCTGGCGGATTTACTTGGTTTGCAGAGGCATTGCAGGTTCGATTGGGGTTAGATCATGTATTTGCTAATACTCTGGAAATTGAAGAGCAAAAGTTAACTGGTCGAGTTATTGGCGAAGTAGTAGATGCAGATAAAAAGGCGCAAGTACTAGAGAGTTTGCGCAGCCGTTACGATATTAGTGCGGGACAAACCTTAGCCATTGGTGATGGTGCTAATGATTTGGTAATGATGGCGGCGGCTGATTTAGGGGTGGCTGTACACGGTAAACCCAAGGTTGTGGAGCGAGCAGATGCAGCCATTTGCGATGGTTCTTTACTACAATTACTGTACTTTCTAACAGTGCCTATGCCAGATGGAATTAAATCATAATGTACACACTGAATAGGGTTTGGTATTGATAGATTGGTAGCGACTCATATACTTGGATTGAAAAAATAACAACAAAACAAAAGGAAAGTAACGATGAAAATAAAACTTATCAAAAAAAATCTCAAAACACTTAATGATGACAAGGTAATTGCATCACGCAAAACCAAGGCCGTTGGTGGTGGAATCAGTGACTTCGTTTGCAGCGGTATCGAAGCATGCGACGTGGCAATTAAGTAATTTAGTTTTTTAAGCTGGAAGCTGTGCGTTTATTCATCAAGTAGACGTGGCTTCCAGCGCATTTACTCATTCTAACTCACCACTCTCTTACTGCTTTATCCACTCTTTATTTTTCAAGCTCCCTTTTATTCACCTTTTACTGCTATGACACTCTGGTCTGACCATTTTTATTTTTCTTTGCAATCAATTTTAATTGTATAAAGTTTAATCTGAATGGATGTCAAAAAAAGGACATTAAAAGTGATGAAAAGGTGTATTTTTGACAGCCGAGCTTGATTTTGGTAACTTAATGTCCAAATTTGGTATGACCAATTTACCTGACTGGTCACAATATACTAAATAATTAAGTAAATATTGCTAAGTTTTAAAGACTTACGGTTTATCGTAGGGGCTTTATTTTTAGCTGGTGGATATAAAACCCAAATTGGCGTGTTATCAATGTCTTTGAAAATTAAAGCTGCGAAACTCTCGGATGTGATTTTAGAGCAACTGGAAAACATGATTTTAGAAGGATCATTACTTCCAGGAGAAAAGCTTCCACCGGAAAGAGAGCTTGCCAAGCAGTTTGAAGTATCCCGCCCGTCGTTACGAGAGGCGATTCAAAAACTCGAAGCCAAAGGGTTAGTGACACGTCGTCAAGGCGGTGGCACGTACGTTAAAAATCAGCTAGAAGAAGGCTTAACTGATCCGCTTTTTGACTTGATCAGTAAACACCCTGAGTCTCAGTTTGACTTACTCGAATTCCGTCATGCCCTCGAAGGGATTGCCGCGTATTACGCAGCACTTCGAGGTACAGACAACGATATGGATAAGGTCAAACAAAGCTATGACAATATTGCTGAGGTAGGGGATGATTTAGCCCTAAAAGCCAAAGCAATCAATGCATTTCATTTCACTGTAGCAGAAGCGTCACATAATGTGGTGTTACTGCACTTAGTGCGTGGGATGCAGTCGTTACTTGAACAAAATGTATTGCAAAACTTAACCGTATTGGTGCAAAAGTCAGACGTTAGCGATCAGCTAGCGCAGCACCGTGCGGTATTGATGGATGCTGTGATCCAAGGGGATCCGGAAAAGGCAAGGCTTGCAAGTAACGCACACCTAGCCTTCATCGAAGAAGCATTACTTGAAGCGGGCAGAGAGCGCTCTCGTATTGAGCGAAGTCTGCGCCGTACTAAACAGCAATAGTTAGGTAAATTCGGTCTTTTTAAGCAAAATCGGGCAATTATGCTCGATTGCGTCATTGGCGCATTGAATAAATTTGCATTTAAAACATAAGGAACACTCCATATGTCTGAAGTCAATAAGTTTGACGTTGACGCGTTAGAAACCCAAGAGTGGTTACAAGCGCTTGAGTCAGTTGTAAAAGAAGAAGGCGTAGAACGTGCGCAATTCTTACTTGAGCAAGTGCTAGAGCAAGCCCGCCTAGATGGTGTAGATATGCCAACTGGTATCACTACAAACTATGTGAATACTATTCCGGCAGGCCAAGAACCAGCTTACCCTGGTGATACCACGATTGAACGCCGTATCCGCTCTATCGTACGTTGGAATGCGATCATGATCGTACTTCGTGCGTCTAAAAAAGACCTAGAGTTAGGCGGCCACATGGCGTCTTACCAGTCTTCAGCAGCATTTTATGAAATGTGTTTCAACCACTTCTTCCGTGCGCCAAACGAGAAAGATGGTGGTGATTTAGTTTATTACCAAGGTCATATTTCACCAGGTATCTACGCACGTGCATTCTTAGAAGGTCGTTTAACTGAAGAGCAGTTAGACAACTTCCGTCAAGAAGTAGATGGAAAAGGTATCTCGTCATACCCTCACCCTAAATTGATGCCTGAGTTCTGGCAGTTCCCAACAGTATCTATGGGTCTTGGTCCAATTGCATCAATCTATCAAGCACGTTTCCTTAAATACCTAGAAGGTCGTGGTCTTAAAGAGACTAACGAGCAGCGCGTATATGCGTTCCTAGGTGATGGTGAGATGGATGAGCCAGAATCACGTGGTGCAATTTCTTTCGCTGCGCGTGAAAAGCTAGACAACCTATGCTACCTAATCAACTGTAACCTACAGCGTCTTGACGGCCCAGTAATGGGTAACGGTAAGATCATTCAAGAACTTGAAGGCCTATTTAAAGGTGCTGGTTGGAACGTGATCAAAGTTGTTTGGGGTTCTGGTTGGGATACGTTACTTGCAAAAGACACAACTGGTAAACTACTTCAGTTGATGAACGAAACAATCGACGGTGACTACCAGACATACAAAGCGAAAGATGGCGCGTATGTACGTGAGCACTTCTTTGGTCGTTACCCAGAGACAGCTGCACTAGTTGCTGATATGACGGATGATGAAATCTTCGCACTTAAGCGTGGTGGTCATGATACATCTAAACTATACGCAGCTTATAAAGCGGCGCAAGATGAAAAAGGTCGTCCAACGGTAATCCTAGCTAAGACTGTTAAAGGTTACGGCATGGGTGAAGCTGCTGAAGGTAAGAATATTGCACACCAAGTTAAGAAAATGGATATGTCTAGCGTTGAGCACCTACGCTCACGTCTAGGTCTTGAAGATCTTGTTTCTGACGAAGAAATTGCAAACTTACCGTACCTAACGCTTAAAGAAGGTTCTGCAGAGTACGAATACCTGCACGCACGTCGTAAAGCGCTACACGGTTACACGCCACAGCGTTTACCTAACTTCACACAAGCACTTGAACTACCAAAACTAGAGCAGTTTAAGCCGCTACTTGAAGAGCAAAAGCGTGATATCTCAACGACAATGGGTTACGTACGTGCATTAAACATCTTGTTGAAAGACAAAGGTGTTGGCAAAAATATCGTACCTATCATTGCGGATGAAGCGCGTACTTTCGGTATGGAAGGTCTATTCCGTCAGATTGGTATTTATAACCCACACGGTCAGAACTACACACCTCAAGACCGCGACATCGTTTCTTACTACAAAGAAGCAACGTCTGGTCAGGTACTTCAAGAAGGTATCAACGAGCTAGGTGCAATGTCTTCATGGGTTGCTGCTGCAACATCATACAGCACCAATGACCTACCGATGATCCCATTCTACATCTACTACTCTATGTTCGGTTTCCAACGTGTTGGCGACATGGCATGGATGGCGGGTGACCAACAAGCGCGTGGTTTCCTATTAGGTGCTACAGCAGGTCGTACAACGCTAAACGGTGAAGGTCTACAGCACGAAGATGGTCATTCGCACATTCAAGCGGGTACTATCCCTAACTGTATTTCTTACGACCCAACGTTCGTATTTGAAGTTGCGGTTATTCTACAAGACGGTATCCGTCGCATGTACGGTCCAGAGCAAGAAAATGTGTTCTACTACCTGACGCTGATGAACGAAAATTATCACCAGCCAGCAATGCCGGAAGGCGCTGAAGAAGGTATCCGTAAAGGTATCTACAAGCTTGAGTCAAACGCAGGTGAGAAAGCACACGTACAACTTATGGGTTCAGGCACAATCTTGAACGAAGTACGTAAAGCGGGTGCAATCCTAAGTGAAGAGTACGGCATTGGTTCAGATGTATTCTCTGTGACGTCATTCAACGAGCTAGCTCGCGACGGTCAAGATGCTGAACGTTTCAACATGCTTAACCCAGAAGCCGATGCAAAAGTACCTTACATCTCATCTGTACTAGGTGAGTCTCCAGCAATTGCTGCGACTGACTATATGAAGAACTATGCAGATCAAGTACGTGCATTCATGCCAAGCAGCTCATATAAAGTGCTAGGTACTGACGGTTACGGTCGTTCAGACAGCCGTGAAAACCTACGTCGTCACTTCGAAGTGAACGCAGGTTATGTGGTTGTTGCTGCACTTAACGAACTTGCTCAACAGGGCAAGGTTGAAAAATCAGTTGTTGCTGACGCTATCAAGAAATTTGATATCGACACAACAAAAGCTAACCCACTTTACGCATAAGAGGCAAAAACATGTCAATTGAAATTCATGTTCCAGATATTGGTGCCGATGAGGTTGAAGTAACCGAGCTCCTAGTAAGCGTAGGTGACACGGTTGAAGTGGATCAATCATTGATCACAGTTGAAGGCGATAAAGCTTCAATGGAAGTACCAGCAGCAGCTGCTGGTACGGTAAAAGAAATCAAAGTTGTTGAAGGTGATAAAGTTTCAACAGGTTCTTTGATTATGATTTTTGACGCAGCGGGTGCAGAAGCACCAGCTGCGGCAAAAGCGCCTGCGGCCCCTACTGCAGCGCCTGCACCTGCGGCGCCAGCTGCGGCAGAGCTTAAAGAAGTACACGTACCAGATATCGGTGGCGACGAAGTAGAAGTTACTGAGATCATGGTTGCAGTGGGCGACGCAGTTGAAGCTGACCAATCAATCTTAAACGTAGAAGGCGATAAGGCTTCTATGGAAGTACCAGCACCATTTGCAGGTACTGTGAAAGAAATCAAAGTGGAAGTTGGCGGTAAAGTATCAACAGGCTCTTTGGTATTCGTATTTGAAGTTGCAGGCAGTGCGCCAGCAGCTGCACCTGTTGAAGCAGCGCCGGCGCCGACAGCGGCACCAGTTGCGGTAGCAGAAGCGAAAGAAGTACACGTACCAGATATCGGTGGTGACGAAGTTGAAGTCACTGAAATCATGGTATCAGTAGGTGATTCAATCGAAGAAGAGCAGTCTCTTATTACTGTAGAAGGCGACAAGGCCTCTATGGAAGTACCAGCGCCATTTGCAGGGACTGTAAAAGAGATCAAAGTAAACGCTGGCGATAAAGTATCGACAGGCTCTTTAATCTTTGTATTTGAAACGGCAGGCAGTGCACCTGCGGCAGCAGCACCTGTTGCAGCGCCAGCTCCAACAACTGCACCTGCGGCGGCTCCAGCTGCCAAGCCAGCTCCGGCAGCAGCGCCTGCATCAGCACAAAAAGATGAGTTTGTAGCAAACGATCAGTATGCACATGCATCACCAGTTGTTCGCCGTCTTGCACGCGAGTTTGGTGTAAACCTAGCGCGTGTTAAAGCGACCGGCCGTAAGAACCGAGTTGTTAAAGAAGACGTTCAAAACTACGTGAAAGAGCTAGTTAAGCAAGTTGAATCTGGTCAGCTGTCAAAAGGTGGCAACACAGGTGGTGGCGAGCTTGGTCTTATTCCTTGGCCGAAAGTAGACTTCAGCAAGTTTGGTGAAGTTGAAGAGAAGAAACTATCTCGTATTCAAAAGATCTCTGGTGCAAACCTACACCGTAACTGGGTACAAATCCCGCACGTTACACAGTTTGACGAAGCAGACATTACTACGCTAGAAGCGTTCCGTAAGGAGCAAAATGTTCTAGCTGAGAAGAAGAAGATGGGCGTGAAGATCACACCACTGGTCTTCGTGATGAAAGCGGCGGCAAAAGCACTTGAAGAGTTCCCAACGTTTAATTCTTCACTATCAGAAGATGGTGAGAGCCTAATTCTGAAGAAATACGTGAACATCGGTGTGGCGGTTGATACGCCAAACGGTTTGGTTGTTCCTGTATTCAAAGACGTGAACAAAAAAGGCATCATTGAACTTTCCCGTGAACTGATGGAAGTCTCTAAGAAAGCACGTGACGGCAAGCTAACTGCGGCTGACATGCAAGGCGGTTGTTTCACAATCTCAAGCCTTGGTGGCATCGGTGGTACATCATTCACGCCAATCGTGAATGCACCAGAAGTGGCTATCTTAGGTGTATCTAAGTCTGAGATGAAGCCGAAATGGAATGGTAAAGAATTTGAGCCGCGCTTAATGGTGCCGCTAAGCTGTTCATACGACCACCGTGTAATTGACGGTGCGCTTGCAGCACGCTTTACTGTGACACTTGCAAACTACCTGAGCGATATTCGTCAGCTAGTGATGTAAGATGATACAAAACCGCCCAACCTAAGTTGTGCGGTTTTGTTGTATTTTTAGTGTCCTGTCTGATAATTGGACGGGACATTAGTGAGTGCGAATGATACACTTTCGCGCACAAAAAACTCTCTCTGTTGGTTTTGTCCTAATTTGGCGACTGGCAGGCAAATTGGGTGCGGATACTCAGTTGAGTAGAGTCCCGTTCGAATAATAGTTAAGGTAATAACATGAGCAACGAAATCAAAACTCAAGTTGTTGTACTAGGCGGTGGTCCTGGTGGTTACTCTGCAGCATTCCGTGCAGCAGACCTAGGTTTAGATGTTACATTGATTGAATCTCGCGATACCCTAGGTGGTGTTTGCTTGAACGTAGGTTGTATTCCTTCAAAAGCACTTCTTCACGTCGCTAAGGTTATCGACGATGCAGCTGAAATGGCTTCTCACGGTGTAACTTTCGGTGCTCCACAAATCGATTTAGACAAAATCCGTACTTGGAAAGAGTCTGTAATCGGTCAACTTACTGGCGGCCTAGCTGGTATGTCTAAAATGCGTAAAGTTAACGTAGTTAACGGTTACGGTAAATTCACAGGCTCTAACACCATCGCTGTTGAAGGCGCTGACGGCACTAAGACAGTGACGTTTGATAACGCTATCATTGCAGCAGGTTCACAACCAGTAAGCCTTCCGTTCATCCCACAAGATGAGCGTATCATTGATTCAACTGGTGCACTTGAGCTTAAAGACGTTCCAGGCAAACTACTTGTACTAGGTGGTGGTATCATCGGTCTTGAGATGGGTACTGTTTACCGTGCACTAGGTTCAGACATCGACGTTGTTGAATTTGCTGATCAGCTAGTACCTGCTGCTGACAAAGACATCATCAAGGTTTACCAGAAGTACGTTAAGAACAAGTTCAACGTAATGCTTTCTACGAAAGTAGTTGCGGTTGAAGCGAAAGAAGACGGTATCTACGTTTCATTCGAAGGTAAGCAAGCACCTGAAGGCCAAGTACGTTACGACAAAGTATTGGTTGCTGTTGGTCGTACACCAAACGGTAAGCTACTTGATGCTGACAAAGCTGGCGTTGCAGTTGATGAGCGCGGCTTCATCAACACAGACAAGCAAATGAAGACAAACGTTGACCACATCTTCGCGATTGGTGATATCGTTGGTCAGCCTATGCTTGCACACAAAGCGGTACACGAAGCACACGTTGCTGCAGAAGTTATCTCTGGTAAGAAGCACTACTTCGATCCTAAGTGTATCCCTTCAATCGCTTACACAGATCCAGAAATTGCATGGGTTGGTGTAACTGAGAAAGAAGCGAAAGAGCAAGGTCTTAAGATCGAAACTGCGGTATTCCCGTGGGCAGCATCTGGCCGTGCAATCGCTTCAGCACGTACTGAAGGTCAAACTAAGCTTATCTTTGATAAAGAGTCAGGCCGTGTTATCGGTGGTGCAATGGTTGGTATCAACGCAGGCGAAATGCTTGGTGAGATCGGCCTAGCGGTAGAAATGGGTGCTGACGCAGAAGACGTGGCACTTACTATCCACGCTCACCCAACACTGAACGAGTCAATCGGTCTAGCTGCTGAAATCTTTGAAGGTTCAATCACTGACCTTCCAAACAAAAAAGCAGTTAAGAAGAAGTAATTTACACTTCTTTTTGAATTGAAAAAACCCGGCGATTGCCGGGTTTTTTTATATGAAACTGTTGTACCATCGCTTTGAGTTAATGTCGTTATGCTTACATGTATTCTTCGGTTGGCTTCGCTCAATGTGTTTAAATACTGAATAGGTGGTCACAGTAACGTTAGATTGCAGCGAATAACCTTGATACTCTTCTAGTATGGCTAAAAAGCTTTTTAGCTCACCAGTATCATTCCCTCTACTTTGTTCAAAAGCGATTTCATCTTCAATATGTGCTATAACGCCCCTACTTCCTGAGCCTTGGATCTCGCCACTAACCAGCTTAAATGTGTCGCCAAGGGAGTCTGAACAGCAGATTATTGCCTCTTGTTGCCTGTATAAGTGCATTGAGCTCATTCAATCGATATTGTTCATGACTGTTGTGAGGCGTTGTATGCAGCGAGTCCATTGATATACAAAGAGGTTGTTATGCTTTGCTTTTGAAATGAAGAATAAAAGAGAGTTGGTTTACTTTGATTTACTTTTCATGGAATTTTGGCCTGATTACCTCTTTAAGTATTGTGACTTTTAAATATAATGACCGACCAATTTATTCCCAATATGACAACAAACAATGAAAAAAGTACTACCTGTATTCTTTGGTTTAACTCTGGCAGCATGTGGTGGAGGCAGTGATGATAAGAGCACGCCGACTGCGCAAGAACAGCAAACAAGTGTTAATGATACAACAACGGCTGTAGAGCCTGCTAAATCAGAGTTTGCACCGATAGTTGGTGTTTATGACGCAAGTTATGAAGGCGATAAAGCGGTTGCAGTAATTGACAGTCAGGGTAAATATCATATGTTTGATCACCTAAATGATAACAAAGGTGGCAATAAAGATTGTTATGCACCAGCAACACAAGAGCTGCCTAACTATGCATTTAATGGATTAAGCTTCAAATATGACGAGAACCTACGTCATTTCCAATTACAAAATGCAACACCGTCACTCGCGTATGAAATAAATGACAACAATGAATTGGAATATATCATTAGCGACAATTTGACGGTTGGTGGCGGTGCTTTGTCAATCAAATCCAACAATCAGCATATTGTGATCCGCAAAGATAAATTAGCTGTTTCTGTTGAGGATGTATTAGGCAAAAAATGTGCTTAATTTTATAGGGGGGCAATAGCCCCTTTTTAAAACGTCAATATGGCCGCAATCCGATTCAACTTTAATTTATCCATTTCTTTTTTTATTTCTGGCCCCTTGGCACCCAAAGCGATGACTTCTTGTGCTTTGACATTACTTGCAGCCTTAAACGCCTTGTTGAGTTCAACGGCCCTAGCTGAGCAGTTCTCATCAATAACCCGTGCAGTGCTGATAAATACACTTAAGCGTTCAGGACGACGCCATGCATCTAGTTGATTTAAAATGGTCATGACCGTGTCTGCTTGCCAATCGTCTGATTTCAGTAATGGTAAATTCGCTTGTAAGTCACGCAAGCTGTCAGCATAGGATTTTGGGATCTTATGATCTTGTTCGAGATTGTATTCACTCAGATCTGCTTGATATTGCCAAAGGCTAAATGCAGATCTCAAATAAGTGTCATTACTTGGATCTAAGCGTTCAAGCTGATCCGATAATGTGTTCGCGGTGCTTTGATCCCATTTAGTTTGCCAAGGTGTGATAAATGGCAGCGCATTCAGATCCTCGAGGACATTGGTAAATATGTGGATAGCGCCATCTTTAAGAGACTTTTCTATTTCCATCCATACGCGCTCTTGAGTGAGGGTATTAAGCTCACCAGCACGTACCATTTTACTCATCAATTGTATGGTTTCATCGGCAATGGTAAAGCCTAAATAGTGATAACGTGCTGCGAATCGTGCAACACGTAAAACCCTGAGTGGATCTTCGCTGAAGGCATCGCTGACATGACGCAGGATCTTATTGTCGAGATCGACTTTGCCATGATAGGGATCGATCAGATTACCTTGATCATCTTGTGCTATGGCGTTCACGGTGAGATCGCGGCGGATCAGATCGTCTTCTAATGTAATGGTCGGTGCAAAGTCACAAATAAAACCTGTATAGCCCTGACCTTGTTTTCGCTCTGTGCGTGCCAAGGCGTGTTCATCTTTACTATCTGGGTGTAAAAATACAGGAAAATCTTTGCCAACTTGTTGGTAGCCAAGTTTTAGCATATCCCGGATTGTTGCACCTACTACGACGTAGTCTCGCTCTAATATAGGTCTGCCGAGCAATCTATCTCTGACGGCACCACCGACCAAATACACCTTCATAGTCTTCCTAATACTTCATTAATTCATTCTTTACTATGGCACTATCACCTTGAGTTTAAAATGTTTGTTCCTAAATTTGTAAAAAATTCAGGGACGATTAAGCAAACAATGTTTTAACTTAAAGTGATTTTTTGCCATTATAGGCAGCATTCTAACAATAAAGAGACAGATCGTGTATTTACGCTATTTTGGTTTAACGGAGAAACCGTTTTCAATTGCGCCGAATCCTGAGTTTCTATTTTTAAGTGATCGCCACAAAGAAGCGCTGGCACATTTAACTTATGGGCTTGGCGATGCCGGTGGCTTTGTATTATTAACAGGGGAGGTGGGCACTGGAAAAACCACGGTGACCCGCAGCATGTTAGCGCAATTACCAGAGTCCACTCAGGTCGCGTTTGTCTTAAATCCAGCATTGTCAGAAATGGAATTGTTAGCGAGTATCTGTGACGAGTTACATATAGAGTATGATGCTAAAGATGCAACACTTAAATCGTTGACTGACGTGATTAAAAAAAGGCTATTGGAGAATCATGAGCAAGGTGGGCACACCATGCTGATCATTGATGAAGCGCAGCACCTTGCAGCAGAAGTGTTAGAGCAACTTCGTTTACTCACCAACTTGGAAACAGATCATAAGAAATTACTCCAAATAGTGCTTGTCGGGCAGCCAGAGCTGCAGCAATTGTTGCAGCGCAATGAGTTACGCCAACTGGCACAGCGTATCACCGCACGGTATCACTTATTGCCCCTGACTGAATCGCAAGTATTTTCTTATATCAAACACAGACTGAATAAAGCCGGGTGTCAAAACCATTTATTTAGTAATGAATCGATTGCTTATATCCACCAAGTTACAGCGGGGATCCCAAGGCTTATTAACTTACTGGCAGATCGCTGTCTACTAGGTGCGTATTCTGCTCAGCAGCAAGAGATCAGCAAGGAAATTGCACAGCAGGCCGCAAAAGAAGCCTTGCCACTGAATTTGATTCCAGAACAACAAACCAAAAAACTCAATGTACCTGTATTAATTTCAGGTTGGGTAGCCGCGATGTTTGCATGCGGTTTTGGTCTTTCATATTTATTTTAATGGTGTGTCATGTCTTATCTTGTTAATGCATTAAAACAATCACAACAACAGTCAAAATCTGAGCAAGACTATGTACAAGCACGTCAATCAGCACAGGTGGCTTTTTATAAACGTTTGAGTCTCGGCCTTGGTGGTGGACTAATTAGTGTCTGTGCATTGAGTGCTGGTTACTTTTTAGGGCAATCAGTACAAGCGCCTGAAGAAGCACTGCAAGCCGAGGTTACAAAAGTGGTAGAAGATGACAAATCTCCCGCCACTGAGCAACCTGCAACCACAAAAGCGGCGGAAAATGTCGAAAAAACGGAAGCGACCCCTGATGCTAAGGTCGCCTTAGCAGCTACACCAGCTGTTGTGCCTGCTATGCCAGTGGCCAGTCAAGTGCAGCAACCTGTGCTTATGCAACGGCCTGTAGTTCAAGGTATGGTGAATAACCAGATAAATTATCAATGGATGTCGGTACAGGTTGGTTTTGATGCCAGTGGGAGAGCTGTGTATTCACAGCAGTTGGTGCCAGTAAATAGCCAAGGGCAAATTATTAACGTACCAGTACAAAGCCAAGTACCGCAAGTACAACGATACGCAACGGCAGGTCAATTTTCGCAGCCTAATATGGCTTACCCACAGCAGTCTATGGTGGCGGCAAATAACGGCCAAATGTACAATCCGAACATGGCTCAGCAGTACACCAATAACCCACAAGCCAACCAATTTAATGGCACCCAAAACGTTCAAGAAGACGAGTTATCAGGTGTATCAGATGAACTAAAGCAGGCGTTTGCGGCGGCCGTAGAAGAAACACGACCCGCATTTACTGTGAATTCTGGTGAAGAGGAAGATGTGGTGTCCAGTAGTAAAGATACAGCACATGCTACGCCTGTTGAGCTGTTACCACCAAAATTACAAAACAGCATTCCTTCTTTGCGTTATCAAGCTCATATCTATGCGACCGAGCCAGAGAAGCGCTGGATAAAATTAAACAATCGAGAGTTGTACGAAGGAGATAACCTCGGGGCATTAACCATTGTAGAGATCACGCCAGAGCAAGCTCTATTTGATTTTGATGGAATTGAATTTACGTTAAATGCAATGCAGGACTGGATCCCATAATTCAGTCACTGTGCGACCACCTTAGCGGCGCGAGTCGGTCGCTAAGGTAACATCGAATGACGAAAAAACTTAATTAAATCGAGTCCAAATTCTTCAGGCTTTACAGCAGCTTCTAACTCATCATCAACTCGCTTATCGCTCAAATCTATATCTCTCACTTCAACATGGAACATGTTTTTCGCGTTATAAAAGACTTTAACTACAGGTTGTAAAGGCGAATCAGGGTTGCTGGCAGCAACAATGCCAACTCGGTGGCTTTTGAGTTTGACTAGAGTGCCGACTGGGTACATGCCAATACAATGAATAAATTGATTGAGTAAGTGCTCATCAAACTCATGTGGACAGCCATCTTTGAGCTTTTTAAACGCTTGTATCGGCGTCATACCTACTTTGTAGACTCTATCTGCGGTGAGTGCATCGTAAACATCGACTATTGAGATCATGCGAACATATTGAGATAACTCCTCTCCTTTTTTTGCATAAGGGTAGCCTGTGCCATCTAATCGTTCATGATGAAAGCCTGCAATTTCTGAGGCAATGTCACCAAGCCCACTGTCTTTAACAATATCGTGGCTAAATTTGGCATGTTCGCGCATAATCGCGAATTCGTTTTCACTGAGTTTGTCTGGCTTTTGTAGTATTTCGTCAGGGATTTTGATTTTACCAATATCATGGAGCAGCGCACCAGTTGACAGCTCTTCAATGAGCGTACGCTCGAAGCCAAGGTGTTTCGCAAAGATACTCATTAAAATGGAGACGTTTAGGGAATGCTCCAGTAGATAGCCATCTTTTTCACGGATCCGCGCAATACATGCCAATGCGTCTTGGTTTCTAAATACTGAATCAATAAATCCTGAAGCCGTTTCTTTAAAGTCCGCAACATCGATTTTGCGTCCTTCTTTGATGTCTAAAAAGGTTTTCTCTTGGAGTTGTTTAGCCTGTTCATACATCTGAACTGCATGACCAAGTTCAGCTTCAACAGGCACAGACTTATGCCACGGATCCTGTTTGGGTGCTTCGGCGATCTCTTTGACTGTTTCGGTTTCAGGTTGAGATTGATCTAATGTTTTATCGGGATCTATTTCAACTTCCAATACACCAGAGTTGATCAGGTTATTGATCCCTTTTTCATTTCTGACCCAACCCTGATTTTTTACGCGAACATGTCCGGCTTGTCTGATCACGCCAACAACAAACATACCCGGTTGTAAATCTTTGATATTTATTGTTTTCACTGTATAAAAATCCCCCTGTAGAGAATTTAAGCTTAGCAAATGGATGTAAAAATGAAAGGGAGAAAAGTGTTCAGATCTTAATATGATAACGGCAAGTGATCGGTCATAAAGTGGTTGCATTTACCCGCATTTGTTTGCAAGCTGGTACGACTTTTTCAACTTAATAATAATAACCTTATGAAAACATTGCTCACATCAGTGGCGTTATTGTGTTGCGCCAATCAGGTTATCGCCAGTGATTTAGAATCGGCAGTGAGTCTATCACTGCCAAAATTAGAACAACTTTATCTCCACCTTCACCAAAACCCCGAATTATCGTTGCAAGAGAAAAACACCGGAGCACGTTTGGCACAGGAACTCAGGCAGCTCGGTTTTGATGTAACGGATCGCGTTGGTGGATATGGTGTGGTTGGCCTATTCAAAAACGGGCTTGGGCCGACCGTAATGATCCGTGCAGACACTGATGGCTTGCCAATCATAGAGCAAACAGGCAAGTCATATGCTTCAAAAGTCAGAGTGCAAGATGCGAACAATAATACGGTAGGCGTGATGCATGGGTGTGGTCATGATATTCATATGACCAGTTTTATTGGTGCCGCAGAGCAGTTGATAAAGAATAAACACCAGTGGAAGGGCACCTTGATGATGGTCGCTCAGCCAGCAGAAGAAGTTGGCGCAGGTGCCAAGGCAATGTTAAAAGAAGGGCTATTTAGCAAGTTTGCCAAACCAGATCATGTGTTGGGTCTGCATGTCAGCGCATCACTACCTGCTGGTAAAGTGGCTATCTCTCCAGGTTATGCGCTTGCCAATGTCGACTCAGTGGATATTACTGTAAAAGGGCAAGGTGGCCACGGGGCCTACCCGCACACGACAATAGATCCTGTGGTACTCGCCTCTCGTATTGTACTTGGGATCCAGACAATCACAAGCCGAGAGATCTCGCCGCTGAAACCGTCGGTGATCACCGTGGGATCCATACATGGCGGATCTAAGCACAATATTATTTCTAATGAAGTAAAGCTGCAACTAACCTTACGATCTTACGACAGAGAAGTGAGAGATCAGCAAATAGCCGCATTAAAGCGGTTAACTCAAGGAGTGGCCATCAGTGCTGGATTACCCGCTGATAAAGCACCTGTAGTATATGTTCATGAATCGGAAAGCATTCCATCCACGTACAATGATCCTGAGCTTGCTAATGCTGTGACTGCAAGTATCAAAAATGAGTTAGGCGAAGAGAATGTTGTCAAGGCTGATCCTGTTATGGCGGGTGAAGACTTTGGTTTGTTTGGGCGCACAGTTGAGAATGTGCCAATCACTATCTTCTGGCTAGGTGGTGTAAATCCGCAGGATTATGCAGCGGCACAAAAAAATGGCACCGTATTACCGTCACTACATTCGAGCAAATTTGCACCAGACTACCCGCTGGCTTTACAAACGGGCGTGCGTGCAATGACTGCCAGTGCGTTAGATCTCTTTAATCAATAAATACAAATGCGGATCGGATCCTAAAATGGATCCGGCGCATTAAATTGCATCATCTCGCCGCTGACCGGATGGCAGATCTCAAGCATTTGCGCATGTAGTTGTAGCCTAGTTGCCGCTGTCAGGGCGTCTCCTTGGGCGTATAGTCTATCTCCTAAAATCACATGTCCTAAAGATTGCATATGCACGCGTAACTGATGGGAGCGCCCTGTGATAGGCGTTAGAGAAACGCGCGTTGCTTGTGGCTCATATTCGAGTACTTCAAAGTGCGTCAGTGAGGGTTTGCCTGATTCATGGCAGACCATTTGTTTTGGGCGGTTGGGCCAGTCACAGGTTAAGGGCAAATCGACAGAGCCTTGCTTGGACTCTAATTTACCAAATACACGCGCCACATAACGTTTTTTAGTGAGTCTGTCTTGAAACTGGATACTTAAAAAACGATGCGCCTCTTTGTGCATTGCTAAACACAGTACACCTGAGGTTGCCATATCCAAACGATGCACAATTTTTGCGTTTGGAAAAACTCGATTGACGCGGTTAATCGCGCTGTCTGCATGTTTTGGATCTTTGCCGGGAACGGTTAACAAGCCGCTTGGTTTATTGATCACCAACATATGTTCATCTTGATATAAAATTTCAAGGTAGGGATCGGTAGGCGGGTTGTAATTTAAAAGCACAGCAAAATTCCAAAAAAGATCAAAACAGGCATATTCTAACTGCCTACACTCGAAAGGCCAAGTAAGGAGCTAGCTTAACTACTTGGCACGATGGTTAGCTCTATACCAAGCGCTTGAATACTGGTTTGGACATCTGGGCGCACACCTGCATCGGTAATAACATGGTGGATCTTCTGTGCAGGCACGATTTGAAAAGTCATGGTTTTATCCAGTTTATCATGAGGGCCCATGAGTACAGTGCGATCGGCTTGCTCGATGGTTGCTCTAAGTACTTCAGCCTCTTCCAAATAACTCACGCAGAAACCGTGCTTTACATGAAATGCGCAGATCCCCATGAAGACTAAATCAAAACGGATTTGCTTGATCATCTCGATGGCTGAATTTCCAACTGTACGCATTGCCGGTTTGAACATTCTGCCACCAATTTGTATTACGTGTACCTGGGGGTGCTGCATGAGATCTTGAACAATTAAAGGGCAGCCTGTGACGACGGTTAAAGGTAAATTGGCGGGTAAATTTTGCGCCAAGTAACGACAGGTTTCTCCTGAGTCAATCACAATAGTTTGGCCCGCTTCAAGCATGTCGAGTGCGGGTTTTAAGAAACGCTTTTTTGATGGATCTGGCGTACTTAATCTATCGAAGTAGTCGGGCGTGTCCTCTTGTAAAACTAAGGCGCCGCCGTGAACGCGGCGTAACAGCTTGAGTTCTCCTAACTTGTTAAGATCGCGCCTGATCGTGTCTTCACTGACAGCCAGTGTTTTTGCCAGCTCTACCGAGGTGATCCTGCCATGTAGGGTGAGTTGGTCTAAGATCAATTGATGCCGTTCTGCGAGTAGCATTTTGCATGTTCCTGCGTTTTTTTGCCGAATTTTACTTGATCTAATTGGGATCGCAAGCGTATTATTTGCTTGTTGATGCATGTTTTTACGCTTTTTTTGTTTGTTTTGCATGTTTTTGCACTTTTAAGGAGAAGGTATGGAGTTGTTTTGTGACTTATCTAACTATCAAGGGATTATCTTTGATATGGATGGAACGTTAGTTGATTCTGATAAAGCCATCGCGAAAGCCATTGCACCTTGGTGTCAGATTCATCATCTGGACTTAGAAACTGTGCTCAAAGACGGTCGCGGTGTGCGGTTTGAAGATTATATCCGCCAGCATTTACCTCACTTGGATATTCATCAAGAAACCAAAAATTTAGAAGGCGCAGAGGCCACATTTGCCACATATGTATGCGAAATTGCAGGAGCTACGAGGTTTATCGCCCATCTGCACGAACGCCAAATACCTTGGGTATTGGCAACGTCAGCGGATCGGGAGAATGCGCTTCAACGTATGCAACATTGTGGATTGCCTAGGCCGGCATATTTAGTGGGCGCTGAAGATGTGCAAAATGGTAAACCTGATCCAGAGCCGTTTATTAGCGCTGCTAAAAAATTGGGATTATCTTGTCGGGATTGCGTGGTGTTTGAAGACTCGGATGCTGGTGTGCAAGGGGCATTAGCCGCCGGGTGTGACGTGGTGGTGGTAGGGCGATTCTGCCAGTTGGATCATCCCAATATTGTGGCGAGAGTGATAGATTATCGCAGTTGGAATATCGAGTTGTCACAGGGGAAGCAAGCATGTTGAAGACTGTTTGGCACCATTTATTGACCAGTAATGAGCGCTATTGGGATTTCGCTGGGATATTATTTGGTGGGATAGGTGCATTTGCTTTACTTGGACAGTTGCTCAGTGAAATAAATCGTCACGGTGAAAGTACATTATCGATGACATTTTTATTTGGGTATGTTGTCGTGTTTATGTTTTGGTTACTTTATGGAGTTCGCTTTAAGCGTCCTGCCATCGTCTTAACTAATTCAGCTTGTCTAGCATTGCAATCAATGATAGTCATTGTGGTCATTGGATAGAAAAGTGGGGACAAATGATGTCCCCATATGATTTTAGTTTGTTGCTGGGTAGGGGCCAGCATCATGAGTAAATTTAAATACAGCCTGTCGACCTGTCGCACAGCTTTCACCTGGCTGATATTGGCAGACAGAGAGACCATCTCGGGCAAACTTGGTTATTTCAAAAATGCTCTCTTGTTGGTTAATCAGCGTATGCAGGTTGCCATCAATGAAAGAGAAGGTACCAGTGCCCGCAGGCGATTTAACTCGGTTTACAACCTCTCCACTCTCGCTTGGAAATCGACTGAATACGTAAGCTTCTTTTTGCGCTTCATATTCCAAGGTCATTGGGGTGTTTGAGAAGATGTTTCTAGAAAAGTCTTGTATGCCAAACTCTTCATCATACTCGATTTTTAATATCCATTTACCTTGCATCTTCAGAGGACCTTGAGGATAAAACTCAGAGCTAAAATGATGTGCAACGTAAAGTGTATTGCCTTTTTTAGCGAGTAATTCATAGAAGAATTCACAACTAACATAGCAGCTATTATCAGGGCAATTTAATACTACACCTTGCTCTGGGTGTTCTAGTTTTTCTCTGACAAGCTGACCAAGATGGTTGAGCTCCCATTTAGACGCGGTATTGGCGACACCAGCAACCGCAATTTGATCAGGGTAGTAGTCATGAAAACGTCCAGAAGTCTTGCGCCATTGGCCAACGATTTGCTCGTAAGTGAGTGCGACATCCTGCTTTTCGATCATGTAGCCACTGATCCACTTGGCTTTTTTTGACTCTTTATTGACGTGTTTTGCGACAAAACGCAGCCCGATGTCGTCAATATATTCAAATACGCGTAGCACAATTTTCATGGGCTTATCGTTGCGCTGATAATTAAGAATGAGCTTTTTGCCTTTCTGCTTCCATGTTAGGTCACTCTGTGTGTTGTCCCAATGTTGTACGATCCCCGTGCCTTTTTCGTGAAAAGTGACCGAAGCTGAGCTACTGGCTTTAAACCAAGGAGTGTCAGCATGTGTTACTTCATCAATATTTGCGATTTCCCAAGTTTTATTTACCAGTTGTGATTGCCACCTTTTCAGTTGGCGTTGTTTTACTAACACTGCTTCACCTGAGATCGTATAGGTATCAACGACCTCTTGTGATTCTTTGTGCCAAACTTGCAAGTGTTGTGTGTAGGGGCTTTGTTGTTGTGTTTTTGAATTGAAGCTTAACCCCGTCAACTGGTGAATATAGGTCTCATTCTCAGACAATTGTATTTCGAATTGACTTTGCGGCTGAGCGAGCTGCGCCATGATTTGTTGCTGAGGTTGCCACTGCCATTGGGCGGATACTTTAAAGTCTCCAGATACAATGACTTGATTGTTAGGTTTGAAGCTTAATTTATAGGTTTGATCTGTGCCGCTACTATCAATTATAAAATAGTTTCCAATGGGCGAAGTGTTCTTGGCTGCATATGTTTGCATAGATGCTGTGGCCAGCATGAGAAGGCTGAGCATAAAAAGTGAGGTTATTATTCTTATCTTCATAGTCATTTCCTTGATTGTATAAATCTTGACCAAGTTATCAAGCTTTTAACCAATACACAATAACTATATGTTTTATATGAATTTAATAATAAATAATGAGGTTTATGGCTGGTGAAAGAATAAATAGGCAGTAAAGCGGGACTTTACTGCCTGATATTGAATAAATAGTTATTGGTTAGAAACCACAATTAAGCGAATGGCATCGAGTTTAACTTGCGCTTTAGAGATATGCTCGCTGAGCTGTGTTTTTTGTTTATCAAACACTTTAATCTCTTCGTCGCGAATATTGGGGTTGATGGCTTTTAGCGCGGTAAGGCGGTTTTGCTCTTCGTCCAATCGCGTTTGCATATCTGCTTGTGCCTGGTTTTGCAATGTTTCTAGCTGCTCATTTGCCATATCAGTTGCTTTGGCGATCAGTGGGTGGATTCCGGACTGAAGTGCATTGGCAAGCTTACTTGCAGTTTGGCGGCCAACAGCAGACAACTGCTGGTTAAATGCATCGAAGGCAACGTTATCTGCCAAGTTATTACCGGCTTTATCCATCAATACACGTATTGGCGTAGGAGGTAAGAAGCGTCCTACCTGCAATGATTTAGGCGCGGAAGTTTCGGCAACATAGATTAGTTCAACAAAGAAAGTACCTACTGGTAACTTGTTGTTTTTAAGCAATGCAACAGACGCACAGCCAAAATCATCATCACAGATCATGTCCATCACACCTTCTACCATAGGGTGATCCCAACTGATAAATTGTGCATCTTCTTGAGACAGTGATGTGGAGCGATCAAATGTGACTGTAATGCCATCATCTTTCAAACAAGGGAAGGATGGATTGAGCATGTGTTCTGTTGGCTTCAGAATAATGGTGTTTTCACCCTTGTCTTCTTGGTTAACGCCAAATATATCGAACACATTAATCATATAAGCTGGCAGAATAACATCGTCGTCGAGCGTTTCAATTTCACTGACGATTTGCTCGGCACGACCTTGACCGCTTGAATGTAGTTCAAGGAGTCTGTCTCGACCTTGCTCCATTTTGGCGCGCAGTACTTTATTCTGTTTGGCAACTTGCTCAAGCAGCGGATCTAGCTCTTCTTCGTCGCAATTATGGGCTGCGATAAACTCAAGCAAATCTTCAGAAAACTCTTTATAGAGTAGCTGACCTGTGGTGCTGGTGGTTTCAAATGCATCTAATGCTTCGTTGTACCAGCGCAGTAAAACTTCTTGTGCGGTATTGGCAAAGTAAGGCACATGAATATTCACATCATGTTGTTGACCAATACGGTCTAGACGTCCAATACGTTGCTCTAATAAATCTGGGTTCAGCGGTAAATCAAATAGCACTAAGTGGTGCGAGAACTGGAAGTTACGTCCTTCAGAACCAATTTCAGAACACAGTAATACCTGCGCACTGTCATATTCATCGGCAAAATACGCTGCAGCGCGGTCACGCTCAATAATAGACATGCCTTCATGGAACACCGCTGAACGAATGCCTTCACGTTCGCGCAAGGTTTGTTCTAGACTTATCGCGGTTTGTGCTTCTGCACAAATCAAGAGTACTTTTTCGTGTTTTAACTCTTTGAGTTTTTCAATCAGCCAATTTACACGTGGATCGAACTGTGTCCAGCTTGCACTTTCCCCTTCGAATTCTTGGAAGATTTTTTCTGGAAACAATGCACGTAACGCGCTTTTTTCAGCCGTTTGAATGCCACCCATATTACCTAAAACAGACATGGCTGTTTTATATTGTTTCGGCATTTCAACTGCATGTGCGTGGATTTTTCTGCTCGGGTAACCTTCAATACCGCTGCGGCTATTTCTAAACAAGATACGGCCGGTTCCATGACGGTCAAGCAGCATACCCAGCAGTTCTTGTTTTGCACTTTGTTCTTTTTCTGCAACACGCTTAAGTAACTCAGAGATATCGGTTTCTTTGAGAAGCTCAGTGATGGTCTGCGTGGCTTTTTCATCCAGTTCAGTATCTTGCAACAATTGATTTGCCGCGTCAGCAATTTCTTTGTAATTGCTCTCTTCCGCAACAAATGCATCGTAATCATAGAACCTATCAGGGTCTAATAGCTGCAAACGGGCAAAGTGACTGCGGTGACCCAGTTGATCAGGTGTCGCAGTTAACAAAATGAGGCCTGGAATATCTTGGCTAAGCTCAGCAATACGCTGATACTCAGTACTTGGTTTATCTTTTTCTACGGTTAAGTGGTGTGCTTCATCGACAATGAGCAGATCCCAATCAGCCAAGGTCGCCTGCTCAAACCAGCGGCGCTTTTTGGTGATAAACTCAAGGCTCACCAGTACCAATTGTTCAGTTTCAAAGACATTTGGAGAGTCGGCAAATGCTTCGTCGCAGCGTTCTTCATCAAAAATAGAAAAGCGCAAATTGAAACGACGTAACATCTCTACTAGCCATTGATGTTGCAGACTTTCAGGTACAATGATCAGCACTCGGCTAGCGCGGCCAGTGAGAATTTGCTGATGCAAAATCATACCGGCTTCAATGGTTTTACCCAGTCCCACTTCATCAGAAAGCAAAACACGTGGTGCAAAACGCTGTCCGACTTCATCGGCGATATATAATTGGTGAGGTATCAAGCTCGCACGTTGACCGATAAGGCCTTTAAGGTGAGATTGCTGACGGTTAAATTGGTGCTGCCATGTTTGGTAGCGTAATGTGTAGCGATCAAATCTATCTACTTGGCCTGCAAAAAGCCTGTCTTGCGGCTTATTAAACTTAATGAAGTGATCTAAAAAGGTTTCTTTCAGGCTGACAGTTTCTTCTGTGTCTAGACGAACACCATGATAGCAAAGCAGATCCCCTTGCTCTTCGATGCTCTCTACACGCATTTCCCATTCTTCAACACTGCGGATAACATCCCCAGGATTAAATGCTACACGAGTCACCGGCGCTTCTTGTACAGAATAAACGCGGTTTTCTCCACTGGCGGGAAACAGAATGGTTACTTGTCGACCCTCTAAGGCGACAATGGCCCCTAAACCCAAATCTGATTCGGTATCGCTTATCCAGCGCTGACCTAAGGAAAAATTCATGGTTTTCTCATCTTCGCAGAAAAAAGGCGGCTATGTTACCGAGAAGCAAAGCCTTGTTCAAGATTGTAAAAACACAATAAATGTGCCTTACAGCGTGGTGTTGTGCGGGTTTTACCAAATAACTCGGACATATTTGTTGTTTGCTCACCGTTGATTGTTTTTTAATGTGCAATAGTGGCTATTAAGCATAGTCAAACATGCTCATAGTTGGAGATAAAATATACGATCCAATTGATTAAAAAAAGTGACAATGTACATACCTGGAAATAAATAGGGACAGTTTCATACTGCACTTTTTGTCATAAAAACGACTTTTGTGACAAATAGACTAAAATTAAGTTAGAGCGATGTATTGTGTGGCGAGCAATACAGTGTTCAATCATAGAAATTGCAGACGAATAGGAATGCACTATGGGAAAAGATGACCTCGACCGGAAAATATATGTACTAGACACCAACGTTTTACTTCATGAGCCCCTCGCTTACCTCTCCTTCCAAGAACACGATGTTGTGATCCCCATGACAGTGTTAGAAGAACTTGACCACATCAAAGATCGAAAACGTGATGTCAGCAGAGATGCGCGGGTTGCAATTCGTAGCCTCGACGATGTCTTAACCGATGCAACACCCGAGCAAATGTTAGAAGGTGTTGATTTACCTAAAGTACAGAGAGACCCGAATAAACCAGCCAGCAGTGGTAAACTCATTATCGTTAACGACCATTTATACCCTGATAGTATTTCTGGTCTGCCGGGTAATGAAAATGATCACAGCATCATTAACTGTGCATTGCAATTGCAAAAACAGTATGTCGAAAAGCGTGTAGTTTTGGTGACCAAAGACATCAATATGCGACTTAAAGCAAAGGGAGTGGGATTAAAGTTTGTTGAAGATTACCGCACTGACCAATTAATTGATGATATTAATTTACTCACTTCTGGATATAACAAGTTCGAAGGCGACTTTTGGGCTACTGTAGGTGAGTGTCAAACCGAGCAGCAGGGCCGTTATAGTTTGCATAAAGTGCCAAAGTCGCTGATGCCGGAAGTTTTTTACAATGAATATCTACTCGATGACAGTGAGCATTTTGCAGCGCGTGTTATCGGTTATGATGAGGCCCATGTCACTTTAAAGGACATCAGTGTTGAACGTTTAATGCATCAACAAGCTTGGGGGGTTAAGCCAAAAAATGTGTATCAAGGTATGGCTTTAGATGCTTTACTCGATCCCAATATTGAATTGGTGGTACTTACCGGGCCTGCGGGATGTGGTAAAACTCTATTGGCACTGGCCAGTGCGCTAGAGATGATCATTGAAAAAGGGGTGTACGATAAGGTTATTGTTACCAGAAACACGCCAGAAATCGCCGAAAGTATCGGCTTCTTACCAGGTACAGAAGAAGAGAAAATGGCACCTTGGTTGGCGGCGATCACTGATACTTTGGAGGTGTTGCACAAACATGATGAAAGCCCAATTTCCAGTCGTAACTACATAATGGAAAAGGCCAATATTCAGTTCAAGTCTGTGAACTTTATGCGTGGCCGGAGCATTCAAAATGCAGTGGTGATCTTGGATGAAAGCCAAAACTTAACGGCGTCGCAGCTGAAAACCATTATTACGCGCTGTGGTGAAGGGACTAAATTGATATGTACGGGGAATCTGGCGCAGATTGACAGCAACTACTTAACGCCGGTGACATCCGGGTTGACGTATATTGTTGAGCGCTTCAAAGATTTTGAAGGAAGCGCAACAATCAACCTCAATGGGGTTGTGCGCAGCAGGTTGGCGTCGTTTGCAGAGGAAAACTTGTAAAACACGCCGTGAATTGTTAACTCGTTAGCAGGCGGTCGATGTATAGCTGTGAGCACATACGGTTTACTGTTATACATCGGCTGTATGCACAAAAGAAATTGCAGCCAGCGTGAAGCACTTGCTTATCTCAATGGCGCTCGCTACTCTTTCAAAAAAAGATGGAAGCAATTATTACAGGCCCATGAATGGACATTTTGTCAGAGTTCCTGCCCCTTAAAACTTACCGAAAATCTATTTGTGTCGCTTTATTGATACCCTTAATTCTCGCAATCGTTCTGTGCTTTCACTTATTCAATATTAAGTTAGAGCGCCAATATGACGTGTATCAGGTGCAGTTTTCAGCGGTATTGGCACAGGTCGATCAAGCTGCGAGTGCTGCAAGTACGGTTATTGGCAGCATTAAAAGAGGTCTTGATACACCGATTAAATATCAACTCGCCAATAATGTGCAGCAGCAAGTGCGCCAGCAGTTGGGGTACTATTATCATCGATTGCCAGAGCAGGGAGGGGAATTGGTTGGTTTGGGTACCTACAAAGCTTCGCCTCATGTATTGGAGCATTGGTTACACGTAATGGCGCTGGGTCCGAGTTTCGATACTGCGTTGGCATTGATCAGTGAATTAGAGGCCGTGGCATATTTTAATGAACATGGCTTTGCCTTTGTAAAACGCCGAGATGATACACAAAGCCATTTATTAACGGCCATTGTTGAAGGACGTTTTAGTCCAAGAAAAGGGGGGTTAGCAAACCCTGACAGTAAACAGACTCGGCTTTTCGGCAATACTTATTTCAGTATCGCACAGCCTATTATCAGCGGCGGTAAATCACACATAATTCTGATTTATAGTGCAGACAAAGTAACTGCTTTACTGGATAAGTTGACCTTCGATGAGGGGGCATTGGCACTGATCGACGCAAATTCACAAGTATTGGTGCAAAGCAGCCAAGCAGCTGTTTTACAAAAAGACCCCATGGTTGAGTATGCTAGACTGTGGCGTGGAGGGGTTGAGCTACAAGGTGCAATACAAAATGCACCTTATTCGTTGCGGTTTCAGCAATCAGAAGACGCCTTTATTGCGGCGGTGTTTGAAGAGGTCATAATTGAACTTGGCTTTTTGACTCTGTTTATTGTGTTCACCTTCTTTACGTTCTTATGGTTAAACGGACAGATCTTTATTCGTCCGCTGAAGCACTTTGTTCACTACTTGACTAAGCAAGATTTAGCTGAAGACCACACGCTTAACTATCCAGTACCAAGTGATTGGCAGCCATGGTTTAAAGAAATCAAACAAGTTGTCACTCAAAGGCAAGCCTTATTTGAGCAAATGGAAACTCATAATGCGCGTTTAGACGATCAGGTTCAGCGCCAAAGAAAAGCGCTCTCTCGTAGCTTTGAGGCTAAAGAGCGCCAAGCCGCTCTGCTCAATACTGTGCTTAATTCAGTGCCGGATCTCATCTATTTTAAAAATATTGATGGCTCATTCATTGGTTGTAATCAGGCGTTTGAGCGATTTATTGGGGTTGTGCAAGCTGAATTGGTTGCCAAAGAGCATCAGGAAGTGAGTCAAAAGTACTTGGAATTACTTGACCTTGAGCAGGCGATGGAGCTCCACAGTATACCTTTGACAGAAACGCTCAACTTCGATGAAAAAGCATATTTGGTGAGTGTATCTCCATTGTTTGATGAGCAGGGGAGTCGTATCGGGAGTTTAGGTATTGCCCGCGATATTAGTGAACAACAACAGGCTATGATCGCGCTGCGAGCCTCTGAACAAAACTTTAAAGCGGCAATTAAACATGCGCCAAATGGCATTTTGCTGGTCTCAACAGAGTGTGTGATTTTAGAGTTCAATCGCGCTGTACGAAAACTGTTAGATGGCGTTGAAGCTGGACAGCATTTAAGTGCCTTGTTTGATAAAGACGAGCTGGATACACTCAATGGCGTATTGGCGCAATTATTGGAAGAGCGTAAAGGGGTTAAAGTTTTGAGTTTGTCACAAAGCGAGTCAGCGCTATGGCTTCAGCTGAGTGTATCACTCGTTTGGGACAAGCAAAAGGTACCAAAATATTTTGTGATCCATGTACAAAATGTAACAGCCCTGACTAAAGCTAAGATAGAAGCCGAGCGGGCAAATAGAGCGAAAAGCCGTTTTATAGCAAATATCAGCCATGAGATCCGAACGCCTTTAAATGCGATACTGGGGTTAGTGGGGATCCTAAAACCAGGCTTAACACGTGTCCAAGACAGTGAAAAGTTAGCGCATATTGAAACCGCAGCGAAACAACTGCTGACAATGCTGAGCGATATATTAAGTTTTGCTCGCCTTGAGGGTGGACGAGCAAAACTGCATCGCAAACCATTTACGATATTGAACTTGATGAACAGTTTGAGCGCGCTGATCCAGCCTTTAAGCGATGCAAAAAAATTAGGTTTGAAATTACAGGTTGCAGCCAATGTGTGGCCTGAGTTTGTAGGGGATGAAGCTCGGATCAAACAAATTCTCGTCAATTTATTAGGCAATGCGGTTAAATTTACAAGCCATGGTGAAGTGGGCCTTAGGGTGGAAACAAAATGGAGTAAATCAGGGGAGCAGTGGTTGTCTTTTGCTGTATTTGACACCGGTCCAGGTATCAAAAAAGTGGACCAAAACCGCCTGTTTGATGCATTCACACAAGGAAATGAATCCAGTTCTCGAGAGTATGAAGGTATAGGCTTAGGGTTGGCTATTGTAAAACAACAAGTCACCCTATTGGGCGGCAAAATTGAGATCCGAAGCGAAGAAGGGATAGGGAGCACTTTTGAATTTGAGCTGATGTTGAAAACACACGGCCGGGCTTATCAAGCTAATCATAACAACATATGTTTGGTATCAACAAATACACCGCCGAGTTATTTATCGGCCTATCAAGTCACGCATTTTGCCAATTTTGGTGAGGCGTTGGAACAGTTGGATAAATTTGCGTATATCGCCTGTGATGACATCGAGGAGTTGAGCTATTTATGTCATCACTTTAGCGATATGACGTCTTCAGGCTGTTCTGGGTTAGTGGTACCCAATAATTTAAATATGTCGCAATGTGCAAGCCATTCACTTACCACTCTTAGGCTACCTGAGCACATGTTTTACCAGTCGCTGTGTTTATCTCCATTTGAACAAGGCACTGCGTCGCCGCCAAGTCATGATCGTTTGGCAAACGCTTTGTGCTTAGTGGTTGATGACAATGTACTAAACCTTGATATATCCAAAACGGTTTTGGAGCAACATGGTGCGCTAGTTGTGGCGCTCTCTAGTGCACAGGGTATTTTGGATATTTGCCAAAAGCTCAAACCTGACATGGTGCTTATGGACATCTATATGCCACATATTGATGGTTATCAGGCCACTCAAATTATCCGTGAGAAACTCAGTGAAGAGGCATTGCCAATTATTGCGCTTACTGCAAATGCACATGAGCATGAAAAAGAAAAAGCGTTCGAACATGGTGTTAATGCATTTCTAGTTAAGCCCATTTCTCCTGATGACTTATGTGTCGCCTTGCAGCCCTATGTAGGAAATCACCCGCGTGTTTTTGATAAATCGTTTGCCCTTAGGCAGCTGATGAATAACTCGGACCTTGTAAAAGCAATGTTGGATAAGTTTGCTAAACTGTGTGATGAGTATGTTCGTGATTTGCAAGCCGTTGATAGCAATGCGCGGTTGGCAGAGATTGCACACAGTATTAAAGGGGCTGCTGGTGGTATTGGATTGGCGCGCTTAGCTGACTATGCCAAATTGACCGAGGCAAACGCTCGCCGTGAAAAGGTGGTTAATTCATCAGATAGTGGGTCAAGCAGTGCCCCTTTGAATGATAAGATGCGAGATGAGTTAATATCTTTGATTCAACAAGCGCAACAGTTTATTTTATTGGAAGCAAAAGGAAGTTAAATGCAAAAGTCAGCCAATATCTTAGTGTTAGACGGTGATCCTCTCAATCGGGTGGTTTTGGAAAATACCTTATCTGATGAGCACTTGGTGATTGGTTGTTCCAATAGCGGCCAAGCATTTGAGCGCCTATTGCAAACGCGCTTTGACCTGATCATTGTGGATATTTTAATGCCAGATGATGAAGGCCTTGATTTTCTGTTACAGCTCAAAGCGGATCCCAGTAGCTATCAAATACCAGTGATAGTCATTTCAGCTAGTAATAGTTACCAAGATGAAGCGCGCGGGCTGATGTTGGGGGCGGTGGATTATATTGTTAAGCCGTTTAGCCCTAATATCGTCAAAGCGCGGATAAAAATTCATTTGGCAATTAAGCAAAAGAATGACTTGCTTGAGCGTCTAGCTAATATCGATGGATTAACCGAAATTCCAAATCGTAGAGCGTTAGATGAGACCCTTGCCCAGCTTTGGTATCAAAGTCGGGATCAACATGTGCCACTATCAATGTTGCTCGTGGATATAGACTATTATAAAGAATACAACGACAGTTGTGGGTTCAGTGCTGGCGATGAGTGTTTGGTTAAAGTTGCCAAGGTGTTGGAAAGCATCACACAAAAAGTAGAGGGGTTTGTTGCGCGTTATGATGGCGTGCGGTTTGTAGCTCTGATGAATAAACGCAATGCAGATCAAGCGTTGTCTTTAGCTGCTGCGATGCATCAAGCTGTAGATGCTTTATCAATTCCTCATCCTAGCTCTCCTATTTGCGCGCACGTAACGATTAGCATTGGGGTAGTCCATGTCAAAGAAGATTTTTCTGGTGATCACCAAGATAGTTTGAAGCTGGCGGATGAAGCCTTGTTGCAAGCACATCACTTGCAAGAGCGAGTGGTTTTGGTAAACCGCTAACGCTCACTGTACGCCAAATGAAAAAGCCGCGATATGCGGCTTGAGCAGGGAAATGTCTGAATAGTTGGTTACAAGTAAGTATCTACCGCCGACTGACCAAAACCAACGAGTTGATTGTTTTTAAATACCAATGGTGTGCATTCGTCTTTGGTGATCTGACCATCCGCGTGTTTTCTGTTCGTGGCAAAGTAAAGGACCTGATATGTGTGGCCGTCTTTTGATATTGCTTCGTTGAAGTCTGGCGTGCCAAATTCTTTAGTAACTTCTTTGTAGCTAGTACCCAGTGCGAGTTCGCTGATCTTATCTCTATTTTCTTGGTGTTTTGCAGGCCAGCTATTGTAGTGACGCATTTCACCATCAGACACGGCAACGATACAACCAGACAGTAATGTAGTGCTTAAAAGCGCAGTAGCAACAAGTAATTTTTTCATTGTGTTATCCTCATGACCTGATGTGTACAGTCATCATCAAGTTTTATTTTATTTTTTACTTACCTTAACTTTTGCAATTGTTTTGCCAGTTTTTTTATTATTAAAAATCAATTGGTTATGATTTTTGGAGAAAGGTAGGTATGAGATTTACACTAAATAGTAACAATAATGAATAAAATGTGGTGTTTTAAGCCACTCATATTAAGTGGCCTAAACTGCATTGCATTTGCGTGGTTAAACTACACGGTTATGTTGCCCACCATCTAAATAGCTGGTGATGTTTTCAGCAATACCAAGAATTAGTCGAGTGATTGATTCTTGACTGGCCCATGCTGTGTGTGGGGTCAGCATTAGATTGTCGCCCTGATATTTGATCAGTGGATTATCAGCGTCAGCAGGTTCAACCGAGAGCACATCAACACCCGCCGCGGCGATTTGATTGTTAGCGAGTGCATCAGCTAGAGCCTGCTCATTGACTATGCCACCGCGTGCCGTATTGATAAGAATAGCGTGCTTTGGCAACAGTGAAAGAGTCTCAACATTAAACAAGTTTTCAGTTTGCGGTGTGAGTGGACAGTGTATTGAAACAATATCAGCAATCTTCATTGCATCTTCAAATGCCATACGGCCACTGCGTGTTGCTTTGCTATTTGGGCGCTCAGCAATGATCACTTTGGCACCAAATGCCTCAGCGACTTTAGCGGTTGCCTGGCCAAGGTTACCATAGCCGACGATAACAAAGCGTTTATTGGCAATGTCATTAATACTGTGATCTAGACGGCAAAACATTCTACTATTTTGCCAAGCGCCTAGCTTTGTATCTGCGGCGTAGCGATGAATATTGCTCATTAGGTTACCTAGCAAGGTAAAGGTGTGCTGAACGACGGAAGGGGTTGAGTATCCGGCAACATTAGTAACCGCAATACCTGCATCTTTTGCCGCAACCAGATCAATATTGTTAGTACCAGTGGCGGCAACACAGATTAACTTTAACTCAGGTGCTATTGCAAAGTGAGCGCCATTCAACTGAACTTTATTAGAGACGATGATGTTTGCCTGTTGAATGCGACTGTCGACCTCACTGGGGCTGGTGTATTCATATGTGGTTACAGTGCCAAATTCGTGAAGTGGAGAAAGGTCGACGCCCGCCAAAGTAGCGGCATCCAAAACAACAATATTCATATTTTTATCTCGTTATTGACTTTGGAGCTAACTCCAAGGTTTATACTCTTTATTAGTGATGAAATTGACGAAATGGTGGCGATGAATTTTAGCGCCTATTTAATTGATGGGCATTAAACGTGCTAGTTCACGACACCATTTGCAGAGTTCATGTGTGTACGTTCAGCAAATAGCAAACGCCAGTGTATCACTTTTAGCACTTAAATTTGATTTATTGTGGCTAACAAGTTGTTCAGGCTTAAGTGCATCAGCTGACTTTATCGTGTTAACTGAGTGAATAACCATGGCGATGTATCGAATAGGGCAGCTTGCAAAGTTGTTAGGCGTATCGACGGATACGCTGAGATATTATGAGCAACAAGAGTTATTGGTTGCCAATGAAAGAAGTGCGGCGGGCTATCGTCTATATGATAAACAGGCAGTAGATAGACTGCGTTTTATTATTCGCGCAAAGGAAGTTGGATTTAATCTTAAAGATATTCAAGAGTTATTGAGTATCAAGATTGATAAACAACAATATCGCTGTGAAGAAGTAAAAACCCTGACTTTACAAAAGCGAGATTGGGTCCGCGAAAAAATTTCGGAATTGAGCATATTTGAACGTTCATTGACTTTACTGGCTGATCAATGTTGTGGTGGTGATGAACCCGCAAACGCTTGTTCAATTTTAACGGCACTGGAGGATTTAGATGACACTCATCAGTAATTTTTGGCAATTGTTTGTTATATCAGCACCTTGGCTGATGCTGGGTCTACTACTGGCAGGCCTGCTTAATGTATTTATTCCAAAAGACTTTTTACAACGTCATTTAGGTAAAGAGGGATTGTGGACAACAGTTAAAGCGGCATTGATCGGCGCACCCATGCCACTGTGCTCCTGTGGAGTGATCCCCGCGGCCATTGGGCTGCGAAGAGCTGGTGGGTCTAAAAGTGCCACCACTGCATTTTTAGTGTCAACGCCGGAAACGGGCGTGGATTCCATTTCTGTATCGTACGCTATGCTGGGGCCTTTTATGGCCATTATTCGGCCAATTGCTGCTGTAGTCAGCGCGATCACGGCGGGGTTATTGGTTGGCCGAGATAACCACGAACAGTCAGTGGACGCGCAGCATAGTGATAAACCCCCACAAGCGGCGCCGTGTTGTACTAAAGCGCCGCAGGCCGCCCCTAAATCGGAAGCCGCTTGTTGTACCAAGAGCTCGGAAGCTGCATCTGTTTGCCGTGAGCAAGTATCAAAAGTGGTGACTGAGCCCACAGCAACTTGCTGCGGCGCTGAGAGTGTCTCAACGGCACTGCGCGGTACGCATAATCATAAACACATGACGAGTGGTCATCAGCAAGGCAGTTGCCCGGAAGAAGAGAAAATAGAGCAACCAGAAGTAAGTGCTTGCTGCTCTTCTCAAAGTAAATCCAAAGACCGCTTACCTACCAAGCTATGGCAAGCAGTCAAATTTAGTTGTAACAAGCTATTATCTGATACTATGGTTTGGCTTCTAATTGGTATATTCTTCGCTGCATTAGTCCAAACATATGTGCCAACCGAGTTTTTAGCTCAATGGGGTGACGGTATATTGGCCATGATAGTGGTCATATTGATCAGTATTCCTATGTATATTTGTGCGACGGCTTCGACGCCTATTGCTGCAGGGCTGTTGCTCGCCGGGGTGTCGCCTGGGGCGGTATTAGTCTTTATGCTAGCGGGACCTGCAACAAATGTGGCAACCATTGGGGTGGTTGCAAAAGAGTTAGGACGTCGAGCTGTCGCTGCATATATTACAGCTGTTATTGGTGTCGCTATATTGTTTGGTTTTTTAACGGACTATCTTGTTTTGCAATTTGGTTTTGAAGTGGCTGCAATGGCAGGGCATCAGCATGAAGTGTTGCCAAGCTGGCTGAGCCAAATCTGTGCCATTTTACTTGCGATGTTGATGCTGCGTTTATTCGCGATAGATTTCAAACAACGTCTGACAACCTAGTGTGGTCAGACTTGATATTCTTAGCATCCGGGTTGAGAGCGAGATAGAATAGGCCGTTTTTTGTCATACGCCTAGATCAGTAAGAGTAATTTAGTGGATAAATACGCAGATATCAGACCTTATAATGATGATGAAGTGCCCGCGGCCCTAGAGAGGTTATTGGCCGACGAACAGTTTTTAGATGTTATTGCCGAACATAACTTACCAAAATGGATAGCGTCTTTTGCTGCTATTAGCAGGCCTTTGGTAAAAGCGAGACTCAAATCTAAATGGAAAACTGTCAACAATGTTGAAGCCGTTCAAAATGAGGTGGCACAATATTTGTCTATGTTGGTTGAGCGTACCACTTCCAAGGTTACCTATTCTGGGCTTGAGCGTTTAGATAAAAATGGCGCATATTTGTTTATTTCTAATCACCGCGATATCGTATTAGATCCGGCGCTGGTTAACTGGGGATTGCACCAGAACAATTTGCCGACTGTACGCATTGCAATTGGTGATAACTTATTGCAAGTCCCTTATATTACCGAGTTGATGCGCTTGAATAAGAGCTTTATCGTAAAGCGCTCAGCAAAAGCGCCAAAAGAGATGCTCAAAGCGCTGTCGCAGTTATCAGGTTACATTTATGACTCACTGCAAGAAGGCAATTCGATTTGGATAGCACAAAAAGAAGGTCGCGCAAAAGATGGTATTGACTATACCGACCCTGCGCTCTTAAAAATGCTGCAACTTCAGGGGAGGCGTTTAAAAGCGCCATTTGCTGACTATGTACGCAAACTAAAGGTAGTGCCAGTATCAATTTCTTATCAATATGAGCCCTGCGCACTGGCAAAAGCCAAAGAGCTCTATCACAAGCAACAGTTTGGCGAGTACCAAAAAGAAGAAGGTGAAGATATCAAGAGTATCATTGATGGATTTAGCGCTGATAAAGGCAATGTCCATGTCGCATTCGGTACGCCCATTGAGGATGATTTTGAAACGCCAGAGGAGTTGGCGCAAATCATTGACAAGCAAATCATTGATAACTATTACTTGCATTCAACAAACTATTTAGCTGCGGGCGAGCAAGCAAATAGCAGCAGTGAAGAAACTGAACGTTTCAAGCAAAGCATAGAGACACTCCCAATCGAGCTGAAAGAGTTTGTTTTGTCTATGTATGCGCAGCCTGTAAAGCGTAAGTCATCTATATAGACATGAGAAAGTCAATGTAAATAGTGAGCCCATAGGATTATGTTCTGTGGGTTTTTTATTTTGTATATTCGGAAAAAGAAATAAGTCAGGCGAACTCAATGCGAGTTTTGATGGTAGGTGAAGGTGTCCCCGGCTGCGCGGATGCGGATGTAAGTCCTTGAACCCTAAGGTTCAAGGCGGAAGGCAACAACCCACCGTAGGCTTCTCGGTACCTGCCAAGCTTGCGCAAAAGTGAATAAACTGCATTCCTAAAAAAAGTTTATCGGCTCAGGGACATAATCCACTGTCCGGCGAGCTAGGGAACAACTTTAGTATATAAGACAACACCGAATGCTTAAACCATAAAATGAAAAAATCTTACTTATTTGCTGGCAAAATCACCGACTGAGTATTGGCTGCCCAATTTTTGCTTTTTTTACATACACGCGCCCTAGATTCTCTGTTTGAAAACTACCTGTGTCTTGGTAGGCAAACAGATGGAACTGCGGGGTTTTTTCCTTCGAGACAAGACAATGCATTGTAGTTGCTATACTTCGAATGGTAGCATTAACCTTATCAAGTGAATGAGAATTAAGCCTTATGATCGAATTAAAAGATTACCAGCAAGCACAGTTACTACTCGAAAAACACGGCATCTTTGTCGCACCTGCAGAAGTTCATGGCACTATTAGTGGCATTTTGGCCTGTGGCTTGAGTATTGATGATAAAGAATACTTAGGTTTACTCAGTGACGTATTCAATGACGGCCAAGCTTTCGGCGTTGAACTCAAAGGGTTTTTAGCCGAGTTATACAAGCTTGTGGTAGAGCGTTTTAATGATCCTGAACACACCTTTGAAGTTTATTTGCCAAATGGTGATGAAGCACTTATCGATCAAGCTAATGCGTTAGTCTCTTGGGTTTCAGGGTTTTTACTTGGCTTTGGTCTAAAGCAAAAAGACTATGGCAAGCTGTCTGATGACGTAAAAGAAGTGATCAGTGACTTCAGTGAGATCACTAAGCTTGATACACATTTCGATGATACAGAGGAAGACCAACAAGCATTTCATGAAGTGGTCGAGTATATTCGTGTTTCTGCGCTTTTATGCTTTGCAGAGATGGGCAGAGAGCAAGGAAATGGCGCAACATCAAAAACAGTGCACTAATTATGATAAAAAATGAAGAGTTTGTAGCACGTCGCACACGACTGCTAAACAGCCTAGATAGCAATGCGGTGGCGATTATTCCTGCGGCCGCAGAAATTACTCGCAGTCGTGATACTGAATTTCCATTTCGCCAAGACAGCGACTTTTTTTACTTAACAGGTTTCAAAGAGCCGGATGCCGTTCTGGTCTTACACAAAGACAAAGTAGGTAATGGCCGTACTATCTTATTTTGCCGCAATAAAGACAAACTAGCGGAGATTTGGCATGGTAGGCGAGTTGGCTTTGAAAAGGCCAAAACCCAGTTTGATATGGACGAAACCTATGCTTTAACAGATTTAGATGACGAATTATTAGCATTGGTGAATGGCTGTGCGACATTGTACTTTGGTCAGGGAACATATCCAATATTTGATGACAAGGTATGGAGTTTATTGAGCACACTGCGCGGTGCACCGAAAAAAGGCTATAAAGCACCAGAGACCATCAAGGATATCCGTCCCTTGGTACATGAAATGCGTTTGTTTAAGTCAGAGAGTGAAATTGCCGTGATGCGCAAGGCGGCGCAGATCAGCGCACAGGCGCATGTGCGAGCGATGCAATTTGCCAAGCCAGAAGCTACTGAGTATCAATTAGAAGCTGAAATACATCACCACTACGCGATGAATGGCGCGCGATACCCAGCATATGGCACCATTGTTGGTTCAGGTAACAATGCCAATATATTGCATTACACCGAAAATAGTGATGCGTTAAAGTCAGGGGATTTGATCTTGATCGACTCAGGATGTGAATTGGAAGGATATGCTGCTGACATAACACGGACTTTCCCGGTCAGTGGTCAGTTTAGCGCTGCGCAAACTGAAATTTATAACTTGGTACTCAAAGCGCAATTGGCGGCATTTGAAGAAGTAAAACCAGGTGGTACTTTAGTCAAAGCCAACAAGCAGGTTGTTCGTGTTTTAACTGAAGGCTTAATTGAACTGGGTATCCTTTCTGGCACCGTTGATGAGTTGGTCGAAGCACAAGCTTGCAAAGCATTTTATATGCATGGTGTAGGTCACTGGCTCGGTTTAGACGTGCATGATGTTGGTGAGTATAAGCTGGATGAGGCAGATCGACCGTTTGAAGCGGGTATGGTCTTGACCATTGAGCCCGGCTTATATTTCGATGAAGATGCTGAAGTGCCAGCACAGTACAAAGGCATTGGCGTGCGCATTGAGGATGATTTACTGATCACGCAAAATGGCCATGAAAACTTAACCGTTGATGTGCCAAAATCGATAGCAGAGATTGAAGCGCTGATGCAAAAAGCCTAACTGCAAGAATTGGGAGTATCAGGCTTGCAACAATTCGACGTACTTATTGTCGGTGGTGGCATGGCAGGTGCCACTGCTGCCGTCAGTATTAAAAAACAAATTCCCAACTGCCGTATTGCTGTGGTGGAAGCATTTGCCCCTAAAGCGCAAAGCCACCCAAGCTTTGACGAACGCTGCATTGCGCTGGCAGAACAGTCCGTTGATTACTTAAGTCAACTTAACCTCTTTAATAAAACCTGGCCTTTTGCTGAACCAATCTTAAAGGTCAATGTGTCTGATAGAGGTCATTTTGGGAAAGCGGCGATCACACCTCAAGAGTATCAAGTTGATGCATTGGGCTATGTGGTAGAAGTGAATCCATATGGTCAATTTTTGCACCAGCAATTGCAAAGCCAAGACATTTCTTTGTTTTGTCCTGCTAAGGTCACCTCATTAGTGCAGCATTTAGACTATGTTGAGGTGACGCTCGATAGTGATGAAGCAGTAAAATTACGGGCAAAACTACTGGTGGTTGCTGATGGAGCGCAATCACCGACACGAGAATTACTTAACCTCGAGTTTGATAGCTTTCCATATGAGCAAGGGGCATTAATTGCGAATGTGAAAGTGTCGCCTGAACATCAAGGTCAAGCTTTTGAGCGTTTTACATCACAGGGGCCTATTGCACTGTTACCTATGAGCGAAGGACGCTTCTCGGTAGCGTGGTGCATGAATCAAAGTGCGCTAGAGGAAGTATTAACGCTTGATGACAGCCAGTTTTTAACGCGTCTACAACAAGAGTTTGGCTATCGTGGTGGCCTGTTTGAAGCGGTAGGAACGCGCAGTCGTTATCCGCTTGTTCATGGACGTATCTCCAGTGTGGTACATCATCGTGTGGTCGTGATAGGTAATGCCGCCCACGCCATTCACCCGATTGCCGGTCAGGGTTTTAATCTTGGTATGCGTGATATTCAATGTTTGGTCACACAGCTAGAAGCAACAGAACTCGATAGTTGGGGCTGCCATGGGTTTACCCAAGCTTATAAAGTCGCTAGAGATCAAGACATCGGGCGAGTGATGACTTTGACTGATGGCCTTGTGAGGCTATTTTCCAACGAGTCTCGCAGCATCGCTTTTGGGCGTAGTTGCGGCTTGATGATGATCAGCCTGTTTCCCAATTTAAAAATGCCATTGGCTAGACAGCTAATGGGCCGAGTGCAATAGAGGAGCTCTCATGCAGCAAGTGCAAGTATGTATAGTCGGCGGTGGCTGTATTGGATTAACGCTGGCATTGGGTTTAGCACGACAAGGTATTTCGGTGATGGTGCTTGACGCCGGCGCTGCGCCACAGCCATTAAATGAAGACTATAGTGTGCGAGTCAGCGCGATCAGCCTTGCCAGTCAGCAACTGTTTGAATCATTGGATGTTTGGCAGGATATCTTTGCTAGTAGAGCAACGCCTTATACCGCAATGGATGTCAGAGATGCAGACAGCTTTGGCAAAATTGCGTTTGATGCACACGCTTTACAGCTCCCCGAGCTGGGTCACATCATTGAAAACGATGGTATTCGCTATGCGTTGTACAATAAGCTACAGGCATATGAACACGTCACGCTGGCGTTTGAAAGCCGCTATCAAACGATTCATCAAACAGATACCGATGTGCTGATCACGTTAGCGTCTGGCATGCCAGTAATGAGCAAGCTGCTGGTGGCTGCCGATGGCGCAAACTCTGGAGTGCGTAAGTTATTTGATATGCCGCTGAGCTTTTGGGATTACGACCACCATGCAATTGTGGCCACGGTCAAAACCGATAGTGCCCATCAGCATACGGCACGTCAGGTATTTTTACCGACAGGTCCTTTGGCATTTTTGCCATTGCGTGAAGACAATATGCATTCCATTGTTTGGTCAACGTCTCCTGAGCATGCTAAGCAGCTTATGGCGCAAAGCCCTAGCGAGTTTAATAAGTCTTTGTCCGTCGCCATAGATATGCAATGTGGATTGTGTGAAGTGCAAAGTGACAGAGCAGTGTTTCCACTTACTATGCGCTACGCCCAGCAATGGTTAAAAGGTCGTGTGGTATTAATGGGAGATGCAGCCCATACCATTCACCCATTAGCAGGTTTAGGCATGAATTTAGGCTTAAAAGATGCAGCGCATTTAATTCACGCATTGGGTGAGCAGAACCAGGAGTTTGCCGCACATAAAGTACTCAGAGAGTACGAGCGTGCGCGCAAGTTGGATGCACAAAAGCACATTGCTATGATGCAGGGCCTTAAAGACTTATTTGAGGGCGCGCACCCGGCTAAAAAGCTCATCCGAGGCTTGGGTTTGAGCTTAGTTGATAATTTAGGTCCGATCAAAAACCTGTTTGTAAAGCAGGCTGTAGGGCAGTAAGGGTGCTGCGTTACGACAAACGTAACGCGATAAACTCAGCGAGTTTGTTTACAGCGTGGGCGGACTCCTGAGTATTTTTGATTAAACTGATCCCTATTTCGCCAAGCATCGGCAAGTCATGGGTATATTCTTGATAAGATAATTCGCTCGGTACGGTATTTTTGGCTAAAACCGTGATCCCCAACCCTTCGTTTAACGCCGCTATCAGGCCGGTTAAGTCTGCATTGCTGTATACGATACGAAATGGACGGCCGCTTTGTTGCAGCGCTTCAATAGCACGACGTCGATAAATACAGCCCTCTGGTGCGGTGACTAAGGTGATGACATCTTTTTTTGCTAGCGTTAAGTCGCCAACCCAGACCAATTGATCGCGCATAAATATAGGGTGGGTTACAGATTCTAGCTCTTCATTTAACGCCAAAACCAGATCAAATTGATCTTGTCTAGATACCGAAAGTAAATGCTTGCTAAGCCTTGATTTTACTTCCAGTGCTACATCTGGATACAGAGAGACAAAGTCACCGATGATGGCCGGTAGAATACGCGCGGCAAACTCACTAGGGATCCCTAAGCGCACGCGACCTGTGACGCTTTCAGAAGTAAATTGTTGCAAGATGGCGTCATTATATTGCAGCATCTGCTTTGCTTGCGGCAATAGGAGTTCACCGTACTGATTAAGCACTTGACGCTGGCCTTGTTTTTTAAACAACTTACATCCAAGTAAGTCTTCTAAGCGACGGATCTGCAAACTTACGGCTGGTTGGGACAAGCCGAGCAATTCACCTGCTTTTGCAAAACCTCCGACCTCTACAACCGTGACAAGTGTCCGTAGGCCATCAATTGATAAGTTCTTCATATTTAAAAAAGCTATTTATAAATCTTGAATACATTAATATTATTTATCAATTGATAAATAATTACAATTTGTTGTTGGTTATCTGCCACCCTATACTTTTGTCCATCTTAATTTCACTAAGGTGGTTGTATGACGTTTTCTCCGATAATTTTTGCCAAACACCGTCAAGGGACTGTACCAACAAAGAATGCTTACAGTTCACAGGCAGGTCAAGTGGTATTAGATTTTAGTGGCTTTGAAACGACGCCTTTCCTTAATCAAGAGCTTGGCATCAACTTAAACAAGTTGATAGCGCCCGGTCTTGGTATTCAAGGCACATTTGCCAACGGTCACCGCTACGCGGTTTACTACTTTAGTGAAACAGCTTATCGCTTTATTTTGGATCAAGACGCTGCATCAACTTTACAAGTGTTAGTTGAGCAGCATGAGCACGAGTACGATATTGAACTTGTACGTCGAGAAGACTTAGTCATCGCACAGCTCTGTGGCAACGCTGCATTTGATTCATTATTAACAAACTTTTCGCTCACACCTGGCTTAGGTATTTCAGATCTACAAGCTTGTTATGGCAAACAAAGTGGTGATGTATTTATCACTACGTTACTGCAAGATGGTGTGCAGCAGCATCAACTTATCGCGCAGCAAGCCCCGCTTTCAGCGTGGCAAAAAAAGCTCAGCGCTGAAGGTTTTTGCGTAAATTAATTCCGTGCATTTGAGTTGGTCACCAGCTCAAGATTAACCCCTTCGAGGTTTTTACCTCGATTATATGTAAAGCACCTAAAGTGACTTACATAACACAAAAAAGTGAAGGACAAGTATGACTTCTAAAACAGTACTACATGCTAAGCACCTAGAAGCAGGCGCTAAAATGGTTGATTTCCACGGTTGGGAAATGCCAATCAACTATGGTTCACAAATCGAAGAGCACCACGCAGTGCGTCAAGATGCGGGCATGTTTGATGTATCGCACATGACCATTGTGGATGTGAAAGGTGCTGATGCACAAGCGTTCTTACGCAAGCTTGTGGCAAACGATGTTGCAAAGCTGACCGTGCCTGGTAAAGCGCTATACACTGGCATGTTGAATGAGCAAGGTGGTGTTATTGACGACCTTATCATCTACTTCTTCACAGAAACGGATTATCGTCTAGTTGTAAATTCTGCAACGCGTGAAAAAGACCTTGCACACATTGGTGCAGTTGCCGCTGATTTTGAAGTGACAGTCACCGAGCGTCCTGAGTACGCCATGATTGCAGTACAAGGTCCAAATGCAAAAGAAAAAACAGCGACTATCTTAAATGATGAGCAGCGTGCAGCAGTTGAAGGCATGAAACCATTCTTTGGTGCTCAAGCTGGAAAACTATTCATTGCAACAACTGGTTATACTGGTGAAGCAGGCTACGAAATCGTTGTTCATAACGACGATGCAGCAGAACTTTGGCAGCAATTACTAGATGCAGGTGTGCGTCCGGCTGGCTTAGGTGCACGTGATACGCTACGTTTAGAAGCGGGCATGAACTTGTACGGCTCTGATATGGATGAAACGGTTTCTCCACTGGCTGCTAATATGGCTTGGACCATCGCTTGGGAACCAGAAGATCGTGATTTCATCGGCCGTAAAGTAGTTGAGCAACAACGTGCTGATAAGAGTACTGATAAGCTGGTTGGCTTGGTGCTTGAAAGCAAAGGTGTATTGCGCGGCGGCTCTAAAGTTATCGTAGAAGGTGGCGAAGGTGTTATAACTTCTGGTACATTCTCTCCGACTTTAGGTTTTAGCGTGGCATTGGCACGTGTTCCTCGTTCAACAGGGGAAACTGCACAAGTTGAAATGCGCAAAAAGCTAGTAGACGTTAAAGTTGTGAAGCCTAGCTTCGTACGTAACGGTAAGTCAGTGATCTAAGATCATTGTAACGAGTAGAATTATGGGCGGTTGCCCAACTAAAACGACCAAAGGAACAAAAAATGAGCAACATTCCTAGCGAGTTAAAATACGCATCTTCACACGAATGGGTTCGCAGCGAAGGCGACGGTGTATTCACTGTAGGTATTACTGAGCATGCACAAGAGCTTCTAGGCGACATGGTATTTGTTGACCTACCTGACGTTGATGACGAAGTAGATGCTGGCGAAGATTGTGCAGTTGCTGAGTCTGTAAAAGCGGCTTCTGATATCTACGCACCAATCACTGGTACTATCGTTGAAATCAACGAAGAGCTAGAAGATTCGCCAGAATCTGTTAACAACGACCCATATGGCGACGGTTGGTTATTCAAAGTTAAAGCGTCTGACGAGTCAGAGCTTGAAAACCTACTTGACCACGAAGGTTACAAAAACTCAATCGACGAAGACTAATTCGTTGTGTGATTAAAAGCCCCATTTTTTGGGGCTTTTGTTGTTAAATCAAACCGTTTTGGTTTGGTTAACGCTCAAAGCATTATCTGTGACTGCGTTACCAAGGCCTTTGTCTGGCAAAGATGTCAGGCATCAATGCAGGAACACCCATTTTATTTGGATCATAGGAATCTGGACTAATGTCAAACGCCAAATCTCTTGAACAATTAGAGCAAAAGCAAGACTTTATTCGTCGCCACATCGGCCCGAATGCCGCACAAGTAAGCGAGATGCTTGCTGAGCTTGGAGTATCAAGTGTTGAAGAGCTGATCGGTCAAACGGTACCTGACTCTATTCGTTTAGAAACAGGTCTTAAGATTGGTGAAAGCCGTACTGAAGTTGAAACGCTGAGCTACCTAAAATCAGTAGCAAGCCAAAACAAAGTATTTAAATCATACATCGGCCAAGGTTATCACCCAACACACGTGCCTAATGTTATTCTACGTAACGTGTTAGAAAACCCAGGTTGGTACACAGCGTATACGCCATACCAGCCAGAGATCGCACAAGGGCGTTTGGAGTCTCTTCTTAACTTCCAAACACTGACTATGGATGTTACAGGCCTAGATTTGGCAAGTGCATCTTTGCTTGATGAGTCTACAGCTGCAGCAGAGGCTATGGCCCTAGCTAAGCGAGTAGCAAAAGCGAAAAAAGCAAACACCTTCTTTATTGCAGATGACGTACACACACAAACAATCGACGTAGTAAGCACCCGTGCTGAACAGTTTGGTTTTGAAGTTGTTGTAGCGCCTGCAAGCGATGTGGCAAACCACGAGATCTTTGGTGCACTATTCCAGTACCCATCAACATCTGGTGAAGTGGTAGACCTCACAGACCTTATCGCACAAGTACAAGACAAAAAAGCGATTGCCTGTGTTGCGGCAGACATCATGAGTTTAATGCTATTAAAAGCGCCGGGTAAACTAGGTGCTGACGTGGTGCTTGGTTCTGCACAGCGTTTTGGTGTACCTATGGGGTACGGTGGTCCACACGCGGCATTCTTTGCAACACGTGACAAGTACAAGCGTTCACTACCTGGTCGTATCATCGGTGTTTCTAAAGACCGTTTAGGCAACGACGCATTACGTATGGCGATGCAGACGCGTGAGCAGCACATCCGCCGTGAAAAAGCGAACTCAAACATTTGTACAGCGCAGGTATTGCTAGCGAACATGGCTGCATTCTATGCGGTGTACCATGGTCCACAAGGCCTTAAGACGATTGCACAGCGTATCAACCGCTTTGCAAGCATCTTGGCGACTGGCCTTAAATCAAAAGGCGTTGCACTGAAGCACGACACTTGGTTTGATACCATCACAGTTGTAGCAGAAGAAGCAGACAAAAAAGCCGTTGTAGCACGTGCTGTTGCAAATCAAGTTAACTTTGCAATTAACCATGCAGGCGAGTACTCAATCGCACTGAATGAGACAACAACACGCGCTGACATCACAGAATTATTTGACATCATCCTAGGCGAAGGCCATGGTCTTGATGTAGCTGCGCTTGACGCAGAGGTTGCGGCAAACGGCATCACAGGTATTCCAGCAAGCTTGGTGCGTGATGACGAGATCCTAACCCATTCAAACTTTAATGAGTATCACAGCGAAACTGAAATGCTGCGTTACATCAAGCGTTTAGAGAACAAAGATTTAGCATTGAACCACTCAATGATCTCTTTGGGCTCTTGTACTATGAAGCTAAACGCGACAGCGGAGATGATCCCAGTAACCTGGCCTGAATTCGCTGAGCTTCACCCATTCTGTCCACTTGAGCAAGCACAAGGTTATCAAACAATGATGACTGAGCTGCATGACTGGCTTGTAAATATCACAGGCTACGATGCAGTTTCACTACAGCCAAACTCAGGTGCACAAGGCGAATACGCGGGTCTTATCGCTATTCGTAAATACCATGAGTCACGTGGCGAAGGTCACCGTAACGTATGTTTGATCCCAAGCTCTGCACACGGTACGAACCCAGCGTCTGCACAAATGGCAAGCATGAAGGTTGTGGTTGTTGGTTGTGACGACAAAGGGAATATCGACCTTGACGATTTACGTGCAAAAGCAGAAGAAGTGTCTGAGAACCTATCTTGCATCATGGTTACTTACCCGTCTACACACGGTGTATACGAAGAGACTATCCGTGAAGTATGTGATGTTGTTCACCAGCACGGCGGTCAAGTATACATGGACGGCGCGAACATGAACGCGCAAGTTGGCGTTACAAGCCCGGGCTTCATCGGCTCTGACGTATCGCACTTAAACCTACACAAAACGTTCTGTATCCCACACGGTGGTGGTGGTCCAGGTGTTGGTCCTATCGGTGTTAAATCGCACCTTGCGCCATTTATGCCTAACCACAGCATCATCAATGTTGCAGGTACCACAGAAGGCAACGGTGCAGTATCTGCAGCGCCTTACGGCTCAGCGGCGATTCTACCTATCTCATGGGCATACATTGCCATGATGGGCAGCGAAGGTCTTAAGCAAGCAACTGAAATGGCGATTGTAAACGCAAACTACCTAACGGCTAAACTAGCGGATCACTACCCAGTGTTATATCGCGGCCGTAATGACCGTGTTGCACACGAATGTATTGTTGACTTACGTCCACTTAAAGAAGCATCTGGCATTACTGAAATGGATGTGGCGAAGCGTCTTATGGACTATGGCTTCCATGCACCGACTATGTCATTCCCAGTTGCAGGCACGTTAATGATCGAGCCAACTGAGTCTGAATCTAAGGTTGAAATTGACCGCTTTATCGAAGCGATGATCTCAATCCGTAAAGAGATTGCGAAGGTTGAGTCAGGCGAGTGGTCTGTTGAGAACAATCCACTTGTGTTTGCTCCGCACACACAAGCTGATGTACTTGGCAACGAGTGGGAGCGTGCATATGACCGCTTCTATGCTGCATTCCCTGTACCAGCGGTAGCAAAAGACAAGTTCTGGCCAACGGTAACGCGTATCGATGACGTATACGGTGACCGTAACCTTATCTGTTCATGTCCAGCTGTTGAGACATATGCAGAGTAATTGATATCTGATTGTCGGGAGCAGTCCTGACATGGATTTTGATTTGAAAACCGCCTTAAGAAATTAAGGCGGTTTTTTTGTGGTGGGGTGGGTCTAGCTGGAGTTTGATCTCCGTCATTCTGACGGAGAGCAGGAGCCATTTTGCAGAGGTACTAGGCTTAGCTGAAATCTTCCCCTCGTTATCCTGACGAAGGCCAGGAACCATTGTGCAGAGGTGCTGGGTTCAGCTGCAATCTTCCCCTCGTCATCCTGACGAAAGTCAGGAACCATTTTGCAGAGGTATTTGGTTTAGCTGTAATCTGACCCTCGTCATCCTGACGAAAGTCAGGATCCATTTTGCAGAGATGCTGAGTTCAGCTGCAATCCCACCCTCGTCATCCTGACGAAGGTCAGGATCCATTTTACAGAGGTATTAGGTTCAGCTGCAATCTGACCCTCGTCATCCTGACGGAGGTCAGGATCGACGTGTGTCAGGGCAATCAGTTTAACAACCGTTAATATGTTGACAGCTGCCTTCAGCTAAACATTTTGTCGCGTTGGCGACGACAACCAAAGAGGGGCTGGCGCTGGCCCCTCTCTGGACTCTCCCAGCGCCCCGCTATCACGCTTAATCTTCAAAACACTATTGATGTGAACGTAAACCCCATGTATTCGCCATCCTTGGGGAAATCATGGCTTGACTCGCATCCATGCGAGCGCATTACTCATCAATTGCTTATTTTCAGGCGTGATCGAAGGGGAGTGGAGTTGTCTGTGGGGTTGTTTGCTAGGAGGAAGTATCAATAACATAGGACCTTTTAATTACATTTAATTATGATTTTACTGGAGTTTTTATATGAAATACTTAATATAAGGAATAATCACAATAAGAAGGATCCTGTATGAACGCTATCGAGCAGTTAAGGCGTGAAGTTGTTACAGACTTACACAAGCTCTCCACATTAAAAAAAGTTTGGCCAACTTGGCTTGAGTCAATTCAAAGTGTTTTTCAGAACCAGCAACCTACAAATAAAACGATTAGAATCCTTGGTAATTCCCTATATGATATTTTTTCTGGAACTTCTGATGGTTCTAGATCTCAAAAAGAAGTCTCTGGTGGCGGGGCTGCGTGGGAAGCACTAGTGTGTTGGTATCTCAATTTGTGCTTGATAGGAAGTCGAACTGTCGTAATTAAGGCTAAAAAAGCACACATACCAGAGTCAATTCTCCATTCCATAAGTGTAAATTATGGCAATTTTAAATCTAATACAGAAAGTGACCTTCTAGCAATAACATTTCCATTAGGTACAGAGCTTAATGAGTCCTCGTACAGCTCGAAAACAAAATTGCTTGCTGCATTAGAAGAGGTTGTGCACTCAAAGTTTCATGAAACTGAGTTGACCGTAATTCAGTGTAAAACTAACTGGAATGATAATGCTCAAATACCTATGCTTTGGGATTTAATTTATTCATCTAAGGGGTTTTCATCAGAAGCGACAGTTGGCAGTCATGGCTATTCTCATGAGCAGCTTAAGAAATTCTCCTATGCATTTGTGACTGTACCAACGGTAAAACCTGAGGGTATTAAAAATACTTCAACATGTGTGAAGCGTGTGCAAAACCTTTCAGGTGGTAATTTTTGGGGATTACCAAGTAAAACAGGCGTTGCAATGAATGTTGTCGATATTTTGGACAAGAACTTTAAAAGCGCTTTAAATGATTATCAAAAGGGGTGGAATTTTGAGATTAGTGAAAAAGTTAAAGAGCTCAATAAATGTAACTACTTCAAGCTTTAATACGTTGAAATGGCGATAGGTCAACTATTTGGCGGTCACAAATTTTATGTGATGTTTAATGAATAGCTGTTAGCGATAGTGCTACGGCTGGTCACAAATAGTTATTATATTAAATCTTCATGTTTTTTCATTTTAACCTGGTTTTTTATACAGTGTTACGTTAGAATTCACTTTGAATTTGCTATTGGAGTTTTTGGGTGAGTCATATTGAGCTGTTTGCAGGTTGTGGTGGTCTATCATTAGGGTTAGAGAGTGTTGGTTTTAAGTTAATATTAGGGAATGAACTTTCTCCAATGGCTGCTGAGACCTACGCATATAACTTTTTCAATGAAGACTTAAGTGATTTAGCATCTAAAAATGATAGCTCCAAACATGTAATCTGGATTAACAGTAAATTTGAAAGCCTTTCAGATAGGTTAAGGGAAAACCCTCAAAATTACCCACCTTTAGATGAGCAAGGGTACAGTGATTTACCAAAAAACAATACTGATTTTGAAGGTCGTTTAATTGTAGGCAGCATTAGAGAGTTAAATAAGTTGTTAACTCAGCGTGCCGATCTTGGTGAGACTCTTCACAATAGCTTTGGTCGAGAGGAACTGACCTTAGTGTCTGGTGGGCCACCTTGTCAGAGCTTTAGTATGGCTGGTGCTAGAAAGAAAGACTGCGATAAGAATACTTTGCCTTTAGATTTTGTTAATTTTGTCAGCCATGTCTCTCCTAAATTTGTGCTGCTTGAGAATGTGACAGGTATTCTCAGGGCATTTTCAGACGATAAAGGATTGAAATTTCACGCATGGTATGAAGTAGCAAAAGCTTTTGCTGCTATTGATTACGTTCCGCTATGTTTGCATATCAATGCTAAATATGCAGGAGTGGCGCAAAGTCGTCCTAGGTTTATTTTAATTGCAATCAGAAAAGATATTCATGCTAATTTATTGCAAAGCTCAGAACTAACAGACGCAAGCCTTGAATTACTTAAATCATCTATTAATTTTTGTGATTTAGTAACCTGTAAGGGCGTAGAGTTAGAGTTTGGTCACTTGAGCTACTTCGATATCGAGCGGACTCCCCACCTGTTTCGAAACACTTTTTTAAGCCCACTTATCGACAATGACAGTATATCTGTGCAAGATGCGATTGATGATCTGCGCGTAGATGGTTCCGAACCTTCTAACTTTGTCCAAGAGCTGAACACTACTTTTGATCTTCCAAGCCGCACAGAAGTTTTCAACCATGAACTCAGGAAAAATGGAGAGCTAGTCCAAAGGCGTTTTAGGTTATATCAAGTTTTGCAACAGGTAAATAGTAGAGCTGTCAGCAAAGAGGTATTCGCAGTTTTGCGAGGAGAGAGTGAGTCGATTTCGCATGATACGTGGGTTCAACTGCATACTTTTGAATATTTAAACTTTGAAAATGAGTTACAAGTATTCGGGACTCACGAAAGCTTTATTGATTACTTGAAACTTCATCCAACTAAGAAGCAAACTCAACGAGCGTTAAATGCTCAACAACCAGCTCCAGCAGCACTTTCTATTCCAGATGATGCTTGCCACTATCATCAAGATGAGCTTCGTACACTGACTGTTCGAGAAATGGCTCGTATTCAATCATTCCCAGATAATTTCGTGTTTAGATCTAAGGTTACTACTGGAGGTCAGATGAGGAAGTTTGAAGTTCCTCAATATACCCAAGTAGGTAATGCAGTTCCTCCTTTACTAGGTAGAAAGCTTGGGCAAGTGATTAATTTTTTGAACAGCATAGAATAAAGTGATTAATAAAATGGAACAGAGTAATTTTATTCAAATCAATCAAAGGGATCAGATTCATTTGATCCTACCTTTTAATGAGACTGCAGTCTTATAAGAGTTTGGTTGGGGAAAGAGTACTGTGCATTTTTAAAATCATTTACTCTGACCCCATTGATTCCATCCCGCGCAAAAGTGCATTTTGCAACTGAACTAACCTTGCTACTGGTACGATGAGTTGTTACGCTCAAAATAAATAATCATAATTTGAGGCTGCGTCATGCAGGAGTTTTTCGAAAAGTATGCAATTAACACAAAAGTTAATGTGGTATGGGGTGAAATGGATGCGTTAGGGCATGTGAATAACGTGTCGTATTTTCGTTATTTCGAAACCGCGCGCATTGATTTTTTAAAGCAAACCGGTTTGCTTTCTATATTATCTGAGCCCAGCCATAGCCCGGTTCTGCGTGATACTTATGCGCAATACAAGCGACCGGTTACTTTTCCTGATACTTTGTATATTGGTTCATATATTACTGACATCAAAGAAGATCGTTTTACCATGCGCTACGAGGCGTTGAGTGAATCACAGCAAGCAATATGTACAACAGGGTACGCAACTGTGGTGATGTTCAATATGAAAACAGGGCAAAAAGCGCCCATTCCAGAAGATATGCTGACGATACTTAAGCAATACGAGATGCAATCAAAAGGGTCAGAGTAATTTGATCGGGATTTTAATTAACCCGCTGTTTTTTGTCTTGATATGAAGGGGGAAGCGTAAAGTGAATTTGAAAAACCATTTACTCTGACCCCATTGATTCCGGTATGATTCTAATATCAACTATTTAGTACAGCTATCAATGTCAAAATTAACAGCGAATCAGAACATCAATGCGATAGTGACAGCGATAAAAGCCGAAGAGGCATCGCTTAGGGCGCGTTATCCAATCCTTAAATGGCAAAACGGTATTGCCATGGTCATACTATTGTTGTCATTGAGTTCATTTATTGGTGTTGCGACGCTGTATTATGTTGCGGTGATACCTGCGTGGCTGTGTATTATTTTAGTTGCCTTTGTTACTTCTATTGCCCATGAACTTGAGCATGATCTGCTCCATAAGCAGTATTTTAGTAAGCGTCCATTTATACATAACTTTATGATGCTAATTGTGTGGTTGATGCGCCCCAATACGGTGAACCCTTGGTATCGCAGGCAGATCCATTTACATCATCATAAAGTCTCTGGTACTTCACAAGACTTAGAGGAGCGTCTGGTGGGTAATGGTATTAAGTCTCCATTTTTGAGAGCCGTTGTGGTCGCTGATGGGCTGCTGGGTTTATTGATTAATTCAAAGCGTTTTAGTGAAGAAATACGTGACTTTAAGTTTTTTCAGGTCTTTAATGCAGGTGTTCCGCTTGCGACGACTTACTTTGCAATCTTACATTGTGTGATTGTTTATTATGTGCTGCAATTTGTTCACCCATTTGAATTACCTGCATGGGGAGTGGAGTTGCTTGCAGTTGCTGAATTCTTGATGGTGGTACTGATTGTACCAAATATTATTCGCTCAACCTCTCTTAATTTAATTACATCTTCAATGCACTACTATGGTGGTGTGAATAATGTGTTAGAGCAAACACATGTGATCACCAGTCGCTGGTTTTTACCTTTTCAGCTCTTTTGTTTTGACTTTGGCCGTACACATACCATTCATCACTTCGCGCCAAATCAACCCTTTTATATTCGGCAATTGATAAGCCAAAAAATACGGCCAGTTATGGCCCAGCACGGAGTGCGTTTTGATGACTTACAAAGCTTAAAGCATGCAAATCAATACTTAGAAAATGAGTCGAGTAGTTGATTTTAGTGTTAGTCAGTCAAAAGGGGGGTAGAGTCATATGAGCCCTTTCAAAATACTCGCTTTAATTGTTACTTTAAAAGGCCATTAGCTCGTTTCGCTACAGCCCAAATGAGGTCGTTCATCCCACATAGCATGAACGATCAACGACTCTGACCCCATTGTTTTTTTAAGCTCTGTTTTGCATTAATGCACGGTAATAGGCAAATCATTAACCACCAATGACTGGCCATTTTTCTGGGCGCGCTGAAAGCTTGATATTAAAACGTCATTGGACAAGGAGCTGATATCGTCGACCTCTTCAACCATGCAAAACGTGATGGAGTCCCAACCTAAATCTTGGATAAAGGTTTTAAGGTTGTTGATATTATCTTTGTAGTTCTTATCGGTCGTTAACAGGCCGATAGAGTGCTTGTTGCCGAGTTTGTATTTATTTTGATTTGTGGTCGAGCATTTTGCATAGCCGCTCAATACATATACGGTATTTGTGCTTTCATTCATGGTGGTGACATCACTCATTTGAATTTTTGTTCTTAGTGAATTTCTAATGCATTTTTTAAACCAAACTTTCTAAGTAGCATGAGATTGGCTATCTAAGCCGCGAAAACAGTGGATAAAAACTATTTTCTTTATGCCAGCAGAGGCCATTCTCAATCAAGGTGTCAATTTTTTGCAGATGGAGTATGAGGAGCAATTTGTTGGAGTATAGGAAATTAAAAGGGCCAATATCGCTTAAGCTTACTTAAAATCTTTTATTTCAATGAACACTGTAAATTCAACGTATGGTGTGTGTAAGTACTTACAATGGTTTGGGCTCCCATTAATTTGTAGATATGAGAAAGGCTCTTGTTGTTTGAGTCAATCATTCATAGCCCACATACAAAAAAGCTTTTAATACATTTTACTTGTGGTACATTGTTACCATGGTAACAATGTTGAGGTGGGTTGTTAAAATGGAAAAACGAAATAAACAAGAGAAATTGGAAAGGGTACAAACTGGTCTAAGAATGGAGAAGAGATTAGTTAAAGTTCTAAAGGCAACTGCTGAACTGTACGATATGAGTTTAGGTGAATTGATAGAGAGCATTGCATTGCATGCATTTGATGGAGCGCCAGCCTTCGAAGAAGACACCATAAAAAAAATATCAAAATTCAAAGAGATTTACGGGCTTGAATACGAACGTCATGATTCGCGTCTATTTCAAAAAAATAATGAGAAGTGAGCCTTTGTTATTTTCTTGGAGGTAGTGTGGATATCACAACGTGGATATTTTTTTGTATAGCTGAACTTATCTTATGTATTTCTCCTGGACCGGCTGTATTTTATGTCGCTTCTCATGGAGTCAGTTCGGGATATAAAGCCAGTGTTTCAGCTGCGTTTGGAGTGGTTGGTGGAAGTGCGATATATTTTTTAATATCTGCAACGGGAATTAATACCGTACTTTCATCTTCAGATACTTTTTTCTTTTTTGTGAAATGGGCTGGTGCGGCATATTTACTATGGATAGGCATTAATCTATTCCTAGAAAAAAGCGCTCTCAATAAAGTTCAAGGTGCAATTTCAGTAAATGTTTACAAAGCGTTTAAAGGGGGGTTATTTATAGAGCTGTCAAACCCTAAAACGCTCCTGTTTTTTGTTGCAATTTTGCCTCAATTTATAGATGAGTCAAAACCATTTTTATCTCAATTACTGATTTTAGGACTTACAAGCATTGTCATTGAATTATTGTGTTTGCTGCTATATGCCCAGTTAAGTAGCAAAGTAAATGAAAAGGTTACGAGTGAATCTGTGACGGCGATAATGAATAAATTAAGTGCAGTTATGCTGATTTCAATTGGTGTAAGTTTAACATTCATTGATCAACTAACAGGAGATGCATGAAAATTAATACGGTACAAACTGAGCGTCTTACTTTACGCCAGTGGCATGAAAAGGACTTTGAACACTACGCTATGTTTTATCAACATAATTTAGATGCAAAGTATGTAGGTGGTCGGAAAGATAGAGAAGGCGCTTGGCGTAATTTAACTATGTTGATTGGGCATTGGCAACTGAATGGTTTTGGATATTATGCTGTAGAAGAAAAATCTACTAAGAAATTTGTAGGGTGCGTGGGGCTATGGAAGTCGCCAGCTTGGCCTGAATTAGAGTTGGGGTATTGGTTGGTTTCTGAAGCTCGCGGCCAAGGTTATGCGCAAGAAGCTGGACGGCAGTGTATTGAGTTGGCGAGAAACAGCTTGAAAGCAAAAAGCTTAGTGAGTTATATCGATCCTAAAAACAGCGCATCCAAAAATGTTGCTCTAAGCCTTGGTGCACGATATGAAGAAACTATAACGCTACATACCCATGGACGACACTGTGTATTTCGTTATTTTTAACATAGCTAAGTTATAGGTAGTTAGATCAGGCACGGAAGTAAATTATATTTAGCTTGAAGAGCATCTAGGGGGTTGTCCTGATGTGTGGATAGTCATTTATGAGCCACTATTCTCTTATTGTTACATTGAGGTGATCATAAACATATGACACGTAGCAAAATAGTTCAGGGCAGCTTGGGTTTATTGATGGGAAAAAACAGTACCAAGATGTGTATCTTGGTTTGAAAAGAAGTAAGGAAAACCTCTAAAAATTGCTCAGTAAATTTTTGGCCGCTATTTTTTGTTACCAAGTTCTATCCACAGCTGTTTGTCATCAACCTGTGCAGACTTAGGTAGAAACGGATTATCTATGGTTAATATCGTTTTATTATCCCATTTACTAAGGGGAAACAAATGCTTAGTCGTAGGATGAGTTTGCATATATTTATCAAAGCTTCCATCTTTGATTGCCAGCATTAAACCCGACTTCAGGTCATTGATGAGCTGAGAGTTATCTTTATGGGTAAAAAAATACATTGGGAACCGATAGTGCAAAATAACATCATCAAAGACCATTAACTTAGGCATAATTTGTTGTCGGATTTCTACTTCAGAGAAGGCCTCATTGATCCCTCTGGGAAAGGCTTTACATCTATCTGCATAGACTTGCTTAAACATGTTTTCATATACAACGTTGGTGATCACGCTCAGGCCTGCGGCTAGCATGATGTCTGTATCGGGCCAGTGCTGTCCCTGACACAAAGTCGTATTTTTTAGCGATTTTAAAGATTTGATCTGAGAAAAAAGCTGTTCATTATCTTGATGAATAGTAAAAACGCGATACCCGAGTAGCCCTTTAATCAGTGGGATACGCACCACCCCCAACTCAGACTCTCTTTGTTGGTTGGTACCTGCCCAGTATAAGTCAATTAAACGATTAGACTGCAGTTCAAAGAGCGCTCTGTCCTGCACCATATAAGGTGAAAATTGAATTCTAATTGGCTTGTTTAGTTTATCGAAAGCCAGCTCTATGAGTCCTACATAGTAATTGTGAGTACTATCATACTCTGACTGACTGCCTCGCACGCGAATTGTCTCTGTCGCAATAGACGCCTGGCTTACTAGCAATAACCAAATGAGTATGAACTTGTACATTGGTCTCTCATCATTGTTGCCCAATACTATTAGCGTAGTGCATCTTTGGAAATTGCGTCGTGTTCATCTGATTATTTACTTTGTTACTCGCTGGCACCATGTCTTGTAAGGTTCAAGAATCAAAAGGGTCAGAGTCGTTGATCCCATTCAAAAAAACACTTGGCTCGAGACAGTGATTCAATATCCGAAGCTGGAGCTGCGTTAAAACCCTGAACGAGGTCAATAAGTGTAAACCTTAAATTTATCAATGACTCTGACCCCATTGATATTGGGCAGCTTGTGGGTCGATTCAGAAGGTGATAGCGTAGCGATTTATTTTTTAGAGTGTTTGTTCAAAATTACTTGTTTTGGCGAACATTGATACTAACAATACACAGCGGCACAGAAAGCATGAGTTTTACAGATAGGCCTTACCTCAGAGAAATTCAGTTAAAGCGTGACAATATTGACAGCTTCGAGGTTTATCCTTTTAATATTCCAGCGATTAGAGAGCTAGACTACATAGAGTTCCATGCCGATGTTACCTTTTTTGTAGGGGAGAATGGGGCGGGCAAGTCTACACTCATCGAGGCGATTGCGGTGGCTATGGGATTTAACGCTGAAGGTGGCACTAAACAGTCAACATTTACTACCAATAAAACCCATTCTTCACTTTATGAGTACCTTAAGCCAATTAAGAGTTTTAAACACCCAAGAGATGGGTACTTTCTTCGAGCTGAGAGCTTTTACAACCTTGCGACGCTTATGGATGAAGTGGGATATCTGAGTAGCTATGGTGGAAAATCTCTACACCAGCAATCACACGGAGAGTCCTTTATGGCGACTTTGGTAAACAAGTTACGAGGCGATGGTTTATACATTATGGATGAGCCCGAGGCTGCCCTATCACCTGCACGTCAGATGGCGGCAGTGTCAGCTATCCACCAATTAGTTGAAGAAAACTCTCAATTTATTATAGCGACCCACTCGCCAATTTTGTTGGCATACCCTAGAGCAAAAATTTATCAGTTTTCACAGACAGGTATAAGTGAAGTCAAATACGAAGACACTGAACACTACACAATTACAAAGGATTTTTTGAATCATCATGAGCAGATGATGAAAGTTCTGATGGAAGAGTAAACTAATCTAAGGGAGTTGTGAGGGCGGAGTCAAATGTATTTGCAGCTGAGTTTTAGGGCAGGCCTTTTTATCTTCTGCTGCATTAGCGACTAAATTATAACTTGGTCTTTATTCCATTCACTTGGATTGAGTACTTTGGCGCTCATCTTTGACAACGTATTGGTGTATTATTGTGTTTAATTAATAGTGCAATAATTTACACAGTGAGCATAGAGTCATATGGCCAGTACAGCGCATGCGTTACACATCTTGGTAAAGCATAAAGAGCAAGCGGAAGATATTCTCAAACAGCTAAAAAAAGGAGCAAAGTTTCAAACTTTAGCGAAGAAGCATTCAACTTGCCCATCAGGTAAAAAGGGCGGTGATTTAGGTGAGTTTAGACGCGGCACCATGGTTCCTCAGTTTGATAAAGTTTGTTTCTCTTGTGAAGTGCTAACTCCGCAGTTGGTCAAAACTAAATTTGGTTGGCATATCATTAAAGTGCTGTATCGAACTTAAATAATGCTCAAAAGGCTTAAGGTTTGATCTAAAATGATAACGGAGTGGCCTTACCACATAATACTCGCTGTAGGTGTTATACAAAAAGCACGTAGCTTCGTTGATTGTAATCAACGAAGCTAGCATCCAATGCTGTCAAATACCTTTATTCAGCTGCGGTTTTTGGCGCCTTTAATCGAAGGATGAGTGGTTTGATACAGAAATGTGCAAAAACAGATACCACTACAAATATCACTACGCCAACAAATGGGATCATAGGGCCTGTAAAATATGCTCCACCTAACACGTAACCGACAATCGCTTCAATTCTGTATAACGGCACAAAGAGCGAAATAAATGTGATGGCCATTAATATAGACAGTGCAGCTGTTGAATAACCTAGGCTAAAAATAGTCGACTGAGCAATGCTAATAAGTAACATGGCTAAAAAGCTTATGTAAGCCGCTTTATGATAATCGGCTCGGGCCTGTTTATCTGTTAGATGCTGACTTCTTTTTTCAATACTGTAAGCGGTGATCCATACTAAAAATGGTAAAATCACAAGACCCCACCAATTTGACAGACCTGGCATATCCTCTCGAGCTAAAAAGTGATGGGTGACGACACCGCCATTTAAGCTTTCCCATATCAAAAGGGCTATTTGACACGCAATGGCTGTTGCCATTAGGTAGTTTCTTATTGTTTTTATTTCCATAACACAGTTCCTTATCTCATTCAGTAAGTGCATAGTCATATTGAGCAATAAGCGCACCAAATATAAAGTCATTATATTTCAGTGTGTTGGTGTTCAGTGAAACACGGGCGTTGTTCTCAGCTACTAATTTTTAGTGATTTTAATGAATAAGTGGTGTGAATTAGCATGGTCATAATCAATGGGGTCAGAGTCGTTGATTCATGAAATAGAAAGCGATCCACTCGCACAATTGACATCTAGGTAAACACATGGGCTTTGTACTTCGTAAAAAGAGTTAGAGACCTCTTTTTTTACCTTGTACAAAAGTAGTTTTACACGGTCAGGTTCTTCGAATTTGTGTGCACTGTTTTATTTCGGGAACACGATGATTACTTTTGTAAGCTATGCTCAAAGTGAACCATAACTTTGTCTCTCAAACTGCCGTATTTATCAGCGCTGATATCAAGAAATGTAGGCTGAACGGCTTGATCTGGTATGTCTATTTCGAATCTATCATCTTTAGGCGTTAGCCATCTGACAGGTATTTTCCATTCATTTGTTGATGTAGACTTTTTAAGTGCTTGTTCGGGCGGAACTTTGCTGGCCCTTTCTAGGGCTTCTCCTATTGCTATGACTCCGGTTTTTTTGGCGTAAAGAAAAATAATATCGCCAGGTACCACTCTTTTCATGTGGTCTACATATCTATAGCTCTCCCATGCAATCACATGCTCACTGGCAAGCATTAATTCCTCATCAAAATAACTGCCATCATTATTTCGAGCGCTGTACTTTCGGTTACTATTACAAATAAAAAAGTTAGATTTTTTATACTTTTGATGTACAAAATTTATTTTTCTATAATTGATTTCCAATAGATTGTAGTCGTTTTTGATTTTCTTTATTTCTAGCGCTGTTTTCAGATGTTTATTTTGGAAGTTAATCAAGTCTTCAAGCATGTCACCTGTCAGTGGCGTGGCTGTACTCCATAAACTCGCGTACCACTTAACTAATTCAGAAACTTGAGGGGAGTCACTACTTACACCTATTTCGATATTGTTTTCCATTGCGTTGCGAGTGAAGTTTGCGGAAGTAATAACAAACGTATTATGGTCAAATATATACACTTTAGGGTGAAAGTGGTTATTGTCTGGGTCCAATAATCGAATTTCAATACCTTGTTTAAATAACAAAGAAATAGCGTCCAGACTTACTGAGCCACTTAAAATATCATTTGCGGATATTGAAGTGAGGAGTCGAACTTTTACATCTCCTTTTTGTTTAAGTAGTGCTGCCTCAGTTAAGTATGCTGTTGCAATATCAATACTTTTTTTAGAACTAGAAATAAGGCTCTGCAGTTTTTGCTTATGTTTTCTCTCAGTGCCATCTTCAATTAAAATATCCATAGCCTCTTTCTAGTTCCTTGTTTTGTAATTGCTTTATGGCAATGTATCAAAGTTGAAATATAAAGTAACGTTCAATCAAAGAGGAAAGTAAAAAGTCTATGTCTGTTGTCAATCAAGAGTTTGTTGGCGTGATAAAAGGGCTGGGGCTAAATAATCAATGGCTCCGACCCCATTGATTTGACAGATCTATTCACCATCAATCCTTCAGCTTTTGTTGCGGCTTCTATGTGATAGCACAGGATCTGTCTCTGTGCTGTAAGAGCATCACTGTTTAAGTCTAAAAGTATTAACTGCTGCGCAGGAGTTGAGGATATTGCAGATACAATAATAGGTAGGGCTGTGTTTAAATTTGGTTTGAACCTTCGCTCTGAGCAGCTAAAGGTTGGTTTTTAAGTTTTAGGAACACTTCGTTTAATGTACTGCCTATTGCACCCTTATTATGCAAATTATGCTGAACAACTACGAATGCTGTAGTGTTTTCTAAAGTCGATTTTGATGCACTTATTTTTAGTTTATTCATAATGTAAATTGATTGCTTATCATATAAGGTTGTGTGGCACTTAAAGGGGGGTAGAAATTTTTAAACGATGTTATTGTGTAAAAATAATCGCATTACTTATACACGAACGGTTTTCTTCTTGTGAGTATGCTACTTTTCAGCTATTTTCTTACACTAATATTTTGTAGATTCAGCTAATTATTCATACATGGCTTTCAAGGATTGGAGCACAATGATGGAAATTAATCGAAAAAACATCGTTAATAGTCAGCAAGCGCCTACCCGAGGTGCACAGTCTTCACTGAAACAACAATTAAAAGAATCACAGTTACAACCTGAAGTACCTTTAACTTCGGAAAAAGTGACTTTGCAAACACATGTTGGTGTGAGTAAAGAGGATATTAAAACGGCCGAAGACGAGGCAAAAAGAGTTACCCTTGCATATGTTGACGCAATAGAAAAGGTGCAAAAAGCATTGAAAACAAGCCTGAGTGAATTCGAGAGGTTTAAAACAGTGCAAACAGACAAAAATCCCAATTTGGATTTGCGTGATTTGGATTTGTATCAAGACAAAAAAGGAAATTTAAAACTGAGCAGTGGCAAGCTTTCTGCTGCTCAGGTAAATAACTTAGAAACAGTTTTGTCGGGTAACAAGAAATTGAAAGACGCATTTACTCAACTGCACAGCGGAATTGTTGAGGGCTTAAAGCTTAGAAATTCATACCAGTATGCAGATTTGAATGCATCATCTTTAAATGGGTCAATTAGGTTAAATGAACTGACTGAACAGTACGGTAAACAATTCCACCCTGAAGGTTTTGGACAAGAATATAAAACACTCTCTGAGCGCTTAGATGTTGATGTTGGGTTATTTGGCCACTTTTTGTCTGAAGCAATGAACCCGACAATTCGCACGTTTGCATAGATGACGTTTAAAATCAAAGGGATCAGAGAACACTGATCTTTTTATAAATTTTGAATAAAAGTAATGCATTTGCAATAGCCACAAAAGCTAAAGGATTAGTGATAATATGGCGAGACTACCACGATTGAACCTACCTCATATACCGCAGCATGTTGTTCAGCGAGGCAACAACCGACAAGCGACTTTTTTTGATACAAAAGACTATGCGGTTTATTTAGACAAGCTGAAACACTACGCTAAAGAGTATGGAGTGAAAATTCATGCTTATGTTTTGATGACGAATCATGTTCACTTGCTGCTGACTCAAACAACGGCGAATGGTACGAGCAAGCTAATGCAGTCTTTAGGGCGCTACTATGTTCGATATTTTAATACTACTTACCAGAGAACGGGTACTCTATGGGAAGGGCGTTATAAGTCGACGTTAGTGGATACTGAGCGGTACTTTTTGCTTGTGAGTCGCTATATTGAATTGAACCCAATTAGGGCCGGTATTGTGTCGGACCCGGCGAAGTATATCTGGTCAAGTTATCACCACAATGCATTGGGCAAACGTATTTGCTTACTGACAGAGCATGATGTGTATTTAGCTCTGGGTTTATCTTCTCATAAAAGGCAAGCAAACTACCGAGCTTTGTTTGCTCGAGAGATCCCGGCAGCAATGCTCACAGAAATTCACACAGCGACAAACAAAATGTGGGTGCTAGGCAGTAAGCAGTTTAAACAACAGATTGAAACGTTATCGGGTAGACGATCGACTCCTATACCTCGCGGAGGTGATAGGAGGTCAGAAAGTTACAAAAAGCAAAAAGACGACCATTGACTCTGACCCCATTGATTTACTCTACCATGTTGATGATATCAGCTGGTTTTGTGTCTCTGATGATTTTACCGTCCTTGATTTCAATAATGCGATCCATCATGGTGAGGACATCATAAGAGTGGGCGATTGAAATGACGGTTTTCCCCTTCATGAGCACTTTGAGGGTTTCGATAAACTCAGCTTTTAAAGCCGGATCAAGCGCACTGGTTGCTTCATCGAGAAGGAGTATTTTTTTATTTCTCAATATTGCTCTGGCAAATGCCAAACGTTGACGTTGGCCGCCAGATAGTTGCCCACCATTTTCCCCGATAAAAGCAGCCAAGCCTCGACGACCTCGCGCATCTTGATAGCTGTCTACAAAATTGAGGGCGTTGGCCATTTTCAGTGCATGCCTTACCGATGCCTTGCTCATGTTATTCAAGCCAAAAGCGACGTTTTCAAAAATACTCTGATTAAAAAGGCCAATATCTTGATTTAAAAAACTTATTTCACTACAGATGCTCTCGGTTGAATAGTCTTCGATATTTTTACCATCAATATAAATGGCTCCTTGTTCAATTTCATCAATACCAGAGAGCATATTGAGTAGTGAAGACTTACCAGAACCTGAAGGGCCGATGATCCCGACTTTTTCTCCAGCTTTTATTTTTAAAGAGAAGTCAGTGAATAATGGTGCTTTGTTTTCATAGGCAAACTCAACATTTTTAAACGTGATTTTGCCTCTTGCTGCATTGAAGTTTCCCTCCTCTTCGACGAGCTCTACTTCTTCAAGAAACTCATTGATCAGCTCTCTGCCGACGGTCACTTGACCCCAAGAAACAAAAAAGGCGTCAAATTCATCTTGGCACCATTCGGATAGGGATATAACCCGATAGACTAACGCCAGAACCATGGAAAACTCGCCGATTGAGAGCGCGCTTTCCATCCATAGCTTTAAGCACAAACCTCCTGCCCCAACAAGTAATAAACCGTTGAGTAAACCAATCACCGAGGCAAAACTTGAAAACACTCGGTATTCCTTAGCGACGACTCTGCGATGTCGAGAGGCCCATCTTTCAGCAAATTTTTGTTCGTATTCTTTATTAGATAACATTTTCACAGTTCGAATACGCGCGAAACGTTCAGTGAATTTACCGGTAATCTCGGCGCAACTCTCTGCTTCTAGGCGATTAGTGGTTTTGGCTTTGGGGATCCATTGCCCTATCAGCAATGCTAAGAACAGGCCTATCCAAATAAGGAATGGGACGGTGAGCCATCCATCAATATTGCCCACATAAAAAAGTAATGCGCCAATAAATGCCAAGATAAAGCCCGCGAAACCACAAAACTGTAAAACCACATCAATGATGGCTTCGGACGTATCGACAATCACAATGGCTGTAGCCCCCGGATCGTCCTCTTCGTGGTAGCTCGCCGGTGTGCCAATTAATGTACGGTATAGCTTAATGATGGTGTTTTTTTGTAAGTTTGGACCGAGTAATTGATGAAAAACAAGATTCTTAATCAGGGTAATAGCCGGAATAACAACGGCAATCGCAATAGCAATGAAGATTAAATCATGCCCTTTGTCGTTGAGTTGTGATTGATTGCCTACATTATCCAACCAATCGACTAACGAGCCTAAAAAATCATAGGTCACAATTTGTAAAATCCCGCCGAATAAGGCAATCACGAATGCGATAGCTATCCAACTGGAAAACTCTTTTGAGCACTGCTGAATAAATAAAAGATTGTGTTTAGCTTGGTATAACTGGCTGTCAAAAGAGTCTTTTTGGCCTATTTTTTCAAATCGTTTATATAATGACTTCATCGCTTTATGTTGTATCTATATGTATCAAACAGAGTTCAAGAAAGTGAATTGCGCTTGGATCTAATAAGCCACTGGCACGGTACCAACCTCCATATCAGTGACTTTTTTAAATATGCTTATGCCCAAATGGCATATTGAATACGCGACTATTTATCGTAGCTGTTATTTGATGTTTCTGGCGTGTAATCGTCCCAATCACCGGCTTCAGGCATCGACAGAGTGTCCACGTTTTCGCATTTCACAGCTTGATCTACATGTTCTCGCATGTCTTTTGACAAGAAAAAAGCACCAAAGTGTGCCTCAGGTGAGTAGTATTTAGTTTGAATATCCGCTGTAGTAACACGCGATTCTAGCGTTTCTAATGGCAGCGTATTAATGCTGCCATTTCGAGTAGCCCAAATAAATGCGTGGGAGCCACCAAAATAGTCATAGCAGCCGCCCATGTATATGCCAGCAGGATTGTTAAATGCTTGAGTTAAACGCGACACCATGGACTGCATCATGTAAGGTTCGAAATAAGGCGTACCACCTTGTGCAACTAAAATACCTTCAGCCTTTAACGCGGTTAAGCAATTAGCAAAAAATGACTGAGTGAATAAGGTTTCTGATGCACCGCCATCCGGATCGGCGGCATCTAGAATGATCAGATCAAAACAATCGTTGTATTGGGAGATAATGTCAGCACCATCGCCAATGCGCAGCTCGAATCTTGGATCATCAAAGGCGCCATTGTTTATTTCGGGTAAAAATTTACGGCTCAATTGGATAATTTGCTCATCAATATCCACCATGACTACTTTTTCAACACTGCGGTGTTTTAGTACTTCACGTGCACTGCCACCGTCACCACCTCCGACAATGAGCACGTTTTTAACATGGTTATGAAAAATAATAGGCACGTGAGCCATCATTTCGTGATAGATGTGTTCGCCTTTTGTCGTCACCTGAATGCCATCGTCGATGCGCATTACTTTACCAAGGTGGCGGGTCTCAAAAATACTGACGTCTTGAAATTCTGTTTCCACACTTACCAAATCTTTTTCTGAACGAAGTGCAATGTGAATACCACTTGTCATTTGCTCATAATGCCAATTAATTTTAGTCATGTGCTGAATACTCCGTTTTATTATGCGGTTATTGAGGTTGCTTGTAATTTGTTGTGCAAAAGTGGTTGGAACTCCCCCAAGCGGCTGATGGAGCCGCCTCTAGTGAGGTCATTGATTACCATTTTACCCGGTTGAAAATACTGCTCTATCACGGGCAGGCACAGCTGGGGTTGTGCATCACCACACATAAAAATGTCCATGGCTGCAAAGTTGTACTCCGGCCATGTGTGAATAGAAATATGACTCTCAGCCAAAATAATCATGCCAGATACACCACCGTTCATTTCAAATGGATGCACATGGGTTTTCAGGATTGTGGCGTTTGCAGCGTTGGCGCAGTCAATCATCATGTCCTCGATGTTTTGCTCGCCCATTAAATTTGAGGCGTCGAATATATCGACAATAATGTGTTGACCCAAAGGGTAAACTAGCTGTGGATCTGCTGAGGCTATATTCATTTTTTTACTCAATGTGCTGTTTTAGATACGCTCTGGGGGTACCGCCCTTTTTAAGACTTTTATAGTGAAGTCGGGCAACACGTAACAACCAGATATTTAGATACTGGAAAAGCCATTAAAATAAATCTTTTCTGACCACAGGTATTCCAGCATTGAAATGTGCAATGATTGTGGACAAGTGCAAAGTGTAGAAAAATGCTCTTTTGGACGGTAAGAGACAGTCTTTTTATCTTATTTGGTATGTAAGATTAAAAATGGTGATTATTAAAATTCGAGAGCGTTTTTTTAATTTTGTTGTTATTTATATTAATTAACTTAATTTCAATAGTTTCCCTTTTGTTTTGTAAGTTGTTGTATTTTAGGTTGTGTTTAATTTTATTTTTGTAGGATTGTTTAGTTAATTTATTTATTGTTTTTTTTGGTTTTTTATTTTTCTTTTTTATGGTTGTATTTAAATTTTAACGTTGTTATGTTCCTTAAGTAGGGGCGTTTGGTTTTTTTATTCCCCTTAATTTTAAGGGGTTAGTAACTTAAATATATGTATAAAGGAATAATATACAATGAAAGTAATAACTAAATTTTTAGGCGCATCTGTTTTAGCATTGGGCATGTCTGCAAACCTTGCATCTGCTGCTGAGGTTACAATTTCTGAGCAAAATTATGGCTCTGTCACTATTGATACCGCTGAAATTGTAGTCAATCACAGTCAGTCAGGCACTTTTTCTATGAATGTGAGTGCAAATCATTTATCCGTCACTGCAACAGATAGCAATGGTCGTCAATTCAGATGTTTCATGAGTAATGTTGTAACCTATGACGAGCCGGATACACTTGAAAAAGTGGTAAATATTGCTTCAGCTATTTCAGAGGGTGATAGAGTAAAAATTGAAATGCAAAGAGGGGTGTTACCTCAAAAGTGCTTTGTTACTAAAGTCTTAGATTTTTAATCTCTGATTATCAATGGGGTCAGAGTCGTTGATCCCATTTTTAATATACAGTGACGACCTGTTCATATGAACCCTCAAAGGAATCTATCGCGGGTACTACTTATTAGCCTGAGCCATTGTGAATTTCGGTGAAGATGATCATACAACTCAATTACATCGCGTTTCTTATAGTCAATTAAACTGTCTTATTTCAATCCCATTTTTCTATTCTCAGTCGTTTTAAACCTTGGTTCAACGATGACCTTGCTGTTATTCCCTCTCAACTTTCAATGATTATCAACTTTTCTTCAAACTGACTTTTTAGCGAGCTACAGGCCGTATAGAACACGACCTTGTTAAAATTAAGAGAATAAAGTGTGTATTTTTATTGACAAGTCAAAAGTCGGAATGCTAGAAATAAATTGAACCCATAAAAGGAACTTGTTATGAAAATAAAAAAACAATATCTTGCAGGTCTGGTTTCTGCGCTACTTTCAGTCAATGTATCGGCGACAACAGATCGGGATTATGAGCACCGCTGGCTTGATCCAAATGGTGATCCCATGTTGGCACTGCAGTGGAATCTGCTTAATTCAGGTGCCATAAGCAATACGCAGTCGGGTATCGATTTGAATTTGTGGCAAACGCATATTTGGGGTCATAAAGGTCAAGACGTGCTTGTCGCTGTGATTGATTCTGGCGTTGATTTGGGTCATGCGGATCTGGCAGCCAATGTCATTGATGATCCAAAAATAGATGCACGGCCGCCATTTCGTGGCGATCATGGCACCATGGTCGCGGGGATTATTGCAGCTGCTCAAAACAATATAGGTGTTCGGGGTGTTGCACCACTTGCGCAAATTGCCGCATTTACCAATTATGGTGGAACATTTGACAGCCATGAGCAGTGGAGAGTAAGTCACGGCTTTGATGGTAATCAATTTGATAACACAACGGCTGATAGAATTCGTGTATTCAATAAAAGTTATGGCATGAGCCCATCCGTTAGCTTGCCGTATACCTTCTCTAAAACAGTCAAAGATGCTCAAGGTAATGATGTGCTGCTCTTTAGTCAGCCAGAGCAGGAAAAAGTCTACGAGACAGTGACTTTGTCGACTAAAGAAGATCCTCGCACAGCTGTTTATGTGCAGGCTGCTGGTAACTCTTATCTTAATTCTCGCATTCATTATTTCACAGAGCAGGGTCTGTCGTTCTATGGTTATAGCTTTCCTGTCGGAGATAATCATGGTTTGCCTTGGACCAATGGCAACTCACTCTATACGCCAGCTAACTTTTGGAACCTCGCGGTGAGCGCGCTAAGTGCAGATGGCGTGCTATCTAGTTATTCAACAGTGGGTAGTAACGTATTCCTGACCGCGCCTGGCGGGTTAGACAGAGGAACACCCGGACATGCCACTACCCGTATTTCATGTGATTGGATCATTGAGCATGTTGATGCAAGTTTTGACTGCTCTCAATATGATGACTTTACAGTAAGAATGAATGGTACGTCATCTGCTGCGCCAAACACATCGGGTGCTATTGCGCTGTTGCTATCAGCGGCAGAGCAGCAAAATCATGACCTTACTCCGCGTGATATTCGTCACTTGTTAGCGCGCACTGCAACCAAGGTTGATCCAACCCGAGCAGATATTCAGGTCAATGGCATCACAGGCCTCGAGGGCTGGTCAACCAATGCGGCGGGGCATACTTTTTCTCCTTACTATGGATTTGGTTTATTGGATGTGGATAAAGCGACAGAGTTAGTGCGTCGCTATGCCATTGAAGACTTGCCATCAGAATTGGTTAAAACCCCTTGGTATGGTTTGGGTAGTAAGGTAAATGCGACGATCCACGATGATGCATCGCGTACTACAACTGCGTCAATTCAAGTTGATGATGACTTGTTTATTGAAGGTGTTCAGATCCGCCTAAATGCCAAACATACTCGTATTTCTGATATAAAAGTGGAACTAGAGTCACCAAGTGGTACACGTAGTATTGTTATGTCACCATTTAATAATTTAATTGGTCAGCACCTCAATTTACCAGAGCAGTCCCCTGGTAGTGCCGATGGTTATAACGATCATTTGATGCTGAGCTATAAATTCTGGGATGAAAAGGCGAATGCAGGTACAGGGGAGTGGAAAATCCACATTACAGATATGAGCAATGAGCCTATGTCCTTTGGGACGTTTGATTTTGTTGCGGGCCAACAAGTACAGTCTGTCGAGAATAATGTAAAGCCTGGCACTTTAGACAGCTGGTCAATTCGGATTTTGGGACATAAAAATAAAGTGACCAAGAAAAAGGCGCTTTAACTTGCTTTAACCTGCTAGCTAAGCCGTGAGTTTAGCTAGCGATTCACACTTGTGGGGGCTGAGTTACGGCGCCCATTATTACGTTCACTGTTCGTAAACTTTTGTAAATTCTTAAGCTTAGCGTTTTACATTGCTGGCATTTCATCACATTAATAAGACATCTACTTTGTTGCAGTTATGTCCACCTCTTTGTGAAATAAAAGGAGCGTCACGTGTATTTACGGTTTAGTCTAATTGTCTTAATGGTTTGGTTTGCGCAACCAGTCTGTGCTAAAAGCGCTGAAATAGTGATCAATGAAATAAAGACGAAGTACAAAAACACACTTTCAATTGATGCGTTTTCTTTACGGTATCACTTCTTGAATAATGTTTATAGAAGTCAAAACTATTGGGATATGCAAACACCCAACCGGCATATGTCTATTAGATCAATCGATGTCGATATGGTCAATAAACACTTTTATGACAATGATATCTTGTACTTTGCTGGAGGCAGACTATATGACAGAGTGCAGTTTCAAAATGACACGCATAGCTACTTTTACGAAAAAAATGCGTCAACCATAGGGAAAGGAGTGCTCTCAAGGGGCATGGACAATTTCGATCGTGCCTTACCTTATACACTGAGCAATGTAGACTTTTTGACTATCAGACCACTGTTGCGTGAAAGCGACATAAAGAAGCACATAAAAGTAACTTATGACAATGAAACCAACACGTTTTTGATCGCACATCAAGACGCCAGTCAAAAGACGGTTAAATATATATTTGATGCCACAACACTGCGCTTGAAATCTCTTGATCAAGGAGCGGGAGGCGGTCGCTTTGAATATAATAATGTGCAAACTATCAATGGCTTTACGTTAGCGACTGAAGTAAATAAATACTACACAGGTGACTCTTCACCGACCTATATTAGCTTTAACGCGGATTTTTATGCGATAGATAAAATCGACTCCGATAAACTCAAGCTGCCTGCGGGGTATGGGCCTGTCATTAAAGCCGGGGATGGGGTGAGGCAAGCGACGAAAATTGCTGAGAATTTGTATGTTGTAACTGATTCTTCAGCGCGGCATAACAGTGTGTTTCAAGTGAATGGAGATGAGATCACCCTATTTGGTGCAAGTCCAAGTGAACGTGTTGCCAAGCAGACTCTGAGTTTAATCGAGCAGCAATTTCCCACCAAGCGTATCACTTCTGCTTTTATTACTCATCCTCACTTAGGCCAAATTAGAGGATTGAAAGTACTGGTTGAGCAGGGGATCGAGATATTAGCAGATGCATATAGTATTTCTGCTATCAAAGCATATGGCCCATTTGCGCAGCATATTGACCATTTTAAGTTTAAACAAATAGAGCATGAACAGGTCATTCAAGGAGCGCAATTTTATATTTTGGAGAATATGTCAGCAAAGCGTCAGGGCTTTGTATATTTCAAAGATGCGCAGATTATTTTCCAATCAGGTTTTATGCACATCCCATTTGATAATACGATTGCTACAGTCATTCCCAATTATACCCGCGCATTTATTCATTTTATTCGCGAAAATGACCTTGTTTTCAAACGTATTGTCGGGAACTTTAACAATAATAATATCTCAGTAGAAGTCGTAGATAAAACTTATGAAGCGAAGATGTAAGTGAGCCGAATAAAGTTTACACCTTTAAATAATATAAACTGTGTAAGAGGATAAGCTTAAAGTGGTGGTCACTGAGACCACCAACTCAGTATTGTCATAATCAAAAACAGCTGTCATATAAAAGCTAACTTCTCTACTTCATTGCAAGCTATCTAAGTGTATTAGCAATAATGCCAATTTTTGAATTAGTTATGGCCTATCAGATAAGGTTTATTTACTATTTCGGGTAAATAAAAGTCAAATGATGACCCATTGTTCATTAACAAATATACACCATCATGTCGATCACCGAGGATAAAACTACCATCGTTAAATTTACCCAGTCGCTGTGGTTTTATATGGTAGTTATATTGGGGAGCTGCTGTATAAGGAGCTCTATTCATGCCAAGTGGGTAATCAAAATAAACAACAGGTGTTATCTCATTATTTTGCACTGTGACAATACCATTGGAAGAGGCTAAGTACATAACTTCATCTGAAATCAATATGGCACTTGTTGGTAAAAGTGCTTGCCAATGTATTTGGTGCTCCGTAGAAATGGTTTTTTGAGGAGTTAGATTGTTGAAAATAGACGCAAACTTGGTATCACCACTTTTACTGAGCTTGACCAGTGTCCCGTTGTTTGGCGTGCCAATCCAAAGGTTGTCGTGGTTATCAATGGCTATATTACTGATGTTTACGGCTCGTCTGCCAATGTATTTATGCACAAAAAACTTTTTTGCACTTTCAATGTCCGTTTCTGTTAACTTAAGTCGGTATAAATCGGTTTCATTACCTGTATCTTCTATCTGAAAATAAACTGCATTGTTAAACAATAGCGGTGTTGCACTTCTTTGCGGAAAGAAAAATTCATCAGCTTGATGGTTGCCATAGCCGTCAGAGTCGAACTCAGGATATTGTCGCGTACTTGAAGCAGCTTGAAATAGTTGAGTTAGCTTGTCTGATCCCAAGGTATAAATGGCGTCTTGGGAGACAATGATTAATCCTGTTTTGCTTTTACCCAGTCGCAACCAGTCAAACTGAGTGGGTAAGTGTAATGTCTGCCGTGTTGAAGGTGCTTTCGGTTGGGTGGTGATAATTGACCACTCGGTATTTTCTTTACATAGCCATTGGGCCTGATTTCCACGCACGATGACATCGTGAATTTCTGGGCAGCCTTGAACCGAGACAGGCGAGAGCTGCGTTGACTTGGCGGATATAAAATAAATCCCATCATGCCAGATATTTTTAGGGATTTTTCTCCAGCCTTTGACTGTGACAATAAAGCCACTATCGTAGGGCTCAAGTCCCCAGACATCTTTATTATTTGGCTGTTTTGGTAGCAGAGCTTTGGGGGCTTGATGTGTTTTCCATTGCCACCCCAGCATGGCAGATTTTCGTCTGATATATCTTTTTTGCTCCTTTAAAAGGTACTTTTTATGAAGTATTTCAATCTCTTGTTGAGACTGTTGATAGATGTGGAGCTGTTTATCGACCTCCCATGGAAGACCATTAAGTTCGCGATGCAAGCTTTTGATAATAATACTGCTCATATTGTCAGGGTGACGAATATCACGCTGCGTAAACCATTGAGCAAGCGGCGACTTAGACCAAAGACCCAGTGAGTTTCTGAGGCCAGCTCCAAAGCCATGGTGATACTTAGCTAAGTCTGGTTCTGTAGTATTTTTCAGTGCGGCTAAATCCTCAGGCGGTAGCCTAGATTGAAGTATTAAAATAGCTTCTTTCAAGTTTTCTGGTGTTTGCTCTGTGGTTTGGAAAACGGTGGTGGCACAGCTACTGGTGAACAAAATCAAAGATATGATGATCAATTGGATAAACACTCTTTTCATGAATAAAGCCATGCGTATTATTGTTATTTCTTGATTTTATTACTGTGAAATTAAGACTTCAAGAGGCTGTTACGCGGCTTAAAAAGTGCGCTTTATTGCAATGATTTATTGATGTCTCTGGTATTTAAGAAGCCAATATTACATACTCGCGACTAGCAGTTTTACTCGAGATAAAACTGCTTAGGAAGCATAGCCACGTATTACTTTGGCTACTTAAATTAGGAATATTTAATGAAAAATATCAATAAACTTACCGCTTTTGCTCTGCTCATGCCGACAGTCGTTTTTGCCACAGAGAATAACTTTTCTGGTGACTATCAACTTCATTTAGATACTGTTCATGATGGACAGCTTGTTAACGAAACAACAGTTGATCTGGCCGTGAAGGGCACTAGAGCGCACTTTGTGGCGAGCGAGTCCGAACTGATCCTGTCAGGAGAAGCCAGTGTCAATGCGCTCAATATCAAATTCCAAACCAGTGATTTACTTTCTGGTGAATTGCGCTACTTTGCAGGATCGCTCAGCGACTCTGGTGTTTACCAAGGCAGCTGGCATAGTAATACCGGAGCCAGTGGTGATTGGCGTTTCAATCATAATCCGGCAGCGAGTTTTGAGACTTGCAAGCAAGTTTTAGATGCAGGTTATAGTGTCGGTGATGGTGTGTATAAATTGCTAAATGAGTCTGGTGAGCAACAGTCATTTTATTGTGATATGACCACAGATGGTGGTGGCTGGACATTAGTCGGTAGTTACCCTAAAACTCAGCCCGGTGGTATTGCTCGCATCTCTGATTATGGCACAACACCTGAAACCAGCCCTAATGACCCAAGCTCACTATTTCTCTATCAGCAAGACTTGAGCAAGTTTCGTGATACTAGAGAGCAAGTTGCCTGTGCTGGTGCAAATTGTGTAAGTGGCAAGACTGTTTATGCTGACAATTTATCAACCTATGATTTGAATTTGATCCGAAGTGCGTGGGGCTATTTAGATCGTGTGGAGCATATGCCTAAGGTTGCAGATATTCCAAGTTGCAGAACAGATTACAACGACACAACAACGCTAGTGTCGAGCTGCGTTTTACCTACTTATTTAACGTGGGCAAACAACTCTCATCAAGTTGGCTGGCAGGTTGACCCGCACGGTCCAACTCATTGCTGGGTTGCACGAGGTACCTATGCGTCTGGAGCAATTGGCTCTGGTTTATGTGCAAGTAAAGTGGAGCCAAATGGCACCCGCTTTGCGCTATTGTGGATGAGGTAAGTAATTACCTATGATCAAAGGGGTCAGAGTCATTGATCCCTTCCAATCAATAGGGTCAGAGCTATTCTTTCTGAATAAGTAGCTTTGAAACCCTCATTGGGCTTTATGGTATAGCGACGAATAATGATTATAAAATCTGAACAAAGTGAGGGGTTTTATTGAATGCAGGTGATCGATCCTTATGGCAACTTAGCTGTTTCCATATGGGCTTAGCTTGTATCAATATACTTGTGGAATGTAAGAACAACTCGCCCCTGGGAACAGAGGTATTTGACCTCTGCACCAGTTTTGTCTTACCGACAATGGTTTTTTTGGGGCGTCTAAATGCTATGTGTGATATGAAAAGTAATAAATCACTGCGCCTTGACTTTAATTTCACTTCTGATGGAATGCACTACCATAGAAAGCAATGTTCCACAGGTCAAAGCCCATGCTAAATAGATTAAAGTCTCGTGACTGCTATAAACTAAAATAAGAGATGGGAGTTCAAATACATTTCTCAAGGTGTATTCAATCATCGCAGCAAGGTAAACGAGCGATGTATATAAAAATATCCAGTGAAATATCCCATCAAAATAAGTGAGCTCAACCTTCGCAGACTTTGATATTTTCCTTGATATTTGTACTCGAAATATAAATATTGCTACGGCAGTTAAGCTAATAATCATCTGTATACCATATATGAGTATTCCATGAACGATTTTATTAATGTCGATGGCTTTAAGGCTGATTATTCCATAACCAAATATTATGTATTCAGATAAATTAATTAGTATCAAAAATATTGAAACGTGAATAATGTTGGGGTCTTTTTTAATAAATCCATATAAAAGAGCCGGTAAAATAGTTATTAGATAGATTTCCGTAACTACTTTTGGATTGCCGATCAATGTGTAAAATACTGAAATAGATATAATTGTCAGAACAATTAGTTGCGAAGGCTTCATACTAATTACCTTTTTTCTCCTGTTTTGGTTTTTTGGGAGAGAGAAGATCAGTGCTTATTTTGGCTGAAGAAGGGTCAACTGGCTTCCAAGGGCCGCCACCATGTATTTGCGTACACAATTCTAATTTAAGGGAGGAAAACCGCTGACTGGCTGAACATACCTTTTTGCTCATAATAAAATTTATCATCATTCTTCATCCTGTAACTTTGATTCAGTTTGGCCATTTACTTCATCATGTATCATCTTTATTTGATTTAGCAATGATTTCGAGTCTATCTTACAATACATAAGCCACTTAAAGAAATGCCCAGTCCTAGGTTCTCCAACTCCAAGCTCGTAATTGCTTACCGTTTCTCTGGTGATTTTTAGCTTGTCGGCCATTTCTTTTTGGGTTAGCCCTGCTTTTTTCCTCATCGCCTTGAGGTCATCTCCACTTACCACCGTTTTTTTCCTTGCTAACTTGAAAGCCTTATACACTTCAATTATGTACGATATATTAACAAAAATGCTTCATAAGTAAACAGTGTCATTAGTCCCTTTTTTAGTATTCTTGCCGATTTGATTTTGTCTGCCTTTAAAATTTAGATGTGAAACTCAACAACTGAATAATATGAAAAATTGAATCAATGCGCCTTCCTCCTTTGAAATTTAAGATATTTCTGAAATTTACCTTCAATATTGATAGGAAGAACCTGAAGCACCTAAACGATATGGCTAATAACATGGGGTAAGCATCAAGCAAATTTAAAACGTACTTGAAACGCAACATATTAAAATAAATAGCAAAAACTCACTGGTTGATGGCTAAAGGAGAAGGACTGTTTACTACGCTTTGGGCGTATAGCTGAATACAACTAAATCTAATAGAACCCTGCTAGCCTGGGTAGACTACTATTTGCAATTCTTAAGTAGGTAAGACAAAAAATTTATGCAAGGTGCTGAAATTTATTGCTTTATTTCCCTTTGTTTTTAAGCTGTCGACTAAGAGGAAACCCCTCAATTAGGCTGAGAACCATTCAGTAGTTTTAAATTATTAGAGAACAAAACTAATCGCGAACAGACGGAAAGCCTGCTTTATGCAAGCGGGATGATTTGGCTAACCTTCATGAAATAACAGGGCTATTTTCTTTTTATTGAACCGATAAACGAAATAGTCAGTTACTTAGAGTCTGGTAAAAATTAAAGCAAAATGCTCTGAGTGAAACAAATGAACAGTCAATATCAGTCAAAGGGAGCAGCAGTGCTGATCCCTTTTGTTTAATATATTTAATTCGCCGTTTGTTGTGTATTTGTGGTGGAGGCGAATCGGCTTTCTAGACGTTCTAATTGTTCAGCTAAAGCATTTTGCGTAATTTCAAGCTGGGCAATGCTACTGCCAATCTCTACTTGCTTAGCATTGCTGCCACGCGACTGAGATTTTAATTGATCTAAATCGGTATTAATTGACGTTAACTGATTTTTCAGCGCTTCAGCGGCCTGTAACTGTTCTTCTAAAAGAGATAGTTTGAATACTAAATCCGTTTGACTTTGTGCGAGTGTGTCTACTTTTGCTGCCACGCCTGATTGGGTGTTGACGTGTTTTGTTTGGTTGCTGGCAATGTTGCTCGTCTGTTCTTTTAGCTTTTTGATGTCAGACTGATTTCTTCTCCATGCTGAGGCCCAGAGTTTATCCATTTGAGACCACAGTTCATCGGTACGTTCGCTCAGCGCCTTCAAGTTTGCTTGTATAGCACCTGCGGACAAGCCCATTTCTTCTCCAGTCGCAGATAACGTACGTTCAAGCTCCGCAATTCGCTTGGTTGATTCGAACAATTGCGCCTGCATTGCTTGGTTTTGTTGATAGAGTCCATATATTCCCGCAGTCAATGTGATAATAGCTGCGGTGCCCACCCAAGTCATAACCCCAGCTTTTTTGGTTTGCCCTATTTTGTGTTCAGGGTCTTGCTGTGGCAAAGGCGCTTTATTATTAGATGGATTGAGGGACTGTTTAAAGGTTTCAACCTGATCTAAGTCGGGCGTAATACTGGGTAATTCAGGTTCGATTCTTTTATCCAACGCTCTTTCCTCTTTTGGGTTCTCTATGGAATTGAGGCAGCTTACTTGAAAACAGCTTAGGATGGAATCTACAAATTAGACGTGTGAGACACGTTGATTGATTATTCCGCTCAATGACAAAAAATGAACACCTCTGCGCTGGCAAGGGGGCTTGTGCGTTGACTATTTTGCACAGCTTATGTGAAGGTTCAGGTCCCTAATAAATTATCACTAGTGTGGAGTTATGAATTCATCTAATTGTTGTCAGTGCACTGGTTAAGTATTGAATTAGAATAGAAGTTGTCAATATGAATAATATTAATAACTCCATCTTGCGCTGTACCGAACAATAGAACCGGATTTTCAATCATAATATCTTCTTAAAAGTAGCCCACAGGCCTTGTCATTAAAGCATTTCTTCTCCGTTTTGGGGAGGTCGCAGCAAAAATACAAATGTGAATTTTTTAATAAATACGATTTTTCCAATGTGACTTACTGGCGAGTAATTTTCTTCCTGCTACTTTTTGGTATGAAACAGTAAAAAAATCGTAATGATAATTAATTACACCAAGGATCTGCTCGAACGTATCGGCAGAAGCTTGACTAAACGGACTCTTTTTACAGGCTAGGTACTATGGGGATCTCATACCACAGTTATATTGGTACAACTGTTGACCAGTTGCCACAACTACCGTGTTCGACAATAGGACACCTTTCTCTCAGCACTCCAGTTGGGAGCTGTGTCGACAAATTTGGCCGTGTATGGCTTGCTGACACGGCGCACAATCGCGTGTTGGTATTTGATTCAGACATGGATCAAATATTGGCCAGTTTTGGCACGGTCGGTACTGGGCCTGAGCAATTCAATATGCCCTTTAGGTTACTTGCGCACCCGGATAAAAACTGGGTATATGTGACAGATATTGGTAATTTCAGAGTTCATATACTGGAATACACCGAGCGTTTAGAGATCAAGCCAGTTAAGATATTTGGCGACGAACCAGAAGTTGCACTTCGGGGCCCTAACGGTATTGTTGTCCACGATGGGAAATTGTGTGTTGCTGATGAGTTTTATGAAGGGCAACAAAGTCAATCTCGATTAGTGATCTTTAGCGAAGACGGCAAGTTTGAGCGGTCGATTGAAGAGATTGTGCCAGAAAAAGGAGGAGATCCTGTACATCTTTTGTGGCCTCAGGGGCTGAGTTTAGATAAAGCTGGCAATATTTACATTTCGAACACTGGCTTTGCCACTGTGGTGCGCTGTAACTGGCAAGGCCAAGGTGTGGAATTTAGCGCAACAGGAAAATGTTACATCGATGGCTTGGCTTTGTCACGCGGGGTGTCAGTGATCCAAAATCGCGTGCTTATTCCCGGGGGGTTACCCAATGCTATCTCAGTGTATGATTTAAATGGCCAGTTTATGGGTAGCTTAGATGGTTTTTTTGCGCCAGTTCAAATTACGGAATTTACAGGTACAAACACTTTACTAATTACTGAACCATTTTTGGCATCTCTGCAAAAGCATACGGTGAATTTGGCCACCCTCAAAGGGGGAAAGTCGCGTGCAACCAAAGTGCTTAAGTCTGTGGGTGATGAGCGTGATAACCCCGGGCAGCTGCATTTTGTGACCTCGGTTGTGGGAGATGTGACGAATACGCAATCTAGTTACTCAAGCAATGCGCCCCTTTTTGAGCATTGGGTTGAACACCAACTTGCCCTGCAAGATCAGTTACTAAAAGTGATGCAGCCTCCTGGGTTACCATCATGGCTAAGTATCGCGTTGTCTGCGCAAACGGAATGGGTGCAAAGGTGGCAGCAAACCATGGTGCGTATTTTTCTAAATGATAAGTTTGAAGATCCAGAAGATTTATTGTGGATGATGGACTCAGGAAACTATCAATTGCAAGCCACGGAAGATGGCAAGAGTGATTCCGCTAGGCCTATTAGCTTGCCAATGTTACCAGGTTCGCTGGGGATCGCTTCTTTAACACCATCAAAACCACTGCCAGGACAGTTAGATCCTGAGGTGCCTTTACTGGTAGTAAGCAACTATTTAAGTGGCATTGTCACCATATTGCAGTATAACGACAGGCTTGGAGAGCTGGTGCCATACACCGTTTTTGGTGGGCTGGGCACAGGAGATGAGCAGCTTAACCAACCGCAAGGTATCGCAATAGATCCTACCAATAATGACATTCTAATTGCTGACTCGGGAAACAATCGTATTTGTCGCTGGCGATTGTCTGATACGGGTGGTCCATTTTTAGTCCATACATTTGGTCAATTAGGGTCAGAGCACGGTGAATTTCACACGCCATCAGATATTACCGTCGATGCACAGGGTACGTGTTTTATCACAGACCAAAACAACAATCGAATAGAAGTATATGATCAGCAAGGGAAATGGCTCCGCAGCTTTGGTCAGGAAGGATACGGCACAGACAGCGAAAACTTCTTGCTACCAACCAGTATTGATCATGAAAACGGGTATTTATTTGTTTCGGATTTGGTTAACCGAGCAATCAAGGTTTTCACCTGCTCAGGTGAGTATATGGAATCGTTCAGTGGGTTTGGCGCAGATCGAGAAAAAGGCCAGCTTTGGCTCCCTTATCTGCTACACGTCAAAAATAGTAAGGTTTATTTGCCGGATTGTGCACTGAACAGAGTAAACGTTTATCAATTTAACATTTAACAAGGACTGTACATACGCTATGGCTGGACGTGATAGACAAACATAGCAAAGTGTACAGGAGAGGCCGGGGGAATTATGGATAGTGTATTTAAGCGTGCGCAGGGCAAGAAGCTGTCACATCGCAAATCACAAGATTCAAAAAGGGTCTGCCAAAAGTCTGAAGCGGACTCAAAGCAGTTATTGCAACAGTTTCAAGATGTGATCAAACATGTTGAAGACAATGCTAAAGATGAGGGATCGTGCAAAGATGCGCTGCGTCGCTTATACACCAGCCATGAATCCAGCTTTTCTGCTAAGAAAGTGACTGGTCCGCATGAGTAATGAGGAGGCATCATGAACTTTTCAATTCATAATGCACCAATTAGTACACGTGCTTGGATGATAGTCGTGTTATTTGCAATGGGGCTTTTCGCTAATTCTTTGCTGGATGCTCATAACACCAACAAGCATATGCGTGCTAACTATGAATACGGTGTGCAGCTGATCATTGAGAGCGCACTCGGTGTTATCAACCATTACTATGAACAAAGCAGAAGTGGCGTGCTCAGTGAAGAAGAAGCGAAGCGCTTGGCCTTAGTGGCTATTTCTGCAATGCGCTTTGACAACGGCAACTATATTTTTGTGGCTGATAAGGAAGGGATACAGCTGGCCTCTGGTTTAAAGCACCTGCTTGGTACGAATATTTTGCCGCTCAAAGATGGCAATGGAAAGTTATTTGTGGAAGAGCTTTATGCGACCGGAAAAAGTGGGGGGGGATTTGTTGAATATCTTTGGAAAACCTCACCTGATGCAACGGAATTGACACCAAAAACCAGTTACGCTGACTATTTTCACGAGTGGGATTGGATGATTGGCACTGGTATCAATATTGCAGCGTTAGAGGAAGATATCGAGCAATCTCAGATGATATCCCTGATGAACGTCGTTATGGTGTTGGCGGTGTTATCTACCTTGGTGATTTATTTCATTAGAAGTATAACTAAACCAATTAAAAGCACTGTGTCAGCAATGCGCGATCTTGCGAGTGGTGAAGGGGATTTAACTCAGCGTTTGAAAGAAGAAGGCAGTCAAGAGCTGATCGATTTAGCTCAGTATTTTAATCGCTTTGTGGGTTCTATTCAGGACATTATGCTCAGCGTCAGTGCCGCAGGAACACAGCTGGCTGATTCTGCTACTCGGTTGTCATCGTCCGTTTCAACTGTGGATATGAATTTGAATCAGCAACGCAGTGATACGGAAGAGCTTGCTGGGGCAATGAATGAGATGCTCGCAGCGGTGACTGAAGTATCGGGCAGAACGGTAGACGCATCAGAATTCAGTGTGAAAGCGGCCAAACAAACAGAGCAGAGTTTAGAGATCATTGAGTGTAACATTCAAAAGTCTCAACTTTTGGCAGAAGATATTGGGGAAGCGAGTCAGGTCATTGCTCAACTGGCTGCGGATAGTCGCAATGTCGATACCGTCCTTGAGGTGATCCGAGGTATTGCTGAGCAAACCAACCTGTTGGCATTAAATGCAGCCATTGAAGCTGCACGGGCAGGAGAAGCTGGGAGAGGTTTTGCTGTGGTTGCTGATGAAGTGCGCACTTTGTCATTGCGCACGCAGGAATCAACCATTGAGATTCAAACGATTATTGAGAAGTTACAGGCTGGCGCTGAGCAAGCGGTAGAAGTGATGAGTAAAGGCGCTGAAAAAGCGTCCAATACGTCGGAGATATCGTCATCAGCGGGAGAGGCGCTTAACGAGATAGCGCAAGAGGTTCATGCTATCCAAGGCATGAATCAGCAAATCTCTGCGGCTACGGAACAGCAAACCATGACGGTCAATGGTATCAATCAAAATGTTGCCAATTTGAATGACGGTTCCACTTCGTTGGCTGGTGAATCGACCTTAATGGCGACAGCCAGTGAAGAGCTAAGTCAGGTTTCTGAGGACATGATGAGGATGATAAATCGCTTTAAGTTAGCGTAATGCCGCGAAAAAAATGGGTTGTTAGGTGGATTGACTTGGCACAAGCCTTTGAATAGACCCTAACAACCTAAGCGCATTGAATAAGACGTTTTGTACATTAATGCAGCTTAAACACGGTTACGAGTAGGCCCATTTCCCCACCCTATCACCCTGAATTGGGTCAGGAGACATTACTCGAAACGGTATTTGATCTGGCCAATCCTTTTTATATCAAACTTATACCGACAAAATGCAGTGGCAGTTTCATGACTCGCGACGTAGCTTAATCAAGCACTATCGGCAGTCACCGAGTTGTCCTTCTTGGTTAAGTGCACAATAATGAATTGCACACTATGAGATGACTTTACCTCAGGCATGTTGCAACGCCAAAGTAGCAATTAACGGCAACAAAAAACCAGATAGAGATCTGGTTTTTTGCCATTTCTAGGTATGTGTGTTGATTAAGAAAGCTTACGTTCTTGAGGAGGGGTTAATTTAGGCGCGCAAATTAACATGGTAAGCAGAGCGCCACAGCAGAGCGCCCATGCAATGTAAATCAGTCCTTCAAAATTGTCATAAATCAATGTCCAAGACTTCATATTGAAATAAGACCAAGCAATGTTTTCTAGCAGTGTTAACAAGTTTACAATTGCCATGTAGATGAATAACCAATGAAAAACACCATCAAAATTAGTGAGTTTTATGTTTGTTGAATTGGACAAAAGTCGTGACAATTGCACTCTGAATATTAATACAAGGGCTGTGGTAACAGTAAAAAAGATTTGTACACCATAAATAATGCTACCTTGAAGCAACGTGTTTTCAGCAACTGTCACGTGGTTAATAATACCAGACTCGAAAATGATTATCTCAATCCCAGTTAAAGCTAAAATAAACCCTGCTATATGAATTACATTGATCTCTCTTATGTAGATGCCATAGCCTATACATATAGTTAACAGGCTAATATAAATTGGCGTCACTAGGCGCTGGTCCCATAATTGGATATAAAAAAAAGCCAGAGAGGCGATACTTAGCAAGATTAAATTTGAAAGCTTCATTAGTTATCCTTATTTCAGCTTATCAATCGTGATAGGGATACTACCAAATTGCCGTTGTGCTGTTCTTGGTGCTTTGTAAGCTGTATTGCCTCCCGATATCGAGACGCAAGCACTGATGGTGAGGTGCTGTCCTCCTTTGAATTGAGAGGCGGTAAACTTGTCTTTGATTGAGCTTTCCTTTGATGGGCCATAAGCACCTATTCCATCAGATACCGAGTCACGGCTAGTTAAACCAAGGGTTTGCAGTTTTCGAAGATTTCTAAAAGGGGAGTTCATTGCTGTTTATCCTTTACGTTTTGTATATCAAGCTACCACTGATGTCATAACATATTTCAGCTTACTTAATGTGTCGAGAGGCGTTGGTTTTTTCATGCTTACTCGCCCGTCAGCATTTGACGAGTATGTTCGAAAGAGCTGTCAGGCTTCACCGTAGCAAATGTATCAGTATAAGCATTATCAGGCTGTGATTGTCTGATAGGTTTTACCTCACAGTTTTTGCGGGTTAGGAGGCGATTTTTAACTATCCAAGTAATTGAAGTGTTTAATTTATATAAAAATATACGAGGTAATATTTCGTTCATTCTTCGTCATCCTGTAACTCAGGCCTAGTGAGAGCATTTCTAATGGGCCTTACATGATTAAGTAAAGACTTAGTATTTAGCTTGCAGTGCAATATCTAAAAAGGTTTAAACTTTATCGAATTCATACTCTGCTCATAGTTACCAATTGTTTTTCTACCACATCCTAACTTTTTTGCCATTGGCTTTTGAGATATAACAGCGATTATATTAATTTCTTTCCAGCAACCGCTATAACTCTCGCTTCTACTCTTGCTTTATTGCGATGTGAGGGTTGATATGCATCAATTGAGTACTCTGCATTAACAACTTTGTACCAAAACAGAAACAAGAGTGAGTAAATCATGCTCACGACCACTAAAAGGCGTCGATTTGATAGCCTGATAGGGTTGCGAATTACACGATATTTCTTAATAGTCCAAAGGTCAACATGACGTTTACATTAAACATGTTTTTATTTCGGGTATTCTGAATTTTGATAAATTGAGGCCGCACGATTTACCCTATATATCGCTCTATTTAGGTTGGAATAGCAAAAAGTAGCATAGGTGATTGATATTCTGAATTGGGCAAAAGTCGAGTATCTAGTGCAAAATATGCGTTGTGTATGAAGGCAAAGCGTGCCGCTGAGTTATGTAAGTGAGGTTGAATACGCCTTTGTTTGGTGACCTAGATATGGTGAAAAAATCAACGCTGCATGTCGGCTTTAGCGCTTTGAAATAGGCTTGTGCAAGCGCCACATAAGAGGCGCTTTATAAGTGCGCAAGCGCTAAATAAATGCCGGTACAACTCTTTGGGCTATTTGGTCAAAAATAGTGTCTTCTCTGTCGTATCCGGTGATCACGACAGTTAAATCTAACTCTTTGATAATTATCAGACGTTGACCACCACCGCCCCAGGCGATATTGGCGTTGTAGTTTTTACCTTTCACATTGATATCGGTCTGGTACCAGAAGTAACCATAAGAGTAATGTTTGGGGATCCAGTCTGAAACAGGGCGAATGAGCTTTTGCATCGCCTTATTTAGATAATGCTGGGATATCAACTGCTCCCCTTGCCATTTACCGTTATTTTTAACGAGTTGGGCGAGCTTGAGCATATCTCTTGATGTCATTGATGCTCGCCAGCCACCCTCAGGTAATCCGCTTATCGCGTTAGCCCAAGTAAAGTTTGTAATACCTAACTTGTTTAACAATTCTTTCTTGATAAATTGCTCCGCACCACCTGGCACCACGGCATCTATGACTTGCATGACCAAGGTTGGATTGTAATTGCCGTAGCGATATTGTTGAGACTCATCAGTAATTGGTTGGCTGTGTTCTAAGAGTTCTTGGATAAAGCCCTGACCTTTAAGCTTTTTTAGAGTTTTGCTTGATAGCTCATTTTGATTGCGAGATAACTCCTTGGCTTTATCTTCCGAAATTTGCAGACCACCGCTCATAATCAGTGCTTTGTGCAAAGTGATATTTTGTGCTCCTTGGGTGAACTTCTTTGCATCTAACTCAGGTAAAAAATTGACTAAGGGTTTATGTAAGTCCGTCATGGTTAAATAACCAAGTTGAATGGTCCTGCCCAAGAGTAAGCTGGTGTAGCCTTTCACTGCGGATGCTTGGTCATGGGGTAAATTGACTCTACCGCGCAGAAAGTAAGATTCAAAAACCAGTTTTCCTTGATGTGATATCAACATACTGGTGTAGTCACCATGTTTTTTATTAGCTACCTCTTGTGCGAATTGCATAACCACATCTTGGTTTTTGCTATGTAGGGCCAACTTTCCAACTGGGGTGCCATCTTTCATGTCTTGTGGGGCAGCGCTAATAAAGGCTTTATCGAGCTCTGATAGATCCCAAAATCGCCCTTGAAGTTCTTTTTGTGTGGCGACTGGCGCAGTGTGGTTGAATTGTGAATCATTATTAGCCATTGTCGTGCCGCTTAAACTTAACGCAGTGACTAATACCATCGCTTTTTTTAGATTTATAGAATTGCCCATAACAAGCCTCTTAATTTAACATCATTTGCTCAAACGCTACTAGACAAGAAGTTTTGAGCAACTTAAAACACCTTAAATCTTCTAAAATTACAAATAATGCTTGTTTGATAAAAATATATTCAATACTTTCAGTGGTTTATTTTTTTTGACCATGCTGAAATATCCGAGTTCAGCTGATTTTAAAACGAGTTGAGACTTTGGTTTTGAGGCGAATCGGTGTTAGGTACTACACTTTGGCGTTTATTTTTGATATTTCTTTATGCAATCTGCACAATGTCTGAGGCCCAAAGTATTGTCAATTGTGTTCAGTCTACTTGGCAAAAATTAAAAATAGGATGTCAAAGAGGATCGCTGCTTGCAATTTGAAGTATATTTACCGGGTGGGATTAAAGGGTGAGGCATAGTCAACAGTATCAGCTCGGTCGCTGGCAGGTATGTCCGAAGACCAACAGCATCAAAAACAAATCAGAAACCCGTATGCTCGACAATAAGAGTATGCAAGTACTTGTGCTGTTGATCCAAGAAGCCGGAAAAGTTGTCACTAAAGAGAAAATATTCGAACAAGTCTGGGCAGGTAAATTTGTTGCGGCTGATATTTTGTCGGTGACTATCAGCAAAATTCGCAAAGCGCTTGATGACAGCGCACGCAACCCAATTTTTATTAAAACCATACCGAATGAAGGCTACCTGCTTATTGCAGAGGTCAAGAAGGTGGAGTCACCTTATTTATCGAATATGGCGAGCGCTACACGACAACAACTCGCGGCAATATGTTGTGTACTGCCAATTCTATTTCTGATTTGGTATTTTACTCAGTCGGATGAAATAGCCGATCCTCAGTCGTTAAACGTCCATTCTATAGCGGTATTACCGTTTGAAGACTTAAGCCCATTGCAAGATAGCCAATATTTCGCAGAAGGCTTATCCGACGCCATTATCAATCAATTGTCCCAGGTAAAATCGCTTAAGGTAATTTCACGTTATTCATCATTTTTATATCGAGGTAATGACAGCGCTACTGAGATAGGCAAGGCGCTGCAAGTTGACGCGATCCTAGATGGCCATATACAAAAAATGGGTGAGCAAACGCGTATTCATGTAAGAATAATAGGTACCCATGATGGTCAGCTATTGTGGTCGAAAATCTATACTGGTCAATCCGACAATAGTTTTCAGCTTCAAGATGAAGTGAGCGCTTCCTTATCTGGTGTTATAGATAATACTGAAAAATCCGAAGAAAAGCTGAAGCAAAACATTGATGCGCAAGCGTATGAGTGGTATCTAATGGGGCAATATCACTGGCGTCAAAGGACTCCTGATTCATTAAATAAGGCGGTCACCTATTTTAAGCACAGTCTTGCCCTAGAGCCGGAATACGCAGATGCACATATAGGCCTAGCCATTAGTTATGCGTTTTTACACACCTTTGGTAGCTGGGGTGAAATGGCGGCAATCAATGCTGCGCTTCCACATATTGAAAAGGCATTGGCATTGAAGCCCAACTCGCCTTTAGCACTGGCCACGCAGGGTATGCTGTTATCAGACAAAGCTGCGGCGACAGGCAACTTTGCACTTTATCGTCAAGCTCAAGATGCGATGAGTTTATCGCTGGAGATTGAAAGCAGTGCTACGACACATCTTTGGTATAGCAAATTGCTCAATCGCTTGGGTAAACAATCAGAGGCTGTGGCCCACTTGGAGCAGGCGATAATATTAGATCCACTGTCAGCGCCTCTAAAGCGAGCAATGAGCTTTTTATTAAAATCCATGGGGAAACAGAACTCGGCACAACTTATGTACCAGCAAGCCCTAGAGCTGGATCCTGACTCGGATACTCGTTTATTGGATGCCGCTAAGGTGAGTCGACATACTCAGACGTCTATTTTGACGATGGCAAATTGGCATAGGCAGACTCCAGCACTTTTTGATGCTTGTTCAAGTATTGAAGTGTGCGAACAACAAGTGCTCGCTTACCTTAGCGTTGGCGCAGAGCAGGCCGCTCGAGTACTGTTGGATCGAATGGAGCCTTTACATGGCCACTTTGTACATTCGTTGGACATGATTGCTCTGAGCGAAAGTAAAAACGAGGCGCAGATCTTAGTAAATATACGAAATCGAGTGTTTCGACTTCCCTATAGTGTCGCTGCGAGATTAAAACTGGCTCGCGCGCAATATAGAGCTGCGCAATTTGAAGCCGCGAGAAACACTTTGCTACAAGTGTATCCAAGTTGGCAGCACGACACGCTAGGGCGGATTGAGGTGAGCACAGACAACTACCAGTCAATCATATTGTATGCAGCTTCCCTTATACAACTGAACGACGCTAAACGCGGGCAGCAACTGTTAAGTAAAGTAGAAAATTTACTGGGACAAGGCGAAGTGTTTGATAAGGTGCAAACACAATTTTCGTTGGCTGAAGTAAATGCATTGCAAGGAAATCATCAGCGAGCATTAAATCATTTGGCAAACGCGCTAGAAATGGGTTGGGTGGAGTCACTTAACTCTCAGTGGTGGACGCTACAAAATAATCATATGTTGCAGCCATTACAGCCCTTGCCTGAGTTTCAAACCCTGCTTGCAAAACATCTAGAAACGCGAAAAAAACTGGCTGATCGTATTGATGGTTTGCAGTGATTGTGGGAAGGGCTAATTATTCGGTGAATAAAAAAGGCGACTCTTTAAAAGGTTTATACAAATGGCAAGCAATAAGGGTATACGGCAGGGGTGACTACACTGCCGTTTTTTGAGGTAGTAAACGAAACTTAATCCTCAGGCCCATTCAAGGTAAACACCAAGTGTTTACGCATATCTTTCAGGATCACCCCCTTTTTTACCATGGCTGCACTGAGGCGCTTTTGCCATTTAAGTAACTCTGGTTTTGCCGCTTCCAATGCTTGCTCGCTTTCGAATTGGAAGCACAGTAATAGAGAGCTTGGGAAAAGGTGAAATTCCATATCAAACCAGCATTGCAGCATTCCGGGGATTTCTTCGCGGGCTTGCGCCTCGAGTCTGTCGGCGACGTCTAGTACAAGTGCTTGTTGTTTTTCTTGTACTTTAGAGAGTTTTTTCATGGTTGAGCTCCGAATAAGCTGCGATAAATATCGTGATAGGCGAATTATAACCATGCAATAAACCATACAACAACGCTATGTTGCAGCTCATTCAGCTCCTAGATGACCTACTTTTACCAAAATAAGTGTTGGTTGGTCGACATAGGGGGTATGCTCACTCATATGTGGGCTGCGTAACCATGTACCTGCTGGGTATTTGCCATGTTGGTCAATAAACTCGCCCTCCAAAACGAAAATTTCCTCTCCGCCAAAATGTTTATGGGGCACAAATCGCTCTTTGGCGGGCCACTTTACTAGGGCTGTGTGCTGATGAGCAAAGCTGTGTAGTGGCATAACCTGTAAATTGCCTTGCCCCATTTGCCACCTGGTTTCTCTGGTATTGATCCGCACAGTTTGTGTGTCGTGTTGATCAAATTGGTTGAGTTTTACAAAAATAACGCAGCCATGTTGGCTAAAAGGGGCATGCACACTGTTAGGCGGGTTACGCAAATAGGTGCCTGCGGGGTAGTCTCCATGCTCATCAGAAAATACCCCTTCAAGCACAAATATCTCCTCTCCCATCGGGTGTGGATGCGGTTTAAACTTTGAACCTGCGTCGTACTTTACAATGCTGGTGGTGTGACCTGACTCTTTGTCCTCGCGCTCCAGAGGCTTGCGCCAGACTCCTCTGGCGGGGCTGGCTAACCAAGGTTGCTCGGCAGTATGGATAATGACTTGTTCAGCAAAATTCATGTTTAGCATAATATTCTCGTCTTGATTGGATCCTAGGGAGTGACCTTGCCTAATTTCTACCAGCCATCACTCCGCCATCGACATCCATAATCGTGCCCGTTATCCAGCTCGCCTCGTCGGATAATAAAAATAAGATGCTATGGGCAATATCCAGAGGTTCGCCAACTCGTCCAATTGGGTGAAAATCATTGAATGATGCGAGCACTTTTTGCATATCTTTAGGTGCTATAAACGACTCGTAAATGGGGGTCTGGACTACCGCAGGGGCAACCGCATTGACGCGTATATTGACTTCACCAAGCTCCATGGCTAAATGTTGTGTCAGGGCGTGTAATCCTGCTTTTGCCATGGAATATGCTGAAGAAGGCGTTGCCTTTATTGCTTGTTTTGCCCACATCGAGCCTATATTGACAATATTACCGCCTCCAAAACGTTGCATGTTTTTTACTACTGCCTGAGTCAAGATAAACGTTGCTTTGTTGAGATCATGGTATTTATCGTAGTCTGCAATGGTATGTTCCACAAAAGGGGTAGGTGAAAAATAACCTGCTGCATTGACGAGGTAGCCATAGTGTGTGTCCTTGCTGGCGATGCTATACGCTAGTTGCTCGACCGCCTTGATATCATATAAGTCGATTTGTAGGCCTTTAATCTCACCCAATGTGCTAAGTTCATCAACCGCAGCGTTTAGCTTATTGGGGTTGTTGCCAAGTACTTCAACTTTGACACCTGCTTGCAATAGTTGTTTGGCGGTTTCAAAGCCCATACCGCTTGAACCACCTATGATAAGGGCTGTGCCATTACTGAAAAAAGTCATAATCACGTCTCTTGTTTTTGAAAGTCGTGATAATATTAATTTTAACAAAAGCCCCTGAATAGTAAGTACAATTTGGTTAGGTAGGTACTTTTTGGTACATCTTTATGACTTTACAAGAGAAAAAAATTTCAAGAAAGTTAGCACCGCAATCGAGTGCGAGAATGGTCGAGACTATTTATGGCTGTAAGTGGTCTTTAACTGTCTATCAATTACTAAAAGCTGGGGTTAATCGACCTGGGGAAATGGTGCGGCAAGTTGAAGGGCTATCAACCAAAGTGCTCAATCAATGTCTTAAGCGTAACGTCGAGTTTGGAATTTTAGATAAACATGTGTTCAATGAGCTGCCTCCGCGAGTTGAGTATAAGGTGACGCCATTTGGCGAGAAATTCTTAGCGATTTTAGATCAGCTAGAGGCGCTTCAAAATGATCTAGATGCTTTATAGGCAACCAAGTTGGCATCGAGGCTTCATGGGTGCCACTACAAAATATACACTGTCGCTGTGTACTTACTTTGTCTTAGTCAAAAAAGCAGCAAATCAATAACTCGAAAATATATCTCATTCCGAATCATTCTTTCCAGTAACGCAATAATTTATTACTGTGCGCGCTATGAAAAAATTCCGAACTATCTTCTTTTAGGTTTTCTCTCTTATTGAGCATTCAAAGGTAAATATATGTCCTTCATCGCTATGGTGAGCCTTGCTGTTTTTGCTGCAATTCTCGTTCTTCTATTCCAAACTCAGAAAAAAGGCGCAACGCTTTCTCGACTTGTTTTAATTGGCCTGTCATTGGGCAGTGTTTTTGGTTTCGCTTTGCAGTTTTCGTTGGGGGAAGGGCATCAGGCCATAGAAGAAACCCTAAATTGGACTAATGTTGTTGGCAGCGGTTATGTCGCATTGCTTAAAATGATCATCATGCCATTGGTACTGGTGTCGATGATAGCAGCTGTAGTAAAGCTAGAAAAATCAGGTGCGCTTGGCAAAATAAGCGGCATTACTATTTCAGTGTTAGTCGTCACGACCATGATTGCGGCGCTCATTGGTATCTTTATTACGCAATTATTTGGGTTGAGCGCAGAAGGCTTAACCGAAGGGGCGCGAGAAACATCGCGTATTGCGGTTTTGGCATCTCGAAGTGAAACGGTGAGTGACCTTTCTATTCCGCAGATGTTGCTAAGCTTCATTCCAACTAATATTTTTCAAGATTTGGCATGGGAGCGCTCTACTTCAATTATCGCGGTTGTGATTTTTGGTATTTTAACAGGTATAGCGGCACGTAAAGTGATGGCTGAGCGCGAAGAGTTAGAAACGCCGATCCGTACATTCGTTGAGACTGTACAAGCTGTGGTTATGAGATTAGTTAAAATGGTGATCTCACTAACGCCATACGGTGTAGCGGCATTAATGGCTAAGGTTGTAGCAACATCAAGTCTTGCGGATATCACTAATTTGCTTGGTTTTATCGTGGCATCTTACTTAGCAATCTTTTTGATGTTTGTTGTACATGGTTTGTTAGTGGGTCTGTTTGGTGTAAGCCCTAAACAGTTTTTCCAAAAAATTTGGCCGGTATTGACGTTTGCATTTACATCGCGCAGCAGTGCCGCAACTATCCCTTTGAACGTGGACACGCAAATTAATAAGCTCAATGTACCGCCTGCGATTGCTAACCTATCGGCATCATTTGGCGCGACAATAGGTCAAAATGGCTGTGCAGGGATCTATCCTGCGATGCTGGCAGTGATGGTGGCTCCAAGTATGGGCATTAACCCTATGGATATCTCGTTTATACTGTCTTTGGTGGCGATTGTGGCGATCAGCTCATTTGGTATCGCAGGTGTTGGTGGGGGCGCGACATTTGCAGCGTTAATTGTGTTGCCTGCGATGGGTCTACCAGTGACTATTGCAGCACTACTGATTTCTATTGAGCCACTGATTGATATGGCACGTACTGCTTTGAATGTTTCTGGTTCCATGACAGCAGGTACAATTACACATCGTATTTTAGGTAAACAAGCAGATGTGGAGGCTGTTGAACAGCCAGTTGCACAGTCATAAATAAGTACTTAGGGGCCTGCTTAGCAGGCCTTTTGCCAAACAAGTAACACTCCCTTTCCCTCTTACATTTCAAACTTTGATTACGTTTTGTCATTTGATCGTTTAAGTATTTGTAGCTTTTAGAGTCGTATTTGGCACAGTAGACGCTTGGGCTAGTTAACAAGCAGGACCAGACTATCTTGTTAAATGATATGGAAGATTGTGATTGGCTTAGGCTGCGTTGGTAGTTTATATTGTTGAACACGGAGTGTACCCAAAGCTAAATAACTTTGCCGGTCAGCACTAAAGGTAGCCTGTTTATCGGCTGTATTTATCGGTTAAGTGGCGCTCATTGTGAAATGAGTGAACAGAGGTGAACTATGTTAAAAGCGCTACTGTTTTGTATTCTTGTTTTATCAAATTTTGCTTCTATGGCAGCGCAGTCAAGCAGAAGTAAGATAGAGTCTGTGGTATTTGTCCATTCTTATATAGAAAAAATAGGTGGCGAACTAATCCAAGATGAAAGTTCACTGAGCGGCGTGATGAACGTAGATGAACAATCAAAAACGCTTAAAGAAAGAACTTGGATCATCCCTAATAGATTAGGCACCGGCTTTGAAATTGGTATTGCTTTTTTATCTATCCCTGAGCATGTAAATAACCTTGATGTTCGGATCTCCTACCCAGAAATGATACTCCCTAGTGGGGAGAAAAGATCTCAATTAAATCGGCAAGTAGATATTACAGGGCACAATGGTGAGTATATTTGGGGTTTTGCCTATTACTTTGATTATCCATATGAAGCAACGCCAGGTGATTGGTATATTGAGATTCACGCAAAAGGTAATTTGGTACATAGCTCTAAGTTTACCGTTGTAGAGGATGACAAAGAGTTTGAGTAATTCCCCCGATATTGTTAAGCGTTGGCAGCAGCATCCACACAGGGTATGCCATCTAGTGACTGCTGCTTGGTAATATCCGAAACAAAGTGTAGATGGGCCACTCCCCTTATGTATACTCAGGCTTTTTTTTGCCATTCAATAAGTGACCTAAAAAACGTCCTCGGACTAGAAAGTGGTAGGTTAATAAAGAGCTTGATAAGGTGGCAAGTAGGCTTATTGTAAACTTTGCAAATACAGACAAGTCGAGGTTAATGAGGGGAAACTGGATATAAAGTAGCAGCGGAACATGGACCAAATAAACCCAATACGACGCTTCTGAAAGGTATCGACTTAATCTGTTTGCTCGATTTAAAAAGAGGTAACCTAACTGTAGTACGAGTACAGTCCAACTTACTATGGCAACCGCTTGAATGGCCACTAAGCGCATGTGTCGCCAACCCGTAGGGGTAAAGGAACCTTGTTTCGCTGCTTCAATTACTTGTTCTAATGTTGGTGGTTCAGGCAAATAAGTTAGGTAAAGGCTTACTGATATCAGCGCAATAATTGTTGTTAATATGATTGTCTTGATACTGCATTCTAGCCTGTACGGTTTGTGGTGTAATCCTATGCCCATAACATAAAAAGCCCCGTAAAAGACGAGCCCCCATAATTGAGGCTGGATCTTATCGGGTGCGGGAAACGGCACAGGCTGGCCCAGCAGTGCAGCAAAACTGAGTGTGGCAACAGCTAAACACGCGATAATTGGCTTTGCGAAGACGCTGCATAGGTATTGGCATCGGGTTGAAATATGCATTATCACCCAATGTAATAAACAAAGCTGCATTAATAACCACAAAAACCACAAATGCATGGTGCTAATCTGTGGCGTTTCAATAACTTTAAAGACAGTAAAAATGGCGGGTACAGGATCGGCAATATCTGCACCCCAAGTGAGTACATGCACGAACGAGGCCGCCAATAAAGGGAAGAATATAATAAAGGGGATGAGTATTCGTTTTAGCCTTAATTTGATAAACGCATAAGTACTATTTTGTTGGATAATTAATGCACTACAAAAGCCTGCGATAACAAAAAACAGTGGCATGCGAAATAAATGCAGCCAATTTGAAAGCACATCAAAAAATACCGAGTTACTTGGATCGGCACTAAGCCAAATGTTTTTAAAGTATGGCCCATAAGTGAGGGCTGTATGAAAGATGACGCCCAGTATAAGTGCAGTGCTGCGCAAGTTATCAATGAAGTGAAAGCGTGGTGTGTATTGCATAATAGACTCTCTATTTCTTTCAATACACATATGCTAACCGTCGAAATCAGACCGCCACTAGTCACAAATTGCCTATTTAACCTATGACATCTGTCACTGTTTTTGAACCGACACATTTGCCATAATGGTTAAAAAAACGAAGTAGTACACTATGGGCTCTCAGATCAGACACACAACAGATTGGCGCTTTTCAACTATAGCTTCATGGCTTGGGGTGACCTGTGCCTGTGCATACTATGCCAATTCGTCAACATCCTTGTTGCTGCAGCTACCTGTGAGTGTAGCCATACTGCTGCTATTATTTTATGTAATAAAAAACCCTAATAAACACGTAGTTCTTGTCGCTGTTTGCTATCTTTTACTGATATTGTCATTAGTGCCTCTTTCTACAACAACATTGTTATTTATCCATGCTGTGATGTTTTCTGCGGTATTTAGCCCACACTTTTCGTTTCCCAAGGTCATGCTATTTGTTTCTTTGATAATGTTTGCATATGGCCTGTATCATTTTGAACGTTGGCAAGGTGAGATCCCTTGGATAACTTTTGTTGTCTGGTTCTTTTTTTGCAGTATGAATTGGTTTGTCAGCCGTCGAATAGTTGAAAGTTTAAATATGCACTATGAATCGCGGCAAAACTACAAAGAACTCCAAGCGGCGCAGCATATGATGGCTATTATGTCGGCCGCGCAAACGCGGCAGCATATTTCTCGAGAGCTGCACGACTCACTTGGCCACAAGTTAACCGCTTTGAGCATAAACTTAGACTTTACGAAACGGGTTGCACCTAACGATGTCGCAAAGTCGCTAGAGACATGCCATCAACTTAGCCAAGAGGTGCTCTCGGAAGTACGCGATATCGTCTCTGTGCAACGCAATGACAGTGCTTTACTTGCGCATGCGTTAAAAGAGATTATTGACATGACACCTAGGTTGCGATGTGACTTAGCGTTAGATGTCGATGAAAAAAGGATTTCGCAGCAGCACACTCTGTGCATTGTACGATTTTGCCAAGAGATGATCAGTAATACGTTAAAACATACTCAGGCAAAAGAGTTCTTTTTACACGTCTCGGTAGAAGTAAGAGGGGAGACCGAGCTGTTAGTCGCCAAGGCATGGCACAGCCAAAAAGAGTCCAAGTTGCCCAAAGCGGGTAACGGTTTAGTTGGCTTGACTGAGCGAATGGCACAATTCGGTGGTCACTTTGAGCAATCCCTTGAGAACAGTCAGCTTTTGAATGTTATGACTTTACCCCTTGAGCTAGGAAAAGAGTGATGATTTCATGTCTTTTGGTTGAAGATCAAACTCTAGTTCGGCTGGGGTTGGAAAGTCTACTGAATTTGAGTGAGTGTATTAGAGTCACTGGTGTTGCTCAAAACGGTATTGAAGCATTGGAGCGAATAAAAGAGGCCCAGTTTGATGTAATGTTGTTAGATATGCGCATGCCTGAGTTAGATGGCCTTGGGGTATTAAGCGCAATGCAAAAACTCCCTCAGCCCACACCTCCTGTGCTGATCATCACGACTTTCGAAGATTGTGATACGCTAGTCAATGCCGTCAATTTAGGGGCAAAAGGGTATGTTTTAAAAAGCATTGAGCTTGAAGACCTCATTGAGGCCATTAAACAGGTGGTAGCAGGGCAGCAAGTATTGCAAAAAGCACTCACCGATTACTTACTAAAAAAGCAGTTGGTGCCACAAATGATGCTAACAACAAAAGAGCTTCAGGTTTTGAAATGTTTGACTTTGGGGATGCCCAACAAAGAGATCGCAATCACTTTAAACAACTCAGATGGCACGATCCGCAATCACGTATCGCAGATCCTGGCGAAATTAGACGTTAATGATCGTACTCAGGCGGTATTAAAAGCTTTTGATAAGGGGTTAGTATAAGCGCTGACATCAGTACCGTATTGATATGGGATGACAATTCAAGTTATTCCGTTGGCTTTGCCTTTTCAACACCGCACAAAGTGGGGGACTCTGCCCCCGTTCAATGAGACTATTTTGCTAGCGCGTTATTTTCGCTTTTTGGAGAAAGAGGTGACGTGGGCTTTTTTCCATTTAATAAATGACCTATAAAGCGTCCTCTGATCAAATAATGATAGCTAACCAGTGAGATAACCAAAGTGCCGCTCACACTGAGAATAAACTTAACTGCAGCAGGTAAATCAATATTGGTAAGTGGAAGCTGCATATAAAGCAAAATTGGCACATGCACTAGATATACCCAGTACGATGATTCTGATATGTAACGACTGACTTTACTCTCTTTGTTTAAATAGTTGTAACCAAGAATAAGCGCCAATGCGGTCCAGCTGACAATTGCAATCGCTTGAATTGCCACTAGCAGCGAGTGCTGCGCACCTGATGGCGCAAAGTAGCCCTGTTGTGCGGCTTCAATTACTTGTGTGAGAGTTGGTGATGCGGGTAGCAATAGGAAGTAGTACCCAAGTGATACAGTCGCTACACCAGCGATAACCAAAGTGCTTTTAACTCCTCGGGCGATCACCTGTAGATTGTTATATAAAATAGCGCCTGCAAAGTAAAAAGCACCATAAAAGCCCCATGCCCAAAATTGCGGATACAGCTTGTCTGGGGCGTGGAAAGGGACAGGTTGTGCTAAAAGCGATATAAAGCTACAAACTACGAGTGCGAGCAACAAAACAAGTGGGTTTGTCGTTACTTTCAACAGATATTTGTAAATGCTAGAAAAGCGAGTTAAACACCAATGAAGTATGCAAAGCTGCATTAGGACCCATAAAAACCACAAATGTATGGTGCTGATCTGTGGGTTCTCAATAGCTTGAATGACTCCAAAAAGTGCCGGAACGGGGTTCGCGACCTCTGTGCCCCACATGAAGATATGAAGAAATATAGCAATGATGATTGGATAGAAAACAAGAAAAGGAATTAAGACGCGTTTAAATCGCAATGTGATAAAGGATTGCTCATTTTTTCGAGCAATTAGAAGTGCACTACAAAAACCTGCAATTAAAAAAAATAATGGCATCCTAAACAAATGTAGCCAGTTTGCGAGGTAGTTGAAAAATACACTGGTATTGGGATCTGCGCTAAACCATATATTTTTAAAATAAGGTCCGTAGGCAATCGCTGCATGGAAAATAATTCCAAGTAATAGAGCCATACTGCGTAAATTATCAATGAAGTAAAAACGTGAGTTTTGTTGCATTGTGTTAAGTCCGATTAATTTAAAATCCTTGTATTATTGCGTCTGTGAGTTGCTTTGAGCTGCGCAAATAACTTGTGTCAACTATGGCATTTGGCACCGCTCTAGAATGTAAGTAAGTGTAATTAAGTGTATAGAGCAGATCCCTTCGCAATTGCACTTAGCGCGCGAATGTGAATGACTTTGCATTGTGGGGCCTAGTTCTGTGCACTATTCAATCGCGGCTTGAAACCTGAGAAAATATAATGCCAGAGTAGCTTCAAGTAATTGCGAAAGTGGTGCTAAGTAGTATGTTTGATTGGTGATGCAAAAAGGGCCTAGTGTTGAAGCTCGCTGACCCTTCGCGTTAGGGCTAGAGCAGCTGGTGGCTCTTTAATTGTGTTTCTAGTGCGGCTTGGTTAAAGCCTCGGATCAAGCCATCAGATACCAAAATTAGGGGTAACACTTCACCACCTAATGCCTCAAACTCTTTAAGTGCTTCGGCATCTTGCTCAATATCCACTTTTACGAAGGCAATATTACGTTGTTCTAAATATTGTGCTGTTTTTTTACAAAAAGGGCACCATTGGGTGGTATATATCTTAATGGGTGTCGTTGAATTTACACCGTATGAGCTATAGTCCCCTTTTTCAATTTGCTGGCTTGCAAACAAGCTTTGGATTGCCTGCATACCATAGCCTCCACCAAGCCAACCTAGGCCGAGGGCAAGAGCAAAAATAACCAGATACTTTATTATATTCATTGTTCTACTCACGGGGTTAAAATGAGCGATAGCAGGTACTATCGCTCAGGGTGATTAATTATGCACAGTCGCGCATACATTGTGCTTTAATCGTGCGGCAGTTATATCCAGGTGTTCCGCCCCACTGACACACATAAAACTGGTACCCGCAGTAGTTTTCTAATGTGCCAAAGCTCTGCCAGTTACAGCCATGTGTATAACCATTGCTTGCAGAGACAGCAAGAGAAGTACCTAGTCCCATGGCGATCCCCATGACGGCCATTGCTATTTTTTTATTCATTGTATTTCCTTTATCATTTTAACAGCGAGTAAAAATTACTCACCGCTAAATATGTAATCGCGCTTGGTGGAATGAGTCAATAAATAGTGTGAATTTTGAATTGATTAAAATTCAACCTGCCTTGTGCGCTGCGGGATTTACTGTTCTAGATTGAAAAATATAGGATTTAAAACCTATCTACATTAATAATTTTATATTTTAATGATTGAGTCAGACGTTGAATTTATCAACTTTGTAGCTACAGCTTATCTATTCTGCTTTTTAACTGTGTCTTTTGGGAAAGTTACAGTAAAGTGCGCAGGCACATTAGATATGAATTCATCAAGAAGATATACAAAGCCATATTGCAGGTTCAGTATGGCAACGACAATGCGAGAAAAAAATAGTAGACTCTATGTAAAAGAGCCTACCAACTTTGTTGCCTTATCCGCAATCACTCATACATTGCGCTTTGATGGTACGACAGTCGTAACCCGGTGTATAACCCCACTGACAAACATAAGCTTGAAAACCGCAGTAGTTTTCTAGTGTACCGTGCGATTGCCAGTTACAGCCGTGCGTGTACCCATTACTTGCAAAAACTGCAAGGGAAGTTCCTAGTCCCATAGCCAGTCCCATGACTGCCATTGTCATTTTTTTATTCATCTAATTTCCTTTATCACATTTAAAGTGAACAAAAATTGCTCACAGGTAAATAAAGTAATAGTGCTTTACACTTTGAGTCAATGGTATTGTGTGAATTTTCAGTTGATTAAAATTCACTCGCTTTAGTGGGGTGGAAATCGGACGCGATTAATATGAAAGATATTAAATTTATGCTGTTTTTTGTAATAGAGGCTATCTTGCAAAAAGCGACTCTACTATGAGTCTGTCCGCCAATGGTTTTTTGAGGTGCAGATTTAATCCATTGTTTTTTAAACTTATACTTCTATGCTGAGGTAAATGTAAGGCTCCTTAAACAAAATAAATAACATTTGAATGGCAGCTGTAAGACATTTTTCCATCAACTGTTCATTTGTGTGCTTCACGTAAACGTATTAAATGCAAACTAACTGGCAACATTGTTAGAGTCTGCGAATTTGCCACAAGAGGTCAATGAAGATACTTTTCAGCTATATAAGCCGTAGTAATTAGGGCGGTAAGGGCCTATTTATCATAGCGCCATTAGTAAAAAGCGCCTTCTCTCATCGCTATGAGCTAAGAGGTAGAAGGCGACATTTAAGGTATGTAGGTGCGTTTTTACTTGAAAGTTGTGTTGTTAGTTACAGGGGGAGTGCTAAATAGGCGCCGACAGTTGCTTTGAGTATTTCAACCAATGCATCATCCATAAAATGGTAATCATCTGGTATATCAAGCACCTGGATATTTTTATACAGCAAGAGTTGTGTAAACTTAGCTCGCAAGCGGCACTTATGCTTTTCTTCCATAACAAAAATGATATCTGCCCATTGAATATCCCCTTTGTTTACTGTGCGCTTTGCTTTAGGGCTAGTACCGGCTGAGCGCACCGAGAGGTTTGCGTGGTTTTTCCACACTTGCTCGCCAGTAGGGCTTCGCCATTGGTTGCGACTACAAATAAATAATACGTTTATCTTTGTTGGACCTAACATAGTTAGCTTCACTTCCTAACAGGGGCGAAGTTAACCCCTTTAAACGTTTTAACTGGGTTGCCTCGCTCTACTTCTCGGTGATGTTGCCAACGAGACTTTTGCTGGACGCTTATGTCTGCTTCTTGCTTTGCGGCTAGTTTTTGTAGTAGCAATGCACTGGCAAGTTTTTTATTTGCATGTTGACTACGCTCACTTTCAACTCGAACAGAGAGGCCTGTCTTTACATGGATTGCCCGTACTGCTGAGTCTGTTTTATTGACATGTTGACCGCCAGCACCACTGGCGCGACATGCCTGAAATGTAATTTCACTGTCAACTTGGCGTTCGTTTACTTGATAGACTCGCCCGCTAAAAAACCAGTTTTTGCGTTTTTGCATTGGTCTGAACTGGCTTTCACAGGTCCACAATAAAGCGCCTTGCCAACTGAGTGCAAATTGCTGTGTGACCTCTTGATTGGGTGATGATAGTTTGACGACAACTGACTTATAGCAGCCGACTTTTGAGGCCGGTATAAGCTCTACTACATCACAACAAATACCCCGCTTCTTACTTTCTTTTTGCAATTGAACAAAAGCAAGCGCCACAGCTTTGCAGCATTCGAGAGGACCTAGCCCTGAAGATAGTTGTAACAAGATCACTCTGCGCAGCTCCCATTGGTCTTAAAGGTTAGGACTGGGCGTAACTTTGCGACGACATTGATTAACCTTGCTTCAACGAGATCTGTGATGATGGATTCGCATTTTTTATAAGCTTGAGGTGCTTCATCGTAAAGCAGCTCTTTGTTACCACATATCACGCGACTCCCCAGTTCTGTTCGATATAGATCTTCGCGTTTATATTTGTGACTGAGTCTGCTTTGACACGCGCCGCGCTGCCACTTTCTTCCTGCACCATGGGCGAGAGAAAATAAACTAGCTAATGTGTGTTCATTTGGTACAGCATACGGCTTAACCAAGTAACTATAATCTCCTCGAGAACCCGGAATAACTACGTAGCCTTGGTCACTTGGTGTTGCACCTTTGCGATGCAACCAGCCTTGGGTATCGTCAATTTTTTGCGGTGATACTAAATTGTGGTTGATATCTAATATGCAGTGACCATCGGATCTTATCGCCGCTAAAAATCGCAAAGCGATCAATTCTCGATTAAGCTCAGCCCACCTTAGTGCTTCGTTGTGTGCCGCGATATAAGAAGCAAAGTCGATATCATTGACGTTCAAACCGCTGTGGTTATGTTTGGTGATGTGTTTGACTAAAATAGATTGGCCCAACCCACGAGAACCTGAGTGTACCAATAACTGAAGGTGCTTTTTGTCTATACCCAAGGCATCCAGTGCGGCTTGATCATAGACTTGGTCTATGGCTTGAAACTCGGCAAAATGGTTGCCTCCACCGATGGTGCCAAGAGCGTGATCATAGCTATTTGTCGTAATGCTTTTTTCATTTTTACGTGATTCAATGAACGTATGCCAGCTGTCATCAAGGGGCTGTTCTACATGGTTAAACTTCTTTGCCAGTTTATCTAAATTGAGCTTCGAGATTTTTGCAGATGTTTGCCATAACGACATACCACAGCCAATGTCATTGCCTATCAATGCTGGGTATATCTTGCCAGTGGTAAAAAAGGCCGCACCAATTGGGTAGCCTCTACCTGGGTGTAAGTCCGGCATACCTGCAACACGGTGCATATTTTCAAGTTCAGATGTTTTTATCAGCTGTTGTACAGCAAGCCCTTCAATCCATGTATCTTTAGATGCAATAAGGGCTGTATTTTCAGTAAGTTTTTGGACGCAGTTGCCCATAATACCAATACCTTTATATAGGAATTAAAACGGAAAACGTATTGGCAGGCCATATTTCACAATAAGTGACTGTGGGTAACTTAAAAGGAAGCTATATCAGGAGTTGAGTTTGCTTTCAGCTACTTAGCGGATGAGACCTGCAAAGGATAAATGTGTGTTTGTCATGAATTTTTCTCCTCTACAGTTAGTTGATAGTGCGGCGAGATAATAGCCATAGAAGCCTGCTAAAGCAATTAAAAAATGTGGGAAAATATGTAGTTCGGAGTTATTTAGCGTGAAAAAGATGATGCTTGATAGTGAATAATAATTAATTTTCTGTTGTGTTAAGTATTTTATTTTTAAGGTGTCAAACGCTTGGTTAGACTGGGGTTTTTATTCATCACTTTGTTTTATAGGTTTTTTTGTTTTTGCTTCATTGTTTTTCCTGACGTTTACGGAGAATTAAAATTCAAAATTAAAGAATAAAAATTCTTTAATTTTGAATTTTAATTCTCTATGATGGGGGTTCGTTTTGATAAATTCAATTATTGGCACTTTTAAAAGGTAAATGCTCGTGCGTACGACCGAACTCGTAGATGGTTTTCGTCAATCAACCCCTTATGTGAACGCTCACCGAGGGAAAACTTTTGTTGTGATGCTTGGTGGTGAAGCGGTTGATCAACCTGGATATCGCAGCATTATTAACGATGTGGCGTTGCTGACCAGTCTTGGTATTAAAATTGTGTTGGTATTTGGTGCTAGACCGCAGTTTGATAATGCGTTGTCCAATGCGGGTCTTCACAGTAAATTTCACAATCATATTCGGGTCACTGATGGAGATTCTCTCCACATTATCAAGCAAGTGAGTGGGGCTATGCAGCTTGATATAACAGCCATGTTATCAATGTCTCTAAGTAGCACACCTATGTCGGGAACATCACTCAATGTGGTGAGCGGGAATTTTGTAATTGCACAACCGATAGGAATTGATGAAGGGGTGGATTATCACCACTCTGGTCGTGTGCGACGTGTTGATGTAGAGGGTATTCGTCACCAACTTGATAATAACAGCATTGTCTTACTCGGTCCTATTTCGGCTTCGGTGACAGGCGAGAGTTTTAATTTAACTGCCGAGGAAATTGCAACGCAAGTCGCACTGCGCTTAGATGCAGATAAGATGCTTGGTTTTTGCCATGAAGCCGGTATCTTGGATGAACACGGAGAAGCCATTGCTGAGCTAATGCCCAATGAAGCTGAGCTGCTATTGGCCCGCGGAGAAACTTGTAATGCACCTTGTAAAAGTGCAGCCGTGTTTTTACAGGCCTCAATTGAAGCATGCCGTGGCGGAGTACACCGCTGTCATTTGGTCAGTTATAGAGAAGATGGCGCCTTGTTGCAAGAGCTCTTTTCACTCGATGGGATCGGTACTCAAATTGCACCTCAAAGCTCCGAGCAACTGCGCAGCGCAAGTATCGCCGATATCAATGGTGTGCTCAATTTAATTCGCCCTCTAGAAGAACAAGGCTATCTAGTCAGGCGCTCTCGTGAGCAGTTAGAGATGGAAATAGAGCAATTTACTGTGATAGAGCGTGATGGAGTGATTATTGCGTGCGCTGCGTTTTACCCATTTTCGGAGGATCAGGTCGGTGAATTTGCAAGCCTTGCTGTACACCCACAATACCGGGATGCCGATCGGGGCAGTTTTTTACTGCGTACTGTCATTAATAAAGCGCGTCGGCAAGGCTATAAGGCTTTGTTTGCACTGACAACTCGTAGTATTCATTGGTTTTTAGAGCAAGGTTTTGATTGTGCGGGAATAGAGGACTTACCAGCAAAGAAGAAGTCACTTTATAACTACCAAAGGCGCTCTAAAATTCTTAAGTTAGACTTAACTCGATTGCCTAAAAACCGATAGTTATGCAAATAAAATGGGGCCAAAGGCCCCATTTTTTTATGTCGTGAAATGCATTGCGTTATTGTTCAATAAACATCTCTTCCATTTTTAACCCTGTGAGCTTTTTCAGCGAGTTAATTAGGTAATACAACGCCACAAAAAAGATCACCATAGTGGGCAATACAATAACCGGATAGCTCAATGCTGTCATACGGCCTAATTCATTATTATATGCTTCGGTGCCTGCCGGGCTAACGACAATCATTTTTGCCAGCACATAATTTAGTACGGATGACAAGAAAAAAGACCCTGCAAGGATATTAGACGCAACAATTTGCACTTTGGGTAACTTGTCTAAATTGCCTTTTTCTTTTAGTGCAGAATCAATTTTTGGAATGTCCATGACGTTCTCATTAAACAGCATGGTTTTAAGCAACGGGTACTTGGTATACTGACTGACCACAATTGCAACCCCTATCACTCCGGGGATCAAGGCTTCTTTAATGGCAATATACTTGGCGTCTAACTCGAGTAAGCTAATCCCGCCTGTCAATAAAACTGAGACAATACCAAGGGCGGAAATAAAGTTAAATTTACCCGTTTTTTGGCGTTCCCAAAGGCCAAATCCAACAGGGAATGCCAGTGCGACTACGACTCCAAGAGAAGGCCCCAAGTGCTCTTCTCCAGAAAAGCGCGTCAAAATAATCACTGGAAGAATAATATTAAAAAGCATCTGGCTAAAGAAGCCAGAGGGTTTGTTGTCAGGTTCAGCCATTGATACCTCAAAAAAATAAATGCATTAATGACCAAGAGTGTACGGCAAGAGGGGGCTGTGCGGCAATCCCTATACGTCATTGTTGCAATATTGTAGAGCACGTAGCTGGCAATAGGATTGCGAGATATAATAGAGCCATTAATGTTTATTTTGAGCTCAGTTCATCTCAAAATAGAGTGAAATAAGTCTGTAGAGAGTTAAAAACCATGATCAACGATCAAGAAGAAATCAGCAGTTTAGCTGAATTAGAAGCATTTTTACTGCTAGTGGAAAACGGCGGATTAGGCCTTGAAAACGTGGCGGGAATTGCACTGGCAACCCACAATAGCAATGGTCGTCCATTCGTCGCAGTACTTGACGACAAACATCAACTGCTACTAGGGCGCTGGGTTACCCAAGACGTATTTGAGAACGGTAAAGAGTTGGTGCGTACTGGACCGAAAAAAACACATTGATGGCCTCTGTGAGGATAGACATCTATCCTCAGTAACTCACGAAGCCCTGTTTATGTGTGTTGTCTCACTCCTGTTATGGCTATCATACTAGTTATAATCAACATTATATGAATCCAGCATACACACGTTAATTAGCCCTCAGCTCTTCATAGCACTCTCATCTTTGAAAGATAAAATCTCATCATGTTTGTAACTAGTAATGATTTGCGTTAGCATTTGTGTACATTTGCACTTGGGTATTTAATATGAAAAGAGAACGGCCTACGAATCTGGCAATTCAGACAATGGCGTTACCTATCACGGCGTACGCGTCAATTTTACACCGTGTCAGCGGCGTAATTGTTTGGGCGGCATTGGTTGTTTTATTGCCACTGCTTATCTTCGCAATTCAATCGACGCATAACTTTAGTACATTGACTTCTTTGTTTACCGAAAACTTTTTGATCCAGTTTATTGTTTGGGGTCTGTTGACTGCTTTGGGCTATTACTGCTTGGGTACTATTAAGCATATTGTACAAGAGTTTGGCTACTTCGAGGAACTTGCCAGCGGTTGCATGATTTCTCGGGTTGCTATTGGTCTGGGGATCGTATTGAGTATCGTAATTGGAGTTTGGATATGGTTATAACAGGAGTTGCACGCTCGGGAACAAAACAGTGGGTATTACAGCGTATTGGCAATGCATTGATCGTCGCATACAGCATTATGTTACTTGTATTGCTGTTCAGTGCGCCTGTTACTGATCATCAGAGTTTACGTGATTTTCTTGCGCCAACTTGGTTCAAAGTGGTGTCTACACTGTGTGTGAGTATTTTTGCTTTGAATGGCATGCTTGCCGGGTGGCAAATTGCAGGTGATTACGTTAAAGGCGCTGCTGCAAACAAGGTATTTAACGCACTGTGTGTTGTATTAAGTTTAACAACCATTGCGGCGGTGATTAAACTGCTTTGGTTATCCTGATTGAGTTAACCAGCTTTGTTAGTGCTCTTCTTCTAAGGAGAAGAGCAAGTCTAGCCCAGGCAATAACACACTTACAGCCAGTAGAGCAGCGCATAGCGCCCAAGCATAGTTCAATTCAGTATGCGTCTTTATCAGCCAAGAAACGCTGCTACTTAGCCAAAAAACATTGATCAGCATAATACTAAAATTGGGTCTTAGTAGCTTTGTACAATATTTACAAGTCAGCGGCTCACGATTCAGCAAAGCAATACGTTCAGTTAGTTTAAGTGGTTTATTGCAGCATGGGCAGGTTCGAGTAGCAAAATCTTTAAACATACGCGTAGACTTGAATGATAATTGTTATCATTCAAGTCTACGCGTATTGTGGAGTAATTAAAAGCCCAATGTGAAACTAATTGTGAAGTAAAAAGGTCGCTTTTGTATGTGTCAGTAGGAGGGGAGATTGTGGTTGGTTTTGACTGCGTTAAAACGGGTAAGTAGCGAAGGTGTATTTCCTTCGCTATGCTGATGGCGTTATGCCGCAGTACCTGGGCAGGCAAAAGCGAGTTTGGTTGGCAAAGGCATATCACCTTGTCTACCACCTGCAATGATTGCTGTGGTATGTGGTGAAATCGCCTTGCTATGTTGAGACAAATTCTTAAGTTGCTTTTTATTAATTTTTGTTTTCATAAAATATTCCTTATTTATGTTGTTATTTGAATCAAATATACAATTCCATGTTTGTAATTGAATTGCAAGCCTTTTTAGGCCTTTAAGTACAATAAAAAGTAGCTGAAAATACGAATGAAGACATCCATGTCTACTGCTTGATTAGTTAGACAAGCCCAGTCACGATACCGGCCAATATAAAAGTTAATACCAACCAAATGATGGGGAGCTTGAGTTGTTTCAGTAAGAAGAAGCCCACTAGGACTAGCGCAATATCATAAGCGGTGAAGACCGCGCTGATAAACACAGGCTGGTATAAAGCGGCTATTAACAGTCCCACCACGGCAGCATTAACGCCGATGAGAGCGCCTGCTACACGCGGCTTTTGAGCGAGTGTTTGCCAGTTTTTTAGCACCGCTAACAGCAGTAAAAAGCCAGGTAAAAACACGGCGAATGTTGCAATAAGAGAACCTGCAATCGGGTTGCTTGGTAGTAGTTCATAGCCAATATATGTTGCAAAGGTAAACATTGGGCCGGGTACAGCTTGTGCGGCGGCATAGCCAGTTAAAAAGCTATCTTGACTGAGTTGATCACCTACGATGTTTTGCAATAGAGGCAGAACAACATGACCACCACCAAATACTAAGCTGCCTGCTTGATAAAAATCATTAAACAGGGCGACCGAGGGCATGAGCTGGGCGGCAAAAGGCAGACCAATCAACAGCGCTACGAATAAGAAAAGCGGGGGGTAACTCGGTTTAAAAGCTTGGCTTGTTGGTTTGGGCTGCGTCTGTTTCAAGTAACGTGAACCGATCATAGCTGCAAGTAGTAAGATCCCTATTTGCATTATGATGCTTGGTGCGATGAGTAACATCGTTGCTGTTAAAATACACAAACCAACGGTAAGGGTGCTTTTGCAAAAGTTTTTGTACATACCCCATGCTGCGTCGGCCACTACGACTACAGCAAGCAACTTCAAGCCATGTACAATGCTCTGAAAGAGGTCGTTTTGGGTGATTTGGCTGGCAACCACAGCTAAACCAATCATGATCAATATCGACGGCAGTGTGAACCCTAAAAAGGCAGCCAAAGCGCCGGGCAAGCCTCCTCGTTTATAACCAAGAGCAAAGCCAACTTGGCTTGACCCCGGACCTGGTAAAAATTGGCTGAGAGCAACTATTTGGCCGTACTCTTGATCATCGAGCCATTTGAGTTTTTCAACAAAGGTTTGTCTAAAGTAACCAATATGCGCAGCGGGTCCGCCAAAGCTAACCCAGCCAAGCAAGAAAAAAAGTTTAAATATGGTAAACATGTCGAGTGCTTTTTTGGATGCGAGTTTGATTCATGCCATTAGGTTAAAAAATGCATTATAATTAATCAAATTAATAGTATTGATTATTTCTATGAATTATATGGGATGAATGAGTGAGTTTTAGTGACGTACAGTGGCGTAACGTAGATCTAAATTTATTGGTGGCCTTTGCGTATTTATATCGTTACCAAAGTGTGAGTGTTGCGGCCCAAAAAAGTTGTGTGAGTCAGTCAGCAATGAGTCATAGCCTGTCACGATTACGCTCGCTGTTTAATGATGTGCTATTTGAACGGCAAGGACATAAAATGGTGGCCACTGAGCATGCCCACCTTTTAGCGCCTACAATTACCAAACTACTGGATTGTGTAAGTAGTGACCTTTTGACGAGCGCGCCATTTAATCCGGCAGAGTATACGGGGGTGTGCCGTATCGGGCTAACCGATTATGCGGAGTTTATCTTTGCTCCGGCGATTTTTGATGCCATCCGTAAGCAGGCGCCAATGGCACAAATTAGCTTTATCAATGTGAATCGAAGTAATTACGTTGCTTTGGCAGAACAAGAGAAATTGGATATTGTTATCGGCAGTATCGCTCAACCGGATCCAGCCTTTTGCGCTCATCATCTCTACACCGAACGTCACGTATGTATCGCAGATCCAAGGTATGTTGCATGTGAAGAAAAACTGTCAGCAGCGGAGTTTGCACAGGTTGAACACGCCTTGGTCAGTCCCGATGGACATTTGACAACGGGTGTTGACGACACGTTAAAAGCGGCAGGACTCACGCGTAGAGTTGGTGTAGCTACACGCAACTTTATGACTATCCAGAGTTTATTACAAGGCCGAAAATTACTTGCCATAGTGCCTAAAAAAATGGCTGATATCGCTTTTAAAAACAGTCAATTACATCATTTTGAACCCCCCGTTTTGGTGCCCGATTTCGCGATTGCGATGTTGTGGTTTAACCGCAAAGAGGGGGATGACAAAAATGTGTGGCTCAGAGCCTTATTGCATGACTTGCTAGCAAGCGTATAAATTATAGCCACTGTTTATTAACCGTGGCCATCACATGATCCTACTGCATTAAGGTTATCTTGATAAATCCAATATTTTCTCCACTTGTAAAGTGAACGCCATTTGTAAAGTCTGTGTCAGCGCGTTCACTGCTGAGTAAAGTGATGGTAGCTTGTGGATCTGTGGGCGAATCAGCGGCGCTAAATGTCGTGCCACTGTCACTGCCTGCATCGTACACTTTAAGTTGGATAGTTTGTTCATCTACCCACTGGTTATCATTAAAAAGTAACAGGCTATCGATGCCAATAAACCAATCAGGGCTTGGGGCAACCATAGAAACCACACTCAGATAAGGGAAAGATTGGCTTGCTTCAAATGTCATTGAAACACTTTTGCTGTTACCGGAAATACCCGCTTCATCAATTAAGTAACTCGAGTTACCGAGGTTTTGTATATCGCTTATTTCATTTTTGAGCAGCGTCTTTGAGCCGGTTTCAGCCATGCTAGCAATCCCTGCGCTCGCAGAGGTTTCACGCTGAAAAATCCGCCCTTGTTCATTGTGCGTGAGACCGATAACAGGTGAAAAGTGAGTACCGTTAGGGTAGTTTGTCGGGAAGTTGCTTCGCTCCCAAGTACGAGTAAATGTCAGTTCATAAGTCACTGTATTGGCAGGTGCTGGAGTTGTGGTTGTTGTGGAGCCAGTGGATGTATTCGTGGTAGGCGCTGTGGTTGCGGCTGCTGAGTTTGTTGGAGACGAAGAAGAACTGCCGCCGCAAGCAGTTAAGCCCATAACTATGCACAGTGTTGCCAATTTGAGTGGATTTATCATAATAGAGCCCTCAAGCGAATTAAAGTTGCCAGTCACACAGACCTTAATAACAGCAGTTATATTTCATGTTCGGTGTGCTTTTTTTGTACAGGCTCACTAAATCCTGATCGCATTTTGCATAATGGATCTGCCTTCGGTTTCAACATAAGTGAGGAACACACTGGCAATAGGAGAGAGTGCTTTTCGCTTGGTCCAAGAAAAAGACCATTTGGAGCGAATGGGTAACGACTCGACATTGACCACATTGACATCATGTATCTCGCCAAATGCAAGGGTATGCGACGAGAGTATGGAAACCCCGAGACGTGACAGCACGGAGTGGATAATGGCCTCATTACTGGCTATGGTCATTTTGATATTGGGTGTAACCTCCTTGTTTTTGAAAAAAGCTTCGGTAGCAAAGCGGGTCCCAGAGCCTGACTCTCGGATCAAGAAATCTTCTTGGCAAAACGCCTCTAATGATACGCATTCTTGTTGGCTAAAAGGGTGAGAAGCAGGTGCAATGGCAACCAGATCATTGGACATAAATTCAATCACCTCCAAATCTAACCCTTCTGGTAAATGGCTAAACACATAAAAGTCATCCAATCCTTGCTCAAGACGCTCTATTACTTGTTGTCTGTTAGCAACAGTAAACTGAATATCGATATCTGGATAGCGCTCGCAAAATGGCCCAAGCAAATGGGGGATAAAGTATTTCGCCGTGCTTGCACTGGACAACCTGAGTGTGCCCGCTTTGAGCCCGCGTAAATTGGCAAGGTGCATGTCTAACTCTTCGCAACTTTGCAATATTTTCTTTGCCGTAGAGACCGTTGCCAAACCAGCATCGGTAAATTTCAGCTGTTTTCCTACTTGTTGATACAGAGGGAGGCCGATGGCTTCGGCTAGTTTTTTAAGCTGCATTGAAACTGTTGGTTGGGTTAAATACAGCTTTTCGGATGCCGCTTTAACAGTGCCTCCTTCATGCAAAGCTAGCAGAATTTCGAGTTGTCTAAAGGTGCCGATGTGGGCATGTAATCTGGAAGCCATATATCCTACTTAATTATCAAGTTAGACTTTTGTCTATGATTGTCATAGTAACTATCTATTTTTATCTATGTTTTGACTTTTGTAAAATCTTCAAAAATACAGAGGAGAGAGTTATGGCATTTAAAAGTTTGGTGTTATCCCTTATAACAAGCTTAAGTCTGTTGGCGTTTTCTTATTTGAGCAACCTACTCGGACATGGTGGTACAGGTTTTATTTTATTGGCCGTCATTCTCTTTACGCTGTCAGTTTTTAGCGTGTTAAAACCTTCACCTAACAAAGCTCAAAAATCGCAAAGTACTGCTCAATCATCTTGTTTAGCAGAGGCTAAGTAACCCATGATAGACGCGGTTGTTGCTTTTTTTATACTGGGTATTCTAGCCCAGCTATTGGGTGCAAAACTCTCATTTCCAGATGGTCTGTATAAGACATTAAGCCTTTTTTTGATGGTGGCTATTGGCCTAAAAGGCGGAATAGCATTGCAGCAACATATTGACCCTGCACTGCTGACGATGTCCCTTGCAGTGGTGGCATTTGGATTATTATTGCCATTGGTGGCGTACCCGCTATTACGTTATTTTGGTCAACTAGATAAGATCAACGCTGGTGCGATTGCTGCGCACTATGGTTCGGTCAGCGTAGCAACTTATGCTGTCGCGGTGGCGCTTTTGGAAGCTGCTAACATTGCCTATGAAGCCTATTTCCCACTGTTTGTGGTGTTGCTCGAAATGCCTGCAATTGTGGTTGGTTTAGTACTTGCTAAAGGGAGTTTAAAAGTTATCAACCGCACGTTTGTGAAAAAAGAGCTGATCGCCAACCAGAGCATTCTAATAATGGTAGGGAGCTTAATTATCGGTTTCGTCGGTGGTGAGAGCGTACAAAAACTCACACCTTTTTTTGTCGAGCTATTTTCTGGCGTCTTGGCACTATTCTTATTGAAGATGGGCCTAGTTGCAGGTGAGCAACTGGGCACATTAAAAAAGAACAGTATATTTTTAATTAGCTTCGCGATTTTAATGCCAATGTTAGGTGGCTTAGCTGGGACAGGCCTTGGCGTGATTTTAGGGCTCAGTGCCGGTGGACTTGCACTAATGGCTGTGCTTGGCGCGAGTGCCTCTTATATCGCGGTGCCAGCTGCAATGAAAGAGAGCTTACCAGAGGCCAATGCCGGAATGTCTATTACAGCGTCACTGGGGATCACTTTTCCGTTCAATGTGCTACTTGGTGTGCCTTTTTTCATTGCTTTAGGGCAATACCTCGGTGCTTAGGCTTAGCCAAATGAGTAGTGAAGACGCAAAATCGAGAAAATGATGTTTTATGCTGACGCAGCTTTGGCGTCAATGTAAATTAAGCGCATTGCAATGTGAAAAGTAACCTAGGCCAGTAAGCGTGTCTGAAAAAAATCTATTAAAAGCTGAGCGTGTAGCATATATCTTGGCAGAGCTCCAAGCTCGCTACCCCGAGCCTCCAATTCCCCTTGATCACAAAGATCCGTATACGTTATTGGTTGCGGTTTTATTATCGGCGCAATGTACCGATGAACGTGTCAATCAAGTAACACCCGCACTGTGGCAGTTGGCTGATAATCCGTTTGATATGGCAAAGCAGTCGGTTGAGGATATAAAAGCCATTATCCGCCCATGTGGTTTATCACCACAAAAATCCAAAGCAATTAAAAAATTGTCAGAAATTTTAGTTGCTGATTATGACGGGGTTGTGCCTGAAGATATGGATGCACTGGAAACTCTACCCGGCGTTGGGCACAAAACCGCGGGTGTTGTGATGTCGCAGGCATTTGGTGTGCCCGCTTTTCCTGTTGATACCCACATTCACCGTTTAGCACAGCGCTGGGGTTTAACCAGTGGTAAAAACGTGGCACAGACTGAAAAAGACCTTAAGCGATTATTCGCAAAAGAGCATTGGAATGATCTGCATCTACAATTTATTTATTATGGTCGCGAGTTTTGTACTGCTAGGGGGTGTGATGGCACAGTATGCCCTATGTGCACGACCTGTTACCCAAACCGTAAAAAGCCCAAAGTGGTTAAAAAGCCTTAAGTGCGGTGTTGCAGGTTGTAAAAGGCTATTCCTTCCGCGTTTATAGTGGCATTACCCGAGTTTATCAGCTCAGTTTTAACTAATTTAGTGAGGGTAAGCCATCCACACTGAGGCGTGCTCTTTTGTGTACTTTGTTGAGCAAATATAAGTTTGAAAGAGTCACGCCTGCTTAGCTAATTATTGCTTCCCACTACAGCGTATCGAGTTGCTGATGAATGCTATTGACCAGCTCGCGAGGCAGGCAAAGTTGATTGGCTAGCGCTTGCAAATATTGTAAAGAGACCGTCTGTGTAAGGTCAATGGCGCTTGCGCTGGCTGCGTAGACTTCGATACCCGTTTGTGCATTTGGCACCGCTGACACCAATTCGCTAAGGCCCATTGGCGCTCTTAACTCGTCAAACAACATGGCTTTTTCTTGTACGCTTAAGGTCATGGTTTCTACTTGGGCAAATATCTTTTGCCGTTCAGTTTCATCGATATGGCCGTCGGCATATGCGGCTGCAATCATTGCCCGCATGAGCAACAGTTGCCCTGAACCCGTATCATCTTCGACAACTTGTTCGAAGCTTTGTTCGGGCATACTTGCGGGCTGAAAGTCAAACGTACGATGAGAGTGTGAACGTTTTGCCATTGCCTGTTCATATGCTTGGCTGTCGCGGTGCTGTGATGCCGATTGACTTTGTTCGCTGTACTGTTTGTATGCTTTCCATGCGAGCCCACCGACCGCTGCTAAGGCACCATATTTCACCGCTTTTTTGCCGGTTTTTTTACTTTTTTTACCACTTAATAAGCTGCTGACTCCGCCTCCGGCGACGCCACCTAAAAAGCCGTTCAGTGCACCGGATTTATTCAAGCCACTGACTAACTTTTGTAATTCTTTCATCGCGTTCTCCATTTGCTTTTACTGTTTTAGAGTAGGGGAAAGCACTGTCATTGAAAATAGCAAATTTGTTACAAATCGATTCAGCAATACGACGCTTGTGTTCAAGGGGTCTTTAAATTCATTATGCGTTTTTAGTCGCTGTTTTCCAACGAATACAGACCTAAAACAGGAGCGCATTCACGTTTTGACTCTGACTGGCACTAGAACTGCTTTATTTTGCAGTTAATCGTTGTAGTTTAAATGGGTTGATCGCTCAATAAATCTTTTACTGGGATTTGATAGAAGCGAGCCAGTTCTCGTGCCGTGCGATGGTATACTTTGCAGCCGCATTCAGCGCGCTTGAGGGTTGCAATGGAAACACAGAGTGCTTTCTCTTGGCATGCACATGCGAGTTTTTCCTGACTTAACCCCATGTCACGGCGTAGTTGTTTTAGCATTTTACAATCCAGTTTTACCCTGCCATCCATAATCTGACTCCTTGAAAAAGGGATGTTAAGACTAGCAACGCACGGTGATTTACGCCAATAACAGAGGTTAAGTTGGGTGTGCGAATTAGTGTACAAAGATGTCAAAAATGCTGCACAAATTTACGGCGCTAAATCTGATACCAAAGTGATACTAAAGTGATACTAAAGTGATACTAAAGTGATACCAACAGGCCGTCCAATTGCGCCTAGACTTGTCGCAACTTAATCAACTCCGAGGTATGGAGTACCCCTTTCTTAATGACATAAAAGGATAAGACAATGTCTGAAGCAAATCGTATTTTAGGTGGTTTTGGTCCAATCGTATTGGCGCAGGATTTTGACAAAGAATACATCAATGCATTTGAACACATTAATAAGCGTGAAGGTGTGGATATTAAGCCTTTAGCTGGGCAATCTCAGGTTGTAAATGGCACTAACTATGCGTTTTATTGCTTTGTGTCACCAGTTGTGGCACCAAACGTACCTAAAGTGAACCGCCTTGAGCTGATTGTAGTTAATCAACAAGGTGAACATTTTACTCAACTATCAGATCGCGTATTCAGTGAGCCTGTATTAGTGCCGCCTATTGGTTCGTTTGATTCAGTTGCCTTACGTGATGACTTCAGTGAAGCGGAGCTGCGTGCCGCGCAACAGATCGAATCACTGGAAGGTGTTAATTATATGATTCTGGCTGCACAGCAACAGGTTGTTGCAGGTCTTAACTTTGCGTTTTATTCAGTTGTTATCCCGGTAACACCAAATGCACAGGCTTTCTTCGCGCGGATTGATGCACACCGTGATTTTGATGGTAAGTTAGTTAACACCCAGCTTCATCATATTAACCCATAGTCTTGGCCGCCATGGTGTAATGTGATGCGACACCATGGCTTCTTCCCTTCGCCTTTCTTTATTAGCTACCCAAAGCAACGGGTGCATCGGTTTGTGACTTGATCGCATTTAACACCGTAACCAGCGTGTTGTGCTCGCTCATGGCGTGTGCTTTTAAACTAATTGAAGTTATCTCACCTTGGGCTGCCAATCGTGCAATGTTTACCGCGATGGCGTCAGGGTCTACCTGTTTTTGATTCAAGAAAATACGGTTTCGCTGATCAATGCTAAATTGGGGGGTTAAAGTTTGCGAGAGCGCAACATTTGCCTTATTTGGCCTATCAAGATCAAGGACATGTGCTTTTTGAAAGCTGGCTGTCACAATAAAAAAGATCAGCAGAATGAAAACGATATCGAGCATAGGGTTCATATCAACATCAGTGTTCGAGGGCGCAGCGGTGTGGTTTTTATGCTTCATCTAGTTCACCTTTTTTCTGAGGAATGTGTGTTTATATGTATAACGTTGGGCGCAGAAAAAAGGGGTGATGAATGGGCCCATTTTTTGTAAAAAGTGTGTATTTGGGTGTTTTGCTTGGCTTTTATCATTAATGAGTGAATCGTAATATTCGCGCTATTTAACCTTCAGAGCCCCAATTATTGTGCGCTCAACATAAAGATACTGGATGTGTTTATAGCAACCAATCTGAGTATCAAAATGAAACTAAGCTCTCTATTTCCACTCTGCGCATCTGGATGTTTGTTGGTGCCATCACTGACTCATGCGACGACTTCGTCACTTCAGGCTAAAAATGACCATGCTCCTCAAGTATATGGCCGTGCTCGTTTGTCCTTTAATACAGTCGATTTAGGAGAACAAAGTACGACTGAGGATACCCGCCGACAGTTTATTGCGACGCACGGTTCTAGGTTAGGCGTGAAAGGTAAGCAAAGGGTCGATGAGCAATGGCAAGGGCTATATAAAATTGAGTTTGGTGTTAAGGCGTCAGGCGATGAAGACAGTGAATTTTGGTCGCTGCGCAATACCTATGTAGGGTTAAAGCACCGTGATATTGGGCGGTTCCGAATTGGTAAAATTGATACTGCTTATAAATCAATGACAGGCAAGCTCGATATATTTTCAGGCACTGTGGCAGATTACAATCAAGTCATTGGTGCAGCCAGCGGTGAAAAAGCGTCAAAGCTCTTTAATGTACGGGCCAAGCAAATTGTTGTCTATGACAGAGCCCTGATCAAAGATTTATCCATATCAGCTAGTTACTCACAAAATCAGCTGGCAACTGAGGACGTTGAAGTCGGTGAGCGAGACAATGTATCGTTTGCACTGCGTCATAATAAAGGTGCTTTTACGTTTGTCACAGGGTATGAGCGGCAGCGCTTCGCGGATGCAGCGCTATCTGGCAAAAAAGTTGCGCTGCAATATCGACTGCAAAAGGGCAAATTTAGCTGGATGTATGAAACCATCTCGGATTCTCGCCTTGCCTCAAGTTATTCCCGAGATGCGTTTTTATTCAATGCTCAGTGGCAACACGATCATTTCACCTACCAAGCACAATTGTGGCGAGCGAAAGAAAGTGACGCTGGCAACGATGGGGCAAAAGGTGCGAGCATCGGGGTTATATATCGCTTCTCCAAGCAGTTAAGCACGTCGCTTATTTACTCTGCAATCAATAATGACACTCATGGCCGCTATGGTTTTAATGCTGGAGTTAGTCCCACAGTGACACCTGCCAAGTCTAATATCCTAAGCGATGGGACCGAACAGGGGGCAGATCTTGCCATTGTGTCACTGGGCCTAAATTATCACTTTGGCTATTGAGCAGGTGTAACAACGTATGCTTGATTATTTGATCCGATGCAATCGCTATGTTGGACTGTTGTTACTGATCTTGCTTATTTATTTGGTCCCTCAGTACTTCCAAAATAAAACGCACGTGTTTGAACAAAAAAACACTTTGGCGTATGAAGAGACCCTCTATGCTGCAAAGCATATTGAGCGACAGATTGCGTACCTTATCGAGGTCGGCGACACCATAAAATCTCAATTAAGTGATGAGGATTTTAGCCAGCATGATATGAGTTTAGCGTTAGATACAAAAGTTAAACGCATATTGACTCATACATTGCAGAGCAACAAACACCGTCAAGAAGGGCAGATCTTCGCAGTGGGTGTGTCGCTGGATAAACAGATATTCAATACGCCGGGTGCAATTGCTAGTGATCAGTATGAATTGAAATCTTGGTATGCATTTCAGTCTAATAATCAAATCCAAATTAAACCCAAAAACTATGATTACACGCAAATAGGCAGCAAAAAAACTCAGTGGTACACCAAAGCCGTAGAGCAGGGGCGCGCAATTTGGCAAGAGCCAAAATTCAGCAGCACCAGTGGTGCATACATTATCGGCTACTCTATCCCATTTTTTACCGATGCGAGTCGCTCTCAAGTTGCGGGTGTGATCTCTCTCAATTACTCCCTAACCGAGCTTAAATCCATTATGCGCGCGCGGCACTTTTGGAAAACTGGATATGGCTTTGTGGTGTCTGAGCAGGGCAATCTGATTTATCACCCAAATGAACAGCTGGCCAAACAAGAAGTGGTGCTAACCAATGGTGGAGTGAGTCAGTATGCCAGTAAAAAAGATGTGATTTTAGCGTGTTATCTGCGCGGTGGGGCGTGTTTTACAGAGCGATTAATGCAGCGAGATGCACAAGCAAAAACATTTCAATTGCAAAGTGGCAAAGCAAAAGTGTTCTCTAAACTTATTGCTCACACCAACTGGCAATTGCATGTGGTGTTTATGACCAATGAACTTGGGTATAACGCCAAAGAGTTACATCGCATGTACGTTAACTTGGTATTGGTTTCAACACTATTTGCGATCAACTGCATCATTGGTCTGTATTTTAAAACTAGACATCGAATCACAACACCGAGCTGGTTGCCATCTAGTTGGTTGTTTGTCGGGGCGATTTCCATGAGTTTTATGGTGGGCCTAGCACTGATCGCTAAAGAGGCAAGTGTCCATTTATACGAGCACCAGAGCGACTCTCTTAAGCTCACCGATGAACAAGATGTATCAAAAGCGCGGGCGAGATACCTGAGATACAGTGACCAAATAAAGCAGCACCCAGCCCAATTTGTGAAAACAGGTATATTGGTGCGCTCTATTGAATACCAAAACCTCAATGAGCTGGTGATCAGTGGGTACATTTGGCAAAAGTATGATCTTGATGGTCTTATTGAAGATAAGCAAAAGGGGGTGGTGTTTGCCGATGCCGTAGATGGCAAGTTATTTTATCGCTTCGGTGAGCATCATTATCGGGACATAACACATAACACCGAAACCCTTGGTTGGTATTTTAAAGTCGTCTTGCCATTGGCAATTGACCACAGTTATTACCCATTTGACAGCGGTACAGTTTCATTGCGCTTAAAGCACCTCAACATGGCGAATAACATTGTTTTGGAGCCTGATTTAAATGCTTACCCCTTGGTTTACCACTCTGCTAAACCAGGCCTCAACACCGTTGCTAAATTGACGGGGTGGGATATCGCAAATAGTTACTTCAGTTTGCGCAAAAGCAATTATGAAACGGACTTTGGTATAAGCAATTACATTGATAGATATAACCTCGCTGAGTTGTACTTTAATGTGTCTATCAAGCGCGCCTTTATCAACCCTCTGATCACCCACGTTGCGCCGATGATGATGGTGTTTGTCATTTTATTTTTGCTATTGATTTTATCTACTGCAAATCAGAGCCAAGCGGATGTGTTTGGATTCAATCCCATGGCGGTGATCACAGGCTCCTCAGCTTTGATGTTTTCAACCATGCTGTGGCATAGCACACTCAGAGGCGAATTAAACGATGCGGGGATCAACTATTACGAGAGTTACTATTTTCTCGCCTATTTAGCCTTAGCGCTAGTCACCATTAACAGTGTGTTGTTGTCACGTACAGAGCGCATGTATTTCATCCACCACAAAGATAACTTATTACCCAGACTGTTTTATTGGCCCTTTTTAAGCTGTGCCTTGTTTTTTATTACCTATTTGAAACTAGGTTGATTTCAATTCGATTTAAGTAGCGACAAGCTCGGAACCATATTATGAATGAACAATTATTAGCAAATAAACACAGTGCGCTTGACGGCGCCCACTCAGATGGGGAGGCAAGTCGTGATTTACCTGTATTACAGCGAGATATTGAGCGCCTTAGCCAAACAGAAGAGTTTGACGACTGGAGCCGACAACAGCTCGCGAGATTACTGCCTTATATACAAAAGTATCAAGTCGCCCCCGGTGAAAAGCTTTTTCAACATGGGGAGTCGGCTGAGCAATATTATGTACTGCTAACTGGCAGTGTGCAGCTGACGAGCTCCACTGGGGAATGTCAAACCTTGAGTGAGGGGGTGATAGGCAAAGAGGCGCTACTTGGCGTGAATGGCTACCTCAGTGAGGTCGTTGTTTTAGAGTCTTCGATATTTTTGGCCATTCCCAGTGATAAAGCGCATGAAATTGCGCCTGAGCACACAGCCTCTAAGGACATGTTTCGCAAAGTGTTGCTAGAGCAAGTGCACACGCCTGCGGCGCTGGATGCACAGCAAGAGCTGATAGAAGTCCCCGAGGTTGATACTCAATACAAAGACTGGTTCAAGGCCTTGGGTTGGCTTTTGGTTGTACTGACCCCCGCTTGCATCTTGTATTTTGGAGAACAAGGAGGTGATGCACTGCTTAATTGGCGACAAAAGCAGTTTATTGCTGCATTCAGCGTGACTTTAATTATGTGGGTATTTCAGCTCATCCCTATGTACGCTGCCGGTTTGTTTACACTCATTATTTGCTTAAGCTTGGGCGTGGTGCCCAGCGAGGTTGCGTTGTCGGGCTATGCATCGGGGAGTTTTTTTATGGCGTTGAGCATATTTGGGTTGGGCTCTGTGCTGGTCGCATCAGGCGCTACCTACCGCGTAGTATTATGGATTTTACAACGCTGCCCAAACTCGACCTTCAGTTACAATTTTAGTTTGTTGCTTTTAGGGGTTTTCTTGACGCCTATGATCCCAAGCTCCAATGGCAGAGTGGGGCTATTGTCACCCATGCTAGTAGATATGAGTAAAAGTCTAGGGTTCAAAAATGGCAGTGCGGCAGCAACGCGTTTAAGTCTCTCTATGTTTGCTGGCGTGAGTATTTTTTCAGCCATTTTTATGACCAGTAAATCACTAAATTTATTGGTGTTTAGTTTACTGCCTGTACAGCGTCGAGAAGAGTTTCAATGGATGAATTGGTTTACGGCCGCATCCGTAGCTGGTTTGGTAATGTTGACGCTATTTTTGGTGTGCTCGCATTTTATGTTTAGACATAGTGAAAAACCCAAAATATCGAAGCAAGACATAAAAGATCAACTGGCTATGCTAGGCCCAATAACAAGTTTAGAGTGGTTTGCCTTGTGCGGCGTATTGTTTTTTCTATTGGCCGTAGTCACAGCTTCATTTCATAAAATCCAGCTATCATGGGTGAGTTTAACGGTATTATTTGTTTTTTTAGCTCTGGGTATGATCAGCAACAAGCAAATTAAAAATGACATTGATTGGCGCTTTTTGATTTTGCTTGGCTCTATGATTGGCATGGTGCATATTCTCAACTATACGCAAATTGATATGTTGCTCAGTGAGCGACTCAATCTTGTTGGCGTATTTATGGCTCAGGACTTTGAGTTTTTTGTACTGATATTAATCGGTATTGTTTTTGCACTGCGCTTATTCTTACCGATAAATGCTGCCGGTATGCTCACTGCGGCTATTTTTATACCTTTGGCAGAATCACATGGTATTGATCCTTGGGTGGTGGCATTTATCATTCTCATGCTCGCAGAGTGCTGGCTTTTTCCCTATCAAGCCTCCTATTTTGTGATGTTTCAGGGGGTCGTTCAAAAAAAAGCAAAACTCTACAATCATGCCTCTTTTCTTAAATTTAATGCGTTGTCGGTGCTGTTTCGCATCGCGGCTATCTATTGCACATTGCCGTTTTTTCGCTGGTTAAACATGTTATAAGATAAGGAGCTCATCATGGTTAATCACTTAAATCGATTGATCCCGTTATTATTTATATTTGGGTTTATTGCTTACACCCTTATTGCGGTACAAAACAAACCCAGAGTGCTGGTTCTGCACAGTTACCACATTGGTTATTCTTGGACTGATAGGGTTAATATCGGGATAGCCCAAGTCCTAAAAGATGAGGCATTTTCGGTACGATATCATTATATGGATACCAAGCGTCATTCTGGCAGCGGGTTTAAATCGCGCGCGGGCACACGTGCTCAGAAACTGATTGACAGCTGGGAGCCGCATGTGATCATCGCAGTTGATGACAACGCGCAAAAATATGTGACTAAACACTATTTAAATCACCCCAAGATAAACGTGGTATTTTCTGGCGTAAACGCCAAACCTGAGGCTTATGGTTTTGATCAAGCAGATAATGTAACGGGGATTTTAGAGCGACGGCCACTGCCGATTGTCAAAGAAAGTATCTTAAAAATATTTTTTCCCGATAGCATAAATATCGCCGATTCTGATCCGGTAGATGTGGTTTTCATCACCGATAACTCGACAACTAGTAAGTTAAATATCGAGTTGATCAAGCAATATACTTGGGCGCCAGAAATTAACCTAGATATCATCAAAGTTTGTAGTTACAAACAATGGCAAGAAGCGGTGCTGTTGGCCAATCAGCAATCTGATTTAATTTTATTAAATGGCTACAAAACACTGGTTCCAGACAAAGATGCCGAAGGGAAAGATCCATGTAATAGCAAAGGGAAAGATCGTGTAGCAGTTAAAGAAGTGATCAGGTGGACACAGGAAAGCACCGCTAATGTGCCTGTACTTGGGTTTTCTTCTTCCTATGTCAATGATGGAGGGCAAATTGCTTTTAGTGCATCACCAGTTGAGCAGGGCCATGTTGCCAGCGAAATGGCCATTCAAATTATTCATGGAAAGCGCCCCAGTGAGTTGCCGATAGAAAGTGCGAAGCAGTTTACCTTCTATATGCGTGAGTCACTGTTTGAACGTTACCCAGATATTGAAATTCCTTTTGTATATAAAGCCTTGGCAAGGGCGACGGGCAATTACTATGAGAGTGATAAAAAGTAACTAGGAGGGGGCGCGCGAGTCTTTTAGGCGCTCCAACACATTAATAGCATTGAGGTAATGCTCTTTGGAAGTGGGGGAATGTCCCCCCAGTGAAGCTGATATTTGAAACGTATATTTCATATCATTGAGCATGTCATGTTTTTTCAGTGGTGTCTCGTTCATAGATGAGGGGGCCATTAAGATCATCATTTGGGTGGTATTAATAAAGCCAGCATCGAATAAATCTCGTGACATAGCGCCTGCTTCTACATCTGAGATATTGTGCACATCATATTTGTTGGCAATGGATTGCCATTTAGTATCCGCAATTCTGCCATTTTCGCTTATATGTACCTGCTGTACATCGGTCGCATTGGTCAGGTCGAACCTTGTTGGTTTCGCTGTTGCAGTGTTTGAATAGTTATAAGGGGAGTATGTTACGCTGTTTACATTCATCTTTTGCGTGTCCTTTGCGTATTGTGAGTGTAAACAAATAAGCAGGCTTAATGCCAGAATGTCCAGACAGTTTTATATACTTTGTAACAACAAAGAACACTTTTTCGACAACAAAAGGAGAGCCTAGATGGTTGAATAATGGGCGTATACCAAACCACAAGGAAATTGAGATGAAACCTTCTTTAATTGTTACTGTAATAGCTACGACCTTATCATTGGGTGCCGCCGATGCGGCGGCTAGTGATTCAAAAACTTATAAAAAGGAATATCGTAAAGTACTGCGCAGTGAACTTAGCCACAGTGAACCCGGGGCTGCTGCTTTGATCAGTAAAGACGGTGACGTGATTTTTAAAAAAGCCATTGGCCGTGCCAACTTAGAGTTGAATGTACCCCTAAAAGCCAAAAGTGTTTTTAAAATTGGCTCAATCACCAAGCAGTTTACCGCCGCGGCGATTATGATTTTGCAAGAGCGTGGGAAGTTGTCTGTAACGGATGATATTCATAAATATGTGCCCAACTTCCCTACTGATGGTCATGTGGTCACTATCGAGCACTTATTAACGCATACGTCGGGTATTGCCAATTACACCGAAGACAGAGAGTTGATGCTAAAAGAAGCAACCGCTCCAGCAACCTTGGACGAGATACTTACAAGGGTTGCTCAGCACCCGATGAAATTTCAGCCCGGTGATGGTATGGCCTACTCAAATACAGGGTATCTATTGCTTGGCAAGATCATAGAAGTGGCTAGCGGACAGTCTTATGCGGAGTTTATAGATGAGCATATCTTTCAAAAACTAGATATGAAAAATAGCCACTATGCCGGGCGCAAAGTCATCAAAAATCACGTGTCAGGCTATGATGCTACATCAAATGGTTATATCACTCCTGTCCATGTTGACACGAGTTGGCCTCATGCAGCTGGTGCGCTTTCTTCCAATGTTTTTGACTTAAATACTTGGTTTTATGCGCTTGCAAATGAACAATTAATCAGTGAGCAAAGCTACCAGCAAATGCTGGCACCAGTGACTTTAAATGATGGTCGCATTTCGAATTATGGATATGGCATTGCTGTGACCACATTGGGCGATTACCAAGTGATCACACACAATGGCGGGATCAATGGCTTTGTTTCAGATGCGCTATATGTGCCTGAAGAGGCACTTTATGTTGCTGTGTTGTCAAACAACACCAATATTTCTCCACTTGTCCTTAGCCAGCGCTTGGCAGCAAAAGCGTTAGATATAAATATTCCGAGTTTTAAAGAAGTGTCTCTCTCTGATGAACAACTTCGTGCGTTTGCGGGTGAATACCGCCTACAAAATGGGGCTGTCTATACGGTCGCTTATTATCAAGGTGATTTGTATTTCTTACAAGAGGGCTGGGGGTATCAAGAGTTATATGCGATGTCGCCAAATAGCTTCTTTTTTGAGGACAGTAATATCTACCTCACTTTCACCCAAAATAGCGATGGTCAGGCGATATTGAATCAATACGTGAATTTTTCATCGACACCCATTCAAGCAATAAAACAATAACCTAAAAGGTTCGGGCCAATATGGCCTGAACCTCTTCGCTATATGATTAATTTAGCAGTGTTAATTTGCTCACACTGCGCACACCTGGGTGGCTCATATAATCATTTTTAATGCCTTCGACTCTCAGTCGTTTGCCAATTAACTCAGGGTTGAGCAAAGGGCTGTAGGTATCGCGCTGTGAAGACTCAAGCTTAATATAAAGCTTGTTACCAGCATTGTTTGAGTCCGTCAGTTCAAGCGCATATTTATTGTTAATTGCTGCTGTGATAGTGCCTGATACAACCACAGGTTGACCATTGTTCATTGCTAACACATCAGAGACGCTTAGATCGCTGCCGTGATCTGGGTTGCCGCTATTATCATCTGAAGTCAGTGTAATACTTGAAACTTGGCGTACACCAGGCTGACTCATGTAGCTGTCACGCACCCCTTTGATCACTAAAGTTGCATTGAGTACATCAGGGTTCAATACAGGACTAAACTGCGCGCGCTGGCTGCTTTCTAATTTGATATTGATGGTAAAGCTTGGGTCATTAATGTCTTCTAAAATCAATGCATAAATATTATTTAAAGCAGACTTTACGCGACCCGTTAACTCGATAGACTCACCTTGTGCAGTGGCCAATGCTTGTTCAACTGACATGTATGAAGGCGCTATTTGCAATTCAGTGACATAGCGAATGCCTGGTTCACCCATATAGCTGTTGCGCTTTCCTGTCACAATAATATTTTGATTTAAAATTGCAGGGTTTAGCTGTGGGTTAAAGTCGGCTCTTTGGTTGCTTTCCAGCTTAACAAAAATGTGTGTTGCGGGATTGTTGAGGTCGCTTAGTTGCAATCCGTAAATACCATTGATCGCAGCAGTAACCTTACCGATCACGACTAGAGGTGTATTCTGCTGTGCCGCTAACGCATCGCTGACAGATACAGCATTACCCGGTGTTGGGTTTGGATCCGGGTCAGGATCAGGATTTGTTTGACCGTCTCCATATGGGGCATTAAACGAATTGTTTTTGTAGGTATCTGTGTCCCATGGATTAAAACCGCTAGCTGGCGTGCCCCACGGTTGACCATTGTTGGGATCTGACATTTCTTGAGATGCCATGGGGGTCGGTGTAGCAAACCCGCTGGCATGGCCATTTTGACCATCGAAGTATTGGTAACTTTCAGGGGATGCAAGCCAGTTTATGATATTAACAGCGAGTACAGAAGCATGACCGGGATCTGTCCAACCAGGATAAGTTTTTTTAGTGTTGCCGTTATCTTGGCGACGGTATTTTGGTGTCGCATCTTCTATCGGGGATGAATCACCGATGAAAGCGGCTTTACCGGCACCAGATTTGGCGATAGCAACGTAGGGGCCTTCAGCTTTTCCGCCAAAATATAGTCCGTCATCTTTGGCATGTCGCCATTTGACTGGTGTATCGGATTCTGAGAAGTAAACCAGTCCCTTGGCTTTTTGTGGGTCAACAATTGCGAGGGTTGCGCCAGCGGCCATCAAGATCGGGTCAACACCTTGTGTGATCCCTTCAGTTTGAGCACTAGGCTCTACACCACTCACACCTTGCTTGTAGTCAACACCATTAAAGCGGAATCGGATCCCAAAGTTTTCAACTAGCCATCCTGCATGAGCCGATTTTGGATTGCGCCAGTCGCCATATGCGCCACCCATGTTGTATTTACTCAGATCTGAGCGGTTGTAGCCGTTGAATACTTCGGTCGCGTCCCAAGTATTTAAATTGCGATCCGCATCATAGTGATCGGCAACGAAAAATATGCCTTTGCCACTGGCGACATATTGCTCAAGCGCAGCTTGCTCAGCCAATGTGAATGGTCTATTCGTTTCTGCTAGTACAAATACATCGGCGTCTTTGATTGCATCAAAGGTAATGATGGCTTCATTTGTTTGTGCGCCATTAGTACGATCATCGTAAAAGCGGATACGGCCATCATTGTTTAGGTCAACACCGCGGTATTCTTTGACGGTATAACCTTGTTGAACAAGTGCGTCTGCAAAGTCCGAAAAAGCGCCGTCAATGACCCAGTCAGCATTGCCTTCAACGCCACCATGAGATACGTCAAAATAAACGGTCTTGCCGTTATTATTGGCTGCACTAGGTACTTTAACTGGCGCTGTGTTATTCCAGTCGTAGGCTGCGGCGGTTGTAAAGGTTGAATGGGCAAGTAAACCCGCACTGAGCAAGACTGATAAAGTCAGTTTATTTACAGTCATTTTTCAATTCCCGTTGGTTTGGTTTATTGTTGCAGCCAACTTCCTAAATAGCTGCAAAGGAGGTGAGGTGCACTCTTTTGTGCACCCCGTATGGGTATTTGGGTGTTATTGGTTGTTAAGTTGAGATAAGTTCAGCTGATACAGTGCAAAGCCAGCTTCATTGGTTTTATCAAGCGGCTGAATATGATTGAATTGTTCACTGTATGTTTTAGCGTGTTCACTGTTTGACGTAGTGAACTGAATTTGTGCGTTTTCAATGGCAGTAAATGACCAGTTCATATCGGCAGAAGGATCTAAACCTTTTCCTTCATTAGCTCCGCTTTTGTGGGTGATATAATTGGCAACAACTTGGCGGTTTTCATCAGGTGATGGGTTGATGATTTTATCAGCGCTGATGCCCGGGAAGTTACCACCACCAGAAGCGCGATAGTTATTGGTGACAACTAAAAAAGCTTGTTCGTCGGAAATGGGCTTCCCTTGATATGAAAGCGCTTTGATACGCTGGCCATCAGATACTTTTTCGCCTTTGCTGTTGTAACGCTTGGGTTGAGTGATATCTATTTGGTAAGTGACGCCGTCAATAACATCGAAATTATATGAAGGGAAGTCATCATTGATCAATGACTGCATTTCCATTGAATCAGGGTCAATTTGATTAAACTGCCCAGCCGACATTTCTAGCCACTCTTTTACTTCGGCGCCATTTAACTTCAAGATTGTTAATGTATTTGGGTAGATATATAAATCAGCAACGTTACGGTAAGCAATATCACCAGCAGCGATATAGGTATAGTCGTCGGCACCACCACGTCCAGCTCTAAATGGTGCGCCGGCAGAAAGAATTGGTAGTCCATCATACTCTGAGTTTTGCATTTTCTCTTGCGCATACCAGGTCTGTGCATCGGTCACGATTTGGATGGAAGGGTCATCGTTGACGAGGGCAAAAAAGCTATTTACTTGATTGGTGATTTTTGCAAAAGGTTCATTTACCCAAGTGCGAGTTTCTTCGTGGTCATGGTGCACAGCAGCTTCAATATCGGCATCGTTGTCAGCCAAAGAGGTGACGTTTCTATCTGCATCTTGTTCATATATCGGCATGAGTGTCGATTGCGATCCTGTTACAGCCCAGCCGTCAGCTTGATAGGTGAGAGTTACATCGATAATACCGAGGTGATTGCCCCAAAAGCCAGGCATAACGGCGGCCACGCCATTAACCGTTCCTTTTTTGGTGTCAATTCCTTTGTCTTCCATGCCTTCATAGCGTGGGCCTGGGAAATTGGTATGAGAATGACCAAACATGATGGCATCAATACCGGAAACTTTAGACAGGTGGTAGCTGGCGTTTTCTTGTTTTTCAGTATGTGCGGAGGTATCGATCCCTGAGTGTGGAATGGCAATGATGATATCCGCGCCTTTTGACTTCATCTCTGGCACGTATTTGTTCGCCATCGCGACGATGTCTTTGGCAATGACTTTACCTTCAAGGTTAGCCTTATCCCATTGCATGATTTGCGGAGGCACAAATCCGATATAACCGACTTTGATGGTATGAGTATTACCATCTGTATCTACAAATGCTTTGTCTTGAATAAGATAGGGAGAGAACAGAGGCTCATCATTGCTATCATCATCGTCTCCATCGTATTTAAAGACATTGGCAGAAATATAGGGGAAATTTGCGTCATCAATGGCTTCTTGTAAAAACTCTAAACCGAAATTAAATTCATGGTTACCAATATTGGCAACGTCATAGTCCAAGGTGTTCATCGCTTTATAAACAGGGTGAACTTCACCGTCTTGCAGGGTTTTTATTTTAGCTATGTAGTCACCTAAGGGACTACCTTGGATGAGATCGCCATTGTCGACAAGTACTGAGTTTTGCGCTTCGTTTCTTGCTTTATGGATTAAGGCTGCGGTTTTTACTAGGCCGACTTTGTTGTCTTGCGCATCTGTAAAATAGTTAAAATTAAGCACATTGGCATGTAGATCTGTGGTTTCCATCAGACGCAACTCGATAGCTGTGCCAATCACCACTTCTTGATTTGGGACTTTGGCTTTAACTTCGTTGTCATCTGAATCAAAACAACCCGTTAATAAGGTGGTTGTGCTACATAACAGCGCCAATGGCAGTAATTTTGTTTTCATAATCCTTTCTCATTTATCGGTTTTAGTGACGCTACTATAGAGAGCAAAAAAGACAAATAAGCTAAGAAAAAGTGGCAAGTTGGTTCCAAAAATATGACAAAAATATTGAGTGGAAGAATCGTGTTCGGTTTGTTCTGAAATACTTTTACCTCATTAATTTATATGAAATTATTTATTTTTAGGCTGGGTGAAATGCCTGTGGGTTAGAATTTTTTATTTTTGTTTTAGGCGTATTTTACATCGTTTTTAAAACCGGAGAGGGTCAGATAGATACCTGTGTCGCAGGTGGTAGAGTTTGTCTATATTGGTTTGGTGTTGAACCTGTATAGGCTTTAAAGGCGCGAGTAAATGGACCGACAGAGGCGAAACCGCTTTCAAGTCCAACGACGAGTACCGACCAGTGTTGTTTATCGGCATCACTTAATAACTGCATGGCATGTTGAATACGTTGTTCATTGATATAGTGGTTAAAATTACGGGCGCCCATATGCTCTCGCAATGTTTTGCTGACCTTGTACTCAGAGACATCGAGCTTTCTTGCAATGTCTGCCACTTTTAAATTTGTTTGCAGGTAGCCCTGTTGCTCGATGATAAGGTTGTGAATTTGCTTTGCAAGGGAGTTAGTTTCTTCAGAGCTGGTAGCGTGTGATTTTAAGCTGTGAGCATGAGGCGCGATAGTGCCTTCCTGTGCTTGTTTACGTAAAGTGCTGCGCCAGATAAGTAGTGTTTGTAAGCAAATTAAGATACCTATGGTGAGCAGTGATGTGATCAAAGCCAGTTGCTCTGGGTTACCATTAAGCACATTTTGCGCTGTTTTACTGATCAAAATAGCGCTACCAAAAATGCTCAAAAACACAATGCGCTGTTGTTTATCTATACGAGATGCTTGATTAAAGCCTCTGCATGCCTCCCAGCAAGAGAGCATCAATATACCAGACGACAATAAAATAGTGACCTCTCCCAATGAGCTGAACAACAGGCTTAGCCAAGGGGAGTGCAGCGTCCAGTGTGCAGTGGCAAAGAGGTAACCTTGTTGAAACACGACCAGTACTGCAATTGTAATCGCAACGGCGATGTGCTGCCATGCTATCGGGTTTTTTTCTCGAAAGAGCGCTCTTGCGATCAACCAGAAGCAATTACAAGTTGCACAGGCAAGCATGCCGATGAGGTATTGATAGGGACCAAGGTCTGCGCCGGTAATACGTTTAGCTGCGGTCATTGCAACTGAGCCACAGAAGATTGCAAATAAAATATGTAGTGTCTTTTTATTACGCACACCGAGTTGAGCAAATAGCAAGATAAGGCTAACAGCTAGCAAAATGACATGAATGTATGGCTGTATCATGTGGTGATCCCAAAGCTCGAATACAGGTAAAAAAATCGACATGCTAATCGTACTCAACTGGCCTCAATACCTCAATTTTGCTTTTGTAAGTAAAGATTGCAAAAAACCATGCACCGAATTTCGAATTCGGTGCGACTAATCGCGTTGTTTTTGTCACCTTAGTAATTAAATCAACAGATTACAAAAGGGGCTAAGATGATTTCTTTAACTTTATCACAACTTAAACTACCTACCTTAACCGCTGAAAATACACTCAATGGTGCGACTAAAAGCTGGATGGCGGTGGCATTGGCAGGGCAGTGGGCATTTGCCATCTATATCTTGAGTCTATATGCATTGCCTTTGGCTATGGGCAGTATCGAAAAAGCAGGAGCTATATCTCCAGCGCAAGGGCTCAATAGCAATATTAACTTTCAATCAGCAATGTTTTTTGCGCATGTTTTACCCGCAGCTTTATTGGCATTGAGTGGCTTATTCCAACTGCTCCCCAATGTGCGTAAGCGCTACCCTCGTTTTCACCGCTACAATGGCCGAGTGTTTTTTTTACTAGGTCTATCGGGGGCGTTGACTGGCCTATATCTAACATGGGGAGCAGGCCACCGGCTCAGTGATATAGGATCACTGGGGATTACGCTAAATGGCGTTTTGATCCCTATCACCATTTACTTCGCTTGGCGTTACGCGATTAAAAAGCGTTTTGATGCACATCAACGCATGGCGGTACATAGCTTCTTATTGGTCAATGGAGTTTGGACATTTCGTCTATACCTGATGGGGTGGTATTTAATTAATCAGGGGATGAATGGTAATACGCTAACACTTGATGGTCCTGTTGATATATTTCTTTCGTTCGCCTGCTATCTGTTGCCAATGGCCATGTATGAATTAATTTTATGGGGTAAACGTCATCGACATGTGAGCGTTAGATGGTGTGTTGCTGGGGTAGCTTGTTTTGGTGTTTTGATTACGCTTATTGGTTTGACTGCTGCTGGGATGATGATGTGGTATCCAAGCATAAATTCAATTTTAACGGCGGTGCTTTAAATTGCTTTCAGTGCGCTGAACTAAGGTGGTCAGCGCCATTTTTGATTAAAGGATGATGCTGAAGCGACTGTTTGAAATAAGTCTAAAACTTTGGGTTTTATTTTTAACTAATTTAATACCTTGAGGGTGAGTTAGTCATTGAGCTAATTTGCGTTAAGGAATAGCGATAATGCTACAGTAAACTTGAAGCTTACAGCCATGAGGTGGGATAAGGTGATGCACTGCATCACCCTGACTTATTGTTATAATTTGCCGTCATTAACTAGCTTATGAAGCTCCTCCAATGAAGCCGCAATTTTCACACCTGGTACATTGGTGCCAATGGTGGCTTCAAATGAGCCCTCAACTTGAGAGCGGAAAGAGGTGAATGAGATACGATAAACCCCTCTGACTAAAGATTCAGTCGGGTTGTTTAAATTGGTTGTTTGTCTTAAGAGCGAGTTGTAATAAGCCCCACTGGGGTTTGCTGGTAATTCTCGTGTGTCATCGTTGTAACCCAATGGCTGCAATACTTTACCGCCTTGCGCAATTTTTTTGCTGTCGATGATATTCATACGATCAAACACGATGTAAGTATCAAAATACTTTGCTTGGTCTTTTTCCATCCCCGGAGCAAAGTTTGTGTGCACAAAGTCTTTGTCAGTTGGCTTTGACTCAACGGGTGACTGCATTGAGATACCAATTTCGTCAACAGCCGCAGGTACCCATGCGTACAAATAGTACGTATCTTTCCCTTTATATACGCCCTCTGGTTTGACGGTGGCGTCAACATAGCCATAGTAGTTGACGTAATTTGCATAGGGGGCTCTTACCTCAAGTGGACCAATCCCCTCAGAGAGAGAACTTTTTAAATAAGGTGATTGAGATGTGCTCATACAAGCGGTAAGGGTGGCAAGAGAAAGGACAGCTATTACCTTTCCTGTTGTTTTAAGCGTCATTAAATAACTCCTTGTCCTGATAGAATTCAAGGCAAGTCTAGCCGTGATCGCACACTTTGCAATGTGAAATGAATAGATTTTTTTTCATTATGCAATGTTGAAGACGCGGCAAACTCAGCGCTTTGTTGTGTCTGTGATTTTGGGTAGTATAACGAACGATAAAGGCTCTAGATTTGGACTGATATTCTTTGATCTTAATGAGTTAAAAACCAGCAATTTTGATACTGTAGTAGAAGTAAGGATAGGCAATGTCAAAAAAGGTAATTATATTAGGTGGCTATGGTAATTTTGGTCAGCGCATAGCGAAATCTTTAGCTAGCCATGATATTACCTTGATAATAGCAGGAAGAAACCAAGAAAAAGCTGAGCAATTTGTAGAACTGCTGAAAAAATCCTCTAATGCAACACTTGAAACGTGGCAGGTAGATTTGCATGCAGACGCATTTTCACAGCAATTGAAAGCACAAAAGCCATTTATGGTGATCCATACAGGAGGACCGTATCAAGGCCAAGGCTACACAGTACCAAAGGCCTGTATTGACGCCGGAGCCCATTATATTGATTTAGCTGATGACAGACAGTTTGTATGTGATATTGGCTGTTTAGATAAAATGGCGCGGGAAAATGGTGTGTTAGTCGTAAGTGGTGCCAGTTCGGTACCCGGGTTATCTTCGGCGGTGATCGATCACTTTTTACCTTTGTTTGAAAATATAGACAGTATTGATATCGCAATTGCACCTGGGAATAAAGCCCAAAGAGGCACTGCGACAATTGAAGCCATTCTTACCTACACAGGGCATCCCTTTTCGGTATTTAGGCAAGATCGCTGGCAACCAGCCTATGGTTGGATGGATGCTAAAAATCATGACTTTGGCGATATTGCAAAGCGCCGTTTATTAGCCAATGTAGATGTGCCAGATCTGGCCTTATTTCCCGAGCGGTATGGTGTTTCCGAGCGAGTGAGTTTTCAAGCTGGATTAGAATTGCCTTTATTACACTGGGGGATGGTCACAATGGCTGCTATTGCCAAGTGGAACATAGTCAAAAGCTGGGCTCCTTTAGCTAAGCAACTCGATACTTTGAGCAATTGTTTTCTTAAATTTGGCAGTGATATTGGCGCGATGGAAGTGTCGATTAAGGGACGAGATTTAAACGTCCAGCCTCAGACATTGACTTGGCGACTGTATGCTCCAGATGGTCACGGGCCTTATATTCCCACTTTTTCAGCAATAATTATTGCCAAAAAACTGCTATCAGATAGCATCGATCACCGAGGAGCCACAGCGTGTGTTGGTCTGTTGAAATTATCAGAGTTTTACGCGCACTTTAATGCGTTTGGCATATATCAAAAAGAGCAGGTATTGAAATGATGGAACCATATTTTATCGCCAAGTTTATTCATATTTTAGCGGCGATTGTGGTGATGGGGACAGGTGCGGGCATCGCGTTTTTTATGTTCATGGCAAACCGCTCTAATAACCCTCAAGCAATTTATGTGACCACGCAACATGTTGTATTAGGAGACTGGCTGTTTACTACACCGGCCGTTGTGACACAAATCGTAAGTGGCCTCTATCTAATGCATCTACTAGGCTACTCTTATCAATCTCCTTGGTTTTTAATGGTTGCAGGGCTTTTTGGATTAATCGGTCTCTGTTGGCTTCCAGTATTGAAAATACAATATAGACTACGTCGACTAGCCAAAGAATCTATCGATAAAGGGCATGTGACTGGCGAATTTAAAGCCTTAATGCGGCGTTGGACCCTGTTGGGGATCCCGGCTTTTATCGCTATTTTAGCGTTATTGGTGCTAATGGTCTTTAAGCCTCTATCAGTGGTATAAAGAATGCGTTTACAGCACAAGAGATTGTATCACTGCGCCTGCTTTAGCCTCGCGTTTGTCTGGATATTTACCGGCTTAACTTCGGTGTTTTTTGCGCCCCATATTGGTTTTGATATTCTTGCAGAAGCACAAATTTATGGCACCTTAGCCAAGCTCGCTGTCTATGGTGGTGGCGCATTGGATATCGGATTGGGGCTTTGGTTGTTAGCTCAGAAAAAAGTCAAATTGTGCTGTATGGTGCAGGTACTTACAATTGTTGTATATAGTGGGCTATTATCGTGGATTGATGGCAGTTTTTGGTTGCACCCGTTTGGGCCCGTTACTAAAAACTTGCCAATTATTGTGCTTATCTTATGGGTCTATCACACTGACTCACATCAACCATAGAGTCGGTGTTTTATGTATCAAGCGCTCGGTTATTTTGAATAATACGCGCTGCCTATCTATATTTTAGTTAACTTATTCGGTGGAGAGGTGATGTGCGAGCTGCTGAGGTAATTGCCTTACTTAGTCTTATTACAGGTACGGTTGTGGCCGCTCCACTGGACGATAAGCTCAAAGAAGCGGAGGATTATCTTCGTGTTGACCCTTCTCGAACACTGAAAATTCTCAATAATATTCCTACGCCTCACGCCTTGACAGATGTCCAGCAAATTAGGTGGCATATTGCTGCAATGCGGGCGTCCGTATTTACTGGTGAACTGAAGCAAATCATTGATTCTATAGAAGCGATTTTTCATCATCAAACACACCCTTACTTTATTGATAAGCTCGTAACAGTTACAAGTGGTACAGGTATTTGGCTGCGTAAACACGATTACATCATTGATGCGCAAATCAGCTTAGAGTGCTCGGTGAAGTATGCGATTAATGATAGGCAAAGACTGACCATTACAAATAGTTTGGCACTGCTTGCTCGGCAACTTGATGAGTTGGAAAAAGCGAAAGCGCTTTATAGCAAAGCACAGAAATTAGCAAAACTTGCCGATAGAAAAAACCTGCTGGCAATCATTGAGAATAACCAGGGTTTGATTGCACTTGAAGAAGGGCGTATTGAACGGGCTGAGCAACACTTTAGGGCGGCACTGGCAGGGTATCAAAATATTGACAAACGCTCGGGCCAGATCTCTGCGGGCGTAAATTTACTTTTTGTCTTTGCTTTGCAGCAACAATGGGTCAATTTTCAAAGATTATATAGCCCAACTGAAACCTTGACGTTGGCATTTCCTAATGAGGGCAAGCAAGCTTTGCTACTGTGGCTCAATACACGATTTAAGCATATGCATGGAGAGCCTTTAACGGTAAAAGAGAAGAAGCGGTTGCTCGACGCCTACACGCAGTTAGATGATGACAGGATCCGCAAATTGGTAAGTGAACACTTGTCAACAGGCATGGATATGATACTGCCAGGGTTTAAAAAGCCGGTAACAAAGCGCTTTAATCGCCCATGGTTTGAAAAAGTGAAACGATGTGACTGGTAATCGTTTAAACGGGCTACTGTTTCTTGTGGGCTTATCAATGACTAAAAGCGAATTATAACAATGAGTGAATTGCTACTTATCAATGCCGTACTACCTAGATCGGCATTAATATGGGGAACCTAGTACAGATTATTAGCCTTGACACCAACCTCTGGTATTACAACCTTTATACGGGGTTGTGATACAGGGTCCATTGGTCCAACATGGCATTTGACCAGATTGACACCAATAGTCTTTCGAGGCAATAGCACCACCGCCAACTTGTTTAGTGACATCTGAGTTAAGTCGTTTTTGGCTTAGCTGTTTAATGCCTTTTTTATTTAGCTTTAATTTCATGTTATATCCTTTTTGTTTGTTTTTTGTACTGCATACTCAGAGTCACAATTAACCTCGCGTTAGTCAATTGCATTTTTTTTATACTGTGATTGTGTGCCTTAATGGTATGGGCTTTGCAGGATTCAACGGCGGGTTTTCAGTGTGAAGTCGGTCATCTCTTACTACGGTAATTAGTCGCAGTTGTTTTGAATAGTCCATTTGTTTAAGGCATCTTAGCACTGAACTGATAATTGATATATTGTAACAATACTCATTGACATTTATGTCGGTACAAACCGTGATGTTAAGGCGATGAGTTCAATACTAAGAGTCTGAATATGAAAAATAAAAACAAGCTAGGTTTAACGCTGTTGGCAGCTCATATGATAGCGCTACCAGTGATGGCTAAAGATACTCATCCCAATAATACGTGGCAGTATGAGGATGTGTTCAATATTGAGTACGCGGCATCCCCGCAGGTTCACCCTGACGGTTATAAGGTTGTTTACGAGCGCAGAGCAATGGACATCATGTCTGATAGCACCCGCATTAACCTGTGGGAGGTGGATTTAAAAACCAATACCCATCAACCATTATTGTCTGGTAAAAATCAATTTCGCGGTGCTAAGTATTCACCAGATGGTAAGCGATTGGCATATTTAGCCAACGCAGAGGGTGATAACCAGCTGTATGTACGCTGGTTAGACTCTGGGCAAACGGCAAGAGTAACCAATGTGCATCAAAGTGTGGGCAATATAAGTTGGTCGCCAGATGGTAAGTGGATTGCGTTCACCATGTTTAAGCCAAAGAGTAAAAGTGGTCTTTTTAAAGATATGCCAAAGAAGCCAAAGGGGGCTCAGTGGGCGGGTAACGCCACATATATAGATGACATGCTGTACAAGCGTGATGGCGGTGGTTTTATCAAACATGGCTATCATCATATTTATGTGGTGCCGGCGGAAGGAGGAACACCTCGACAGTTGACGCAAGGGGATTTTCATCACCGCTCGTCATTAACTTGGAGTAAAGATGGTAAAGCGCTTTATTTCAATGCAGATCGTCATGATGACTGGCAAAATAGGCCTCGCCAATCAGATATTTATCGTATCAATGTCGCTGATAGTCAAGTTACTCAAATCACCGATAACAATGGTCCTGAATATCGCCCTAAACTGAATCAGCAAAGAGATAAAATTGCCTATCTCCACTATGAAGATAAGCGCTTATCGAGCCAAAACTTTGATATTTACATGATGGACCCAGATGGCAAAAACCAGATCAATCTCACCGAGTCATTGGATCGCCCAATTAGTGCCCATCAATGGGATAAAAAAGGACGTGGACTTTACTTTAGCTATGTAGATCATGGCCAGCAGTATGTGGGCCATGTCACTTTAAAAGGCAAAGTGACAGAGAAAGTTGCTGAGCTGGGAGGCTTGTCACTTGGACGTCCGTATACTTCGGGCCATTTTGCTGTAGCTGGCAGTGGCCGCTTAGTGGTCACTACTGCTGATACACAGCGACCTGCAGACCTCGCATTGGTGGATAAAAGAAGAAAGTCGGTTCAACTTACAGACTTAAATGAAGATTTGTTAGGGCACAAAAAGACCGCTGAGGTAAAAGCTATCACCGTTAAGTCTTCAGTCGATGGCAGGGACATTCAAGCTTGGTATGCCTTACCGCCTAACTTTGACGGCTCTAAGAAATATCCCATGATTTTGGAGATCCACGGTGGTCCACACACCGCATATGGCCCGAATTACAGTACAGAAGTGCAATTGATGGCGTCAAAAGGGTATGTGGTGGTCTGGGCTAATCCAAGGGGTAGTACGTCTTATGGGCAGGAATTTGCAAATCTCATCCACCATGATTATCCATCAAAGGATTACAACGACCTTATTGATGTCGTCGATGGTATGGTGGCGAAAAAGTTTGTTGATGAAGATAACTTGTTTGTTACTGGCGGTTCAGGTGGTGGTGTATTAACAGCTTGGATCATTGGCAACACAGATCGCTTTAAAGCCGCAGTTGTGGCAAAGCCTGTGATTAATTGGATTAGTTTTGCACTGACAGCAGATGCGTATAATTACTATGCAAAGTACTGGATGCCGGGCATGCCATGGGAAGCAACCGAGCATCTATGGAAGCACTCTCCACTGTCGCTGGTAGGCAATGTTAAAACACCAACTATGTTGCTAACGGGTGAAAATGATTACCGCACACCAATGAGTGAAACTGAGCAGTATTATCAAGCACTACAGCTACGCGGTATAGATACTGCTATGGTGCGCATTCCCAAAGCGGGGCACGGTATTGCCGCAAGGCCCAGTAACTTGATCCAAAAGGTGGGTCATATCGTGGCTTGGTTCGAGAAATATCGAGATACCGAAAAGTAAAATCAAAGAGTAGGCAGCTTTAGAGCTGCCTTTTCTTTTTTTAACAGAGGCTAACTTGAGGTTTCCCTTCCACTGAAATACTGCGCTTTGCCACCAGCCATAAGCTGACGGTAATGGTAATACTCATCATGACAAAAATAGCGAGCATGATCATAAGCTGATATTTAATTGCCACCATGGGGGATGCTCCGCCTAGTATTTGCCCTGTCATCATACCAGGAATGGTGACCAGTCCCGTTGTTGCCATTGTAGCGAGTATAGGGGACATGGCTTTTTGTAATGCCTCTTGTACAAACGGTCGAGTTGCAGCACTGGGAGAAGCGCCTAATGCCAGCGCTCCTTGATATTCAGGCCAGCGTTCTTGCAACGCGCTATGGTAGCTTTGTAAGCAAATAATATTCCCAGAAATGCTATTGCCAAGCAGCATGCCAGCTAAAGGGATAACATAGCGCGCGTGATAAAAAGGTTCTGGTTGAATAATGCCCAAAGAGAGGATCGTCATTAACGGCAACAGTCCGGCAACTAAGCTGAGCGCAACGGGTATCAATACAATGTGTCTTGGGAAATGAAGTTTGTTGATGATTGCACTACTGCCAACTAAGACCATAGCTAACATCCAGGCTAAGTTGACCCAAATACTATTGAGATCAAACAACAGCTCTAGATAAATGCCGATCAAAATCAACTGTAAGGTCATTCTAACCAAGCTTACGACAGTTTCTTTCAACAAGCCTAACTGGTAATGCATATTGATGTAATAAGGAACGATTAGCGTTAGGCTAAATACCGCCAGCTGCCACCATTGAATATTTATGACGCTTTGCATACTTCAAACTACTGTAATTGAGTGCGTAAAACTAGGATTGTTGTTTACGATTATGCTCACGCTATCACGGTGATATGACACTTTTATTGATAGCCATAAAATGCGCTAGGGGAAGATCAATTGGTGAAAATATATGGCCGCGTTATTGAAGTCATCTAAATGTAGCGCCCATTCAGCGAGGGCAGTTAAAGCAAATTAACACTGAATGGACAATACGTTTTGCAAGTCGACACTAAACTTTAGCAAGGACAATATCATATCGATACTGATTGGCTTTTGATGTTGTTTTAGCGGTCATCAAGGCTTGCTCTTGGCGTGTTTTGCTTCTAAATAGTCCATCCTTTTGATTCAAAGGGTGGTCTGGAAAGTACATTTGAGTCAGTAGCGAATGATAGCCTCTTTTCGAAACTTTCAAGTGAATGTGCGGTGTACGTTGTTGTGAAGCATTCAACGGGTAGGCGCCAGGAAAGACGGTTTTAAAGCGAAAGTGTCCCCCAGCTTTTGTTTGTATTATCGCCCATGCCTGAAAGTTTTCGTCAATGGGGGCATCGCTATTATCGTGTGGATGATGATATTTTCCGTAGCTGTTAGCTTGCCATAAATCTATAGTTGTATCTTCTAATGGTACTCCCTGGTTGTCGAAAACTTGTCCGTATATTTCTATCGCGATGCCCTTTGCTTTACCTTTTTTACCAACAACTTTAGTAAGGTCTGCATCTTGATCTTTTTGCGGTGTGATCGGGTAATAGGGGCCTTCCATTTCGCTGGGGGTGAGAGTACGTGCGTGCACGTGCGTGCCTATTAAGCCCACAAGAGAGCCGAGTGTAATGTTTTTAATAAAGTGACGGCGATGTAATTTCATTGTGATTCCTCATGCAAAATGTTAAATCGCACCACACAAGATCATATCGTACACGGCCTATAATTACGAATAGGCAGGGTGCTCGAACGCCTGAGTCAGCTTATGTGGTGACGTGATATGAGTCTTTAATATCACGCCCCTCTCTGTCTTAATGAATATCTATTAATTGCTCAATAGAGTTTTAATAGATGCCTAATTGTATGATTTATAGACTTATAATTATCTTTCATCTGTGGCTATAAGGTGTTTTTGATAATTGCTAAATGTGGTTTTAGATGTTTCTTCGATTTCAATAAAGAAGGAGAAGGTACCGCTCATTTCCATCGTGTTATATTTGGGTAGTACGGTATTGTCTATGGTCATAAACTGCATGTGTAGCTTAAAGTGATCAATGTCAGCCAACGCAACTGGGCTGAACTCCTCGGTATTGTGAACAGATATGTGGTCAATATTCAAATTGTGTTTGTCTATCTGTATGCGACCCACTAACTTGCCGAGGGCATCGTCGCCCAGATCGGAGAGTTCAACGGGATATGTGAAGGAGATGTACTCAGGGGTTTCTCTATCAAGAGTTAATGCATCTGTTTTTATCAATTCTTTTATGCTGACAGAAAACCCTTCATTTTGTCGTTTTCTAGCAAATTCATCAGCTTGTTTATTTGATGGCTTTTTACCATTGAGTTGCAACAGCTGCCAGCGCTTACCTGCGTCTACGTGAGGTGTGTGTTGTGCTTGCAACTCGGTTTTTTCCCCTTCTTCAACTTCTACACTGTGTACTTGATAGGACCAATGTTGTTTATTGGTTTGCGTAAAGCGTTCAACAGCTTGGTTGACCATGTTTTGGTGAGCAATCGATGCAGCCAAAGTGGGTATCGAAAGCAGAATAAACGAAGTAACAACAACGGTACGAATGTGACTAAACATAAAGCGGCCTCCTTTTTTGCACTACTTTGCAGGCGATGATGTGAAGCCAATGTGAAACCAAAGGAGCTTATATATTTTAAAATTCTAATTGAGGGTCAATATCCGCATTAAAGTCACGTAAGGCGAGTAAAATTTCTTGCCTGATAACTTGAGTCAATTTGCCGTTTGGGTAGTGGCCTGCTAAATGTCTATCAACGCTAGTTGATGCGTGGGGATCGTAGCAATTGTCGCCACCAGCTAGCTGGTAAAACTGATTGACGATGCCTGTCGTATCATGTGGATCGGCTTCAATCATGATCATGGCTTGTGCTAATACGGCGCGGTAAAGCCCCAATTCATTGGCTGGTGAAAGTGCTACTCGCTGAGCTGTACCTGTCACTTTGAGAGCATCAATATTGAGATTAAATCGACCGTCGCAATATGCACCGGGAGTTTCTCCATACTCACTCTGCAAGCCAAGGTTGCGCAGTGCGTTACGAATAGGCTCACACAAGGAGATATAGATAGCATCTAAATCTAAAGGCTGGTCTTTGGTCTGTGCAAAGATGAGTGAAAAATTTAAAATACCAGGGCCGTGAGGAACTGCAGTGCCGCCACTTTCTCTGACCGAAACAGGCCACCCCAGTTGAGCTAAGGTGTCACAGGCGCTGTCAAAATCTGCTAACCTGGCTTCTTTGCGACTGACAATCAATGATTGAGGGCATTCCCACAAACGTATTGTTGCAGGCTGTTCACCTTTGGCGACCTGCTTTAGAAGCGTCGAATCCAGCGCTAGAGCACGTTGTGTACAAGCTTCGATGGGATCATTGAGCACAGACCATTGGTGTGCACTGTAGAATTGCTCTGCAAGCTGTTTTTCATTCATGGTTGTCCCTAATAAAATTGCTGCACTATATAAGTATAGACGCCAAAGCTGCGTAGCGATTTACTGTTAATCGACCTCTGAGTTTTGTGTCGTTGGCATGATCATACTCTGGTATCTGAGTTCACCTAAAAAAGTCCTGGCAGCAGGTCCTAGGCTATCTCCGTCGACAAAAGTCAGGTGCAGCTGGGCTTGACGTGTTCGCCCTGATTGTAAATTGAGCGCAACTAATTCGCCATTTTGAAGCTCTTTTTCTATTAATGGCACTGGCAACCAAGCAAAGCCAAAACCACTTTTAATCATATCTATGGAGGTACGCATATGGCTGACTGTCCAGCGTTGGCTTGCCTGTAGCCATCCTGAATCATGGCTTTTTGATACGGCAGAATCTCGTACTACGATTTGTCGGTGTGATTTTAAATCTTCTAAAGTCAGTGCCCTGCCACTTTGATGAAGGGCATGTTGTGGGCTCGCAACGGCGAGAAACTCTATTTGGCAGAGCTCCTCACTAAATAAGCCTTCAAGGGTAAATGCGGAAACAGCGATGTCGACGTTGGCATTTTGTAGCTGCTCATTGGCACCATTGAGGACGGACTCAACCAGTTCAATGCGTAAAAATGGAAACTCATGGGAGACTTTATCGAGCACCCGATAAAGCAAATGTGCGGGGAATATCTCGTCAATGGCAATTCGCAATTTGGTTTCAATACCTTCTGCAAGGTTGGCACCTATGGTCTCTACCTTTGCGGCTTCCTCAAGTAAATATTCGACACGGCGTAACATAAGCTCACCAGCAGCAGTCAATATTGTTTTTCGGCCTTCAACACGAAATAGTTTGACGCCGAGCGCAGTTTCAATTTTATTGACCGCATTGTGGATACTAGATTGGCTTTTGTGGATCTGGGCAGACGCCTGATTAAAGCCGCCATGCTCAACGACGGCTTTAAACATACGCCATTGCTCGAGAGTGACTTTGAGCATATTACACCTGTGTACTTTAGTTACTTTGACGATAGAGATATCAGCATGATACACGAAATGCTAAGAGACTAGCATACTGTTGAAGCAAAGCTATGGAGCAAAATATGGGCGAGTGAATGCGCAAAAGGTTACGATCTAAATTTATATTATTCAGGTACAGTCAATATTTCCTTCGTTAAAGTACTTATTCCCAAGCAGTGAGGCTCATTCATTTCTGAATGGGCTTTTTTAATGCCCTTTTTACTGTACTAAATAGGCGCGGATCCCCAATCTCGTTTTTGTCCTTTTTGAGCAAGCTTTTTAGCACGTTTGAGTTCACTTTTACGAACATGTTTTGCTATCCACTTAATCATTTTAGGGGCAAGTTCGGGTGGTAGGTTATGACCCATACCTGGGACTATTTTGAGTTTGGATTTTCGGATCTGTTGAGCTGTTTTGATACCTTCTTGACTGGGGATAATGGGATCTGACTCTCCGTGGATCACTAACGTAGGCGCTTTTACCTTAGTCATTAATTCTTGGCGGCTGCCGCTGGCGGCCATTGCGGCGAATTGTCTTTGAAAAGCATGCGGGTTATAGGCGCGTTCAACGGTTTCAACTGCCTGAGCTTTTAAGGTTTGCTCGTCTTGAGGGTAAGCTGGGCTGCCAATTAATTGATTAAGCCGAATATTGTAGCGGACCGCAGCATCACGATTGGGTTTATCGGGGCGCAGTTTTGCGAGCTGTAAAAATACTTTTAAGTTGGCGTGAGTCAATTTAAGTGAGGACGAGGAAGACATGATGGAGGTTAAGCTCAAGACCTTTTTTTTCTGCTTTGCTGCTATCAGCTGTGCAATCATGCCGCCCATGGAAGCACCCACCAAGTGTGCTTTTTTTATTTTGAGCGCTTTCATTAATGCTAATGTGTCTTCTGCCATCTCTTCTAATGTATAGGGGGCTTGGCTGCGAAGTGGCAAACGGGCGCTTAACCAAGATTTGAACAGGCTGGGTCTCCCGTATTGCTCTAAATGGGTGGATAATCCGGCATCTCGATTGTCAAAGCGTACAACTCTAAAGCCCTGATCAACTAAGCCATAAAAAAGCGCGTCGGGCCATAAGGTCATTTGTGCACCAAGCCCCATGATTAAGATAATAGCCGGGTTATTTTTGTTTCCCACGTCTTGATAACTAATGGAAATATTGCCGCTAACAGAGATTGATTTCATACAAATTTGCGTCGCGTTTGCTCTTTATGCAGTTTAGGCATAAAAATAATAAATGCGTATGAAATCGAACATTTTATGGTTACAGGCTGGTTGTTGGCACTGTGGTACTTATTTGGTTCGGGTTTTTACTTGCAGAGCTGAGTATGACAATGAATAATAAGTGCTCACCTAATTATGTCAGACACAAAAGGTCAAACTATGAGTAAAAAAACACAGCAAACCTGTGAACATCATCGTGGGGAAATTAAAGAAAATGCGCTCAAAGCATTGGTTACAAGCCCTGTGTTTAAAAGTAAAGTTGAAAAAGCAAAGAAGGGTAAAGGCAGCTTTCGCAGAAAAGCAAAACACCAAGGCCAAGAGCCTTATTTTATGGCAGCATAACTGAAGATGTTGTGGCGAGTCATAAAATAGGGTTTTTAGGTGAGAAGCACTTAACAATACACATGGAGAAATTGATATGAAATGGAAGTGTTTACTTACTTTTTTACTTGCTTTTGGGTTGATAGGTTGTCAATCTGCCCCATTTACTTACAACCCCGAAGGGTTGGGCCAACTTCAATTGTCGCGCATTTTGGTTGACCAAGGAGCGCGTAAGTATGCCAGCGATTATCGGGTAGAAATAGAATACATCTGGAATGAGCAAGGGCGAGAGCTTAGTGGGCGATTACCCTATGTCAGTGCCAAGTATAATCACCTGACACTCTCTGCTGGGGTGTATCGTATTCAAGCCAATTGTGCCAACAAACAGCATTCAGGTAGCGTAGAGGGTATTTTCAACTTTAGTTCTGGGCATCACTATCGCTTGTACTGTGAGTTGAAAAAAGACCGTCATACACTCGGGTTTGCGGTCTCAACACATGTGGCTTTAAAGCTAGAAATGACTGAGCCCTAATCAGGGAGTCGGGCATACTCTGTGGAAGTAGGTTGGTTATCCTCTTTTATTCTGCGCTTACTCCAATAACTCGCGAGCATTGATCCGCTGATGTTGTGCCAAATTGAAAACAGTGTGCCTGCAATGGCAGCTGCTGGCGAGAAGAATTTCATGGCTAAAGCAACAGCCAAACCCGAGTTTTGCAGTCCGACCTCAAAGGCGATGGTTCTGCAGATCTCTTCACCAAACCCACACCACTTTGCTACCCAGTATCCGCTTAACAGCCCGATCCCATTGTGCATGATAACCGCGATTAGAATAATGGGACCTATCGCGGTGATATGTGACTTATTTAGGGCCACAATAATGGCAATGATTGAGACGATCGCGAACATAGATACCAAGGGCAGAATACGATGCACTTTGGCAACTTGATTTTGCAAAAAAGTGTTGATCAATAATCCCAAAACAACAGGTGCGAGGACGATTTTTAATAGGTTGATGATCATCGCTTGAGTCGGAATATCGATCAGCTGTTGGGCGTACAGTGAAATTAAAAATGGCGTGATAAGCACTCCTAGTAAAGTACTAATAGCTGTCATGGTAATGGACAAAGCCACATCTCCTTTGGCTAAAAAGCACATCACATTACTTGCCGTACCACCTGCGACGCACCCTACGAGGATTATGCCAAGGCTGAGTGAATCATCTAGTTGAAGCATAAATACAATAACCAGCGCCACTAAGGGCATAACCAAATATTGTAGCAGTACACCAAGCAAAATAGCCTTGGGGGCCTGCATAACTTTATTAAAATCAGACCAAGTCAATGTCAGCCCCATACTGAGCATGATCACAGTGAGTAAAGGGATAATGGCAGATTTAAACGGTGTAAAGTGCTCTGGCGTGAGGTATGCGATGGTGCTAAGAAGCAGTGCCCACAGCGGGAAGAGTTGTATCGTTCGGTTTAACATGATGCTCTCAGAATGATTGATAGTTTTGGTATTGAACCGCTAAATTGTGGAACGAATATGTTGTAGTGCAACTGTACACACATTTGTATGTTTTTCATTCTGTTGTTATGTTAACAAGCAGTAACACATAGTCAATATTGTGCAGCTTAAAGCCCTGTCCTGAAGTGACTTTTTAGCTGCAATGCATTTACAGGGTAAATTTATGGTTGAGCAGGGTGTCGCATATATCAATCAAGTACTGTGGGGAGAAGGCCAGCTTCTTATTTATGTTCTGTTATTTGCTGGTGGATGGTTTACCTATCAGTTACGCGCTATCCAACTGGTTGACTTCAAACATATGTTTGGGTTGGTGAGACATAGCGCGAGTTCGGATCCAAATGGGATTAGCTCTTTTCAAGCTTTGTGTACCGGGCTCAGTGCAAGAGTGGGTACTGGTAATTTAGCTGGTGTGGCGATGGCCATTTCTTTAGGTGGAAGTGGTGCGGTTTTCTGGATGTGGGTGATAGCGCTGCTAGGTATGGCGACAGGGTTTGCTGAAAGTGTGCTGGGCCAGCTATACAAAGTGAAAGATAGTCAAAAGGAGTTTCGAGGTGGGCCAGCGTACTACATTCGTGCGGGCCTAAACAAGAAATGGCTGGCTGTATTATTTTCAATCTGTTTATTTCTTGGCTACGGTGCAAGTTTTAGCGCTATGCAAGCCAATACCATGGCTGAAGCACTCAATAACACCTTTGCAGTTCCGACTTATCTCAGTGGTTTGATGATTGCGATAGTCGCAGGTGTCATTGTGCTTGGTGGACTCAAACGTATCGCGCGTTTTGCTGAGGTGGTTGTGCCTTGGATGGGCGCGGCGTTTGTGATAACTGCGATAATCATCAGTGTTGTAAACATGGCTCAATTACCAGGGTTAATTGCAGACATCGTACTTTCAGCATTCGGTTTAACAGAAGCATCAGCAGGAGCACTGGGTGCGGCGATTAAAAGTGGTATTCAACGCGGTATGTATTCCAATGAGGCTGGTGCGGGAAGCGTGCCCCATGCAGCAGCAGGAGCAGCCCCAAATCCTAATCACCCAGTTGTTCAGGGGTATATTCAAATGTTGGGGGTCTTTGTTGATACTATCGTATTGTGCAGCTGTACGGCTGTTATTGTGCTATTGGCTGGGATTGGTGCCAGTGGCGAAATGGCGGGGATCAGTGTGACTCAGCAGGCAATGGCGATTCATTTTGGCGAGTATGGTGACGACTTTATCGCGTTGGCAATTACGTTATTTGCCTTTACTTCTGTGGTTGCAAACTATGCCTATGCAGAGAGTAACCTGCACTTCTTTAAGCTGGACAATCGGCTGGGTAGGCTCAGCTATACAGGCATCTATTTGACGATGGTGGTGTGGGGGGCAAATGCAAGTTTACAACAGGTTTGGAACTTGGCTGATATGTCTCTTGGGCTGATGACGCTCGTTAATGTATATGCCATTGTTTTGCTCACGCCTACGATAAAAAATCTAACGCAAGACTATCGCAATAAAAAGCAAGCCGGGAACAGTTTGGAGTTTCGACACGCAGACGTAGCGATCCAAGGCAAAACAGCTGAGGGAGTTTGGGAGTAAAAGACCGCCAAACAATGAAAAAGTGGCCAAGTTAGCCACTTTTAATTGTTTATCATGAATTAAACCAAGTCTTTAGTTGTGTTTGATAGGGAGTAATATCCCCAATGTGATTCTTGACCCACTCGGGATTGTAGTAGGTATCTAAATAGCGCTCGCCACTATCACAAATCAAAGTGACGATGGCACCGCCCTTACCTTGGCTGTTCATTTTTTCAGCAGCACTGAGGGCACCCCATAAGTTAGTGCCAGTAGAGGGTCCGGCTTTGCGACCTGTAAATTCTTCGAGCCATAGCATGGCGGCAATACTCGCGGCGTCAGGGACTTGCATCATATGGTCGATGACATCAGGCTGAAAAGATTTTTCCACTTTTGGGCGGCCAATGCCTTCGATGCGGCTAGAGCGACCTGTGCATATAGTGTCGCTATTTTGAGTATACCCTTCGTAAAAAGCAGAAAACTCTGGGTCGACGACCATTAATTCAGTTTCGTACCCTTTATAAAGAATATAGCGGCCAAGAGTTGCAGAAGTACCGCCAGTCCCTGCTCCCATCACGACGAGGTTAGGGACGGGGTGGGGCTCGAACTTCATTTGATTAAAGATGCTTTCAGCAATGTTGTTGTTGCCCCGCCAATCTGTGGCACGTTCCGCATACATGAATTGATCCATGAAGTAGCCATCAAGCTGCTGGGCAAGCTCAACGGCAGTGTCGTGCATATTTGTAGCGCAATCGACAAAATGGCACTGGCCACCATAAAATTGAATTTGATCTATTTTACTTTGTGCCGTGGATGCAGGCATTACTGCGACAAAGGGGACACCTATCATTTGCGCAAAATAGGCTTCCGAGACAGCGGTACTGCCAGAAGATGCTTCTATAACTGGGGTATTCTCTTTGATTTTGCCATTACATAAAGCATATAAAAACAATGAACGTGCTAAACGATGTTTTAGGCTGCCTGTGGGGTGGGTGCTTTCATCTTTCAAGTAGAGATAAATATCATTAAATTGAGGGAGCTGAAATTTAAACAAATGTGTATCAGCCGAACGGTTTTGATCCGCTTCTATTTTTGCAATGCTTTGTTTTACCCAGCTTTTCATTTTCTATCGCTCCTCTTATATGATGCGAGTTCCACCATTGAGTTTATATTCTTTTTTGTTATAACTTATTCTATATGTAAATTGGAGATATTTTAAGCTTTATTTTTCGAGCTGAGATAACAAGCGCATCTGTCTTGTTACGTTTTGTAGCACTCTAATGACTTAAAACCCGAGCTGTGTACTTTTTATTGATTGCTTGAATATGGCACACTTACTCTATAAACAGCGCATTTTATTTAGCCATAGGCTGTGTGGAACAGCCATATAGGAACTAATTTGAGTAATTCAAACAATCAAAAACCACAAAAGGCAATTGCGAGTTTATTGCCGATTGTTTCCTTTGTTAAACCCTATAAATGGGTTGCGATGCTGGCCCTATTGGTGCTGTTAATTACCGCAGGGCTCAACCTTTCTATCGGGCAAGGCGTTAAGTTTGTTATTGATAGTGGTTTTATCGCAGGGTCCAAAGCGCAGTTAACGCAGGCAATCACAGGCTTGGTGGTGCTGATATCTTTGGTTGCAGTAGGCACTTTTTGTCGTTTTTACTTAATGAGTTGGCTAGGCGAGCGGGTAAGTGGTGATATTCGTAAAGCGGTATTCAACCAAATCGTTCATCTTCATCCCAGTTACTTTGAAGAAAACCGCAGCGGTGAGATGATGTCTAGGCTAACAACAGATACGACTTTATTGCAGTCTATTGTTGGTTCTTCGTTTTCCATGGCACTGCGCAGCTCTCTGGTACTAATTGGTGGGCTGATCATGTTATTGATCACCAATTTAAAACTGACCTTGTTGGTGATCACCTGTGTACCACTTACTTTGGTGCCGATCATGATATTTGGCAAACGGGTGCGAAAACTCTCTGAAAATAACCAAAGCGCCATTGCGGATATTAGTACGTATGCCGGTGAAATTATTCAGCATATTAAAGTAGTCCAAAGCTATACCCACGAAGAAAAAGAAAAGCAGGCATTTGGTGGCGAAGTTGAAAAAGCCTTTAATGTAGCCAGACAAAGTATCAAACAGCGCTCATTTTTAATTGCGGCGGTGATTTTTCTTACCTTTGGCGCAATTAGCATTATGTTGTGGGTCGGCGGCATGGATGTACTAGAAGGACGCATGACTGGTGGTGAGTTAGGCGCATTTATATTTTATGCCATTATGGTCGCAATGTCTGTGGCAACCATCGCTGAGGTGTATGGTGAGCTGCAGCGTGCAGCGGGGGCCGCAAGTCGATTGCTAGAGTTGTTACAAATTGACAGTGAAATAAAAAATGCCGCCAACCCAAAACCGATGCAGCATGGCAATGAGATCAGTATTGCTTTTAACCAAGTAGACTTTTATTACCCGTCAAGACCTGATTCCGCTGCGCTAAAGGGAATTAACCTGTCAATTCCAAAAGGTAAAATCGTCGCTTTGGTTGGTCCTTCAGGTGCCGGGAAAACCACTTTATTTGAGTTGTTACAGCGTTTTTATGATCCGCAAAAAGGCGACATAATGTTCAACAGTGAAGCGTTAACGCAGTTGGCACTGACTGACCTACGTCATTGTATGGGGATGGTACCCCAACACCCGGTGTTATTTAGCTCTAATGTCTGGCACAACATTCGCTATGGCAACCCTGATGCATCGGATGAACAGGTAATTGAGGCGGCAAAGCGCGCCCATGCCCATGATTTTATTGAGCAGCTACCAGAAGGGTATGATAGTTTTTTGGGTGAACAAGGTGTAAGGCTATCTGGTGGTCAAAAGCAGCGTATTGCTATTGCCCGTGCGATTTTAAAAGATCCAGAAGTATTATTATTGGATGAAGCAACCAGTGCATTGGATGCCCAAAGTGAATTTCATGTTCAAGCAGCGCTCAATGAGTTGATGCTACACAGAACGACTTTGATCATCGCACACCGTTTGGCGACCGTGACCCATGCAGATCTAATTGTGGTGATGGACAAAGGGAAAATTGTTGACTCAGGGACGCATCAGGACTTGCTGGCACAGTCTGAGCTTTATCAACGTCTATGTGAATTGCAGTTTGATAAAGCGCAGACTGTGAATGCGTCAACCGCTTAGAATTGATAAATCAAATTGACATTGGTTAAGGTGTCATTTTTGTTTCTATTAAACCAATTTGAGCGATTATGCACCAACTCTACTGAGCCTAAAAAGTGATTGGTAAACGCATACTCAAAGCTGACACTGAGGCCATAGGCAGAGCCATCATCTTCAAACTTGCCTACCGCGCATTCTGGAATATGTCTCCCATCGCAGCGAGTGAATATTGAGCTGTAGTATGTGCCGTCAATTTCACCGGTTTGATAAAATATACTGCCGTACAGTAATGCATCTGGAGAAAAGCGGTAGCCAGAGACCCAAGCGATATCAATCAGGTCATGGTCCAATTTCCAATCGCTTCTATCATCTTGGTAAGAAATCTCGGCATTTTTGAAATAGGTACCAGACTCTTCGTCAGAGAGATAGGCTAATGTGATAGCATGAGAGATATTGCCTTTCTGTGCTGATTCAGCGTGCTGTCCGGAAAACTGGTATATCAAAGCGGTTTTGAGCGCTTTACCCGTTTGTACTTTGGCTGCAAAGCCGCCGCCTAATGACACCTCTAAACTGGCATAGCCGTCGATATCATCGGACTCCCGTGAGGTATCACTAATGGTAATGGGTTGTCCCTCATCTAAGCCAATTGCCATCTTTACATTCAGAGGTTGGCCGTGAACTTCTGGGTTATCGAAACGTACCGAACCTATATCTGACTCCGGTGGTGTTGTGAAACAGCCTGTCAGTACCAGTGTAGAAGCAAGAGCAGCTGCGCACTTTTTCATATTTTTTAGTCCCATTTTATATTAAGTAATAATTACTATTAGTAAGGCGGGATGGTATCTATATTTCCTGTAATAGCAACAATATTGAGAAAAAACTAATTGCTCCATGAAACTTCTCATTCTTTACTATGGGGTTGTGGGACTTATGCGAAGGTGCTGTTGAAGCCATATGCTTACTGACATTTAATGAAAGGATAAAAAATGAAAAAATACATTGCGTTTGCTTCGGCACTGCTACTTGCTGGTTGCTCAGACAGTGAGACTGGTGATGTATCTCTGGGGTTATTTACGCTCAAAGATATAAAACTGGATTCAATGATTGATCCTGTAGTGGCGGGAGTGACTTGTCATGTGGCCAGTGTCGAGGCGGACCTGAGCTTATCAGATCCCAGTGATAGTTCTATTGCTTGTCGTCAAACAGGTGAGATAGCTCCTGCCATGATAGCTAAATTGACAAGCCAAAATCAGACGAAGTGGCGTTTAAAAAATCCAAAAGTATATTTTTAAAAGCGATGAAAGTGCATCGTATTTATGGTGCAAAAAGTAAAACAATCATGTGCTTATCTTATAGTACTAAAGAAACCTCAGGAAGCTTTAAACACAGCTTGTCGACAGTGCTATTGTGGGGGACGCAAGCTTATGTGAAGCCGCCGTTGTCGTCCAAATAACCATTTTTGGCCGAGTTTAGCTCGGCCCAAATTAATGTCGCTACTTTTCACCTAACACTTCAAATTCATCATATATCAGGCGCGCGAGACCGTCCTGCTCTACAATCCAATGCCGTTTGTGCACCACGCCGTACGCTTTATTCATAGTCCACGTAAAGGTCAAAATATAGCCACTTTGAGGTGAGGGTTGCCATTCGATATCTCTATAATCGACACTGTGAAAACCTTGATCTATGATACCTTGCTCTGATCTTGGCTCAGCGACATATCAGGACATGCTGACACACTCTGAGCTTTATCAACGTCGATGTGAATTGCAGTTTGATAAAGCACAGACTGTCAATGAATCAACCGCTTAGAATTGGTAAATCAAATTACCATTGACCAAGGTGTCATCTTCATTTCTATTAAACCAATTTGAGCGGCTATGCACCAGCTCTAGGGATCCCAAAAAGCTTTTGGTAAACGCATACTCGAAGCTGACACTGAGGCCATAGGCAGAACCATCGTCAGAAAAGGTACTCTGGGCACATTCTGGAGCATGTCTCTCAGCGCAGCCACCAAATGTTGAGCGGTAGTATGTGCCATCAATTTCACCGGTTTGATAAAATATACTGCCGTACAGTAACGCTTCTGGTGAAAGGCGGTAACCAGTGATCCAGGCGATATCGATGAGGTCATGGTCTAGCTTCCAGTCTCTTTTACTGTCTTCATTGATATACTCGCCTGTCTCGAAGTCTGTACCTGACTCTTCGTCGGTGAGATAGGCCAATGTGATTGCATGAGAGACATTGCCTGCCTGTGCGGATTCCGCGTGCTGTCCTGAAAACTGGTATTTTAAAGTGGTTTTGAGCGCTTTACCCGTTTGCACTTTGGCTGCAAAGCCGCCGCCTAATGACATTTCCAAGCTGGCATAGACGCCGGTATCATTGGAACCTAGGGGAGAGTCGCTAATGGGAATGGGCTGACCTTTATCTAAGCCAATTGCCATTTTTACTTTCATAGGTTGGCTATGGACTTCTGGACTATCTAAACGAACCGAACCTGTATCCGCTTCAGGTGTTGAAAAACAACCCGTCAACATCAGTGTAGAAGCAAGAGCAGCAGCGCATTTTTTCATGGTTTAATCCCTGTTTTAAATAAGATTATTACTATTTTTAGAAAAAAATGATGGTATCGTTATTTCCTATAATAGCAACAATTTATATCAAAAATTAATAGTTTCATGAATCTTTCTAACAACTATTATGGGATTGGGAACCCTGTGATATGGTGAATTCATATTGATACGCTTACAGACATTTAATTAAGGGATAAAAAATGAGAAAACACGTCGCTTTTGCAGCCATATTGTTGCTTTCAGGTTGCTCAGACAGTGAGGTTGGTGATGTCTCTCTGGGGTTGTTTACACTCAAGGATATTAAGCTAGATTCTATGGTTGATCCTGTGGTGACGGGCGTAACTTGTCATGTTGCCAGCATCGAGGCGGATTTGAGTTTGTCTGATCCCAGTGACAGTTCTATTTCTTGCCGACAAACAGGTGAAATTACCCCGGCCATGATAGCTAAAATTGACAAGTCAAAATCAGGCGAAGTGGTGTTTAAAAAATCCAAAAGTATATTTTTAAAAGCGATGAAAGTACGTCGTATTTATGATGCCAAAAGCCAAACAATCATGTACTTATCTTATAGTACTAAAGAAACCTCAGGGAGCTTTAAACACAGTTTGTCGACAGTGCCACTGTGGGGGACGCAAGCCTATGTGACGCCGTCGTTGTCGTCCAAATAACCTTTTTAGGCCGAGTTTATCTCGGCCTAAATATAGTGTCGTTATTTTTCACCTAACACTTCAAATTCGTCATATACCAGACGTGCAAGTCCATCCTGCTCTACAATCCAGTGTTCTCTATGAACGACACCATACGCTTTATTCATGGTCCATTTAGAGGTTAAGATAAAACCACCTTCAGGGGATGGCTGCCAATCAACATCACTGTAGTCAACACTGTGAAAGCCTTGATCTATGATGTCTTGCCAGAACTGGGCAATTTGTTCTCTGCCATGAAATACGCCAAATGGTTTTGCTTCCATAATAGCGTCTCGGGTGTATTGCATTGCACAGGCTTGTGCATCTTGGCGGTTAAACGCTTGTTGCCAAGCAGCGATGCCAGCTTTACATTGGGCTAATGGTGTTGGGTCCGTGTTCATGATGATGCTCCGCTAATTTAAACTTGTTTAAGCTTAGAGGTTTAATTAAATTAGAAAAACAACGTAAATAGAACAAATTGTTTAGCTGAGAAGAACAATCAATGAATAAATTGCGCCATATGTCACTATTTGCCCATATCGTCGAATGTGGCTCCATCACTGCCGCAGCCACTGATTTGGGGCTGTCTAAATCGGTGTTAAGTCAGCACTTAAAAGTACTTGAGCAGGAGTTGGGCGTGACTTTGCTCAAGCGTACGACCCGAAAACAAAGCTTGACCGCAGCGGGGGAGAGTTTTTATGCGCAGTGTAAATTAATCAATCAAACCGCCCAAGTGGCATGGCTTGAAGCGGCACAGTTTAATCAAGAAGTAAAAGGGAAGCTAAGGATCACAGCGCCAAATGTATTGATGACTACGTTGGTAGCACCTGCACTGGCTCAAATATGTGTTCACTATCCTGAATTGCAGTTAGAGTTGATTGCCGATGATCAACAGTTGGATCTGCAGGCGCAAAATATTGATTTGGCGATCCGCGTTGGACGATCTCAAAATAGCGATGCTAAACAACGAAAAATCGGTGAGTTTAGAGATGTCTTATGTGGCGCACCACAATTACTTTCGGCCAACCCACCGCAGCAACTGAGATATATCGCCAATGTTTGGCAGGGAACGGACATTGAACATGTGTTCACCTCTTCTGAGGGGAGTGAAAAAAGGTTTTCAGCCACACCAAGCTGTGTTGCCAATTCATTTGATACATGTATGACTCTGATTTGCCAAGGCGCGGGCATTGGTTTGATCCCAGCGTTTAAGTTATCTGAGTATGCTGCGCACTTAGCTGAAGTTTTTCCTCACTATAAATTGCCGCTCAACCCTGTGTTTGCTTTGCATACGTTCGACAAACAAGTACCACTGAGTGTAAAAGTGTGCTTAGAAGCAATAGAAAGTCAGCTTGCACACGGGATGGGTAAATAGATGGCCGCACTGTAAGTCGTGTGGCCATTCATATTTAATTTTCTGGATAAGTCTGTAAGTCACCTTGTGGTACATAAATGGTGTAATCACGACTTGGTGCGCTAAAATAGCCCCTGCCATCTTCATAGATAGTGACAATATCATCGGAGTCAAAGGCATTGACTAAGGTTTGCCCGGCTAAATTACTAAACCCAGTGGCGTGTGTAGTAACCCAAAGCCCTTTGCGCTGAGTATCATGGTTGTTTAACACCACAATGGCCCCTTGTTTTTGTCGTTTTCCGAACCGCCTTGCAACATATACATGTTGGGCATCACCATAAGGAGCACCAATTTGTGATAAAACTGCTAACCCACCATCCATATAGGTATTGCGAGCAAACATGAGTTTGTTGATGTCTTGCTTTAAGCCTGCGGGCGCTGTGATGGTTTTGTTTGGATCATGATAATCGTATTGCTTTACACCATAATAATGAGAGTAAAACACCGTTGGTTTGCCTTCATGGCTGAGGATGTAGGCATAGGCAAGTTTGTGGTCTTTGCTCACCCATTTATCATGCTCTTTTCCTGTATCATGGTTTTCGACAAAGGTGACCACTGACGTGCCCGGCAATTGGTGCCCTCGGTCATTTCTTACTAGCCCAGCATGATTGAGTGCACGCATGTCAAAATTTTGGTTTTGATTGGTCATTTGTGTAAGCACGGACTTTAAGGGGAAGTCAAATGCATCGACATCGGCGCCAGCAATTTTTACTGCATCTACCCAAGATTTTATGCTGCTGTCACCGCCCCAGTATTCAGCGACAACAAATGGCTGTTTGCCATTGTGCTTAGGTAGGTTATTCACCCATTTTGCGGCAAACTCTGGTTGAAAGCCGCGTACGAAATCTAGGCGAAAACCATCAAAATTGTGCTCGGTTTTAAGCCATTTTCCCCAGTCGATCAGCTTTTGCTGCACTCGAGGTGAAAAGGTGTTGGTATCATTGCCAAAAAACTTGGTATTGGTGATCACTTCGTCATTACCCATTTCACCAAGCCAATCATCGCCATCAACAGGGTGAAAATCATGATACCGCCAGCCGTCATCACTGTTTGGGTAGTTACCGTCAGCCTCGCGCTGAGGAGGGGCTATACGTGTATTGGTATAAGCAAATAAATTGCTGTGAGTGATATTTATAGCTGGGCTATTGGGTGTACTTTGTTGCCAGACCTCAATGGGTAAAAAGCCGTTAGTTTGCGGTGCATCAGTCCAACCTAGTTGGCTGCTAGGATCGCCTTGTTTGGCACTGAGGCTAAGATATAAACTCTGTTTTTCAGGTACGTCTAGCCAGTATTCGTCGATATCTGTTTGATCAAAAATTTGACCTCTTATGGTTGTATTCAATCCAGAAAATGCATTGCTTCCGGGCCTAATTGCGGAGAAGTGACCATCATTGGGCTCTTGTTCGCGATGGATCGCATTTGAGGTGACGGAGTTCTTGGCATCTGTAATAGATAGGGTATACCCTCTGCTGGTGAGGTTGTGCTGCCATGGCATTGTTGATCCATAGCCTTGAATTTTAATGAACACCCTCCCTTGTACATCTTTGAGCTGCCAGCTGATTTCATTACTCGGGTAGGCCACATATTGGTGCTGATGGGCCTTACCAAGTGCGTAGGCTTTTACCGCCGGGTTTATTTCACTATCTTGTTCGTTGCTATAAATATGGTTCAACACTACATCTGCATATACGTGAATGTTGTGCTGTTGCAGTTTACCTATCATATTGGTGAGTTCAGCTTGGCTGCCAAAGCGGGTTTCGATGCTGCCCTTTTGCAAGTAGCGGCCTAAGTCATAGTGGTCGTAAACACCATAACCCATGTCAATGATCCCCCAATTCCCTTTTGATGGAGGTGGGATCCAAATGCTGGAAAATCCAGCTTTTTCTAGTATAGGAGCCTGTTCAGCAAGGTGATCCCACCAAATACCATTTTTGTTTTTTTCATCTACTGGCACATCCCAATAAAACCCTTGTAGCATCACATCGTCAGTGGCGATGCATAAGTGGGAGACGAGGGATAACAGAGTACTAGTTATTATATGTCGGGTCTTGAAGCGGGTGTGAAGTCTGAGTGACTTATTGGTAATTTCGAGCATGACAGTTCCTTGCAAAACAATGGTTGAGTTTTATCAGCAATGAAAATAACTAAAGTAGCATCTTTGTAAAATTTTTGTTGTGAATACGTATGCATGAGTGTGTTTTTACCAAGGAATAAAGGGGGTAGCACGTATGTAGCTAATCGAGAGAGGTTTGTTATGTTATTTTGGTTATGTTATACCATATCTATTGGTGGTGTTGATAAAGGGACTAATTATGTATTTCGTCGCATTGTTGATTGTGCTTTCTAGTTTTCAGTTAATGGCATTAGAGGTAAAGGATTTGAGGATCCCAGTTCGTGATAAAACTGAGTTGGCTGCAACGATTTACACGCCTACTTCTTCACCCAATCGCGATAAAAAGTTTCCAGTTATTGTACAGTTTACACCCTATGGCAAAAGTGAAGCGCAGCAAAGAGGGCGCTACTTTAGTAAGCATGGCTATATCTTTGTCGCTGTGGATAGTCGGGGTTTAGGTGAATCAAACGGCGTATTTACCCCTTTTATCGACGAAGGCCGTGATGGTTACGATGTAATTGAGTACCTCGCAAAACTTCCAATGAGTAATGGACTAGTGGGCACATTGGGTGGCTCATATCGTGGCTTTGCGCAATGGGCGATACAAAAATATCGACCACCCTCATTACAGTCAATGATTGCCATTGCCTCAGTTTACCCTGGATATGACTTCCCAATGGGTAATAATATTTTTTCTGACTACACAATTTCATGGTTAGATTTTGTTTTGTCCAATGGCCAAAACAAACGTTATGGCAATGGAGATAGGTGGCAACAAACTTATTTACGACAAAAAAATAGCGGTACAAGATTCAAGGATTTCGATAAAAATGCGACGCATTTATCTGATGTATATCAGACTTGGCTTGCGCACCCAAGCTATGATGAGTATTGGCAGACAATGGTGCCTAAGCAACAAGATTATGCTGCTATAACTACACCTATATTGTCTATAACGGGTCACTATGATGGCGATCAACGAGGCACGTTGCGGTATTTTAAAAATCACCAACAGTGGGGCAATCAGTTAGCCCGCTCTGAGCATTATTTGATAGTCGGGCCGTGGGATCACAGTGGCACTCGCAAACCAAAAAGCCATGTGCATGAAGCGTATTTTCTCCCTCCCAGTATGCTCGACATGTTTAAAATTCACTTAGACTGGTTTAATTGGACGCTAAAAGGCGAGGCTAAGCCCGCCTATTTGGACTCGCTTGTGATGCACTATATCCAAGCTTCTGGGCTGTGGGTTGGACAGACACACTTGAAGTCGGGATCTGATGTCGAACACTTACCTTTGCAATCGTTACAGATTCAAGGGGAAGTGCAAACTGTGAGTAGGTATAGCTATGACCCGACTAAGCCAATAGCATTACCACTGTCGTTAGATATGACAGGCTCAGTTAACTTGCCCAGTGAGTACGAGGGGTATGTGATATTTGAAACCAAACCTTTGGACCGTAATAAGGTACTTTTCGGTCGTTTGGAAGCTGAGGTTTGGTTAACAATGAACGTGGCAGATAGTGATTTTTATCTTGATGCATTTGAGGTGTGTACAAACAGTCGCCCTCGGTTATTAAGTAAGGCACGTAAACGGGCAAAATATCGTGACAGTTTAACTAATCCCGTTTCAACGCCCAGTAATGTGCCTTTTTTGATTAAGTTTAAAGACTTTGATTGGGTGGCACGCAACATAGAAAAAGGGTGTAAATTGCAATTTGTTATACGCTCATCACAGTGGCATCGACAAAAGCATTTTAACAGCGCCTTACCCGTTGCATTTCAGACAATGAAACAAGCGCACGTTGCTGACATACAAATATTACATCAGCCGCAATATCCGAGTTATATTACAATACCTTGGTTAAAGCCGGGCGATGTAGGCAAACCTGTTGTCTTGCCTTTGAGTCTATAGCACCTAGGCGGTAGGTAAATTAACAAAGACAGAAGTGCCTATTTGTTCATCACTACGATACTCAATGTAACCCTTTTGCTGTTCTGCAAGTACTTTGGCTGTATAGGTGCCCAGACCTGAGCGCGTACCTTTACCGTATGAAACAAACTTATCAAAAAACTGGTTGCGTATCTGTTTAGCTATGGGGTCTGGGTTTTGGATTGTGATAGTGTGGAATTGGGCGTTATTTTCACTTTGTATACTGATGGAGACTTTTTTGTCTCGAGATGTTGCTTCTAAGGCGTTTTGAATTAAATGAGTAAACAAGGCAAATAAAAGCTGTTGCTCTCCCTTTACATGCAAATTGTTTGGCACTGTGTTGGCAATATTGATCTGATGCTCTGAGATAATGTGGCTCAGCCCCATTAGAACCTTCTCGAGCAGCTCATGCAGCGCATGGGGGGAGGGCTCAAACACATACTCATCACGTTCAATTTTTTGCAATGTTTGCATATTGTCCAAATGAAGTTGTAATTGTTGGCAGTTTTGTTGGATAAAATCTAAATATTGCTGTGCTTTTGACGGGTTATTTAAGTTATCAGACAATTGGTGGCTAGCAGTTTGAATTTCTTTGATTGGATTGATCACTTCCTGTTGGTTTACAGTATCAAACTGATCTCTGAGTTTGGCATTTTCCATCATGGTATCAATTTGGGAACGCATTAACCGATTTGAATCAATTGCACGGCAGTGCGCTTTGACTCTCGAGCGCACAATTGAGGGGTTTGCCGGCTTGGTTATATAGTCTACAGCTCCTAGCTCTAACCCTTTAACGATATGCTCTGTTTGCTCTAGGGCTGATAAAAATATCACGGTAATATGCTGAGTATTAGGGTCTGCTTTAAGTCGTTTACATACTTCAATGCCATCCATGTCTGGCATCATAATATCTAACAGTACCAAGTCAGGCTGGGGGTCCATCGCGCATATTTGCAACGCTTTTTTTCCATTTAAGGCTGCCTTTACTTTGTAATCTTTGCGCAAAATATCGCTGATAACCTTGATGTTATCTGCAACATCATCGACCACTAGAACCTGAGTAACGTGCTCACTTTGTGCCGCCTGTTCAGTTGCATTGGCTTTCATTGGCCTTACTGGCTTACTCAGTGCGCGCTGCAATCGAGATAACAAAATTTGGCTAGAGAATGGTTTGACAATGTATTCAGATACACCACTTTGAATGGCTTGCATCACATTACCTTGATCTATCGTGGCCGACGTCATAACAAAAGGGATCTGAGCTGTGCGGGGTGTACTGCGGACATACTGTAGGAGAGAAATCCCATCTAATTTGGGTAATTGCCATTCTGAAATGATGAGTTGCACATCGTTATAAGTAAGTTTTTCTCGAGCATCTACGCCATTCGAACTCTGTACGACAGTGACATTTGCGGCGAGTTTTTTGGCTGTACTGGCAATCATGGAACGAATGGATTCATGCGGTTCCACAAGAAGAATGGTGATTGGCTGGGGGTTGTCACTCCAGGTCATAGCGCTCTCCGCGTCAAGTTTGCTTAATGGAAGTTAAAGGCTAATTGGCTGTCCTTGGCACGCGACTGCATAACTGAGTGATTGATAGACAAAAATTAACTCTTCTTATTTTGCACATGTTATCGAAAAGTGTCTAATAATTATGCATACACTCATAATGTTTGAACTGGCAGCGCATATTTCCTGCTGTGGTGCTATTGAGTGTAAATGTTTGCAATCCAGATATCTCAAGGAGTCAGATATGCGCCTTTGGCGGCTGTTTTTGTTTTTAATAAGTTTGTGTATGTATGTCGCAAGTGTCGACGCCTCACAAGTGAAGGTGGAAGCCATTTCAGCATACAATGGTTTAGCAAACCCACAAATTTACGCGGTGTCAAAGGATCCTCAAGGGTTCATGTGGTTTGGTAGTGCCGACGGCGTTAAACGCTATGATGGATATCAATTCGTCAGTTTTAATCATGACCCAAACGATCCTTATTCGTTGTCTGCAAACAGTGTTGGGGCATTACTTTTTGATAATCAAGGTCGATTATGGGCTGGTACATGGGGTGGCGGTCTCAACCTGTTTATTCGTGAAAAACAGCATTTTGTGCACTTTAAACATGATGCCAGTGATCCCAACTCCCTCGGTGCCAATAAAGTACAAACGCTATTTGAAAGTCGTGACGGTACACTGTGGGTTGGCACCAATGGGGGAGGGTTAAATCGATTGAAGGGAGATCTGCAAGGTTTTGAACGGTTTGTACAGCAGAATAATAACCCACATAGTCTAGGCAACAACCGAGTGTGGAGTATCAGCGAGGGGGAGCAGGGGGGGATTTGGGTTGGGACGTCGAATGGGTTGTATCGACTTGATAGAGATACCGGGCAATTTCGTGCATTTGGTGTAGCACCTCACTCTTTAGATCACGCTGAAGTACGTCAAGTGTCAGTGGATGATATGGGCCGGATCTGGGTCGCAACGCGGACAAGCTTTGGTTTGTTTAACCCTGACACTTCTGAATACCGCACTTTTAACTTACCCACAGGTACCTTACCGAGTGTCACTCGGCTACATCATTTTAATGACGATATTCTATTGGCCACATTTGCTGGTGTGTATCGCTTTTCACCTCGCATAAATCAGTTTGTGCCTGTGATAGATAATGGTGAGTTGACGCTACTTCAAAACCGCGACGTGAGGCAAATCTTGATAGATGACAGCGGGTTACTGTGGGCGGCGACACGTTACTCTGGTGTGCAAAAGGTGTTTCCAAATCCTCCTGCTTTCGTGTCTTGGCAGAACTTTTTAAACGAGCAATTGCTCTCTGGGCTGTTTAATCAAGTACTGGCTATTGAGCGTGCCAAAATGGGTGGAGTTTGGCTGGGGACGGGTCGTGGATTAGTGCACTTTGATGGTAAATCGCAGTTTACCCCTTTTGCTGATGCTGAGACTTTACAGGGAAATTATCGATTGCGTATTCACAGCATGGCCCGAAATGCACAGGGTCAGCTATTTGCGGCAACCAGCTTTGGATTATATCAAGTTGATGAAAATGAAAAATCGCTAAGCTTAGTGCCTCTATCTTGGTTGGATGATTCTCGTCGCTCTGTAGAACACGTCAGCTTTGATAAGCAAGGGCAAATGTGGCTTGTGCTGGCAGGGCGCAGCGGGTTGACGCGATTAAATACGACAAACAATGCGGTAACACATTTTTTAGCGGGGCAAGACTTGGAGTTTACTTTCCATGACAGCGAAGGCTTGGTGTGGGCTGGCACTGATGGGGAGGGCGTATTTCGAATTAATCAACAGACCTCAGAGTTTGTGCAATATACAGCGCATGGCGAGCAAGTGGGCCCCAATGGCAACTATGTGACCCATGCAATGCAGCAAGGCGAATACATTTGGCTGGCTACCAACCTAGGGATAACGCGTTTTGATATGTCCAGCAGGCGTTTTAAACAGTATGACAATACCGCATCACAAGTGAACTTTGCGGTGAAGTCTATTGCGCAAGATAAAGAAGGCTTTTTGTGGTTTGCCAGCGCCAGTGGTGTGTTTAAATTTGATCCGACCTACGGTATTTTTCATCAATTTACGACAAATGATGGGCTGATCAACCATCATTTTTTAGCCCGTTCATTTATTGTGATGGATGAGCAAATATTGTTTGGCAGTATTGATGGGATCACAGGTTTCAACCCCAAAGATGTCAAAGTAAATACTAGTGCGCCGCCAGTTGCGTTCACTCAAGCTTTTATTGATGGTCGCCCTACGGCAATAGACAACGGTGAAATCCGTCTGAGTTATCGCGACAAAAACTTGTCCATTCATTTTGCAGCACTAGATTATCAAGCCACTGACGACAATCGTTATCGTACTTGGTTGGATGGGTATCACGATAAGTGGAGTGCGATTACACCTGAGCATATCGTTAATTATCGAGAGCTGCCGCCAGGCACCTATCGCTTTCGCGTTCAAGGCAGTAACAATCACGGTGTGTGGAATCAAGTTGGGATTGAGCTGAAAATTATTAGTGTACCCGCATGGTATCAAACCCTTTGGTTCCGTATTTTAATGCCATTGCTTGGGGTGTTAATTCTGTTAGGTGCATTTTGGCTCAGAGTAAGACAGTTGCGAGAAAACAGCATTGAACTTGAACGCAAAATTGCCCGCAGAACGCGAGATATTGTGGTGTTGGGGGAAGTTGGTAAGGAGGTCGCCGCAACCTATGATATGCATGTGATAAGCGAGACCATATACACACACTTGAGTGATATATTGCACTGCGAGTTTTTTGCGGTCGGGGTCTTTTATCCGGAAAAGCACTATGTCGATTATATCTATGCGAACCAGCAAGGAGAGCTATATGAGGCATTGGAAAGCCATACTAAAGTGATTAGTAGTGCCGACGTATACTGTGTGTCAAATGGTCAAGAGTTTTATGCTGCCTGCGAAGAAGAGTGGCAAAGCGTCGATTTAAAAGCATGTAATAATCTCTATGGTGAACAAACTAAGTCGGTATTTTGCGCGCCTTTGGTGGTAGACGGTAAAGTTATCGGGGTATTTACCGTGCAGTCCAACAAGCCTCGCGCTTATAAAGAAGTACATTTAAATGTGTTACGGTCCGTGGCCAACCACATTGCCGTTGCGTTGGCGAATTCTTTGTCTTATAGCGAATTAAAAGAGGCTGAACAGCGTTTGGACTTGGCGATGCAAGGGGCAAATGCAGGCACCTGGGAATGGGATTGCCAGAGCGATTTATTGGTCACAAACGCGATTTGGTCAACTATGTTGGGTTATCAAGAAGGTGAGTTGGAACTGAACTATGGAAATACCATAAAGCGCTGGCGAGCGCTTATTCACCCAGATGATCTTCCCCTTGTCGAAAATGCACTTCAAGCTCACTTATCAAAACAAACAAAAACTTACCGCTGTGAGTTGCGGATGAAAACAGCCACAGGAGAGTGGAAGTGGATATTAAGTATGGGCCAAAGTGTCTTTGTGAATCAAGATAGCCGACGCAAGGAAATGTTTGGAATTCACATGGATATTTCAGATTCCAAAGACTTAGAAGCTGCGCTGAAACAGGCCAAAGAACGTGCAGAAAGTGCAACGCAAGCCAAGTCAGATTTTTTGTCAAATATGTCTCATGAGATCCGTACTCCGATGAATGCCATTATAGGTATGAGCTACTTGGCATTAGAGACGGAGCTTAACTTTAAGCAACGTAATTATGTTCAAAAGATCCATCGTAGTGCTGAATCTTTGCTTGGCATTATCAATGATATTTTAGATTTCTCTAAAATAGAGGCTGGCAAGCTAGATATTGAGCAAGTTGAATTTTGTGTGGAGGAAACGCTACGTAGTTGTTTAGATTTAATAGCAGTCAAAGCCAAAGAAAAAGGCTTGGAATTGTGCGCGCATATAGATCCTGTTGTACCGAGCAAGTTAATTGGCGACCCGCTGAGATTGTCGCAAATTCTGCTTAATTTAGGTAGCAATGCGGTGAAGTTTACAGAGCAAGGTGGTGAGGTGTTAATTGACGTGCGCGTTGAGCAGCAGCTTGGCGGAGAGATCACATTACAGTTTGCTGTGGTAGACTCAGGAATAGGTATGTCTGAAGAGCAGCAAGCCAAGTTGTTTAGCTCATTCTCCCAAGCTGACACATCAACAACACGAAAATATGGCGGCACGGGACTAGGGCTCGCGATTTGCAAAAAGCTGGTGGAACTTATGCACGGAGAAATCCATTGTCAAAGTGCATTGGGTGTCGGCAGTACTTTTAGCTTTACGTTAGTTTTGGATGATGCGCTGTATGAACATGAAGCGCGGGACGATATACCTGCAACTCAAGCTGTGATCATAGATGATAACTACAGTGCCAGTCGTAATCTAGTTTCTTATTTATCTAGCTTTGATATTCAAGCGCACAGTCTAACTTCAGTTGAGGTCAAGGATGTGGCGAGTTTAGTTGCAGATAATGACATTATTTTTATTGATATGAGAATAGAGTCGCAATGTGGATTGGTACAACAGCTCAATCGTGCTGGGTCTCAAATCCCGATAATTTTAATGCCACTGTACGATGCGCAAATAGTAGAACCTTTTCTTCAAAACCAGCAAAAACTGAGTTTTGTCGTTAAACCTTATTTGGCGATTGATATCTACAGCGCTTTACAGCGAGTTTTTGGGTTAAGTCATGAGGGTGGCCCAGGCGCTGTTATTCAGCAAGAGAGTGTTCATTCACTGGCGGGAGCGCGTTTGTTATTGGTTGAGGACAATGACTTAAATCAAGAGTTAGCAATTGCCCTTTTGACCGGAAAGGGCATTGTAGTCGATGTCGCAGAACATGGGCAGCAGGCCTTGGATATGTTGGCGCAAGCGCAATATGATGGTGTCCTTATGGATTGTCAAATGCCCGTAATGGATGGGTATACAGCTACACGTGAGATCAGGGCGCAAAGTCAATTTGAATCCTTGCCTGTTATTGCAATGACAGCCAGTGTGATGATGGATAATCAAGAGGCAGCATTGGCTTGCGGCATGAATGATATAATCAGTAAGCCGCTCAACGTGGACAAAATGTTCGCGACATTGCAAAAATGGATTAAGGTATCAGAGCACAGCCAGCACTTTGCTGAGCAAGTAGTACCAGCGAGCGATGAGGTTCAATACCCGAAAATCCCTGGCGTTGACGCAGGCATTGCCAAGTCTATATCTCAAGGGGATGTGGCACTTTATATGCGTTTACTGCAACGGTTTGTAGATAGACAGCAGCATTTTCACGCACACTTTGAGGAAGCATTAGAGCAGGCCCACACAGATCCTGATGGGCCTATGCGTTGCGCACATACGCTAAAGGGGACCGCAGGTAATATTGGGGCAACGCAGGTACAGTCTGTTGCGGGAGAGTTAGAACAAATTTGTGCAGATCAAAAAGCACACGCGGTGGCGCTGAATCAAGTGCATGAACAGCTTGAGCCGTTAATATTTGCGATACAGCAAGTTCTCAATAGCACGGACAAAGAAGAACAGATCACCCCTAGTAACTCTGTCCTGCTGACAGAGCAGCAAATTGCCGAAAAATTGAGCCAGCTTACAACCTTGCTGGAAGATTATGACACAGACGCAATTGATCTGGTTAGTGAGCTACTGCCAATGTATCAAGGGACGCGGTTTTTTGATGTCTTTACGCAATTGGTGACATTGATTGATGACTATGATTTTGATGCAGCAAATGAATTGTTAAGTCAAATCAAACCTGAACTACGCGTGTCAGAGCAAGTTTGAAGTAGATGTGTTAACACCACATGGCTGGTGTATCGGGGTCACTCTACGCTTAAAAAAATGCTGAGCGTGCCGGTCAAGGTATGTTGGCAAGGATTGACATTTAGGCACGCCCAGCAAAAAAGTTGGCTAATTAAACTCGCCTATCTTGTTAGAGGTAATCTGTTAGTACGCAGATTGCGTCACGTAATGATGGTTATTCAGCTCGTGTCGCAATACCGAATCGTTTAAGTATGAAAAGGTTTTTGGGCGGCCAGCTGCATCTACTGAGCCGTCGCTTTCTATGCTATTCTCAATAATTCGGTGTGCAGATGCGGTATTGATGGCATACAACTTCAATGCATAACTCCCAGGGTGAATAATCAAGTTTCCTTTGTAGTCGTGCGGCAAGCCATTTTGAATACTAGCGTCCTGCTGTGCCATGTTTCGTGCAAAAATGCCATTTTCTCCAGCATAGATAATGTGGTTATTGAGCACTCTAACCGCATCTCCCTCGATCATCATGCCATTGCCACCGCTGCGATAGATGAGGTTGTCTCTGACTTCAACGTCATTACCACCAATTTGAATCCCGGTATTTTGCCAATGGAGATCGAAAGGGCTGACACCTGTGCGGTAAATGGTGTTGTTGTTGACAAATGTGTTGCCTTGGATGGAGTTAACTTGAATACCATCCGCTCCGATGTTTTCTAACTTATTGTCAAAAATATGTACATCTTGTAGTTTGTGCGGATAGACAGTCGTCAATGTGTTATCACACAATAAGGTACGTGATCTTCCTGTATATCCGATATACATACCTTCTCCACTTTCAGTATCGTGGATGTAGTTATTGTGAATGCGGATCCCTGTCATAGTAAAGTTTTCAGCCCAGGTGGCTGCGTCGCATGTGGGATCTGTTTTTATCAACATACCAGCAAATCTGGCGCGATAAATTTCAATATGATCAATTTCTATTTGTTCACTCAAAGTGCCAACACCCAGTGTGCCACCCAATCGAAGTCCATACTCGGACACATCTTCTACAGGTTTTGAGGTGATCCGCAGCCACTGACTATTTTCTACCGCAATACTGTATTCATAAGGAGCAAATGTCACTACGCTATCTTGGTTGCGAATGATGATTGGCGCTGATGCACTTCCTTGCACATTGCGTACTCTTAGTGGTCCTCTTGTGCCGCCTTCGAGACATAAAGTTTGGCCAGCATTAACTCCCATGCTTTGGCCGTCTATTAAGTGCTGATTACGACTTATGTAATGATCACACTTTAGATTTGTTATCTGTTCGTGGCTATTATTTTGCAAGTCAAGATTTGCAAAACTAGGGGGGGCGAAGAGTATATTACATACTACTAAAGCGATTTTTGAGGATTTAGTTGCATTCGTCATTGGACACTCCATTATCAAATGTTTGAATATATTGTTGATTCAAAGTGAATAAGAAATTGCGTTGATCTTGATGAGCATGTTCAGAAAACACTAGAAAAATAGGGTAAATAAAGAGTAAAATTACTTTTACCGGATATGGGTAAGTGTTAGTTATTGATATTTATGGATAAGTTTTTTATGGATGAAGAAAAATTAAGTTTAGAAAAATGTAAAGGGTTCTGGGTTGGTAGTGTTTATGCCGATTTGAACACTAAAACTTTGAGCAAAAATGAACTAAAACAACCTTTATCGGAACTGTCCTTCTCGCTTCTTTTGACCTTGATTGAGCATCAAAATAATCCATTGCCAGCAGAGCAATTACAAAATATCGTCTGGCAGGGTGTGATCACAGGTAATGAGAATGTAAAGCAGCGGATAAGTATTCTCAGAAAAGCCTTTCAAGCACTGGATGAACAAGAACAAATAAAAAATATCCGCGGCAAAGGGTACTTGTTAGCACAACCTGTCAAATTGGATTATGTCGATCACACATTTAAGGGGTGGCCATATGTGATTGCCGGAAGCGTCGCTGTAATCGCTATCTTGGTTTGGCTGAGTTGGATATATACTTCAACCTCTAAAGTTTTAAAAAGCGAACAATATCAATTGTCTGTTTTGAAGGGGGAGATTATCAAACTAGCCAACAAGAAGCCCGATGTGGCTTTCTGCTTAGATGGTTTCGACGACTATGTTGAGGTTGTTGATTCCGAATTGGATGTGAGTACCGGCGACTTTTCAATCTCCACTTGGATACAAACTTCATCAACAGGTCAGCATATTATTGTCGATAAGCGATATGAAGACCAAGTCTCTGATGTGCAGGGCTATGTGTTTTATATTGACGATGGGTATTTGGCACTTCAGCTCGCTGACGGAGATGGCAGTTGGTATTGCCAAGAGCAAGACTCGTCTTGTACTTTTTACGATTCGCAGGCGTTTGTTGCAGATGGGCAATGGCATCATGTTGCAGTCAGCATTGATAGAGATCGTAGTAAAGGCATTCGATTTTATCTCGATGGCCAGTTTAACAGTGCGTTCGACCCGACAGGCCGTCAAGGTTCGTTGAGCAATGAAAAGCCACTGCGCATTGGCAGCCGTTCCTCGTTTAAAACTGGCTTATTTAAGGGCGCAATAGGTGAAATTCAAATACACCACAATGTGATGACACCATCACAAATACGAGAGCAATACAAGCAAGGTAACTACCGAAGTTGCAGCGGATCTGGCAGCAAAGGTGGGATATGAAACGAGCTTACGTTCGAACTACTATTGAGTAAAAGAGCGTTTCAGAGGGGATCAAAATATGTTGCTGAGTATATTCCCAGCAACATATCGTTAGGTTAATACGCTACTTTTTGTACATCTCAAACCATGCAATGGTATGTTCAATTTTAGAGATCATACGAGAAGGTCGGCCAGCAATACCGTGCGGTGCACCAGGTACACGTACTAGCACTGTATCAACTTTACGTAATTTTAATGCTTGATAAAACTGCTCTGACTCCGACATTGGCGTACGTCTATCCAGCTCACCCGTCATGATTAAAGAAGGCGTGGTGACATTGCCAACCAATGAGAGTGGCGAGCGCTGCCAGTAATGAGCCAAGTTTTCCCAAGGGAGGCCTGGGAACTGATTGCGAATTTGGCCAAGGTAACTATCTGCTGTGAGCACTTTACTGATCCAGTTAATCACAGGTTTGGTGATAGCCGCTGCGTTAAATCTGTCTGTCAAACCAATCGCATAAGCCGTTGCAATACCGCCTGCTGATCCACCAGCAATGAAAAGGTTTTTCTCATCGATAAAACCTTTGGCGATCAATGCGTCCACTGCAGAGTTGTGGTCGGCAAAATCTTCTTTTGAGCTATATTTGCCATCGAGTAACAATGCAAATCGCTCGCCATAGCTGGTTGAGCCGCGGTAGTTAACGTAAACAACAACGTAACCTTGTGCTGCATAACGCTGCAATTCAGCACTAAAATGCGGGCCATAAGCGAGATGTGGACCACCGTGGATCTCGACCAAAAGCGGGTACTTTTTTGATTTGTCGAAATTCGGTGGTGTAATGTACCAACCTTGGATCTGTTCACCGTCAAACTCTGACTTGTAATTGAGTTCGTGAACTTCTCCTAGAGTTCTGTGGGCCAACAAATCTGCGTTTAGCTGCGTCAGTGTTGCCGTTTTCCCCTTGCGCCAATAACCCACATCAGCCGGAGACTGGCTGTTGCCTTGCGTATAAGCAATCGTGCCATTATTGGCCATCGTAAAGTTACCGCTGACATAAGGACGGCCTAGGGTCGTGCCTGAGACATCGTCAATTAATGGGGATACTTTGCCACGGGTAGACACCTTTGCCAGTACTCGCTTGCCAGTGTCATCATATTGGATCACAAAGTCGCCTTTGCCTGCCCATTGGTAGTCAGCTACTGAGCGGTCTAGATCATCTGTCAGTGACGTCAGCTTTTTGTTCTTTATTGACAACAACGTTAGCTGGTTATTGATATAGGGTACCGGGGCATTGCCACGACTAATAAAGGCTAGCTTGTCGCCTTTTTTGGAAAATGTCGGGTTGTACTCTGAACCGGGTAAATCTGTTAGCTGTGTCAGCGACTGATCTGTGACACTGACTTTGAATAGATCCGATTCAGTTGTGCGGTATTCCCAATCAGGGTGTTGATCTGATGAGAATACGATACTTTGATTATTAGGGCTCCAAGCGAGAGGGCCCCGGTGTTGAAAATCCCCTTTAGTTAGCTGTCTTGGCGTACCACCATTAGCAGGTAATACAAAAACATGCCTAAATGCAGGTTCTAAATAGCCTCGGCCATCGGCTTGATAGCGTGCTTTTTCGAAGATTTTAACTGGCTCAGACCACTCAGCGCCTTTGGGCTTGCTCGGTAGTTTGACTGATTTTGCGAACTTGGATTTGCCTTGTGCTACATTCATCGTGAATGCAATCTGTTGACCATCTGGTGACCATGTAATATCACCGATAGCTTTGGGGAGTTGTGTTAAAACGGCTTGTTTATCTTGCGCTAACCAATAAACATGTAATTGACGAGAGCCACTGCTGTTACTGGTAAATGCGATTTTTTTACTGTCGGGAGACCAGCGTGGTTGACTGTAATTAAACTGATCAGCAAATAGTGGGTAATGTGCTTTTTCAGCAATGTCATATAACCATAATGTACGTTTGGGTTTGTCACGCATAATGTCGTAACTGCTTCTTTCGTAAACTATTTTCTTGCCATCAGGGCTTATCTGTGTGCTTGCTGCATACTCAAGCGCAAAGATGTCATCGGACTTAAGGGTTGAGCTGGCGACACTTTCAGTGGCTGCAAAGCCAAATAAGGCACCAGTTAAGGCGAGCGTTGTTATTGGTTTCATAAAGAGAGTCTACCGTTTTTAATTTGCTTTACATTAAAAGTGATTCGTTGGATAAACAAGCGTTATGAGATGGGCTCACGCAGTGCTTGGTCGAATGGGTGTGTATGGTTTTGATTTAAATCAAGTAATATAAAATCAGGATTATTGCTAAGACTAAAGTAGTAATAATTGGGAGGGTAGACCTAGTGTGCTCCGTACCGCAAGTATGTTCAAGCGTTGAGCCAATTTTAATTTTTATCATTATTTAGGATTGTGCATTTTTCTGTTTCATTACTAATCATATATTCTATTTAAAAGGTAATGTTGGGGTAAATAATTCCTTGATATTGGGTGAAAAAAGGATACTTTATGCATGCCAGACAGAGCTGGTACATAAGTTATATTAAATAAGGAGATAATGATGAAACTAAATCTTAAAACAAAGAAATTGGCTAACCTCTCGAACAAAGTGGTTACTCAGCACCTAACCGACAAAGTAGCGGGCGGAGCAGTGATCACTGGGTGTTATTTTCCATGTAAACCGCAAACTCATACGGGTAAATAGCCCATAAGAAACGGTGCCATATCGGGTCGGAAGGCGATGAATGGCACCTACTCATTATGAAAAACAGAGTCTCCTTGTGGCTATGAGTGCTGGCGGGTAAAAGAAGATTGAGCAAGACGTTCCATTAAGTATTGAGGCGCTTTAACACTGTCAAAGCCAAATTGTTGGTACAAGGTATGGGCATCATGTGTGGCCAGCGAAAATCGTCTAAGTCCCTGCAACTTTGGATGTGTGACCACGGCATCTAGGAGTTGTTTAGCATGACCAACACCGCGAAATGGCTCTAATACAAACACATCTAACAGATTGGCAAATGTCGACTGATCCGTGACAACTCGTGCAAAGGCAATAAGTTGATTATTTTGCACTAAAGCAAAGCACAATGAATTCTCAATGGCAGTCTGTAACTTCTCTTTTGAGATCCCTTTACTCCAATAGCTGCGCTGCGACAAAAATGTGTGTACCTCATTGAACTGAGATTGAGTAAGCTGATTCACTATGTGCATGGGGTGAACTCCTGTATCTAATTGAGGTGTATTAGCGGAAGGCAAGCGAGCAATAGGCTGGCCATCAGATAATTGAACTTTTGCATGTGAGCTTGGTTTTGCAGTTTTGTGCTGATCACCTTGCCAAAGTAGGTCCAGCTTAGCCCACTGCCCAGCGCAACAATGTTGAATACCAGCACGCCAAGTATTGCTGAGTGCCAATAAAAGTCTCCGGGCAAAGTAAGTGCAGTGGTTAGTGATAGCAGGGTAGCCATGGTTTTTGGATTAATAAGCTGAAATAACGCAGCTTGCATAAATGATAATGGCTTTGCCTGCTGAGGTTGGAGGCTGTTTTTCGCGTGTTTAAATGCAATCTTATATGCTAGGTAGATAATGTACCCACTTGCCAAAAATTTAAAGGTTAAATGTAATTGTGGGTTTGCTAACACCAGATGACCCAGCCCCATTAACATGATGATATGAATAACGGTCATTCCGGCGCGAATACCTATGAGATGCGGCATGGTTTTTTTAATACCAAATTGAGACCCTGAGTGAGTCAATAAGATGTTGTTAGGCCCTGGTGTAATCGATGCCGCAAAGCTGAATAGCATCAAAGCTGGCAGTAAGGTAAAAATTTCCACTGATTGCAAAGTGAACTCCTTATATTGTATCAATACAATTGTTGCTATTTGTTCTGTTTTTAATTATTGTCATAAGTACAAATAGGCATCAATTTATTTATTGTTATGGATACAATTTGGCAGGCTAATTGTGAACAGTTTTCACAATTAGCAAGTACTCAACCTAAATATATGGCACTTGCTGAGCTTATAGAGCAAGCAATAGATAATAAGCAGCTGGCTTTTGAGCAGCGTTTACCTGCACAAAGGGCATTGGCAGATACGTTGCAGATAACACATGGCACAGTGACGCGTGCCTATGAGCTACTGGAGCAACGAGGTTATGTTCAGGCAAAACTAGGTGCTGGTACTTATGTAACTAAAAACAATAGCCTACATCATCAAATGCAAATAAGTGACCTAGCATCAAGTGTGCAGCCACTGATGGGACAAGAAAGCATTATTGCACGAGCCATGCAGTCGCTAGCGCACAGCCATACTGATCTATCGGAGCTGTTAACTTACAAGCTGAATGGTTTACCTCGCCATCAAAGTTTTTTCCGTGAATGGTTAATACAGCGCGGATTTGCATGCGAAAAACATGAAGTGATTTTTACTCAAGGCGCACAGCAAGGGATTTATAGTTGTTTATCAACGCTTTGTGAACCTGGTGATGTTGTTTTACATGAAGCTTTAACGTATCCCGGATTTTTCAAAGCATGTAAGAGTTTAAAGGTACATACCAAAGGTATTCCTGTTAACAGCGAAGGCATTGATTTAGCGGTGCTTGAATCAGTTTGTCAAACTCAATCGGTAAAGGCGATTTACATTACACCAAATTGTCAAAACCCAACCAATGTGCGCTATAGCGAAGCGAGGTTGCAAGCGTTGTTGGCTTTGAGCCGAAAATACCATTTTTTCATCCTAGAAGATGATGTGAATTATTGCTTACCTGAAAACTGGCGATTACCTCTTTGGCAGCAAGCGCCTGACCGGGTGTTTTATCTAGCCAGTTTCTCCAAGTATTTTAGTGGCGGCTTGCGCGCAGGTTACTTGCTTGCACCTATATTGTGGCAACAACAGGTGATCAATGCGGTTCATGCGCAATGCTGGTCGGTTTCGATGACGAACTTTGAGCTGTTGATGCGTGCGCTACAAAGTAAAGAATACCAATATGTACAAACAAAGCTGGAGGACGAAATTCGTTATCGTCAAGCTGCGTTGAAAAATGTGCTAGCTCAGTTTTCGTTTTCAGCTGAATTTCAGGGCTTGAATGTTTGCTGGCAATTACCCGTGAATTTGAACATGCACTATGTAGCTGCTCAGTTTAAATCCCACCAAGTTGAAGTTCGAGCTTTAGATGTATTCTCATCTCCATCAGAGACATGTGAGGACAATGGAATACGGTTTACTTTGGGTGGGCCTGCAACCAGAGAGGCGTTTAATTTTGCGATGTCACGGGTTGAAACGGTGTTACAAGAGCTATTAATGCAATCTGATGTGGTCATTTAAAGGACATTTGCCGACCTTGGTCGGCAAATGCGATTGATCAGTCTTTTTTCACAGCAGCAACCACAGAGACTTCAACGAGCAGTTCAGGTCTGGCCATCGCCGCTTCAACGCAAGCTCTGGCAGGCGCGTGGCCTTCAGGTACCCAAGCATCCCATACTTCATTCATTTGCGCGAAATACTGCATGTCACTGATATAAACGGTTGCACTTAAAATGTGTTTTCGGTCACTGCCTGCTTCTTCAAGTAGGGCGTCTACTTTGTCGAGCATGGTTTGCGTTTGCTCTTTAATACCTTGTGTCGCATCTTTACAAACTTGTCCACATAAGTAGATGGTATCGTTATGTACGACGATACGGCTCATTCGTTGGTTTGTATGTTTGCGCGTAATGGTCATATTTATTCCTCGGTAGCAGGCCTATATTTCAGGCTTGGATAGTTAGGTTGATGTTCGCTTGTCATACATGTTCAGGGTAAATGTCCATGTGTGGGCGTGTCGTATTTGTCCAGTAGTATATTGCAATTGAAGCGCTTAATTAAGCACGATTGTAAGATGTTGTACCTGTATTATTACTAAATAACTGTTTAACAAGTGGGGGGGTTTAGATAAAACGCAAAACGCTTGAAGTTAGCGTGAAGAGGGTTGCTGATATGATGAGAAAAGGCCATTGTTGCACTGGCCTCTTCTGTCCAATCCTATTTACACAGAGATCATGATTAAGCCTATGGCGCAAATAATGGTTAGGCCGATGAATATGTTGGCTAAGTTACCAGTATCAGCAATTGGCTCTGGGATGATTTCAGGTTGTGGGACCTCTTGTTGCGTCATGCGATAATAAAAGTTATCACCATAGCGTGCTTTTAGATCTTCACGTGTGGTCCACTCCAATTGTGTGGTGAGAAAGATCAGCACTTCGCTGGTGACCATTTCTTTATCATTTTGGCAGGATTTTTGGTGTGCTAGCACCCTATCAAATATCAGAGCGGCTAAGTCTTGCCTGAGCTCTACCTCCTGGCATGCTGGGTGATCTATAAGTAACTGCCATGCAGAAACTTGAGTATGCCTATGTGCATTGCCCAGTAACTCCATTAACTCTTCATTAAACTCGCTAAATAACGGGTTAGATAAGCTCTGCTGTGAAGGCGTGAATGGCTCGGTCAGTCCGCTGATCACCGACTGATAGGCAGCATTGAGCTGCGTTTCTTGTTCGGCTCGGGTTTCTTCTGGGGACGTTTTTAAGTTTTCTAGCTTTTGTTGATACGCCGCTTCAATTTGTTGCTTATCTGAAGTTGGAGTTAGTTCTAGTACATTCCAAGGATCTTTTGACACGGTTTAGCTCACCTTTCTTACTCTGTCAGTTTAATCTGTCACGTTTAATGACATAAAGACTACAGTCATGTGGTTGAGTGTAGCAGACTCCCTCTACTTTTCTAAACCATAGGCGATGGTTTTGTTGTTACTTTGGGTAAGTTTAAAAGGGGAGACGGTTTAAGGATGTATATAGATGACGTGTTTATCGCATTGCGAACGAAAGCATGCTGATATAATGGTTTTGCCCAAGTATTGATCTAGCTTCAGCTCCGGCTTTTTTTGCGGAGCATGATTGATAAACCAGTTGACATCAACTTGCCGTGAAGATCTTAACGGCAAAACGTCCAATTGAGAGCGATAGTAATGTTGTCCACTGCGCAATGAGGTGATTGCGATGCCGGTATCTACAGACGCGTTGGCAGCGCTTGGGCTAGATTGGCTAGGGCGTTGTTTGGTGTTAAGCCAATGAGAGAGTTTTTCTGGCCAAGATGAGACTGTCGTAAAGTCACCATCAATATCCATACTTGGTGGCGTAGTTTGGTTTATTGTCCAAGCTTGGTGTTGTGAATCACAGCTTTCTTTCGGCACTTGAACTCGCGCTAAACCACTTGGCCAACATATGATGGTATTGGTCACTTGCTTAGGTCGAATGAGTTTACGACTATCAGGTGGCAACAAATCAAAGGCATCAAACATCAAAGGTGTAGCTTGTGTTGCTCCGAGGTAGCCAAGCATAGGACTTGCATCTGGACGGCCGACCCAGACTGCAACAGTGTAATCAGGGCTGACGCCCACCGACCAGAAATCGCGATATCCATAACTTGTGCCTGTTTTCCATGCAATTTTTCTGCGCACTGATGGGACCACCCGGTCTGGGGCACTTTGGGCGCTGAGCATTTGGAAGGTGATCCAGCTACTTTGCGCAGAGAGGATAGGTGTTGGCGGTTTGAGATTGAAATCATGGCTGAGTATCTTGAGCGGGGCGACATAACCGTTGCTGGCCAGTGCTCGATATAGTTTTGCCAAAGTAAGTAGTTGGGTACCTGTCCCTCCTAGGCCCACAGACAGATTGGCTTTTTTATGACTGAATTCAATACCAGCACGGGAAAGGTTTTGCTCAAATCGAGCCGGTGTAATACGGTTTAATAGCTGAATTGCAGGTACATTCAATGATTTTTGCAAAGCGCGCTCGGCACTGATCGGGCCGTTAAAATGGCCATTTAAATTTTGCGGCTTGTAACCGTTGAAGTTTGCGGGAATATCACTCAATAGGCTTTTACTATGAATAAGGCCCATATCAAGCGCTTGGCCGTAAATAAATGGTTTTAGTGTCGAGCCTGGTGAGCGTGTGGCTCGCACCATATCAACGTGTGCAAATCGACTGGCATTTTGGAAGTCGATAGAGCCTTGGTAGGCGCGGATCTCTGCACTGGGATTATGTAAGACAACGACTGCTGCGGAAGCTTTGTGTGGCAAATGGTTGCTAGTGTTACGCAGCAGCGCAGCCAAACGTTTTTGCAGTGAATAATCTATCGTGGTATTGAGTTTGTGTGCATTGAAGTAACGTTGTTTTAAATAGCGACTTAGTAATGGTGCCAATGTGGGCTGCGGGTTGTTGTGCAGCTTAATGGGTTCTTCCCGTAATAGTTGGTACTGCTCAGTACTTAACAGCCGTCCTTGCTGCAAACGTGCGAGCACTTTATTGCGCATGGTTTTTGCGCGTTCTAGATATCTGTCTGGTCGATATAGAGAGGGTTTTTGTGGCAACACAACCAACAATGCGGCTTCATTTTTATTGAGTAATACTGGTAATTTATCAAAGTATTTAATAGATGCTGCGGCGACACCTTCAATGTTGCCGCCAAACGGCGCCAAATTGAGATAAAAAGTGAGGATCTCTTTTTTACTATAGTGCCACTCCAATTGGATTGCTCTTGCAATTTGATGAAGCTTTCCGCCAATGGTTCTAGAGTGGGGATCAATTAAACGTGCGACTTGCATAGTGAGTGTAGAGCCACCTGATATGACTCGTCCATAACGTAACCACTGTCCTGCGGCGCGCAGCAATGAAAAAGGATTAACGCCATAGTGATAGTAAAACCATTGGTCTTCGTAGTGAAGAAGCGCACTTAAATAGAATTGATCTACGTCCTTTGGCGCGACTTGGTAGCGATGTACACCCAGCTGATCACCAAAAGAGCGCAAAGTCCGTTCGTTACTAGCGGTGACAAGTGTCGAGGGCCCATGGGGGTAAATAGCTGGCAGTGGGTTATGGGTATGCCAGACAATCGCTGCCATGATAATAGCAAGGATTGTGGCTGCGACTGTGAACAAAGCTTTTTTCAAAATCATCTAATTCTAATTGGCAGGCGTAAAGCCCCATCAGGAGCTTTTTAGTTACCGTTCGATTGTGATTGTAGAAGGAAACTGTGTGTACAACACATGTTTTTGAGGTCGATACATAGACTCCATAAAGCTTGCTGGATTTGCATAGACTCCCGGTACCTCCGCACGCAATAAATAAGCAAATTGCTGTCTTGGGGTTGCATCATTAAAGCGAGAATATGATCTGGGCTTAAGATCTGTCACTGCAACATATCTATCGCTGCGGTATTCTTGGTGCTCTACATCGCTTAAAATAACGCCTTTAGGAAGCAGGTTTTGAATGTCTAAATCTTGTAAAAGAGCTGGATTTTCGAGTACGAACCCCGCTGGGATTTGATCGACAATCATGGCGTCATGGATCCGCTCTTTGGTCTCGACATCTAGGATGACCAGTATGCGTTCACCGACCTTGATAGGTGCTTTATAATTTAGAGGTTCACCATTTAAATTAAACCAGCGCCTCACAAAATGTTTCATTTTAACTGTGTTAAATGGATTGATTTTGTTTGCGATGGAGCTATCAAATTCGACATAGCCAGTATGTAGCTGTTGAATATAAAGTGGTGAATCAGTGTTGTTTTTCAAATGCAAGTCTGGCGTGAGTGGGTGTTCCAATACGCCGTGGTGAGTGATTGATTGACCATTGATAGTCACGTTTAGAGGCGCTTGATTTTGGCTACTTGCGGATACAGCGCTTCGCAATAAGGCGGCACGTTCTTGTGTGCTCAACCAGGTTTTATTTGCCGCCAGTTCTGGTAGCTGCTCGACGAGCCTATTGGCAATTTTTTGTGCTTTAGAATTTAGGCCTCGTAGTTTTTTTATATCGTTTAAGGTGTTAACAACCAGCGCTATATCGCGGATATTACTGCCATAATCGTAGATGTAGTCTTCGACCCTAGTTTGACTATCAAACTGGTTGAGCAGTTTTGATGCTTGTGCAATGGCTCCGGTATTAGCCAGTGCAGCAACAAATTGGATCAAGCTTAACTGGGTCGGATAAGTGGTGATGTCTAAGGCCTCTAGATCACTGTAGCTGAGCTTACCTAAACGACTTGAAAAATAAGCGGCATAGGTCGTAGCGGCGATAGCGGCTTCTGGGCTAAATGTGAGCTCGTCGACAAAGTCACCTCTGGCATAGCGCAGCACGCGATACTGCGCTTCTTGCAACATATCTGAGGGTACCAGTTCAGGGTATTGCTGATGTACTTGGGTAAGAAAGTCAGTTACATAGACGGTGAGCCAAGGAGACTCTTTGCCGTAACTTCCCCAAGTGGCAAATCCCCCAGTGGTTTTTTGCATAGTCTTTAATCGGCCCACCGCCATGCTTAGGTATTCTTTATTGGTCTCGAGTTGAGCATCTTGGCGTAAAGCTGAGTGTTGGAACTTGTCCAACTGTGGGTGTTGTAGTGTAAATGGCCAAGCTTTACTTGTGGTCTGCTCGGCGCAACCATAGGGGTACGCGTGCAGCCCCGACGCAAATTGGGCAATGTTTAGGATTGGAGAATGGCTGATCAGAAGCTTACCTTCTTTCCCTGCGATAACTTTAAGCCCACGCCATTGTGTATTATCAACTGTTATGGATTGCTTAGGGTCGAGCTGGCTGTTTACTGTATTGGTTGCCCAAGGTTCAATGTAGTTGATGGGTACTCGCCAGCTGCGTTCAAGGTCGAGGTTTTCGCCCGTGACTTTAAGCGTAAACGTCGTAATGCCAGACGTGTTGTTATCTAATGTATTCACTGACGTACTCACACTCCAATGTTGACCATCATTGAGTGCAACTGTGTGTTCAGCCTGATCTGTCAGTTCAACAGTGTTATCGGCACTCAATTTGACTGTTAACGCTTGGCTTTGACCACTTAAATTATGAATATCTAGTGTGACGGAAGAGGTATCTCCAGGGATCAAAAAGCGCGGTACACTGAGTTCTGCAACAAGGGGCATACGGATAATCTGGTCTTGTATCAGTTGACCAACTTGATGTTCGTTGAATGCGGTGACAATGATCTGTGCTTCACCATTGTAGTCCGGTAATGTAAGTTCTACCGATGCTTTACCGGCATGTAGCTGCACAGGTTGAGACATCAATTGGATGGTTTTGCTTTCGACTAAGTCATCATTGCGGTTAGTATTATTGTCGACACTGTCACTACCAAATCGTGATTGTGCAAATGGGTTTGGACGCGGATCATATTGACGAGAATACAGGTCTACAATATCTCCACTGTAACGTCGTTGAGCGAAAAAGTAGTCAAATGGGCTTTTGGGTTTAAAGCGACTGAGGTTCACTATCCCTTTGTCGACCATAGATACAGTCACCCAGGTTTCTTGATCAGCCATCACCCCTGTTGCTTTTATAGGAATTTGAATCGTTTGTAGTGGTTCAATTTGCTCAGGGAGAGTGGCTGATAATTGGATTTTTCTCTTGCTTCTATCCAGTGAAATTGGCATGACACCTAAATAGCGTTTCGGTGCACCTTGTTGCTGTCCAAATACACTGGCTGTGATATATAAATCGTGGCGAGCGAGATTTTTCTCGATAGGAATGTTGATATGCGATTGTCCTTTTTTTACTGGTACTTTTTTGGACCAAAGGACACGATCGGATTCAAGAGTAACCAACAGCTGACCATTTATGGGGGAGGTCAAAGTTACCTGCGCCTGCTCTCCTGCTCTGTAGGCGTGTTTATCTAGAGAAAGCTGTAAATGTTCAGGTTTAACCGCTGGTTGGCCATAGCCACGGTACCAGCCTGCATAAAATTCATAGTGTGTTTTTGCTCCACTACTTAGATCTGTGGCTTCTAGACGATAATTCCCCCAGCTTACGGGCAACTCTATACGCATTGTATCGGCGGTTAAATCAATGACACTTTGATGATCTTTACGCCATCGATCTTGTTTTTTTTGTTGCCAGCCTATGCCGTCTTCATACATCCAGTAGTATCGACCCTGATCATAATAGAGCTCAAGTTTTACACTGCCACTGGACAGCGTTTGTCCGTCAGCAGACAAAAGAGCCACTTCGAAAGCAGCATCGGAGTTGTATTCAATCGTTTTAGTGAGTGGCTTTAAGCCGGGGATCGTATTGTTCTTCCAACTTGTGAAATAGACTGAGCGCTGCACGGCGGCGCCACCTGACTCTTGTAGTGCAAAATACACTTGTGTTTTAACGGGGCTTTTTATCTTGCTTGCATCTGGTGTTGCAACTTTTACTTGTGCAGCACCTTGCTCAGATAGCTGTTTGTCCTTCAGGTATTTAAAATTGTTGTACAAGTAAAAATCTTGGCCGACAATGAAGTCTTTATAGGGGCCTAAGAAGTGTCTTACTGGCTGGTGGAGGATATGTGTGGTGAAAGTATTGCCAGCAGCAGGACTGCCAAATAAGTATTTACCTGAGAGGTCGACGCTATTTTCTTCACCCGAAATGACAAAGTTAGCCGCAGGTTCGGCCTTCAAGTCCATGCGCTCAGGTACAAATTCCTCGAGTTGAAAATTAAATTCTGCGATTGTTTGCTCCGCACTAGGGTCTAGCTTTACACCCACGGTATAGCGCCCAGTAGGCCAATCTTTGGCGGTTTTTAGTGATTTACTAAAATAGCCGCCTGCATATGAGTGTAATGTCTCTTTGACAACCTCTTCCTGACGCGGATTTTTTACCGACAGGGTGAGAGCATCGGTATCTATAGTATGTCCATCAAAATCACGCAGTAATATATTAAGAGGGAGGGTATCGCCTGGCCTGACTAAGTCTCTATTACTGTAGATAAACGCTTCAATATCTTGATATAAACGACCTCCTAATTGATATGCTGAGAGGTCGAGCGGCGTTTCCCTAATTGGAAGCAATGCTATTTGCGGGGGATGGCCTGCTTGCTCTAGTTCAGCAATAACGATGTCGCTTTGTTCTAATGCCACAAAAAAATCAATGTTACCTTGTGTGTTTGTATGTCCTTGACGTACTAGTTCATGATTGCGATAGATACTGACTTTCGCATTGGCTACACTAGCCCCGTTTTGCAATCGGCTAATGGTAAAGGTTGCAGCATTTTTTTGTATTCTTGCTTGGATCCCTAACTCAGTCAGCAGCATGTGCTTGACTTGCAGCTCATCAAATTGCCCAGCCGCTTTAAGTGTGACTATGTACCAACCAGATGCAAGGTGAGCCGGAATAGGTAGTTTTGCTGAATGAACGGCATCTGAGACTTTGTTTGGCAGTGTATACCTGTCTGCAAAAACGCTTTCGTAGCTGTAACTTAACCTGTCAAGTGAGCTTGGATAGATTGAACCGTTTAAATAATGGCGCTGCAAAAAGTCATGAGGACTGGTCAATCGTAGGATTTCAATGTCCACTTCGGTGGTATTTTTATAGCTAATTGGAATAGCTTGGTCTACCCCTTTGGGTACGAGTGGTCCGGAACCGACAATGGCCACTTGGGGTGTTTGCTGTTTTGTATTGTTTGCATTTGCAAAATTGTGCCAGCCAACTGAGAGCAACAATATCGATAAAAATGCACAGTACGTTCTCACGCTCCATGTGTTCATTATTTTCCCCTAATAATACTGATTTTAAATAAGTTTAAGTCACTTATCATGAATATAGTGTGATTATCTTACTTCTTGCCTATCAGCGCAAAGGCTTAATATCAATTTGACAAGTTGGAGAACGAGGACTGAATAGTCTTGGCACAGGCATGTGCCTTTTGTCACTACGTGACGCTAGATTTTAGTGTTTAACTTGAGCAGATTGCGGCGCAAAAATACTGGTGTCCGTGCCTATAAAGTTAAGTAATGGTTTTTAATTAGCCACTATATATAGTGGCTAATTAAGTGTGTGTGTACTAACTATTTAACTAAAAAGTTGATACGAGTTAGTAAGTCTTTAGGCGCTGTATTCTTAAGATCATTTAGATACTCTTCAAAGGGAGGAAAGTCAGCAAGCTCGAATTGACTTTGTGGTAGCCACTGACCGTACAGCCAGTTGTATGGCTTTTCAAGTTCAGCATAATCGCCTTTAAATAAAATGCTTACGGTGTCCCCTGCTGGGATAGTTAACAACTCAAAGTCGTGCTGCGGCGGCAATTTACTTTTATCAATGGTAATGCAGGCCATAGACTTGAGTTTATCTTGAGGCACAGATTCTGGATCATCAAAGTAAATTCCAAAAAAACGAGTGGTGTCATCAATCAGCGCAGATTTACCAGCCATCAATGATAATTTTTCAAATGCCTGACCAATTTGCATATAGTCGCCGTGGTGGTTGAGGCCAATTAATTCGATGGTGGAAATCGATTGTTGCTCTACTGGATACATGGTGTGGTACTCCTTGGTTGACTTAGGATAAAGCGCAGTGACAGAAGAGGCTGATTCAGCACGTTGTTGGCGATACTGATTCGGTGTTTCTCCATAATGTTTCGTGAAAGCTCGGTTAAATGCTTCAACGCTGCCATAGCAGACCTTTTTAGCTATTTGCTGCTGGCTTAAGTCACTGCGGATCAAATAAGTCGCCGCTTTCAACATGCGCATTCTTCTTACTGTGACATTAATTGTCTCCCCGGCATATTCACGATAAATACGATGAAAATGGTACGCTGACATACAGGCAATATCAGCCAAGGTGTTCACGTCTAATTCGGACTGTGCATGCTCGTATAGGTGATCAATGACGCGCAGCAGTCGGCCTTCATAGTAATTTTGTTTGCTCAGCTTATGTTTCATCATTTCGCTACTCAATTCGGGTTTGTCTAGTAGTACGCCTAGTTGATTGTGACGACAAGGCTAAAGTAGCGCAAGGTGGATTGATAATGTTTGCGAATTTTGAATTGGAGAAAAGGGGCCTGTGATGTGGCCCTTTATTGAAACTACAGACGTTCATTAAAAAACGGTAGCATATGATGTTCTAAGCGTGCTAGTGCTTGGTCGCTGTGGCCGCCAGAGAATACATCAAATGTAATGGGCACTTTATTGGCTTGTGCTTTTTGCTTAAGAGCAAGTACGCCCTCTGAAATCCAAATATAGTCATCTTTGTCGCCTACATCTATACGCACCGAACTAAGTTGCGCTACCACTGATGGCGTCGAGTACAGGTCAATAAGCTCGCCAAACCCTCTGTACCATAGAGGTTTCTGTGCAGGATCGATACTATAGTGCACGCCAAAAGGTTGTTCTGCATTGCCTGCAAAAGCACCTGCATAGGCCATGAGGTAGGCGCTATAACTATTTGCTTGGCCATTGTTCCAAATTTCACGACCTTGAAATGAAGCAAACTCTGCTTTCATAACCGCTTGAGGGTCTTTAGCTGTTGCCAATTCTTTCTTAAACGCTTGATAGCGTTTAATGGCGTCTTTAGAGGTTAAATATGATTTCGCCATGCCTTTCTCATCGAACATGCCTGGGCTTAGCGCATAAACATGACCAAATAGATGTGGGTTTTTAGCTGCGAACCTTAAAGCGCCAGTTCCACCCATCGAAAAGCCCGCAATCCCCCGGTGTTTTGCCGAAGCTTTCGTACGATACTTGCTGTCTATCCAAGGCAGTACCTCCTTGATCACGTAGTCGCTAAAATTACCATGAACCGCAGAGTTGACATAAAAGCTGCCTCTTAGTGGTGTATTACCTTCCAACATAACAATGATCATTTCCATATTTCGACCATTTTTTTTATGGTTATCGAGCATGGTTTCAATGTGTTGGCTGTATTTTATTGGCCAGCTATAAGCGCCCAACAAATATAATACCGGGTACCTTTTGTTGCTTTGCTGATAACCTTCAGGTAGGTAGATATGGATATCTCGAGTACTTTGAGTACCAATCAAACTGTTTTCAAGTGCTTTCGAGTGAAAAGGCTGTTTGACGATTTGTGCGTGCAGTTGGCTACTTGCTAAAACAAGCAATAAAAAGATTATATTTTTCATGATGATGACTCCTGCTGATAAAGCTTGCAGTTAACTTACAATGTGCCTAAATTAATAACAAATATAAAAATAGATTGATTTATATGTAATGAATATAAATTGGATGGATATTAAAAAGCTAAATTATGTAGTGACAGTTGCGCAGGAACTGAGCTTTAGCAGAGCGGCACAGAAACTCCATATGTCTCAGCCGCCATTGAGTCAGCAAATCCGCCAAATAGAGCAGTATTTAGGTACGCCACTATTTGAACGCTCCACACGCTCAGTCAGTTTAACGGCTTTTGGTGCATTATTTGTGAGTAAAGCCCAGCGGGTTCTAGCTGCGCATAATGATTTGGGGGAGTGCGTAAAAAGTTTTCAAAATGGCGTCCAACAGCCTATCAAGTTGGGTTGTATTGGATTGGCATTTGAAGCATTAATGGCGAAGAAGATGGCGGTTTTGTCTGAGTGTTCGCCAAAACTTGATTTAGTTTTGGAGGAAGGGAGCAGTGCAGAATTGGTGACGCGGTGCCAGTCAGGGCAATTGCACGGCGCAATTATTCGTCTCTTTGCTCCCGATTTACCCGCAGAAAATATTCATTACCTTTGCAGTGAACGATATGTTTTTGCTTGTCCGAAACAGTGGCATTTGGAGCGTTCGAGTTCATCAATAAAGGCATTGTCTGGCAAGCCGTTTATTCACTATCCAAAGGCATTGCAACCTAAACTGTATGAAGCAATAGAGGAGGTTTTTCATCAAGCTAATGCAACAATGAATGTAGTACAAGAAGTTAAAACCAAATCGACCACACTATCTTTAGTTGCCGCTGGTCTAGGCTTTGCGATTGTACCGCAATCAATGATGAACAAATACCAATCACAGGTAGATTTTATTGCTATTAAGGAGCACCTGCCAAGTGTAGATTACTATTTGTATTGCCAAGATTGGCAAGCGCATGATCAAATTAAAAACTTATATCAATTACTGAGCGAACCATAAGTTATTTGAAGAAATCATCGTCATTTTTAGCCAGCATGGCTTCAATGTCTTCAATGAGTGCTTGCGGGTCTGGTTGAGCGAGATCTGTGCTTTGCACTGGGCTCGAGATTTTATTGTTTTCTTCTGACCACTCACCTAAATCTATAAGCTGACAACGCTTTGAACAAAATGGACGGTGTGGGCTTTGTGCCGACCAGATCACCTCTTTTTGACAGGTTGGGCATTGGACAGCTGTTGGCATAGTAATTACTCATATTGTAGTGGAGCGGTATAGTTTACTGCTTTGAAGTAAACTATACCAGCATCGCAAAGAAACTCGATTAGTAGTTTGTGACGCGATTGATTTCAGCTAAAGAGGTGACACCGGATGCGGCTTTTTTGAGGCCTGACTTTCGTAAATTATCAAATCCAAGCTGATCAGCTAATTCGGCAATTTCTAGAGAGTTGGCACCAGCCATTATCTTATGTGACATTTCAGGGGTTATTTTGACGACTTCATAAACCCCAACTCGACCTTTGTAGCCGTCAGTGCAGTGGTCGCAGCCTTTTGGAGAAAATAAAGTAAGCTCTTTTATCTGTGTGTCGTTGAAACCTTGTCGACGCAGCTCTTCCTCTGGTAGTTGTTCTGGCTCTTTGCACTTAGGGCACAACCTTCTCGCTAACCGTTGTGCAATGATCAAGCTAACTGAGCTGGCAACATTGTATGCAGGCACGCCCATATTGAGTAGTCGGGTAAGTGTTTCAGGGGCTGAATTGGTATGCAATGTACTCATTACCAAGTGGCCTGTTTGTGCCGCTTTTATTGAAATTTCTGCGGTTTCTAAATCACGGATCTCACCAACCATGACAACATCCGGATCTTGTCTTAAAAATGCTTTTAGTGCATTGGCAAAAGTCATATCGGCTTTCGTGTTTATCTGTACTTGGTTGATCCCTTCAAGGTTAATTTCTACCGGATCTTCTGCTGTACTGATGTTTCTCTCTGGCTTATTTAAAATATTAAGACCAGTATAAAGCGACACGGTTTTACCAGAGCCTGTTGGGCCCGTGACTAATATCATCCCTTGTGGCTGCTCTAGTGCATTTAAGTACAGATCTTTTTGTTCCGGTTCATAACCCAATACATCGATGCCCAATTTGGCGGCAGATGAATCGAGTATACGCATTACTATCTTCTCTCCCCACATAGTTGGGAGGGTGCTCACACGAAAATCGATACTTTTACGTTCAGAGATTTTAAGCTTAATGCGACCATCTTGTGGTTTTCGCTTCTCGGCAATATCGAGGTGCGACATAACTTTAATACGTGCCGAGAGGCGGCTTGCCAATGTGTTAGGTGGGCTGGCCATTTCATGCAAAATACCATCAATACGAAAACGCACTCGGTATTTCTTTTCATACGGTTCAAAGTGTAAATCAGAGGCGCCTTTTTTTATCGCGTCCATCAATATTTTATTGATGTATACGATGATAGGGGCATCATCTTTTTCCTCATCTTGCTGCTGAGTTTGAGGTTCATCTTCAACATCTAAGCTCGCAAACTCTTTAAACTCATCCTCACTGAGAGAGAGTCCTGAACTTGAGTCAAAGAGCTGGTCAATCTTCTGTTCAAGCAGTTTGTGATCGACGACTACGATTTCGCATTGAAGGCCGGTGCTAAACTCGAAATTTTCGAATGCGCCATAATCAGTGGGATCAGATGTTGCGATAAATAACTTGCGATCTTTTTTCACCAGTGGCAGCAGATAATGCTGACGAATTAACTTTTCTTTGATCAGATCTTTGGGCACATTGGCGACATCAAAGCCATTGAGATCAAAATAAGGTACACGAAATAAGTCGAGACATTGTTCCGCTAACTCTTGACCAGACATACCGCTACATAAGCAAATGAGCTCAGCAGTAGTGGTCGCATCAGTTTGCTTCGCCTTAATTTGATCTGGCGTAACCCTACCTAAGGTAATGAATTTTCTCAGTAATGGAGAGTGATGTTCCATAATGTCCTTTAATACTTCAACAGCTTACATTAATGTAGCAAATAAACAGTAAACCTGCTCAGCCTTAGCTAAGCTAGTCTATATCTAATCATTCTAAAGAATCATATAAAATTCAAGAAATAAAGCGTTTAAATGGCCTTGCTCGCATCTAAAAATTTTTTGTGCAAGTGGTCCAATTCTGCATGCACATCTACTAAAGGCCGATTATTATCGACAATATAGTCTGCTTTTTGGCACTTATCTTCTCGGCTCATCTGCGCGGCGATGATATTTTTAACTTGCTCTTGAGGTACGTTGTCCCGATTGCATGTGCGGGCAATTTGCACGTCTAGTGGCACGTCTATCAAGAGAGTTTTTTGACAGTAACGCTCTAAACCATTTTCGAACAGAAGCGGGGCACAGAGAATACAGTAGGGGCTTGTTGCTTGCGCGAGCTGCGTCAAGATTTGCGCTCTTATTATTGGATGCAATAGGGCATTGAGCCAAGCTTTGTGTTCTTTATTATCAAAAATAATACTTCGTAGTTTCGTTCTATCAAGCGTCCCGTCCGCTGATAAAATATCGTCTCCAAAATGAGCGACAATGCTGTTTAGCCCTTGTGTACCGGGCATTACGACTTCTCGGGCAACGATATCGGCATCTACAATATCTATGTTGAGGCTTTGAAAGTAGTTTGTTGCTGCTGATTTTCCCGCACCGATGCCACCAGTCAGACCCAGTATCCAAGATGACATGTTACACCCCTAATAAATTCAAATACCAATTTTTCAGCGCATCACCATAAAACAAACATAACCAACCCGCGATGGCTAAATATGGACCAAATGGAATAGGTGTCGCTTTGTCTTTACCTTGTATGCTTAGCTGAGCACTGCCGATCACAGCGCCAACGACACTCGACAATAATATTATGGTGATAAGCGCTTGCCAGCCTAGTAGCGCGCCAAAAATAGCTAATAGCTTGAAATCGCCATAGCCCATACCTTCTTTCCCAGTCAGTAACTTAAACAACCAGTAAATACTCCATAGGATCAAGTATCCGATGGCTGCACCCCACAAGGCTTCAACGGTGGGGATGGTATATCCTGCTGCCGAGGATAAAAGTGCCAACCATAACATGGGCTGGGTGATTTGATCTGGAAGCAGCATTTTATCTATATCGATAAAAATGAGCGCAACTAGCCCCCAAGTTATTAGAATATAAAGCAAGGCGATTGAAGTCGCGCCAAAATGCCAGGCCACCCATAAAGAACTCATTGCAGTGAGCATTTCTATACTAGGGTATCTGACAGAGATTTTGCTGTCACAGTATGCACAACGCCCTTTGAGCATAAGCCAACTCAAGACTGGAATATTGTGGTGTGCTTTGATTTGTGTTTTGCAGCTAGGGCACGTGGAGCGTGGTGTTATCAGGTTGAATTTACTTGTGTTAGTTGTGGCAGTGTCAGGGCTCTGTTGGCCGAGAATAACTTTACACTCTGATTTCCATTCGTTTTCCATCATTACAGGAAGACGGTAAATGACGACATTTAAAAAGCTGCCGATACAGGCGCTGATTAAGCCAACCGATAACATAAAAAACCAAGGTTGTTGCTGCATTAAATGCCAAACATCTTGCATAGGGTGCTCTTATTATTGTTGAATTTATCGTCCGTTAAATCACGGAACCGAGTTGGAATATAGGCAGATACATAGCCACGATTAAGCCGCCAACCAAAACGCCCAAAATAGCCATGATCAGAGGCTCTAACAAGGTCGATAGGCCATCTACAGCATCGTCAACTTCTTGCTCGTAGATACTCGCGACTTTGCCAAGCATACTATCTAAAGCGCCAGATTCTTCACCAATCGCGACCATTTGGACGACCATATCAGGGAATATTTTTGAATTGCGCATGGCCCAGTTCATTTGGTTACCTGAGCTTACTTCGCCTTTGATATCTAATATCGCATTTTTGTAAATTACATTACCCGCGGCACCAGCTGCAGAATCAAGGGCATCCACTAACGGTACACCTGCTGCAAAGGTGGTTGAAAGTGTTCGGGCATATCTGGCAACGGCTGCTTTTCTGAGTATTTCACCAATTACCGGCAGTCTTAAAATAAGCCGATCATTTGCATGTTTAACATTTTGATTGCGGATCAGCATTTCTTTATATGTGTACAATCCGCCTCCGATGGAGAGCAGTATTATCCACCAAAACTCTTGCATAAACTCAGAAATAGCGATCACTAGTTTGGTAAATGCTGGTAATTCAGCGCCAAAGCCTGCAAAGATATCTTCAAATTGCGGGACGACAAAAATAAGTAATATTGACGTCACAATGAGTGCAACTGTAATGACCGCAATGGGGTAGAACATGGCTTTTTTAATTTTCGATTTGAGTGCTTCGGCTTTTTCTTTATACAAAGCGACTCGGTCAAAAATTCTATCTAGTGCGCCAGACTGTTCGCCGGACTCAATTAGGTCGCAATATAAGTCATCGAAATAGCGAGGGTGCGCGCGTAGACTTTTAGCTAAAGGTTGCCCTGCTTTAACTTCATCTGCAATAGCGCCTATGAGTTTGCTGACACTTTTATTTTTTGCACCAGAGGCAATCATGTCGAGTGATTGGACAAGTGACACACCAGCGGTGAGCATGGTTGCTATTTGTCTGGTGACAATTGAAATGTCTTTTGCGGTGATTTTTTGGACGCTTTTAAAACCAAATAGAGGCTTTGGTTTACGCTTGACTTTCGAAGGGGTGATACCTTGCTTTCGCAATTGAGCTTTTACTAACGCAACACTGGTGCCAGTCATTTCACCTTCGAGTTTTTTCCCTCGTGCACTGACGCCAACCCACACAAAAGTGTCTACTTTATTTGAACTGTCTTTAGAGGTGAGAGCCATAGAGTCTTTTCACATAAAAGGAACTGGCATTGCCAGTTCCTTTTTAAGTTAGTCGGTGTTAATTAACTTAATCTATTAAGTTGTTTTCTTAGTACAAGTGCTTGGGATCCAGTTGTCTTGTCCCGTACCAACTGTCATTTCACATTTCCACTTAACGATATTAACACCAGCAGCTGAAGCACCTAAAGTAATAGCTGCACCTTGATCATTCAGAGGAGTCAACGTCATAACCATGCCATTTAGCGCGCCAGCACCTGTTACAGTGATCAAGCCTTCATCACTTGCTGTCATTGCTGATACATAATCGGTCGCTACGAAGCCTGTGATACAGCCAGTTGCTTTAGAACCAAGCTGCGCTTTTTCTTCAATACACGCCTTAGGCATACTTGCCAATGAGAACATTTCAGATGTTCTAGCGCGGTTAACATAGTCAGTGTAAGCAGGAAGTGCTACTGCTGCCAAAATACCGATGATTGCAATCACAATCATTAATTCGATAAGGGTAAAACCACCCTGTCGTTGTTGCGTCATGATGTGTCTCCTAAGGGATGTTAGACCCGGTGGCAGTTGATACTTACACCAGGATTTATTAAATTATCGTAATGGCGCTGTCTATTAATGTTTAAATTTACACTAATAGCCAACTGCAGTATGTAACACGTTTAACCGTAAAGAATTAATCTAAATCATTAATTTAATTCTTTTTTATTAAATATGCTTTGTAAATAAATGTCAACGAAATAAATGAATATTTAGTTACATTTTTATTACACGGCAAACTACATTATTCAAATCGCATTGATAAATCTATGCTGCGTACGTGTTTAGTTAACGCACCACTTGAAATGTAATCGACGCCCGCTTGTGCATACTGTGCCAGAATGTCTAATGTCATATTACCCGAGACTTCGAGCTTAGCTCTACCTGAGGTTAGTCTAACGGCGTTTTGAATGTCTTCAACGGTAAAATTGTCCAGCATGATGATGTCACTGCCCGCAAGCAACGCTTGTTCTAGCTCATCTAAATTCTCAACTTCCACTTCGACAGGCTTGTCTGGGTGAGTACTTTTTGCTTGTTTAACCGCTTTGTCGATCCCGCCGCACGCAGCAATGTGGTTTTCCTTAATCAGGAATGCGTCAAATAAGCCAATGCGGTGGTTTTTACCACCACCACAAGTCACCGCATACTTTTGCAGTGCTCTCAAGCCAGGAATGGTTTTTCGTGTGTCTAGTAATTGCGTGTTACTGCCATCCAGTGCTTGAACATAGTGTGCAGTTGTTGTTGCTGTACCGGAAAGTGTTTGAACAAAATTCAGAGCGGTTCTTTCTGCGGTTAGGATCGCTCGTGCCGAACCCTTAGCAGTAAAAATTCGTGCGTTGGCGCTGAGCTTGTCTCCATCGTTGGCTAATACTGTCACTTCAACACTAGGGTCTACTTGTCTAAAGACCTCTAAGATTAAATCTTTGCCACAAAATACACAGTCTTCACGTGTAATAACATACGCGTTCGCCTGCTGTTGCTCCGGGATCAGGGCTGCGGTGATATCACCTTGTGCAGCGGATTGATGGTTAAGGTCTTCATCGAGTGCAAGTTTTACAAGTTGTGAAATAAGTTCAGGTTGCATAGGTGAATCATCATTGTTTTTTATACTGTAAATTCTACTGTGATTAGTGCAATGAAACAATTTTCTTTCATAAAAGGATGTATGCTTTCTTAAAATAAATTTGCAATAGTGCTGAGAAGTAATTCTTGTTAAGGTAGTGAGGTGACAATTGAAAGCTAATTTTTTATGGAAAATCAAGATCAATGGCTGAAGTTTGCCAAACACAGACCTTCACCCCATCATGATGAACGACCTAATGAGTGCGATATCGAGTTGCTCGTCATTCATAATATTTCTTTGCCTGCGGGCCAATTTGGCACGAGTTATGTCGATGACCTTTTTATGGGAACCATTGATTGTCATGCGCATGAAAGCTTTGCATCTTTGCAAGGGGTAAGAGTGTCAGCTCACTGTTTTATTCGTCGAGATGGTGAAGTGATCCAATATGTGCCTTTTTCAAAGCGAGCATGGCATGCGGGTGTATCGAGCTATCGTGGACGTGAAAAATGTAACGATTTCAGCATCGGCATTGAATTAGAGGGAACGGATAATGACGCATATACACCTGCGCAATATGAAGCACTTGTGGCTGTAAGCCGCGCAATCATAGTGCGCTACCCGAAAATTACCACTGAGCAGATTGTTGGTCATTGTGATATTGCGCCAGTACGCAAGACAGATCCTGGAGAGGCATTTGATTGGTCGTACTATTTGGATCTACTACAACGTGAATTAGAAATATTTGAGTAAAAATCATGATATTAATTTCGATATTATTGGCACTGATCATTGAGCGTTTAGGCGCTAGGTCAACACACTGGCAAATCGACTACTATTTGTCTCATTATCAGCAATGGAGTTATCAACAAAGTGCAGTTAGCTGGTTGTATAAGTCCAGTTTAGGCGTCATGTTATGGCTTACTATTCCAGCGTTGCTGATTGCATTTTTATATAGTTTGTTTGAATTTGTGCTGTGGCAAATCGCGCTTAATGTTTGTATTTTGCTGATTTGTTTTGGATGTGCGAAATACCGTAAATCTTACAAGGGATACCTCAATGCTCTAGCAAGAGATGATAAGGAAGCTGCCACTTTGTACGCTTTGCAAATGGGCCAAACGAAAACCGAACATGAACCAGGAGGGGAGACCTTCGGCCAAACATTGGCGTGGATAAATTTCACACATTATTGTGCGGTGATGTTTTGGTTTGTATTGCTTGGCGCGCCAGGGGCTGTGTTATACGCCACAACACGTGCAGTTGTTGAGATACTAAAAGATAAAGTGAATGGCGAGCCGTCAATAAGCGAGCAAAATTGTATTGAAGTTATGTCTGCGCATACTCAGCGGTTTAGTACACTATTTCACTTTCTAAATTGGCTACCAGCAAGGCTTGCGGGCTTTGGTTACTTGATTATCGGCAACTTTTCAAAAGGCACTGGCAGCTGGCTTAAATACTTATTGGACTTTCAAGCTTGTAATCGCAAAGTTGTCGCAGAAACAGCACTTGCTGCCGAGCAGATAGAGCAACAATATTTTGGTTGCACATATGAGGCTGCATGTATGATGCGCTTGGTAAAGCGCAATGTTTTATTTTACTTGTTTTTAGTCGCTGCATTGACTTTATTTGCAGGACTCAGCTAAACGAACCTCAGGTGGCTGACTAAAAGTGCTTAGTTAGCCACTCGCGTTTTCGATTTTTCATGCGCTCAATCAAATGATTCTCCAGTCCTAAAACGGGCATCATTACATCTGTTACATCGACGACATCACAAACGCCGTTAACCGACCAAAGCGCTTCTTCTAAGCCTTTTGCTTTGTGTAGAGCGTAGTGGCTTACATAGCGCAATTCATTGGCGAGATGATCCATATCAGGTCGGCCTGTTTTGGACACATACAAATGGCAGATAAACAAAATACCATTCTTTAGGGCTTTTTTTGCAAATAAAAACAGCGGCTCAATAGGTTCACCAAAAGGAATGCATTGGGACTTAACACCGTGGTTTGATTCATCTGATTGTTTTTCATCGTAGTGAACAAACAGCGTAAACCGCAGCGGTTTGTCTTGTCTGGACTTTTCTTTCAATTGTTCCGTTAAAGAGTCGCCAATGAATTTGTTGGGAAATAACTTATTTGGGAAAAGGAGTTCTTGTCCATTGTGGTTGATGAGGTGCGGCAACAATATATTGTGTAATGGTGAAGGGTAGAGTCCATGTCCTACCGCGCCAATTTCCATATGAGATGCTTTTTTATGAAGGTAAAGCGGTAGCTGACAGATGCTTTTGGTTACCATATTTCTGAGCGCAGTCGAGAGCCCTGGTATTTTAGGCGCTTCCTCACTGGGCTGGAGCTTGTCTTTATTATTATCGATCAGCGCAGTGAAAAATTCGATGGCCGTATGAGATGCATTAGTGACTTGCTTTACTTTAAGGTTGATAATAGTTTTTGATTTGCTAACAGCCATGACCTCGTATCGCAAACCTGACAGCACATGCTGTTTGGTGATCTTTTGCAAGTCGGGTAAATCGACAGTAACGAGATCTCCTTTGGCTACATCCACAGCGTGTTCAACTTCAATTTGCAGGCCCATAATCGAAAAGTCCCGGGTATTGCCACTGAATACCTGGCTATCAGATATATTCAACGCGACTCCGGTGCGATATAAAAATCGCTTGTGGGATCTTAAATTCACATATTCCAACGCGACCTTTTCCAGTGGTGGCGGGTTTTTAGATTTGCCATGGCCAAACTCTTTTAAGCGATTGATGCTCTCTTGTGGATAGGTTAACTTGCTGCAATGTGATTTATGTTCAGGTGTGGTTATCTCAGTGAGCAGCATGAGGTGATGCACAGGCTCAATTAACCCTTGCGCACGAGGGGGCGGTCGTCTGTTTAGCTTTTCAACATTCTTTCCTGCGCTTTTAGGCAATGATAGTGGAATATAGGCGTCTTCATGGTGGCTTGGCATCAACTGTACTTTAAATACTCGCCAGCTTTCTTTTTCGCTACCAAACCCTAAAAATAGGCTTTTTAATTCTGGATTTTCTTCGAGTTCGTAATCAAAGGCTGAGTAAAAGTAGATCTTGCCACCATTTGAGTGGGTAAATGTGTAGCAGTAGGCCTCTTTTACTGGTGCGGACTGCAATAGTAATTTTTGTAGCCGCTTATTGTTGAAGATACTGTATAAACAAGATGTTTTTCGCTCATCTTCAAAATAATAATTAATAAAAGCATTGTTCTCATTAGTGAGCGTCATACTCGGCAGTAACATGTTGTTTATGCGACTAAAAAACACAAATAATGAGCTGACACGTGGCAAGTAATATTGCTCATACCCTTTGCATACAACGGCATCCATAGTGTTGTCTAAATTTATCTTATAGCGTCGTTTGTTGCCGTGAATGAAGCTTTCTAAAAATTCGTCAAACCCTGAGTTGTTCTCTACGAAGGTTCTTTTTAAACGGACATAGTTGTAATCTGAGTTAGACTCTTCAACAGCGACCACTTCGTATTGGATACCCTCTTTTAAGCCGAGCTCGAAATCTTGTTCCAATCCCACTAAACGCAGCGTGATGACGTTTTTTGGGTGTACATGATAGCTTTTTCCCAATTTTATTTTTGCGCCACTTAAAGAGATGTCAGAGGTACTTGCGGGGATCGTGGTACCGCTTTTTAACTCAACCGTGATCTTGATAGAGTAATTCATGCGCTCTTCAATACGGCTTTCATAGGAAGCAAAACGAATTAATTGGGCTTCATGCTCAAATACGACCTCGGGTTCTGTGTCATCTTGGACCTGAGCTTGTTTTTGCATTACCTTATAATTATTGTCGGTATGCATGACTGCTTCATATACCGCCATCGTATAGCCACCGTGCTGCGCAACCTCACGTTCAAATACACTAATAGCAAGATCATCCATAAAGTGTTGCTTACCGTCATGCTCGTATGGTTTTACATCGCCAGATACCTGTCCACGCAAATCAATAAAGCGCGCAACAGGTTGCGAAAGGCGTGTCATTTCCATTTTTAACAAAAATTGGTCTGGTTTGCTCAGTTGTGCTGTTTTTTGCTTGAAGATAAAATCAAAATTTGGATCGCCTAAATCTCCTTTTAGGTCATTAATAAGGTCTTGATGTAGTTCTAGTTTATCTTCACTCATAGCCGTTCGCAGTTTGTCCGCAGACAATGTCTCTTTGTTATTATTTCAGCCTTCGCCAATTTTATGTCAGTATAGCTTCATTCTTAACTTGTAGCTTAACTGGGTTTTCCTTTTAAGCAATAACTATGCCTTGATATATATGGGAAAAAAGAAAACCGCATTTGTATGTAGTGATTGTGGAGCGGAATTTGCTCGTTGGCAAGGGCAATGTTCTGAATGTAAAGCTTGGAACACTGTAACAGAGTTTCGTGTACCTTCTGTGAAAACGGCTCCACGTAGTGCTGGTACCACCGGGTATGCCGGTGTGGTAGAAGCAAAAATTCAAACCTTAGATGAAGTAAACCTTGAATCGTTACCTCGATTTTCTACAGGCTTTAAGGAGTTTGATAGAGTGTTGGGTGGTGGTGTGGTACCCGGTAGTGCCATATTAATTGGTGGTGAACCGGGCGCGGGTAAAAGTACATTACTTTTGCAAACTATGTGTTTACTTGCGCAATCTATGCCGACGTTATATGTAACTGGTGAAGAGTCATTACAGCAAGTCGCTATGCGCGCAAAACGTCTGGGTTTGCCAACAGATAAGCTTAAAACTTTAGCTGAAACTAATGTTGAAACGATTTGCCAACTTGCACTGAGAGAAAAGCCCGCCATTATGGTCATCGACTCGATTCAAGTTATGCATATGGCAGACGTTCAGTCAGCGCCTGGAAGTGTCTCTCAAGTACGCGAAAGTGCAGCTTATTTGACGCGCTTTGCGAAGCAAAACCAAGTTGCCATTGTCATGGTAGGTCATGTGACAAAAGATGGTACGCTGGCAGGCCCAAAAGTGTTAGAGCACTGTATTGACTGTTCAATCCTATTGGAAGGCAGCAGTGACAGCCGATTTAGAACATTGCGAGGCAATAAAAACCGTTTTGGTGCAGTTAACGAACTGGGTGTTTTTGCGATGACTGGGCAAGGCTTAAAAGAAGTCAACAACCCTTCCGCTATTTTTCTTAACCGAGGTGAAGAGCAGACGCCTGGCTCACTGGTTATGGTAATTTGGGAAGGGACCCGCCCTCTGTTAGTGGAAGTTCAAGCTTTAGTCGACTATTCGCAATTGGCAAACCCGAGACGTGTAACTGTGGGTCTAGAACAAAACCGATTAGCTATGTTACTGGCAGTGTTACACCGTCATGGTGGGTTGCAAGTCGCTGATCAAGATGTATTTGTCAATGTAGTTGGTGGTGTAAAGGTCAATGAAACCAGTGCGGATTTGGCTCTGATCACCGCCTTGGTATCCAGCTTTAAAAATTATGCATTAGATAAACAGTTAGTTGTTTTTGGTGAGGTAGGACTGGGAGGTGAGATCCGTCCGGTGCCTAGTGGTCAAGAAAGATTGCGAGAAGCTGCGAAACATGGTTTTAAACGTGCTATTGTACCTGTCGCAAATAAACCAAAAGAAGATATCGAAGGGATGGAAGTGATAGGGGTTTCCAGCTTAAACGATGCATTAGAAGCGCTATTTTAAGGAGTTATTATGAATAAAGCAGCTCTTACAGGTGTCGCACTTGCTGTTGCAGGTGGCGTTGCAGGTGTTAACTGGTATGCAAACAAAACTGCAAGTGAAGTTGTTGCAGAGCAGGTACAGCAATTCTCAGAGCAGACTGGGTTTGATGTGAACTATCAAAATGTAGATTATAGCCTGCTGAGTAATACGGTTGTACTCGAAAACATTTCATTTAAAACACAAGAAAGTGAACACGCATTGGTGGATATTGCGCGTTTCTCCTTAAAAGGGTACGAGAGTGGTAAAGTTAGCCCTCTCACTGAGTTGGAGATAGAAGGGTTATCTTTGACAGATGAACTAAAAGCTCTTTCTTTAGAAGCACTTCCTACCACACTAGCAAATGCGAAATATAACTTAAACTCGACAATGCGCTACGATGAAGCCAGCGGAGACAGCCAGTTTAAATTTGCCGTTTCGGCTGAAAAAGTGGTTAACTTTGGTATGGACATCGCCTTAGCAAATAGCCAAAATTTGATGGATTTACAGCAAGAAATCCAGAAAATGCATGAGCAAGGAGAGGTATCTCTGGAAGCTGAGTTACAGATGCAGAGTAAAATGCTAAGCGCATTACAATCACTTCAACCAGTCGATATGGCCTTTGCCTTGAAAAATGAGGGAGAATTAAAGGCCTTAGTTGATGAAGTATTGCAACAAAGCGGCTTAGATCACGAACAATTAAAAGCGTTATTGGCGGTACAAATGGAAAATGTACCTGCAAGTGATAATGCTAAGCAGGCAATTCAGTCTTTTGTATCTGGCCTGTCTTTACTTGAAGTCAGTATGCAGTTTCCAGAAAAAACGAGCTTTATGCAGCTAGGTATGCAGCTTCAACCGTTAGCAGGCAATCCTCAAGCGCTGGAAGAGTTTTTGAAGCTCCGGATTGTAGGTAGATAATTAGATAGAAAAAAGGCGAGGAATACCTCGCCTTTTTTATTTAAACTTCGTTATTTGTTGTTCAAAGCTAACATCAACTCACGTTTGCGCTCTAATCTCACTAACATTTTGTCAGCAAGAGGTCTGAACTTAGCAAGTTCCTGATTTGGAAGCGGAAGTGACTTAGGTAGTTTGACTGTTTTTGGATTGCGGTGGTTGCCGTTGACCAAGAATTCGTAATGCAGATGTGGTCCTGTTACCCGCCCTGTGGCTCCAACAGTACCAATTTTTTGTCCTTGCTTAACCTTTTGGCCCGCTTTTACATGCAACTTGTGCAAGTGCAGGTATTTTGTAGTGTATTGGCTACCATGCTCGATAAAAACGTAATTACCATTGAGCCTATGATAGCCAGCTTTGGTTACTCTACCATTACCCGCAGCAACGACTGGTGTACCAACCTTTGCCGCATAATCTATACCTCGGTGTGGGCGAACTTGTTTGGTTACGGGGTGTAACCTTCTTGGATTAAAGTTTGAACTGATATACTTGAAATTCACCGGTGCGCGTAAAAACGCTTTTTTCATACTGCGTCCTTCGGGAGTGTAAAACTCACCGTTGGTATGCCTAATTGCAGTATATCGATCACCTTGGTTTATAAACTCAGCGGCAATGATTTTTCCATTGCCAATTTCTTCGCCATCCACATAGTGAGATTCGTACACAAGAGTAAAGGTATCACCTTTACGTATGTCGTTTGCAAAATCCACATCCCAGCCGAAAATGTTAGCAAAGTTCATAATTTGTCTTTGTGTCAGACCTGCTGAAATGCCAGCTGTCCAAAAACTCGAACGAATTTTTCCACCGGCGGTTTTTTCACGAGTCTCAATTTCTTTGCTTGCTATTTTGGTTTCGTAGCTGCCATCGTCTATACGCGTTACGTACAAAGTATCTGTTTTAGAGAGTACATATTTTAATTGCGCAAGGTTACCCTGTTTATCGCTGGCAAAGCTCAGGGTTTCACCAGGGTGTATTTTTGTTAATTTACGCGTTTCTTCATTAGTGTTAACCAATTTATGAAGTGTTTGGGCAGAATATCCGGCGCGCTTAAACAAAACAGCCAAGCTATCACCTGAGCGGACTTTGTGATCTACGTAATCATAAGTGTGTGTATTCTCTTGCTCTTTAGTGGGTTCAGCTTCTGCACTTAGGATAGTGAGCTGCTCAGGCTGTTGTTCTTCAACTTTGATAGGGAGTTCATAACGCTTGCCAACTTCCAATGCATCGTCTTTATGATCTTTGGATGCAGTGGCCTTTTCTGAAGGCAACAAGGCAATCCCAGTCATCGCAGCTAACAAACCGACAATAAGCATTTTGTGTTTTTTGGGAAGCTTATTTACTGCAGGTACCATAACGTGCCTTTTTCGCTGTCAAGAAATTTTATGAATAATAGTGCAGCATATACGTAATAAAGCGTTAATACCAGTATTTTGTGCATTTAAACTCCGTGAAATATAGGCTAGAATCGGGCGATAAACTGAATTTAGAGTTGGAGTGATAATGGTGGACATAGAAACTGCATTTGCTGAGATAAAGCGCGGTGCAGAAGACATATTGGTTGAAGATGAGCTAAAAGAGAAATTAAAGTCAGGCAAAAAGCTGCGTATTAAGGCAGGATTTGATCCAACAGCACCTGATCTACATTTAGGTCACACAGTACTAATTAATAAATTAAAAACTTTCCAAGATTTAGGTCACGAGGTCATTTTCTTAATTGGTGATTTCACCGGTATGATCGGAGACCCAACTGGCAAAAATGTCACGCGCAAGCCACTTACCCGAGAAGACGTACTTGCAAACGCTGAAACATATAAAGAGCAAGTATTTAAAATTCTGGATCCGGAAAAAACCACTGTTGCATTTAACTCGCAATGGATGGAGAAATTAAGCAGTGCAGAGATGATTAAGCTTGCATCGCGACAAACTGTAGCTCGAATGCTAGAGCGTGATGATTTTAAAAAGCGTTATGCTGGCGGTCAGGCAATTGCCATCCATGAATTTTTATATCCGCTAGTTCAGGGCTGGGACTCAGTTGCACTAGAAGCTGATGTTGAGCTTGGTGGTACGGATCAACGCTTTAACCTATTGATGGGTAGAGAGTTACAGAAAGAAGAAGGTCAAAAGCCACAAACAGTCTTGATGATGCCATTACTTGAGGGTACAGATGGTGTTCAAAAGATGTCTAAGTCATTAGGTAACTATATCGGTATTACTGACGCTCCAACTGAGATGTTTGGTAAAGTTATGTCGATTTCCGATGATCTTATGTGGCGTTACTACGAGCTATTGAGTGCTAAATCATTGACTGACATTGCAGCGTTAAAAGAAGAAGTTGCAGGCGGTCGCAACCCTCGCGATATCAAAATTGACTTTGCTAAAGAAATGATTGCACGTTTCCATAGTGAAGATGATGCGCAGGCAGCCCATCAAGATTTTATTAAGCGCTTTCAAAAGAATGCTCTACCCGACGAGATCCCTGAAGTGACTGTAAGCATTGAAGGTGATACAACATTTATTGCCAACTTACTAAAAGAAGCAGGCCTTGTGGCAAGTACTTCAGAAGCAATGCGGATGATCAAACAAGGTGCGGTGAAGCTTAATGGCGAAGAGAAAATCACTGATACTAAGCTAGAAATAGCAAAAGGCAGTACTGAAATTTACCAAGTAGGTAAGCGTAAGTTTGCTAAAGTGACAGTAGCTTAAGTTATCCACCCTGTAGCCAAGTGATAAAGCTCACTTGGCTACACTAAATTTATTGCGAACCAAATTAACACGGTTAAGCCCAACCAAAACCACCTCATACTGTTTAATAGTTTTAGCATATGCTGCATATCTTCGACAGTCGGTTGGCGATCGCTTCCTATTCTAATGTTGTCAAAGCGCTCATCATGGTAAAAGCGGGGACCTGCGAGCTGCACATTTAAGCTGGCAGAGAATAACGCCATGATCCATCCTGAATTTTTGTTTACGTAGTGCTGTGCATAATGTTTTAAGTAATGTTGCGTCTTCGCGAGGTTTTGGGTTAACGCCATAATTAGGACGAAACATCTAATTGGAAGCCATTCGAGTAGGTATATGATTTTTTGTACGGCAGTCATGAAAGGGTGTTGTACGCAAAGCTGTTTTCGCCAACTTTGGTCGCATAATAGTAATAATTTATACGTCAGCGCTAAATAGGGACCCGCAATCAGATAAAAAATAATAATTAGATAAAAATGACGGATTGTATTAAGTGCCAGAGAATCTAGCGAAGCTTTTATGATGCCCACTTCTGATAACTTTGTAGTGTCTCGGTTTACAATGCTGGCCAGCAGCTGTTTAGCTGAACCTTTTTGACCTTGAGATAACAGCCTCGCAATGCGTTTGGCCCGTCCTTCAAAGTGGGTATCCAAACATAAAAATAAAATTAACCCGCCAAACCACTGAGGATAAAAAGAGATGTAAGACAGTGTGTATAGCAACATGATAATCGTGAGTGTAGGTAATATACAGGCGAGCGCGCCTGAGAGCTTATGCTGAGTTACTTTATTACCTTTACGAACTACACGCTTGGCCAAATTGCTGGTTATAAGTGTAAAAATGGTATTGGGGTGGTAGAGCTTAGATAGATTCAAGCTAAAAGCACAAATTACTGCTAAGCAAAAGATGAGCAAGCCCTCTTGGGCTTGCAATAAAGTGATAAACACTTACAGGGTTACCTGTGTTAACTCTTCAAGCAATGCCATAACTAGCTTAGACGAATTAACCGATGCTACTTCTAGGTACTCTTCAAATGACTGAGGAGATTCCTTACCTGCAATATCAGATAGAGAGCGGATCACAACGAACGGAGTATTTAACACATGACAAGCTTGTGCAATGGCTGCTCCTTCCATTTCCACAGCTAGCATATTTGGAAAATCTTGACGTGTTTTCTCAATACGTACTGGATCACACATAAATGAATCGCCAGTACAGATTTGACCTACCATTGTCTGGATATCTTTTACAGCATGAATGCTCGCTTCCGACGCTTTAATTAAAGCCGGATGAGCTGCGAAACCTGCTGGCATTTGAGGTACTTGCCCTAATTCATAGCCAAAAGCTGTGACATCAACATCATGGTGACGTACTTCACTTGAGATAACAACATCACCAACATTTAGTGAAGGTTCAAATCCACCAGCAGAACCTGTGTTGATCACGCAATCAGGTGAAAAATTATCGATAAGTAGGGTTGTTGCAACGGTTGCGGCAACTTTACCGATACCAGACTGCACCAATGTTACTTCATGGCCGCCTAGTTCACCTGTGTAAAATGTAAATCCGCCTTTTGTAAGTGTTTTTGGAGACTGCATGGTGTCACGTAAAATCGTAACTTCTTGCTCCATCGCACCAATAATGCCAATTTTCATAATTATTCTCTTTGTATTTTAGTTACTGCTCATTATATACATTCTTCTTTTGAAAGCATTCTTTTGGCGGCAAAACAATGAAGCAAGCTGCTTGAATAGCTCAAGCAGCCAAATGGAATCTAAATTTCTGCCAGTTGTGTACTTGCGGCTTTGGCCTGAGATGGGGAGAGAACAGCCGGCTTGTAACTGCGGTTACGTACTGGTTTGGTTTGCTCAGGTTTCTGGCCAAGCTTGAATAGGATAGCTGCTCGCACCTCTGGGCTTTTATAACCTGATTTGATTTTCATGCGTATATGAGGGATCCCTGCGGACTCTAACGCACCACTTACAAACCAATCTTTTTGTGCTTTGTGGCCATTCTTATTTGAGTTATTGACTAAATCTACAGCCGCTACAATATTGAGCGTGCTTTTATCTACTAACACATAATCAAGCTGTTTGTTTTGTGCTTTGGTAATAGCAGAACGGCGCGCTTTTTTAGATAGGCCAGGTTTGCATTCTATGACATCGACAAGTTTAACACGGCTGACTATCTTAAACTTATCGCCAACGGCACGTTCTAGTAACTGTAAAAATGATGCTTCTACGGTTGTAAAAACCGAATCTTTACGATTAAACGGATATGGATTGCCGCCCACATCGGTATATTTTGAAATTACGATAGAGGCAATGACTACAAGCGCTAAAATAGCTAAAAGTGTTAATTCCATAAATCACTCCACGACAACAAATTGACTTTGGTATTTATTAAGCAAGGAGTGTGCCGGAAGTGGTTTTTAATCGGCGTTAAGGTAAGGATACTTAACGCCGATGTGGCAGGTTAAACTTGGTAACCGCCCTCTACGCCTTTAACTGCATATGCTACTGCGTCGTGTGCATGCAGTGACTCATAGTGATTAATTTTAACGTAAAAGTCGTCAAAGTTATTTTGGTTCAGCAGTGCTTTTAGCTTTCTTGCCGCATCTTCACAAAACATCAAGTTTTGGCCATTTAATCTGGCAAACTCTTGCTCGTCTTCGCGTTTAACCGCGGCTTGTACAGGTGTTTTTAATTCTTGCTCTGCGATATCTATTAAACCTTTAATATCAAACTCTTTGGCACCTTGCGGTAACTTTACTTTAATATTGGCGATAGAGCGCTGTGAGTGAGGGGTGGCTACGATCCCTTCCGTTGTGCCTAGCCAAGCATGAACACTGTCATGGTCCAAGGTTTTACCTGAAAAGTTTTCTTCAAATGCATTTTGAATAAGCTGTCTGGCAAGCGCAGCAGAACATGGGCAAGTTGACGAATAAGTTACATCAACTGCAAGCTCAATACTTAATGCTTGATCTTTTATTGTTGCCGTGATGGTTACAGGGTAGCTCTTCCAGCCTTGTTTCCCACTTAATAACGAAGCGCGGCGCAAAGGTAATTCAAAATTGAGAACAACTTTTGCCGCATTGCTTAGATCTTTATGTGTTGTCACAAATTGATCAAGTAATGATGCTAGCGTGGCAGGTGTCAGAGTTTGTTCGCAAGATAGTGTATCTAACGCCAAAAACAGCCTCGACATGTGAATGCCTTTTGCTTCGGGCTTATTTAAACTGACGAAAGCGTCAGCCTTGGCATTAACAGGAAGTTCTTGAAGGCCCTTACTTGCTAATTGTAGAGGCAGCTCAATGTCCCCCATTCCTACCCAGTCTAAGGTTCCGGTTTGAAGCGCATCTGCATTGTGTGCAATGTCTGGCATTGAAGTTGGCATTTAAACTCTCTTTAATCACGACATCAAAAATGCTCTCATATTACACTAAAATGAGTTTTTTTTCTGTGGATATTCTTAATTAGAATAAACAAAAACAGATTGAGTGTGCATTATTTGATACGTTATCACACTATTTGTGTGGTTACTCAGTGCTGCCTTATTTCAAAAGTTTGAGTTTTTTCAACAAAGTTACACTATTTGGTCGCTCGCATATGTGCTCAGCTGAGGTATAATGGCCTGGTTAACAAGGTGACTATTATTATGCTTGATTCTTCGTTTGGGTCTTGGGCTCGAATTCTCTCTAATTTGGTTCGAAAATACGGTGAACGCAAAGCTGGCGCAATCGCTTATGTTCTGGTGCTCGTGGCGTCATTGGTTTTATCCTGTATGTTCTATTATGTGGCATTAGGATCAGTCACTTTGGTAAATGTATTGTCTGTTGTTGTATTTGCAGCACTGACTTCGCCTTTACTTATCTCAGTTGCTGTTTTTGCTATTCGCCAATTGGAGAGCTCGAAAGAGTATTTAGAGTCAGCCACTCAACAAGAAAAATTGTTGAACCAAACACTAAAAGACAATATCAATCGGCTTAATAATGAAATAGATGAACGAAAAATGGCATTGCATGCAAAACACCGTGCCATTGCAGAGCTGCGAAATGAAATAACTGAACGTCGTAAAGCTGAGCAAGAGCTTGCACAGCAAAGCATGTTGTTGCGCTCAATTGTTGATTCATCCCCTGATTTATTTTATTACCGCGATGAACATGGTGTGTTTGCTGGGTGTAATAAAAAGTTTGAACAAGTTATTGGGAAAGATAGCGAAGGTTTAATTGGTAAAACTGCTGATGAGATTTTTGTCGATCAGGTCGTGCCCAAAGTACTAGAGACAGATGCCCAAGTTAGTGCCACTCAGCAAACCATTTCGTTGGATGTAGAATACCCTGTTAAAGATGAAAACCGCTGGTTTGAGATGCGCAAGTTGCCCTTTATTAATAATGAAGGCGAATATATCGGGTTATTGGCGTTTGGTCGTGATATCACCAGCCGTAAAGAAGCAGAGCAAGCATTAGAAACTGCATATAAAGACAAAGGGAAATTTATTGCCACGTTAAGTCACGAACTTAGAACGCCGCTTAACGGCATTGTCGGTTTAACACGCATGCTTTTAGATACCGAGCTCACTCAGCAGCAAAAAAGTTGGTGTAACACGGTTTTTTCCAGCGCTGAAACCTTAGGTAATATTTTTAACGATATTATTGATCTGGATAAGATTGACCGAGAGCAACTAGATATAGCAACGGACAGTATCAATGTATCTGATTTTATCAATGACGTGGTCAACTTTTCTGATCTGATTGCAGGCCAAAAAGGCCTCGAGTTCAAAATCCAACGCTCAGGTGTGCTAGATGTTTACGCATTGCTTGACCCTACACGTTTACGTCAAGTGCTCTGGAATCTTATCAATAATGCTGTGAAATTTACCCACCGTGGCTGTGTAACTCTTGAGTGCCGTAGAGAAAACCGCGACAGTGGTGCTTGGTTAAGTATGAGCATTATTGATACTGGGGTGGGGATCTCAGCAGAGCAACAAGATAAAATCTTTGATATGTACTACAAGGCGCCTGATGCTGAAGGCAATAATGCCATCGGTTCTGGGATCGGATTAGCGGTGACCAAGGCCCTGGTGTTAGCTATGAAAGGGCGTATAGCGGTCAGTAGTATGCCAGGTAAAGGAAGTCGATTTGATGTTGAGATCCCGTTGGAACTTTGCAGTGCGCCTAACCAACAAAGTTATGCCGGTCGTGGTTTATACATATTACTTGTAGAAGATGTTCCGCTAAATGCTGAAATTGCGACAAATTTACTTGAACAGCGCGGTCATGAAGTGATTTGGGCTGAAACAGGTGAAGATGCATTGTCCCTTGTTCAAACCGAGGATGAACTTGATCTTATTTTGCTTGATATGCAGTTGCCTGATCTAAATGGTGACGAAGTTGCTAGACAAATTCGTGACGATAGTCATTTTGACGCTTTGCCAATTGTTGCTTTGACAGCAAATGTCAGAAGCGCAGAGCAAGAACTACAAGGAATAAGCATTCAAGGTGCATTGGCAAAGCCAATTAATACGACCAAACTAGACAAGATGTTGGCTGAATTATTTGGCATTGATAGTGTTAAAGAAGACGCTGGCGCGATTCAGCAAAACACGGTAGAAGTCTTAGAGGTAGAGCGCAATCTACTCGACATTGAAACTATTACGGACTTTGTGGCGTCTATGGGCGTTGATACCTTTAAACGTAGCTGTGAATTATTCGCTAAACTAAACCCAACGTACTGTAACGAGCTTACTGTCGCAAACCGTGATGATGATGTGGCTGAGTACGGCTCTGTTGCGCATAAATTAAAAGGTGCAGCAGGCTCTGTTGGACTTAAACTAGTACAGCAACACGCGAAGGTAATGGAAACTGAGTGTGAATCCGTTGATGTTGAGGTGCGTGAGCTGTGGATATCAGAATTGGAAGAATTAATAAGAGAAGGGCAGTTAACCCTTCACTCATTAATTGCAAAACTCGCTGAAAGCTCTTAGCGAACTATGGTTGAGTGTTATCGATTTTACCAATGAAGCGATAACCTTCACCGTGGATAGTACTAATCAGCTCAGGTGTGTTACTGTCAGTCTCGAAGTGCTTACGAATACGACGGATAGTAACGTCTACAGTACGGTCATTTGCACGAAGCTCACGGCCCGTCATATGCTTGATAAGCTGCTCACGGCTGAAAATGCGACCTGGAGAGTCAAGCATTAAGCGTAGCGCTCTATATTCACCTTTTGGCAGGCGTTTAGATTCACCTGTAGGTGATGTAAGACAGCGACTATTTTCGTCTAATTCCCACCCGTTAAACGTGATTACACCGTTGCTGTCGATTGTCGACTCTTCAGGTGTTGATCCTGTACGTGAAATAAGATTACGTACACGGATTGTTAGTTCACGTGGGTTGAACGGTTTTGTAACGTAGTCGTCTGCACCGATCTCTAAACCTAAGATTCTATCGACATCGTTGTCACGACCTGTTAAGAAAATTAAGCCTACATTTTTTTTCTGGCGTAACTCACGAGCCAAAATTAGGCCGTTTCTACCAGGAAGGTTTATATCCATGATTACACAGTTGACATCGTCGTTTGCTGTCAATTTTTCATGCATATCATCGCCATCAATGGCTTCAATTACCTTATGACCTTCGGCTTCAAATAAACTAACGAGGTTCAGTCGAGTTACGTCTTCATCCTCAACAATTAGAATGACTGGCGTTTGCATTATTAATTAACCTTTTCGGAATGTTTTATTTACAAAAACTTCGGTGTTATATAATAAAACCGAATGTTAACGATTATAGGAGTATATTCAATTGTTAACAAGTAAAATCAGTCAGGATAGAACTTAGAAACTGCGAGTAGCCTAGAGAGCACTTTAAAGTTATGTTGAGCAACTTCTTGTCTGTTAATATATAACCGAATTTTACTCCCTTCTTGGACCAAGGAAGCAATCCCACCCCCTTCCAAAAATTCGATACTTTCGCCTACAGTCACCATATTTAAGGTAATTGTATCGGTCCAAGAGGATAGTATATCATCTTCCATTGTTTCATCAATGTATGTGATATCACAGCGCTTGGAAAGTTCCCTAAAAGGGTCAGAAAGATTCACTTTTATTATATCTATAGGCTTACCACGTATTTTTAAGTTATTATTTTTATTTAAAATAGCGCCTGGACCATGATTTAAATCATAAAAACAAAACCTGGTTACTTGTTTATTTTTTTGCTCCGGAAAATCGATTAGCTTAGCCATTTGATATAAAAAAGCGGAACGAATTTCATGTGGTGATTTTGCGTCAACGTTTAAACTACAAAAAATAAAAATAAATGCAGCTATTAGGTACATTATTTTCATTAAATTACCCCTTTTAGAGGCAGAGTTATAATAAATTCCGTACCTTTTTTATTGTCATCTGATAGCGTTATAGTGCCGCCTAAAGCTTGAGTAATTAAATTGTAAACTAAATGCATGCCAAGCCCGCTGCCACCTTCTCCACGCTTTGTGGTGACAAAAGGGTCGAAAATACGTTTTTTGATTGCATTTGATACACCCACCCCATTGTCTGTGTAAATAATCTCAAGGGATTGGCTACGCTGTTCAACATGAATGCTTATTTGGTTGTCTTTAAGGTCTAAAAAGCCGTGGATGAGTGAATTAGATAGCAACTGTTCAAAGACTTGCTGAAGGAGTCCCGCTTTTGTTCTAACCGTGAGCTGCTCGGGGCAAGAGAGTTGCCAAGTGACATTCTTAATGTCAATTTCAGCACGCATACTGCTAATAATTGCACTGAAAAGCTTGTTGATATTTACTTCGGAACTTACTTCGACGTCTTGGCTTACTGCGACCTTTTTGAAACTGGAGATTAGCTCTGCCGCGCGATTGAGGTTGCGATAAATGAGATCTAAGTTTTCAATGCCGTCATGGATAAAACGTTCTAATTGTTTTGAGGTTAGGGTTTTTTGCTCAAAAGCTGCGTTGATATCTGCAAGTTTGTCTCTCAATAAAGTCGAGCCGGTAACTCCTAATCCGATAGGCGTATTTACTTCATGGGCAACACCGGCAACCATTTGACCCAATGAGGCCATTTTTTCATTCTCAACAATTTGATTTTGATACTGGTGCATCCTCTCTAAGGTGTTGAGAAGCTCTTGGTTGGCTTCGCGCAAAGCGATGGTGCGCTGATTGACCTTTTCTTCGAGGTTTTGGTTCAGTTGCTTTATTTCAAGTTTGTCAGCTTGATGACGTGCCAACTGATTTTGCGTACGGGCGAGCATAATATTGAGGTTATTAGCCAGCATGTTAACTTCTTCAATATCACTTTTGGTTGCTCGGGCTGAGTAGTTGTGATTTTTAGAAACGTCTTGGAGCAGCAATGATAAGGAATCTATTGGGTTGGCTATACGCTTTTGAATGGCACGGGCAACAAATAGTACAAGGATAAGAACAATTAACGTCAGCGCTATATCTACGAGTATTTTTTGGTTGATATATTGAGACAGTCGCTCTAGGCCCCCTCTGACATAAACATACCCTTCTATTTTCCCTTCGTATTCGACAGGAATGATTAGCTCGACATAGTCTGTGGATACTTTTGGCTTTTTAAGTGTTTCAATTTCATTGACTTTGAGGGGAACCGGGGGAGTCTTGCTGGCGTTATAGCTGGTAAAAAACACAGGTTTATTGGTTACATCATCAATGGCATAAATATGGATATTTTTAACCAGTTCAACCTTGTTGAACGATTTGAGCCGTTTTTCTTCGGTTTTTCTATCGTCAAAAATCAGCGTGATCTGTGCGTTAAATGCGATGATCTCCGCAATCATTTGTAACTTATTGACAATCAGTTTCTTCTGCTCTTTTACATCGAGGTAAGTTGAGATTGAAATGGAAAGTGAGAGCGACAAAGCCGTTACTAACATAACAGCACTTATCAAAACTTTTCTTATACTTGTTTTTGTTGCGTGTTTTCCCATTGTGCGCTCATAGGTGGACCTCTTAACAGCTAATCTTAGTTTAGCAGCTTAGTTAAGTAAGTTAACAAAAAAGCAGAGAATTCCCATTAACTTGTTATCAGCTAAAGGTTTAACGCAGTCTTTAGCTGAAATAAAAAGTGAAATTTTAAGCTTTTTGTGCTCGATATACGGCGAACTTCGAGTTTTTAACTTCTGTTTTGAACTGACTGAAGTGTTGGTCAATAATAGGTGGGTACTTTAAGAAGCTATTTGCAACAATTTGTAAGTTAGCACCCTTTTTCATTTTATGTTTCGCATTTGCTATGAAGGCTCCTGCAATGCTGTAATCAGTATTCAGGCCAGTATGAAATGGCGGGTTACTCACGATTGCATCAAATTGATGTGTTACTTGCCCCAAGCCATCGCTCAAAATGAATGTCCCGCTATGACCATTAAGCTCTAAAGTTTGTTCACTGGCGTATAAGGCCAGCGCACTGACATCTAGGCAATGCAGTGATAAGCTTGGCTGCGCATTAAGCATAAATGTTGCAATCAGGCCAGCTCCACAACCAAAATCTAAAACAGCTCCCTTGGAAGGGATTGACAGGTTGTTAAGCAACAGTTCGGTGCCCATGTCTAGTTTTCCGTGGTTAAATACGCCCGGTACACTGACTGCATTGAAATTTTGTTCTGCGACTTTGACACTGAAGATTTGATGATAGTCGGTAATATCAAAGCGCTCTTGGGCCTCTAGGTCGTTAAACTCATATAAAATACAATGTTTAGCACTGTCTAATTTGTAACTAGCTTGTGCATATGGCTTGAGCTGCTTTTCAACAGACTTGACACCACCTTTATTTTCTCCGACAACCAAAAGCCGAGTTGCCTTACCTAGGTTTGCCCTGATGTTCGACAACATCATATTGGCTTCAGGCTTTGACTTAGGGTAATAATAAATAACTAAGTCTAAGTTTTCGATACTCGGCAAACTGTGGCCAACAAAGCTATTTATACTGGAGTGCTTAGACGCAGCTAGGTGATCGGCAAAGTTGTAACTGAAGGCATAAATTTGTGCTGATGAGTTAAGATTGGCTAACTCAGATAAAAAACCATCATCGCTGTGATTTATGACCAGAACTTTATTGCCATGGAGCTCTTCTTCATTGCGCAGTAAAAGTAGGCTAGGGTTAGATAGTTTTTGCATTTTTTATCTCAAAAATGTTAGCTGGTAGAGCCGTGTGGTTAGATTGAAAAGGGGCTGTTGTGCCCCTCAAAAAAGCGCTTAAGCTGTGCGTTCAAACATAAGGTCCCATACGCCGTGGCCCAAACGGTGACCACGCTGTTCAAATTTTGTCAGCGGTCTGAACTCAGGTCTAGGTACGTAATCGTTAGTTTCAGATTGATTAGCATAGCCTTGTGCTTGTTGCATCACTTCCAACATATGCTCAGCATAATTCTCCCAGTCAGTTGCCATGTGGAATACGCCACCAACTTTTAATTTTGCGCGGATCTTTTGTACAAATTCAGGTTGTACAATGCGGCGTTTATGGTGGCGCTTTTTATGCCATGGATCTGGGAAGAACAATTGCAGCTTACTTAGGCTGCTATCTGCAATGCAATCTGCCAAAACTTCTACAGCGTCGTGCTCAAAAACACGCAAGTTTGTTAGGCCGTGCTCGTCTGCTTCCATTAAACATGCACCTACACCTGGACGATGAACTTCAATACCGATGAAGTTTTGCTGTGGGTTGTTCTTAGCCATTTCAACCAAAGATTTACCCATACCAAAGCCAATTTCTACGACAACATCATTGTCATTGCCAAATACTTCACTGAAGTTGAGTAGGCCTTGGCTATGCTCAAGCCCAAGGGTTGGCCAGCACTTTTCTAGTGCAGCTGCTTGGCCTTTAGTAAGGCGACCTTCACGTTTTACAAAGCTGCGCACTTTACGGATATATTTACCTTCCTGCTCAGCTTGCTCTAGTGCTTGTTTACTCGATTCGTTCATTGTCATCATCTGCGGTGTAAAAATTGGGCGCACATTATCCCTGTTCACGCTGATAAGTACAAGGGCTTGACGTTTTTAAAAAGCTTCTTACACTGGCGGCTGAAGCAAGTAGACAGAGAATAAAGATGGCCGTTGATCGTCAAACAGCAGACTGGTTTGCAACAAATGTTGTAGATTGGTACCACGTCCATGGTAGGAAAACACTGCCGTGGCAAATAGATAAAACACCTTATAAGGTATGGGTGTCCGAAGTAATGTTACAACAAACTCAAGTCGTAACTGTGATCCCTTACTTTGAGCGCTTTATGTCTCGATTCCCTACAGTAATGGATTTGGCTGATGCACCGGAAGACGAAGTTCTTCATCATTGGACGGGACTAGGCTATTACGCGAGAGCAAGAAATTTGCACAAAACGGCTAAAATCATTCGCGACCAATATCAAGGAAAGTTCCCAGAAACATTTGAGCAGGTTGTTGATTTACCGGGCATAGGGCGTTCAACCGCAGGTGCAATCCTCTCTTTAGCACTGGGTCAACATTACTCTATACTCGATGGCAATGTAAAACGCGTCTTGGCGCGCTTTTTTATGGTAGAAGGGTGGTACGGCGTAAAGAAAGTTGAAAATCATCTGTGGGAGCTAACGAATGCTGTGACGCCTTCTGGCGATGTACGAGAGTTTAATCAAGCTATGATGGATTTAGGTGCAAGTCTTTGCTCGCGTTCAAAGTTTCAATGCGAACCTTGTCCTTTGGTTGAAAGGTGTCTTGCACATAAAAACAATAAAGTTAAAGAGTTTCCAAACTCTAAACCAAAAAAAGAAAAACCTAAAAAGTCGGCATATCACCTTATGCTTAAAGTCGATGAACAGGTGTTGATGGAAAAGCGACCAAGCAGTGGTATTTGGGGCGGGTTATTTGGATTCTTTGAATTTTCAGAGTTATCTGAGTTGAACGCTTTTTTAGTTCAACAAGGAATAGAAGCGACAACATATTCGTTAGCGCCTTTTGTACATATATTTACGCACTTTGAACTGACTATTAACCCTATTTGTGTCGAGTTAGCGCAGATACCCGATTGTGTACATGACAATCAGCTGCTCTGGTACGATATAAATCAGCCGCCTGAGGTTGGACTTGCCGCGCCAACAAAAAAGTTAGTTAAAGTATTAAAGGCAATGGGGTAAACTTGTCGCATCATACGAGACTGAATTATAGGTGAGAAGATGGCACGTACAGTTTTTTGTCAGAAGTTAAATAAAGAAGCTCCCGGTTTGGATTTCCAATTGTATCCAGGTGAGGTAGGCGAGCGTATTTTCAATAATATTTCGAAAGAAGCGTGGCAGCAGTGGCAGCATAAACAAACGATGCTGATCAATGAAAAGCATTTAAATATGATGGACCCTGAGCACCGCCAACTGCTTGAAGAGCAAATGGTTGGATTTTTATTCGAAAATAAAGAAGTAGAAATTGAAGGCTATAGACCGCCAGAAAAGTAAAAAAGCTGCCTAGGCAGCTTTTTTATTAGGATATTAATACTCTCTATCTACCGAAAGTCTAGCAAGGGCAATTAGTGCTTCTTTGAATGTAGAGTCGTCCAAACAATTTAATTGTGTAATTGCTTTTTCAGATTCTTGTTGGGCTTTTTCCATCGTTTTTTGCAGTGCTTGAGTATCTTCAAGTGTTTGCAAGATATCAGCTAAGTTATCAATGCCGTTGCCTGATTCGATCGCTTCTCTAATTTGTGCAACTTGAGTATCTGTGCCAGATTTCATCGCGTAAATAAGCGGTAATGTTGGTTTACCCTCTGCTAAGTCATCCCCGATATTTTTGCCGAGCAGCTCTGCGTTAGCACTGTAATCTAGTACATCATCTACCAGCTGAAAAGCTGTTCCAAGGTGCATGCCGTATAGTTTCAGAGCGTCTTTGATGTTTTGAGGTTGCTCAGATACGACGGCAGGGAGCAAGGTTGCAGCTTCAAACAATTTTGCTGTTTTGCTATAAATGACCTGCATATAACTTTGTTCAGTTGTATCTGGATCATTGCAATTCATAAGCTGCAGTACTTCGCCTTCAGCAATAATGTTGGTCGCATCGGCTAATATTTGCATGACCTCCATATTGTTGAGGCCAACCATTAGCTGAAAAGAGCGGGTATAAATAAAGTCACCAACAAGTACGCTCGCAGCGTTGCCAAATTCAGCATTGGCAGTTGGCTCTCCGCGCCTTAAGTTAGACTCATCGACAACATCATCGTGTAACAAAGTTGCTGTATGAATAAACTCTATAATAGTTGCTAGCGTGATGTGTTTGTTCTGGTGTTCTGCTTCAAGTGCCTTTGCAACAAGTAAAGTCAACATTGGCCTTACACGCTTTCCACCGCTGTTGACAATATACAAACCCAATTGATTTACCAATGCAACATCTGACTGCATTTGCTCAAAAATAAGTTGATTTACAGACAGCATGTCTTGCTCAATCAATGATTGGATAGTCTTAATATCCATAGTATACCGTGCTAAAGCCCCTGTTAGAGATAAACGCCGCAGATTGTACATTAAAATTTCAGCCGACTCGAATTTTATGAGTAATGATAGAGAAAAAAAAAGCATTTGGATTAAATACTGATCAGTTTCGTGGTTGTTATGTGTACTGCCATGAACTGTCAAGTGTTTTTATTGAAAGTTTTTGCAGTAAAAAACAGTTTGGCAATGCGAACTTTTTAGCTAGAATAGGCAAAAATGAATTAATGCTCTCAAACAAGCCAATTTTTATTCATTATTTTATCCTTAGGGTATTGCGCGCAGTTCGACATTAGCGTAAACTTCGCGCCCTATTGAAGAATATTAAGTTGCGTCGATTTGAGGGCGCACAACGGAGTTAATTATGTACGCGGTTTTCCAAAGTGGTGGTAAACAGCACCGTGTGACTGAAGGTCAAACAATTCGTCTAGAGAAATTAGACGTTGAGACTGGTGCATCAATTGAATTTGATTCAGTACTTCTAGTTGCTGATGGTGAGAAGATCGAGATCGGTGCACCATTCGTAAATGGCGGTAAGGTAACAGCTGAAGTTGTTTCTCACGGTCGTGGCGAGAAAATTAAGATTGTTAAGTTCAGACGTCGTAAGCATTCTCGTAAGCAGATGGGCCACCGTCAGTGGTTCACTGAAGTTAAAATCACTGGCATTAGCGCTTAATTTTTAGAGGTACAGAAAGATGGCACATAAGAAGGCAGCTGGTAGTACTCGTAACGGTCGCGATTCAGAAAGTAAACGTTTAGGTGTTAAGCGTTTCGGTGGCGAATCAGTTTTAGCGGGTAACATCCTTGTTCGTCAGCGTGGTACTAAGTTCCACGCAGGTTCTAACGCAGGTATCGGTAAAGACCACACTATCTTCGCGAAAGCAGATGGTAAAGTAGTTTTCGAAACTAAAGGTCCTTTAAACCGTAAATACGTTAGCATCGTAGCTGAGTAATCGGTAAAAGATTTAAAAAACCCCGCTTAGGCGGGGTTTTTTGTTTTTATAGCTACATATTATTTATCAGCAGCTAAGCGTACCTTGCTATAATAGCTGTTGCTATTCTAATCCAGTAAGAGAGTAACCATGAAGTTTGTCGATGAAGTAGAGATCCGTGCTGAAGCCGGCGATGGAGGGAGCGGTGTTGTTTCGTTCCGTCGAGAGAAGTTTGTCCCAGATGGTGGTCCAGATGGCGGTGATGGTGGCGACGGCGGCAGTGTATTTTTAGAAGCCGATGAAAACCTCAATACTTTGATTGACTATCAATTTGAACGCTTTCACAGAGCTGAACGTGGTACAAATGGTCAAGGTCGCAATTGTACTGGTAAAAAAGGTACTGACTTAGTCCTAAAAGTCCCTGTGGGAACGCGTGTAACTGATGTGGATACACAGGAAAGCCTTGGTGATTTAACCCGTCATGGGCAGAAGCTTTTGGTTGCTAAAGGTGGTTACCATGGTTTAGGTAACACTCGCTTTAAATCAAGTACCAACCGTGCTCCTAGACAAAAAACTCTGGGTACACCTGGAGAAGTTAGAAACTTAAAGTTAGAACTGATGTTATTGGCTGATGTCGGCCTGCTTGGACTGCCTAATGCAGGTAAGTCTACCTTTATTCGCAGTGTTTCAGCTGCAAAACCGAAGGTTGCAGATTATCCATTTACGACATTGGTGCCTAACCTTGGAGTTGTGAGACCTGAGGCAAACAAGTCATTTGTGATCGCCGATATTCCTGGGTTAATTGAGGGTGCTTCAGACGGTGCTGGACTGGGTATTCGGTTTTTGAAGCACTTGGAGCGTTGTCGAGTGCTATTACATGTTGTAGACGTGATGCCAATTGATGGCACAGATCCAGTTGATAACGCGTTTGCCATTATTAATGAATTGCACCAATACAGTCCAAAACTAGCAGAAAAACCTCGCTGGTTAGTACTTAACAAGATTGATTTACTTGCTGAAGATGAACTTGAGGAAGTATGTGAGCGCATCGCTCAAGAGCTTGATGCAACAGAAGTATATCGAATTTCAGCTGCGAATAAATTCAACACACAGCAATTGTGTTACGATATACAGGGTCTTCTAGACACCTTGCCAAGAGATAAATTTGACGAGGAACAGCAAGAAGAAGTTGAATTCAAGTGGGATACTTATCATCGCCAAGCAACGCAAGAAAGCAATGACGATTGGGATGATTGGGACGAAGATGACTACGATGTAGAAGTTATCTACGAGCGATAATAGAGGGCCACGAGGCCCTTTTTTAATACAAAAATATTATTGGAGTTAATTGTGCTTATATCAATGATAGCAGCGATGGCAAAGGATCGAGTGATCGGTGATGACAATAAAATGCCGTGGCACTTACCGGCGGATCTTCAGCACTTCAAAAGAATAACCATGGGTAAACCAGTTATCATGGGACGTAAAACTTTTGAGTCAATTGGACGTCCATTACCCGGAAGAAGAAATATTGTTATAACGCGAAATGAACAGTATCAAGCTGAAGGCATTGAAACTGCATCTTCAACTGAGGAAGCCTTGGCTTTAGTAGATAAAATAGACGAAGTTATGATCATTGGAGGTGGAAATATTTACGAACAGTTTCTACCATTATGTAATAGGCTGTATCTAACTCATATCGATCTAGAGGTCGCAGGGGATACGCAATTTCCTGATTATTTGCCATTTGGCGAGTGGGTAGAGAGTGAAGTTGAAACTTATGAGCCTGATGAGCGAAATAAATATCACTATAAGTTCGTAACTTTGAATAAAGGATTATGACTTTGTTGCTAACAGTTGTCTGTGTTGCTACAATAGTGTTTGTCCTTATGTAATAAAAAAGTGCTAGGTGAATTGGCAATGAAATTTGTACCTGTTTTGTTAAGTGTTTCTATTGGTTTGGGCGCGTTTTCTTTAAGTTTTGAAACTAAAGCAAACGATCAATTAGCTGTGACGCTATGCGAATACATCGCAGTAGATGACAAGGGGCGTGTGCGTAAAGCCTTAAAGAGTTCTCGTGTTAAAGTTCGTAATATCTTTGGCTCAATTCAGTGCAACGGCAATAATATTTTACGCCATGCAATTGCAAGCAATGCAGTTGAAACGGGTAAACTTATTGTCAAAGGTTTACCTAAAAGTGCACTAGCAGACGGTGCTGACATTGCTTGGGCAGAAAGCAATGGCCACGGCTCTTCACCGCTTATTGCAGAAATTAAGAAAAGAGCTGGCTTGTAATAAGCTAATTTGCTCATAGAAGGCTCCCTGATGGGGGCTTTTTTTGTGCCCAGTACACCGTGCTTTTATATGCAACTTATAAGCACATATGAGTGCCTTCTTGCCCCTTTCTTTGTATTGTTCAGCCAACAAAGTTATATGACCTAAATCAAACGTATAACGGCATGATGACAATTTTCTTAAATTAGGCCTTGAGAATTGGGGCTTATGCTCCAATACTTATTTATAGGGTAAATAAAAAAAGGAAGATCCTATGAAGATTAATCTTTCTGGTCATCACGTCGATATGACAGATTCAGTGAAGCAGCATGTACAAGAAAAGTTTGCAAAGATTGCGAATCACTTTCCTTCTTTGTTATCACTGGACATTATTATCAGTAAAGAACACAAAAAGTTTTATACGGAAATTAGCACCAACTATGCGGGGTCTAGGATCTCAGTTAAGGGGGAAGATGGTGTAATGTATCCAGCAATCGCAAATGCAGCGAAAAAGCTTGATGCTTCTTTAAAACATAGGAAAGGGCAATTAAAAGCAAATAAACATGAGAAGCCAGTAAGTACAACTCCACCAATAGCCCATGAAATTATTCAAGAAATGAATCTCAATTAATATTTAGAGGCCTTTATAGGCCTCTTTTTATGCTGTTCATTCCAATGACATGATTAGTAATCTACAATCAATTTCAAAGTTAAATTATATTTTTTAAAGCGAACATTTATGAAAGCTGTGATACCAGTTGCGGGCTTAGGGACTCGCATGTTGCCTGCGACAAAGGCAATTCCAAAGGAAATGCTCCCCATTGTGGATAAACCTCTTATTCAATATATCGTTAAGGAATGTGTGTCTGCTGGTGTAAAAGAAATTGTTTTAGTGACTCACTCTTCGAAAAATGCAATTGAAAACCATTTTGATACAAGCTTTGAGTTGGAAGCTACGTTAGAGAAACGTGTCAAAAGAAAACTGTTAGATGAAATCCACTCGATTTGCCCTGAAGACGTGACCATTATGCATGTTAGGCAAGGTGAGGCTAAAGGCCTTGGGCATGCCGTATTGTGTGCAAAGCCTATTGTCGGCGATGACGACTTTATTGTTGTACTGCCTGATGTCGTGTTGGATGAGTATAGTGCAGATCAGAAAAGCGAAAACTTGGCTGCCATGGTCAAACGGTTCAAAGAAAATAATAGTAGTCAAATTATGTTAGAGCCTGTTCCTGCTGAAGATGTTAGTAAGTACGGTATTGCTGATATTAATGGTGTGGACTTGGCACCTGGCCAGAGCACAGCTATCAACTTTATGGTAGAGAAACCAAAGCAAGAAGAAGCGCCTTCGAACTTAGCTGTAGTTGGTCGTTATGTGCTTTCAAGAAAGATTTGGCCTTTATTAAAAAGAACACCGGTCGGTGCCGGTGGTGAAATACAGCTTACAGATGCGATCGATATGCTTATGGAGAATGAAACTGTAGAAGCTTTTCATATGAGTGGTGTATCTCATGATTGTGGTGATAAGCTAGGCTATCTAAAAGCAATCGTTCAATATGCAATGAGGGATGAATCTTTGGGTAGTGAATTTACTCAGTATATTAAATCTCTCTAGTGTGCAAAGATCAAGCAGGTTTCAGATGCCTGCTTGATAGATATACCCAACGTCTATATTCTCATTCTAGTGGCGCTCAACAAATCTTTGCCAGTTAATGTGGTTGTTGACCACCCTAACAGGTTTTATTACCCGGGATAGTAATTCAAGGTTGAGCTTTTCAACAGCTGCTCCGTCCTCTTTTAGGCCTAGTAAATAGCTCATTGCTGGACGTTTTCCTAGCTGAATTGCCGAGATATAAATTTGCTGCTCGAAGTTTAATCTTAAGCTGCTGATTGCGGTTTTTAAACCTTGCTGATCAATATTAGGTAGACCACACTTTTGTAAATAGCCTAGACGCTCGCCTTCTCCAGAAAACCAAATACGCACTTTTTCGCTATATCTTCCTGACTTTGAGGGTAAATCAAAGAGCAGTCGATCATGGCCTGAGTCTTCTACAAGCTGTATATAGTGCTCAAGCCCGGCTTCCCACAAGGCGCTGTGAATAGGAACTAGTCTAGATTGAATTTTTCCATGAGTGTGAAAATCGAAGGTGTGAATGGAGTCGACTTTCTTTATATCATTTAGAGTAAGGTTGCCCAGCTCATCACTGTATGCACCGGTATAATAAGCCAATAACGGCAACCAAAAATGCCAGTGTTTGGGCTGCTCTCGTTTGAGTTTTTCGTCACCATAAATGTAGCCATTGAATAGGCTATATAGTTCCATGTGGGTAAAGGCGCGCCTACCAAACTGAGATTTCATGGGTAACTGCTTTAACTGTCTGACATTTGGTAGACAAGTCTATAGCGTTTATATGGATTGATAAAGTTATTTATAAATCCTTATGTAGTAATAGGTTACTACCAGTCGGTTTTTAATTTTGTGTACCATTTTCCAAATAGGTAAGACAGGATATACGCAGCAAAGAGGCTAGGTTACTAACAGCACCATGTCTTTCAATTGATTCCTGATAGAGCATAGAAATGAACTTCGCAACACTGATCTGCTCTTGTGCTGCGATCTGTTCCAATACTTGCCATACCTTATTTTCAAGCGCCAAGCTGGTCACGACCCCCTGTACGCGAATGGATTTTTTGCTGACTAAATATAGATCTGGTGACTGGGAGGCGTAGAGTTCGCACATTTTTGGAGGCTCCAATGGCTAAAATGATACATTCAATGATCCGTGTACAGGATCTCGCAGGCTCAATTAAATTCTATCACGAACTATTTGGGTTTGAGGTGAGAAGAACAATTGAGTTTGATCAATTTTCATTGACTTACTTAGGTAATAGCGAAAGTCATTTTGAACTTGAATTGACACATAACTTTGCCAACACCGCTCCCTATCAGTTGGGTAACGGGTATGGTCATTTGGCCCTGAGCTCGGATAACATCGAGTTTTTGTGGCAGAAAGCCAAAACACAGGGGTACCAACCCTCTGAAATTAAATCTTTAAATCAACAAGAACAACAGGTTGCTAAGTTCTTTTTTGTGACTGATCCGGATGGTTATCAATTAGAGGTAATTGAACGAAACCATATTTTTAATTAAGCCATTGCAAATTCATCACGGTTGCCCATCCAGCGAAGAATAAGTGGGTCTACGCACTCCTCATGTTGATTGAGGAGTGAGAATGCAAGACCTCTAATACTGGGAAGCATATGCTTGTCTCGGGTCAGATCAGCAATTTTTAGATCAGCAAGTCCAGTTTGTTTAGTCCCTAGTACTTCACCTGGGCCTCGGATCTCCAAATCCTTTTCAGCAATAACAAACCCGTCATTACTATCTCTTAGCACACCAAGCCTTTTTTGTGCGGTATTTGACAGTGGTGCGTGATATAGCAATAAACAGTGAGACGCTATGGCGCCACGGCCAACTCGCCCCCTTAGCTGGTGTAGTTGAGCAAGCCCTAATCGTTCAGGGTTTTCAATGATAATCAGGCTGGCGTTAGGTACATCAACCCCGACTTCTATGACTGTTGTTGCGACCAAAACATGATAATTTCCGGCCTTAAAGTCAGTCATGATCTGCTGTTTTTCTTGTGCTTTCATCCGCCCATGCACTAGCGCAATTTTGAGTTCAGGTAATTGTTTTGTGAGTTGCTCAGCTGTATCTTCAGCCGCTTGACACTGAAGCACCTCCGATTCATCAATCAGTGTACATACCCAATAAACTTGCCTATTTTGTTCTATACAAGCACTTTTAACACGTTGAATAACTTGATCTCGGCGTGTATCAGGCACTGCAACTGTGGTAATAGGTGTTCTTCCAGGTGGCAACTCATCAATGACGGAAGTTTCCAAGTCGGCATACGCTGTCATAGCAAGGGTACGGGGGATCGGTGTGGCTGTCATGACTAACTGATGAGGGTAACAATCGCCAAATTTACCTTTCTCCCTTAAGGAAAGTCGCTGATGTACACCAAACCTGTGCTGTTCATCAATGATGATTAATGCAAGATTTGAAAAGTTAACCTGCTCTTGAAAGAGTGCATGAGTGCCAACCACCATTTGCGCTTTACCTGATGCTATTTTTTCGAGGGTTTCCTTGCGCTCTTTGCCTTTTGTTTTACCACCTAGCCAACAGGTTTCTATATTTAATTTAGCAAACCAGTTTTGAAAATTGAGCGCATGTTGCTCTGATAGTATCTCTGTAGGTGCCATGAGCGCGACCTGATAACCTCTTGCGATGGCTGTGAGTGCACTCAGTGCAGCAACTAGGGTTTTACCTGAGCCTACATCGCCTTGTACTAAGCGCAACATGGGTTCGGGTTTTTGCAGATCTTGTTTTATTTCACTGACAACCCGGCCTTGCGCATTTGTAGGCCTAAAAGGAAGTTGCGCGAGAAATTCAGGCTCTATTGAATTGGTCGGAGGAAGGGCGACGGCTTTAACGGCTTGGCTTTTTTTCCTGAGTTTTAATAGGCTGAGGTTTTGTGCCAAAAGCTCCTCAAAAGCTAAACGCTGTTGTGCTGGGTGTTGCCCCAATTCCAGTTGAGTTAAATCGACATCTTGTGGCGGGCTGTGTAAAAGCAATAGTGCATCTTTCAAGCTCAGCTGGTTGGGCCTAAATTGCACTGGCAAGTGGTCATCAATATCGTACTTTCTCAGTAGCTCGACTGCTTGTTCAGCAATTGCTCTGATACTTAATTGTTTAAGCCCTTCGGTGGTCGGATAAACAGGGGTTAAGGACTCATCTACACTATCACTTGCTTCTGCTGAGCTGTGAATGTGGTACTCAGGGTGAGCCATTTCAAGACCTACCCTACCACGTCTAGCTTCTCCGAAACAGCGCATGATTTTACCTGGTTGCATGGCATTTTTTTGCGCCGCAGAGAAATTGAAAAAACGCAGAGTGAGTCGTCCTGTCCCATCATTAATTTGGCAAACCAGCATCCGTCGTTTACCAAAAGTGATGTTCGCTTGTTCTATTTCACCTTCCACACTCACATGCATATGCGGCATAAGAGACGCAATACTATATGTTTTGGCCCTATCTTCATAACGCAAAGGCAAGTGGAATAGCATGTCTTGTACTTGTGCGATACCTAATTTAGCCAATCGCTGCGCCGCTTTAGGGCCCACACCTTTTAGGTCTGTGATTGGGTAGTGCGCCAAATTAGGAGAAGACATAAGTATCCTTACTGTTTGCTAAATTTTAGCGTGTTCCAAAATGTATCGTCGGCAATAATTTCACCATTGTCATCTAACTCAGGGTAGGGTAATCCCTTTTCATTGCAACGGTTTGCGATAATTGGATGGCAGCCTTCGAAAAGTAACTTGTGTTTTACTTTTGGGTCTAGCATATCTTTTTGTTGGTACATGCCTGCGGCTTCGCGCTGTCTTTGCGCTTCATACAAAATCAATGCAGCAGCAACAGACACATTTAAAGATTGCACCATACCAGCCATCGGAATAACAATATGTTGATCGGCATGTTCAAGTGCTCTATCTGAAATACCTAAACGTTCTTGCCCAACAATTATCGCAGTTGGTTTTGTATAATCGATTTCTCTAAAGTCTACTGCGCTGTCACTTAAATTGGTGGCCAATAGTTGGATACCTGGGTTTTGCTCTCTAATTGTAGTGACAGCTTGATCGATATCATCATGCATTTGTGTGTCAACCCAATTTTTGCTGCCACCAGATGTGTTATTGGTCAAACGACGCTGTTCTTGAGGCCATACCGCATGAACATAGTGACAGCCAACCGCGTCGGCGGTACGTACAATCGCTGACAAATTATGATGTTTATGCACCTCATCCAAACATACAGTTAGGTCTGTTTGTCTCTGCTCCAAAATGCGTTTAACGCGCTGAAAGCGATTTTCTTTCATCGAGAACTGCTCTTAAATTCAAAATTGCAGCGCATTATATCAAATTAATTACTGTATAAGTACACACCTATTTATTTCCCAAATTGGCTAAGCTTAGGGCTGTATCTCGCGTTTGATAGGGGCTTGCAAAGAGATCAAGGTTTCAGTGGACTGTATTGCTTCAATTGATTGTATTTTATTGACTAGCACATCGTGTAAGTGGTCCATCGAACAGCTCAGTACTTTGATAAATATACTGTAATTACCCGTTGTATAATAAGCTTCTACAACCTCTTCAAAGCTTTCCAGCTTGGCGATGGTGTCTTGATAATCTCTTGCATGTTTGAGGTTAATACCGATAAAACAGCAAACATCATAGCCGAGTTTTTTAGCATTGATACATACTTTTGTGCCTTCAATAATACCTGCCTGTTTCATTTTCTCCACTCGCACGTGAATTGTTCCCGCACTGACGGCGAAACGTTTGGCTAATTCAGCATATGGAGTACGGGCATCGGTCATTAATGCGTTAAGAATAGATTTGTCGAGATTATCGATCTGATAATTTTCCATGGCTTATAGGGAGTGAAATTGTTGATTCAATAAATATACAGATATATTTTTGATGATTAAAGTTGTTATTGGTTATTTTTACTTTTGAATATTGAATTTATCTCGAAATTTGTTGACGATGAGTACATCAGATAAATCACAACACAGAATCATCGACAATTTGGAATGGGGATAAATATGAAATCACAATACTTAAAAACACAGCAGCAAATAGCACGTGTCAAAAGCGTTTTCTCAGCGCAACTAACTGAAAAGTTGGGGCTAGTAGAAGTACAAGCACCTATCTTGGCAAAAGTTGGTGATGGCATTCAAGACAACTTGAGCGGTACAGAGAAAGCAGTGGCTGTAAACGTTAAAACCCTTGCTGATAGTGAGTTTGAGGTAGTTCATTCGCTGGCTAAGTGGAAACGAAAAACATTGGGTGACTATGGCTTTGGTGTTGGAGAAGGTCTCTACACACATATGAAAGCACTGCGCCCAGATGAAGAGCGTCTATCTCCAATTCATTCAGTATTTGTTGATCAATGGGATTGGGAAAAGGTCATTTGTGGAGATACACAGCGAGATCTTTCAACTTTAAAAGAGACTGTTAGCACGCTTTATCAGTGCATCAAACACACAGAGCAGGCAATTGCAGATGAGTTTGGTAGTCAGCCTTTTTTACCTGAGCAAATTACTTTTGTGCATGCCGAAGCGCTGCGTAAAATGTACCCTGACTTTAGCGCTAAACAGCGAGAAAAAGCGATTGCGCAAGAATACGGTGCTGTGTTCTTAATTGGTATCGGTGGTGAGTTAGGTGATGGTGAAATCCATGATGTTAGAGCGCCAGATTATGACGATTGGTCAACGGCAACATGTGACCAGTATCAAGGGCTAAACGGAGATATCCTTGTTTGGAACCCTGTGTTAGAGGACGCTTTTGAAATTTCATCTATGGGGATCCGAGTATCACCGGAGTCTTTGGCTCATCAGTTAAAGATCAGTGATGCGCAGGAGCGACTCGAATTTGACTGGCACAAGGCACTATTGGCGGGAGAACTGCCGCAAACGATTGGTGGTGGAATTGGCCAGTCTCGATTAGTTATGCTGTTGCTGCAAAAGCAACACATTGCCCAAGTTCAGGTCGGCGTTTGGCCCGAAGAGCTCAAAGAGACTATTGAAGGCGTTTTATAATTGGTAATTGTAGGGGGAAATGTCCCCCTAACTTTTAAACTCAATTTCAATTTGGCCGTCTGTTAATTTTGCCGTGCACGGAGGGTAGCTGCGATTTGTTGTATAAGTTTTATCAAAAATATGGATCTCAACACCAGAGTGAAGTGCCGAAGTCGCCTGCAGATGTGTGCCTTCAAGTAATTCATGCAATGTATGGTCGAGTTCGCTGAGTTTGTTTTCCAATGCTTCAGCCTGTTGACAATAATGAGTTTGAGTTGCACTGATTTTTGCCATGAGCACTTTCTTTTTTTCGACATCTTTAAGCTGATCTGCTTTTTCAACAGCCTTTTGGAGGTTATCAAGTTGCTCGTCAGTTTCACCCAAATCTCTTATGCATTGGTCAGTTTTACTGGTAATTTCAACACCTGAGTTAGCAAGATAGACAGACATGGTTGCACCTGATGGGCTGCCTATCTCTCCCGCTGTAATTGATTGGGCATCAAATACTGTACCGCCTATAAGTTTCCCGCGAGGGTTATCTTCTAAACCTATTCTGACAGTTCTCAAGGCCTTTATATCACAGTGGTTTGCTTGTTTTTGAATGTAGATATTTCGCGCTTCCAAATAGGTGTACTGTCCGTGCACGATATCAATGTTGCCCTCGGCAATGAGCTTGCAAGTTAAGCTTTGGTCGTTATCACTGTGATCTAAGTGGCCAATAACGCCTCCACGCACCTCAATATTGCCTTCACTGATAATTTCTCCTGACTCAACGGTGCCCATGATCGTAATATCACCAGATGCTTTTACGCGCATACCTGGTTCGACATTGTGAGTAACAATGACACTGCCGCTAAATTCAATATGTCCGGATTTAACATTGACGTCAGCAATGGTAAAAATATCATCTACGCGCATACCATTTTGAATATCGGAAGGGCAGCCGGCAATGGTTGCAATGAGTTCTAGTGGGTTTGATGGAGAAATTTCTGTGCCTTCTCCTGCAACCAGCTGAAAAGAATCACCGGGCTTAGGCTCTATGCTATCTCCTGTCACTGTAAACCCCTCTTTGCCCGGCGTCGCTGGACGTTGAGTGATCAACAGTGTGCCTGGTGAGACGCTGGATAAAGCGCCAAAATCACGCATATCTACTGTGCCATCTTCTCTGAGTTTTGGTTGCTTCAAGCGTTCTTTTAGGGTCAAAACATGCGAGATCAGTTTGGCTGGAAGGCCATTTTCTGGTGGTCTACCCTGTGCGATAACGCCGTGATGCTCAGAGCCCGGGGGGGCATCAAATTGTTTGGAGAGAATGTTTTCTAAGAAGGCTTGTTTATACCCTCTACATACGCCGGACTTTACAATGATTTTTTTAGCTTGATCTAGGCTAATGAGGCTGCCACCTTGCGCTGTCGTTAAAGTGGCTGAAGCCTGCATTTTATCTTCTGAAACGGAGATCCGTAACTGGGCGTTTTTTTGTTTTGCGACCAACAATTGTTGCTCAGCAGCTTGGCTCTGGAAATAGGCGGCAATGGAGTCGTGATCTACTTCACAATCGGCATAGGGTGAGCACTCAAGCGCCTCGACGATGAAGGCTTGGCTAGGTGGCGTAGCTGACGCAACGTCCATTAATATTTGGCCATCTTTAGTGACTTTAAACACAGACTATTCCTTATAGACCGAGCGGCTCTATAAAAGAGTCCGCACTTCAACTTACCCTTTTTATTTGCAGTGGCGCAAAAAATATCTCACACACAACATATTATTTGTAGTTAGTATGACAACCAAATGCTTAATAAATTCCGACATTCACCTTAAAGCTGCAAAGCCAAGCTTTGATTGACTCATTTTAATTAGGTTATACGTATGTATGTGTTACCAGCTTGCTTAATTAATATTATGTAGTCAAGCTGTTAAGATCAAAGTTCGCTGGAGAATTTTAGGCTTTTTGTGTATTTGCTCTCTTCATTTAACACATAGAAGCAAAAACGGCCCACTTTTAGCGGACCGTTTTGATGTGAGTGCTACAACGAAAAAATTAATTCATTGAAGGCAGCTCCATAATGCCGTCAATTTCTATCTGTACATTTTTTGGCAACTCTTTTACACCTATTGCTGCTCTCGCAGGGTATGGGGTTTTAAAGTATTGGCTCATAATCTCATTGACGGTTGCAAAGTTACTCAAGTCCGTCATGAAAATGTTTACTTTCACCATATCCTGAAGTTGTCCGCCAGCCGCTTCACATACAGCTGATAGGTTTTTAAATACTTGGTGTGTTTGCTCACTAAAATCTTCTGAAACGATTTCCATCGTGTTTGGCACCAATGGAATTTGGCCAGATAAGTAAACAGCCGTGCCAACCTTAATGGCCTGATTGTATGTACCGATTGCGGCAGGAGCTTGATCGGTAGAAATAATCGCTTTGTTCATAATAACTTCCTTTAGCGTTTTCTATACACGCGTTGCACGTCTGGCATAACGCGAATCTTACGCATAATATTTGCGACGTGGATCCTATCTTTAACGGTCACGCCTAAATCTATAATATATAAATTACTTTCTTTTTCTTCAGTGGCGATTTCAACAATATTCGCTTGTGCACTGGCAACCACATTGGTCAGCTTAGCTAGCGCACCTTGGTGATTGATGATTTCAACGCGCAGGGCTGCAATGTATTCTTTTTCTGGGTTATCTTCCCATTTTACAACACAATATTTAGCGCGCTCGCTTTCCCAGCCTTTGATGTTGCGACACTCTTGTCTGTGTACCATTAAGCCTTTACCTTGGCTAACGTAGGCTGCGATGGCATCACCGGGAACAGGGCGGCAGCATTTAGCATAGGTGACAAGCATACCTTCAGTACCAATTATTGCTGCCTTTGCTTGTTTAGCAAGGCTTTCAATACCATCGTCCGCTTGCAGTAGGCGTTTGGCTATGAGCACACTCATAATATTACCGTTGCCAATCTCGACTAATAGCTCAAGCAGGGTATTGAGGTCGTGTTCTTCCAGTACGCGCTCAATTTGCTCGGTTGGAATATCATCCAGTTTTTGTTCGCCTAACGCAGAGTCGAGCAGTCGTCGACCAAGTTGAATGGACTCTTCTTGATGTTGGCTTTTCAGGTAGTTTCTCACGCCTAAACGCGCTTTACCTGTGACGATGAAGTTAAGCCATGTCGCATTGGGGTGCGCCCCAGAACTGGTAATAACTTCAACCGTTTGACCTGTGTCTAGTGCTTTGCTTAGCGGATAAGGTTTGCGGTTAACTCGAGCTCCAACGCAGGTGTTACCAACATCGGTATGAACGGCATAAGCAAAATCAACAGCAGTCGCGCCCATGGGGAGCTCGACGATTCGGCCATCTGGCGTAAACACATAAATCTCTTCAGGGAAGAGCTCTGTTTTGACGTTTTCGACAAATTCAAATGATGAACCGGCACTTTGCTGTAATTCAAGTAAGCTTTGCATCCACTGACGCGCGCGTTGCTGAGCTGTATGTCCCGCACTGTCACCTGATTTTTTATACATCCAATGTGCCGCAACCCCTTTGTCTGCCATATGATCCATATCATGGGTACGGATCTGAATTTCAACAGGGATACCGTGTGGGCCGACTAGCGAGGTGTGTAAAGATTGATAGCCATTGGTCTTAGGTACCGCGATATAGTCTTTGAAGCGTGTTTCAATTGGCTTATACAAGTTGTGAGCTACACCGAGGACTCGATAACAGGTATCTATGTCGTCGACATTGATGCGAAAAGCATAAATATCCATGACTTCATTAAAAAGTAGCTCTTTATTGAGCATCTTACGGTAAATGCTATAAAGGTGTTTTTCACGCCCTTTGACAGAAGCCGTGATGCCACTTTCTTCTAAACGAGATTCAATCTCTGTCTGAATATTGCTGATCACCTCTTTACGGTTACCACGCGCTTTGGCAACTTCAGATTTTAACGCTCGATGGCGCATCGGATACAAGGCTTGAAAACCTAAGTCTTCAAGTTCATTTTTGATATCGTGGATACCTAAACGATTGGCAATAGGCGCAAATATTTCGAGTGTTTCTCTGGCAATGCGTCGACGTTTTTCAGGTCTTAAAAACCCTAATGTGCGCATATTATGTGTTCTATCAGCCAGTTTGATAAGAATAACACGTATATCTTGTGTCATTGCCATGATCATCTTGCGATAGTTTTCAGCTTGAAACTCTTTTTTATCTTTAAAGTCGAGTTTGTCTAGCTTACTGACTCCGGCAACGAGTTCAGCAACGGTTTCACCAAATATCTCAGCCAGATCCGCCTGACTAAAATCGGTGTCTTCGATAACATCATGCATCAGTGCAGCCATGAGGGTTTCATGGTCTAACTTCATGCTGGCAAGTATCTGTGTCACTTCAACCGGGTGAGTGATATAGGGTTCACCACTTGAGCGAGTCTGACCTTCATGCGCTTCACGAGCGACAACATAGGCTTTTTGTACCAGCTCGACGTCTTCTGGTGATAGGTACTCTGAGATTTTTTTCTTGAGGCCTTCAAATAGATACATTCACACTCCAATGTTCCAGTGAAGTTAATAGACAGTTATTATTGAATATACGATGAATTGGCTCGGAAGCCAACGCATACGCGTATAGCTTTTGCAATATAATGAAAAAAAACGCCAGCTAGAAGCTGGCGTTATCTTAAACTTTGCTTAGATTCGGCTTAAAAAGCCGTCTAGAAGTTTATTTTAGCGGTTACCACCAACGATAGCTGCTACAGCTGCAAGCTCAGCGGCCTCTTGGTTTTGTTGCTCTTCACGATCGATCATATCTAGAGAGTCTGTTGTTACCAGACCTTCTTCAATTTCACGTAGCGCAATAACGGTTGGCTTGTCATTTTCAGCATCAACCATTGGATCTTTGCCACCAACAGAAATTTGACGAGCGCGACGCGCTGCAACAAGGATTAAATCGAAACGGTTACCAATTTTATCTACTGCATCTTCTACAGTTACGCGAGCCATCGAAGCACTCCAAAAAATTATACATTTAGCAAAGGGCTAGTTTACTTGAAACCACCGAGTTCGCCAAGTGAATGGTTAAAATTTATCGTTAATCTACACAGTAATAGGGAACAATGCAGGTTTATTCTGCTAACAGTTCCGCTATTAGGGTCTGATGACGTACTTGTTGTGCTTTAGTTTGTAGTCTCGCAGCAACAACGATGTGCTCAAGTTCTGTTAAAGCAGTCTCAAAATTGTCGTTAACAATGACATAGTCAAACTCGTTGTAATGACTACTTTCTGATTTTGCTTCGGCCATTCTTGCTGCGATTACTTCTTGAGAATCTTGGCCGCGATTGTTTAAGCGCTGCTCCAGTTCACTTTGAGAAGGAGGTAAAATAAATATTGTTTTTACTTCAGGTAAAAGCGTTCTAACTTGTCTTGCACCTTGCCAGTCGATGTCTAGAAAAACATCAATACCATTGTTTAGTTGATCTTCAATGGCCTGTTTTGATGTGCCATAGTAGTTTTCAAATACTTGCGCCCACTCAAAAAAGTCCCCTTTATCGATCAACGTTTTAAATTCATCCACTGTGACAAAGTGGTAGTGCTCACCATTATTTTCTCCCGGACGAGGGGAGCGTGTTGTATGGGATACTGAAACTTTAATGTTGGCTTGTTTGTCCAATAAAGCTTTGATGAGGCTAGATTTACCTGCTCCTGAAGGGGCAGATAAAATAAACAAGTTACCGCGTGTCTTTGTCATAGTGGAACCTTTGTGTACGCAAAAGGGAGCAATAGAGCTGATTACTGCCCGTAAAAAGCCCTATTTTAAATCTTTGTGCGTCTAGTTACCAGTTTGACTAACTACGTAATCTAAATCGACTCACTAAAACAGCCAGCTCTTCGGCTTGCTTGTTAAGCTCTTGTGCAGAGTGCGCTGCGACTTGCGTGTCTTGCAAGGAGCTCTGACTCGATTGCTCAATTTGTGAAATATCACGTGCCATTTCGCTTGCGACAACAGATTGCTCCTCGGTGGCAGTTGCGATTGACTGGATCATGGACGCAATTTCACTGGCACCTGTAACAATGCCTTCGAGTTGTGTTCCCGCATCTTCAGCCATAGAAACACTATGATTTACTTGAGCAACACTGTTTTCCATGGACTTAACAGCATGCTCGGTTTGAGATTGAATTGACTGCACAGTACTGACAACTTCTTCAGTGGCTTTTGAAGTGCGCTCGGCTAAGGTTCGAACCTCATCTGCTACTACGGCAAACCCGCGGCCCTGTTCGCCTGCACGTGCAGCTTCAATTGCAGCATTGAGCGCCAGTAGATTAGTTTGTTCTGCAATGCTACCTATCACGCCAATCACATTGCCTATTTGGCTACTGAGTTCACCGAGATGGGTGACATTTTCAGCGGTGTCTTGCACCTCATTGGAAGCTGACTTTATTTTCTCTACCGTTGATGTAACCGTTGATCCCCCTTCAGATGCGAGGCTGCGCGCGCCATCTGCATGACTGGCTGCGACCTGACTTTGCGATGCTACCTCTGATACCGTGGCGCTCATTTGTTCGATTGCCGTAGCAACCTGAGTGGACTGATCTGCTGACGCCTGACTGCGAGACGCTATCTGGTTATTGGTCTCTGCAATGTTGTCGCTGGAAGTTTTGACATCATTCACCACATTGCTGATGGCTTGCAATAACGTATTCAACGAGTTCGACATTTTGTTAGTGGCTTCGGCCAAGCTATCAATTTCATCCTTACCTTCATGAGACAGAAGTGGTCTTGAAATATCACCTTCACTTATTCTTTCGGCTATCGTAAGCACTTGGCTCAATCTGGTTACAATCGAACGGCTGATCACATAGGCAACCGCAATCGCTATGATGGCCGCGATTAAAGTGATCATAATAATAATCACCAAGGTGGTATTGAGACCTTCTACGAGTAGGTCTAATGCCCTTATGGCATCGTCTTTTTCTTCTTCGCTCGATACATCAAGGATTTTAGACAGCTCAATCATTTGCTTTGACGTCAAATCAGCGAGTTTACGCTGTGCTGTCACATATGCCGTAGAGTCATAGCTTTCAAATACATGTTTAGCTTCGCTTTGAATTGTGCCGAACATCTCTTCAATACGAGCGATATCTCGCAGCTCATTCGGTTTTTGTTCAAGTGGCTTGAGTAAATTTAAGTAGTGCTTAAAGCTCTCTGCATCGTCATTAAAATCAGCTTCTGCACCGGTTGCTCCTGTGGTATGAGAAATGATGGCCGCTATCATATCGCCAGCTTCATCGACCAGTTCTAGATAGTATCTGACCCCCGGTAAGTCATCGTTGAGAGACTCTTGTAAATCGGTAGATTTAAGCGCGTCATTGAACTCTTGCTCTTTTAAAGAGTCCAGTAAACTTTCCAACTGTTCACCCGTTTCTTGATCAAGCTTATCTACGCGTCGCTTCACCTGTTCATAAGCTCTTGGGTCATATTTGGCGAATATTTCGTTGTTAACTTCACGGTGGAAGGTTTCAGCAAGGGTCATGATCCGCGCCATTTTCTCGCGGTCAGCTTGTTTTGCCGACTCATATCCATATAGCTCTTTTTGGGTAGATTTGAACCGCTCAAACAGTTGGTTAAATTGCCCAACTTTACTGATATCTCCATTTAGGTATTCCAGTGCGATGTTGCTTAATTGATACTCTAAGTGCAGCAGTCGGTTGTACAAAATCATGCCCGGCAAATCGTCGCCTTTTACTTCAAATGCGCGGGCAGTTTCGGTGGAAACTTTAAACCAAACGACAGTACTGGAAAACACCATCAATGCAATGAGGCAGCCAAAGGCCAAATAAAGCTTTTTACTCAAGTTCATATTGTTACCCAAGAAAGTTACGTACTCCGATTCCCTGGAATATCAAATTTGCCTTCCCAAATTATTATTTAAGGATACGAAAATTGCGAATTTCAGAATTAATTTGAGTGATTGTTTCTTATCCGGATATGAAGAAGTTCATAAATTGGAGTTGCTTGGTTAAAGTACAGGTTTTAAACGTCAAACAACCAAATACTCGATTTGAACAACTATTATCGAATTGTGATATTGGGCTTTCTGCATTTTTGAAACATAGCAGTGCTTAATTGGGCTGCAATAACGTTGGTAAGTCAGGCTAAAACGCAGTGTGGCTAAAGAGTGTTCAATTAAACTATTTATGCCCTCTCGATTAATAGTGGTGTTGCAAAGCACGACTGCTGTTTAAGCTTTTTTGATAAAGGCGGGTGGATAACTGGTACTCATATTACTCAAGCAAACACGTTTTTAGCAAACAAAAGCCAGTGCGCTAGCCACTGGCAATCAATACAAAATAGTTTATAGCGCTAAAACTTATTCCAAAGTTTTTGGATTTTACCTTTAAACAACCAGTACACCATAAGGCCGAGTACGAACTTTTCTGGCAAGCTTAACCATACCGAATATTGTAGGCTCTCAGGGAACAACTTGGCTTGCCCTTCGAAAAAAGCACTGCACGCGATATATAAAGTAAAGGCCATTCGCCAAATGTGTTGGCTAATGCGCTGCTTATTGTTTTGAGCCTTCCCAAGTCCAAACAACAAGTCATAACCAAAAGCAATTAAGGTGGCTAACGCAAATTCATAGTACTTGATCGCTGGAATTTGGAAGTGGCCAAAATCATCGGTGATGCCATTCATGGCAAGGTAGCTTAAATAACTGGCATAAACAAAAACGGGGAAACCCAAAAATATCGGTAAGTACCTTGTAACTATTAGATATTTAAACTTTTTCTGAACATATAACCAACTGGTTGCAACCAGATAAGCTGTCAACACCGCGGCAAACATAGAAATATGTACAGCTCTTATATAGGCGTAATAAAACCCAGTCACAGCCATTAATATCATGGCTATCACGTATATTCGGCCAATGAAGATGTGGTTAAGCGACCCCTTTTTAGCAATAAAGGCTGAAAAACCCGCAATTAGTCCCGCACCACCAAACACCATGTGGCCAACCATTCCCACTGTTAAACTCATTATTACCTCTCTTTGCTTTAACAAGGATATCGCGTTAAATCTGCACTATTTGTTGTAACGATGCGTCCGAGAAAGCTAGGTAGGACTAAAAACTGCTTCAAAATGAATGATTAAAAGCGTGCGCTGCGGTAAATTAGGAGTAACTATAAAGCGCTCAGGAATACCATTTAGTACCGATGGCAAGTCTAGATATTTGGAAAGTCATAATTTCGTCAATGACCATTGCAATGTGTTTTTTATCAATGGCAATAGTGCTGACTAAGCAATCTGGACGAAGTGATCAAGAGCGATTCCTTGCGCTATTTTTGTTTATTTATGGTTTGGTTAAGTTTGACCAACTTTACATGCACACTAGCAGTTTTGAAATATGGCCGCATCTTGCGGGGATCATGTTCTCGCTCAAGCTATTTTTACCTTCTGTTATGTACTTTTATACTAGGTCGTTAACCGAACAAAAAGAGCAATGGTTTAAGCGCCAAGATACTTTTGCATTATGCGCTCCTTTTATCGCAGTGTTAGTTGCTACGCCTTATTATGTGTTGTCGGCAGAGCAAAAGGTGGCGCTCATGAACCCGTTAATGCGCGATCCTGTGTTGTATGAGCGTGCTGTATTAGGGTGTCAGATAGGTTTGGTTTTATTTGTAGTCACTGCTTTTACATACTTGGGCATGTCTTTTAAGTTGTTCAGAGCCCATACATCGCGACTGAGAATGTTGTTTTCACAAATTGAAGATAAACAAATTAGTTGGTTGCGATGGGTAATTATCGTTATCACATTGGCTTGGATTTGGTACGCAATTTGTGAGCTATGGCTGCTGACAGGTAAGCAACCGGGCAGTGTTTATTTAACCAATATGGTTATTGAAATGTTCTTTGTTGGTTTTATTGCACTTCAGGGCATCAATCAGCAACCAGTGTATCAAGAGTCTAATGCTGAGTTGGGTTGGGTCGAAACAGCCTCAAACTCAAATAGCGAGTCGGTGTATACAAAGTCGAGTTTGACACAAGAAGTGCGAGTGGAGATCGCCAAAAAGCTGCATCATGTTATGGATGTTGAACAACTCTATAAAGACAGTGAGTTATCGCTGCGGACTTTGTCTGACAAAATTCAAGTCTCTGAAGTGCGAATATCAGAAACCTTTAGTCAGCATATGAAGACAAGCTTCTTCGATTTTGTGAACCAACACCGAGTGCGCGAAGCATGTCGATTACTTCAACAAACGGATCACAAAATTGTCGCAGTTGCTTTTGACGCGGGTTTTAATTCACGTTCGACATTTGGTGCTGCATTTAAAAAGCATATAAAACAAAGTCCTAGCCAATATAGAAAGCAACATAGCGCAAACGCTGCATCAAGGTGAGGTTAAAAGAGATAAGTAAGGTGCGTAATCCATAATGTGTCCAGATAAGCTGGGTCGGTCGCTTGCATACTATTTCGGTGAAAATATAGCGTTTCATTGACCAATGTTGTTTGGTCCAAATTTAACGACAAGATTTAAGCCAAAATAGGATTAATATGTACAGATTCTTTATTTTATCTCTTTTATTTTTTTATCAGCACCTTGCATGGGCAAACCTTGATGCAACAAGCAAACTTCCTGCATTTTCATTACCCAACTCGTCTGTTTATGAAATTAAATCAGAGAAATTGGGTAGAACCTATCCTGTTTTTGTTGCTGTTCCCAAAGGTTACTCAAAAACAGCGAAGACCAAATACCCAGTGGTTATTGTGAACGATGGTCCTTATGCATTTCCGTTAGCCGTCAGTTCACTGAGTGTCCCCATGAGTGCTGGTGTGCTCGAAAAAGTCATTTTAGTGGGTATTGGATTTTCGAAGGGAGACAATATGATGCATAGCCGCATTCGAGATTATACCCCTTCGATTGATGCCAATTGGAGTGCTTTCAAACCCGGTCAAGCTCAGCAGTACCTAAGCTTTATTGAAAGCGAGTTACTGCCATTTATTGAAGCTAGATATTCAATTGACCAAGACAAACGCACCTTGGTAGGGCATTCTGCTGGTGGCTTATTTGCAAGTTACGTATTACTCAATAAACCAGATTTGTTCGAGAGCTATGTGGTATTAAGCGGCGCTTTTTTCTGGGATAAACGACTTATGTTTAAACAAGAGCGCCAATACGCCAAAAACCACGATGACCTAGCAGCTCGGGTGTATTTTGCCGTAGGCACGCATGAAACATCAAAAAGGTATCCTTTCCAATGGCTGGAAGATCAAACTGAATTTGTAAAACAGCTGTCAGATCGGCGCTATGCAAACTTAAACATTAAACAGGATGTGATCGAGGAGGGGCTGCATGAAACAACCTTCCCAATTGGGTTTATGCGCGCAATGCAGTGGCTTTATTCTAGGTGATATAGCTATCAGTTTAAGATAGCTGGTTTTAAATTGCTTAGTTGAGCAACTGTCTAGGAACCCTTGCAATCGTATTTGCCAATAAACACAAAAAAGCCCAGCAATGCTGGGCTCTTATCAAAAATTCAGTTTTACCAAAATATCACTCAATATTCTGGATCTGCTCACGCATTTGCTCAATTAATACTTTAAGCTCAACGGCGGCGTTGGTGATCTCTGAGTTGATTGACTTAGAGGCTAGGGTGTTCGACTCGCGGTTAAACTCTTGCATCATAAAGTCCAAACGACGGCCGCATGCGCCGCCTTTTTTCAAGATTTTATGCGTCTCTTTAACGTGAGACTTTAAGCGGTCTAGCTCTTCTGCTACATCTTGCTTTTGTGCAAGGTAGATAAGCTCTTGCTCTAGGCGTGACTCATCGATATCAGCTTGTAGCTCTTCAAGTTTTTGCGAAAGTTTGTCGCGCTGCCACTTGGTGACTTCTGGCATATGGCTTTCAACGATAGATACTTGCTCAAGTATGCCGTCTAAACGTGTGGTGATCATGCTTTCAAGGTTTGCACCTTCTGATGCTCTGGCTGCTTTAAAGTCTTGAACTAACTCATCAAAGCCAGCTAACAAAGCGCCATTGACTTCGTCTAAATCAACTTCTTCCGCTTCCATAACGCCTGGCCAGCGCAAAATTTCGGTCGGGTTAATATCGCCACCGCTGATAGATTGCACCCACTTTGCGTTTTCAAGGATTTGTTTTGCAAGGGTTTCATTGATAGACAGCTGACCAACGTGAGCTGGGTTTGCTGCAAATTTTAAATAGACTTCCACTTTGCCTCGCTGTAATTGCTTGCGAAGGCGTTCACGTACTACTGGCTCTAGTGCCCTGAATTGCTCCGGCGCGCGGATAAATGTTTCGAGATAGCGTTGATTAACTGAGCGGATCTCCCAAACCCCAGTGCCCCAATCGCCTTTAATCTCTTTTCGAGCGTAGGCGGTCATACTATGGATCATATAAAGTTCCTATTTAATTTGGTTTGCGTGGCCATTATAGCCTAAGAAAAACGCTGCTCGATAGGTAAAGCTAAGATTTCTTTTGGTATTGCGTGGCATAGCGCAAAGGATCCCTTTATAATATTGCGAAACTTTGATGATAGGGGAACGTGGATGCGTCCAAGCGAAAGAACTGCAAATCAGATTAGACCTGTAACATTTACCCGTAACTATACAATGCATGCCGAAGGGTCGGTGCTTGTAGAGTTTGGCAATACAAAAGTGCTGTGTACAGCCACTGTGGAAGCGGGCGTACCGCGTTTTATGAAAGGACAGGGTAAAGGTTGGATCACTGCAGAGTACGGTATGCTTCCTCGCTCTACTCATACCCGTAATGGTCGTGAAGCTGCAAAAGGCAAGCAAGGCGGTCGCACTATGGAAATTCAACGCCTGATCGCACGAGCTTTACGTGCCGCTGTTGACCTATCTGCACTGGGTGAAAACACCATTACTATTGATTGTGATGTACTGCAAGCAGATGGCGGAACGCGTACTGCATCTATCAGCGGTGCTTGTGTTGCCCTTGTTGATGCACTGACGCATATGCGTGCCAAAGGTATGATCAATGCCAACCCACTTAAGTTTATGATTGCGGCGATCTCAGTTGGTGTATACAACGGCGAAGCCATCAGTGATTTAGAGTACCTTGAAGACTCAGAAGCTGAGACTGACATGAATGTGATCATGACAGAAACAGGTAAGTTAATTGAGGTTCAAGGCACTGCTGAAGGTGAGCCTTTCTCATTCGAAGAACTTGACGAGTTACTGGCGCTAGCCAAGCATTCAATTCGTGAGATCATCGATATTCAAAAACAAGCATTAGCGTAAACAAAAGGTTAGTTATGAAACAGTATCAAAAAGATTTTATCGAGTTTGCTCTTGAAAAGCAGGTACTTAAGTTTGGTGAGTTTACGCTTAAATCAGGTCGTACAAGCCCTTACTTTTTTAACGCTGGTTTATTTAACACTGGCCGCGACCTTGCGCGCTTAGGTCGCTTTTATGCTGCGGCACTAGAAGATGCGGGCATTGAGTATGATGTGCTGTTTGGCCCTGCGTACAAAGGTATTCCAATTGCAACAACAACAGCGGTTGCACTTGCTGACCACCATGACAAAGATGTGCCTTACTGCTTTAATCGTAAAGAGAAAAAGCAACACGGTGAGGGTGGCAACCTAGTAGGTTCTGAGCTCAAAGGCCGTATCATGCTAGTTGATGATGTAATCACAGCAGGTACCGCGATCCGTGAATCCATGGAAATCATCAAGGCGAACGAAGCGGACTTAGCGGGTGTGTTAATTGCGCTTGATCGCCAAGAAAAAGGCAAAGGCGAGCTTTCAGCGATTCAAGAAGTTGAGCGTGACTTCGGCACTGCAGTGGTATCCATTGTTAAGCTAGCTGATTTAATTACTTACCTTGAGCAGCAAGGTAGTGCTTCTGAGCACTTAGCAGCAGTGAAAGCTTACCGCGACCAATATGGTGTTGCTTAATCAGCTTCACTCGATTTGAAAAATACCAGCCAAGTGGCTGGTATTTTTTTGTCTGTGCAAAACTGTTTTGCATATAAAGTCAGCCTAGGCTCATTGGAGTATGTTACTCTTACTGCAATTTTCCTAACTAGCTGAACTTATGCATATTCATATTCTCGGGATCTGCGGCACCTTTATGGGGGGCATTGCAGCCATTGCACAATCTTTGGGCCATAAAGTAACAGGCTCAGATCAAAACGTTTACCCGCCAATGAGTACCCAACTAGCGTCTTTGGGGATTGAGTTAACCCAAGGCTATGATCCAGCTCAGCTAGAGCCCAAACCGGATGTGGTGGTGATTGGTAATGCTATGAGTCGTGGCAATCCGTGTGTTGAATATGTGCTAGAAAAAGGCCTACCATATACCTCGGGGCCTGAATGGTTAAAACATCATGTGTTGCAAGACGCGTGGGTATTGGCAGTTGCCGGCACCCATGGCAAAACCACCACGGCAAGTATGCTCGCATGGTTATTAGAATACGCAGGCCTTAAACCCGGATTTTTAATCGGTGGAATTGTACAAAATTTCGGTCTGTCAGCACGTGTCACGGATACGCCATTTTTTGTGATTGAGGCGGATGAATACGACACCGCTTTTTTTGATAAGCGCAGCAAGTTTGTACATTACCTCCCTCGTACTTTAATTTTAAATAACTTGGAGTTTGATCACGCCGATATTTTTGCGGACTTAAACGCCATTCAAACTCAGTTTCACCACCTAGTAAGGACTTTACCAGGGCAGGGGAAAGCCATCTATCCAGCACAAGATAATGCAATAAATGAAGTACTTGAACGCGGATTTTGGAGTCAAAAAGAATCGCTCGGCGGGGATTGGTCGTATCAATTAATCAGCTCAGATGGCAGTCGCTTTAAAGTACTGCTTGAGAGTGAGGTTGTTGGAGAGGTAAGCTGGTCTGCTATTGGTGAGCACAATGTGAAAAACGCCATGATGGCGATAGCGGCAGCGCGTCATGTCGGGATCCCGGTGGAAGTAAGTATCGAAGCATTGCAAACCTTTAAGTTGCCAAAACGACGTATGGAGCTCAAAGCTGAGATTGGCGGAGTGCGAGTTTATGATGACTTTGCACACCATCCGACCGCGATAAAAACGACACTAGCAGGTCTTCGTGCAAAAGTGGGTGACGATGAGATTATCGCCATTTTAGAGCCGCGTTCAAACACCATGAAGATGGGCGTACATCAAGATACATTGATGAATGCGTTACAAGCGGCAGATAGCGCGTTGGTATATGAACCTGATGGCCTAGCTTGGTCACTCAAAGAGGCGGCGCAAAAAGCTGGGCTACAGTGTTTTTCAAGTACTGACGAGATCATTGCTCAAGTCATTGCGCAGGCCAAACCAAATCAACATATTTTAATTATGAGCAACGGTGGTTTTAATGGTATCCATGATGCCATAACGACTGAGCTAGAAAAGGTAATGTCATAAACATATGTCACAATATAAAGATCCTATCACATTAGCATTTAGTGGTGCATCCGGTGCGCCCTACGGTTTAAGGCTATTAGAGGTTTTAGTTGCACTGGACTATCAAGTGTATGTACTTATTTCCAGCGCGGCGCGAGTGGTACTAGATACCGAATCTAATGTTAAGCTTTCTGGGAATGAGGCTAAGGCAACTGAGCAGCTCAGTGCTTTGTGTAATGCCAAAGATGGCCAAATTCAAGTGTTTGGTAAAGACAATTGGTTTAGCCCTGTGGCATCTGGTTCTGCGGCGCCGAAAAAAATGGTCGTGTGCCCGTGCAGTGCAGGGAGTGTTTCGGCCATTGCGTTAGGGGCCTCGGATAATCTACTTGAGCGCGCAGCTGATGTGGTAATTAAAGAGCGTGGTCAATTAATTTTAGTACCTCGCGAAACGCCGTTTAGTCCAATTCATTTAGAAAATATGCTCAAACTGAGCCAGCTGGGTGTCACTATCATGCCTGCAGCACCTGGTTTTTATCATCAGCCTCAGTCTATAGAAGACTTGGTGGACTTTATGGTTGCGCGGATTTTAGATCATCTGAACATAGAGCATAACCTCGCCAAACGCTGGGGTTACGGGGATTAAATTGATTCAAAACACATTATGGGGATTGGGGATCCGAAGTACATGACAACTGCATTAAGTATAAAAGGCTTAAGAAAAGTCTATAAAAACGGTGTTGAAGCCGTCAAAGGAATCGATTTGGAAGTCGAAGAAGGGGATTTCTTTGCGTTATTGGGCCCAAATGGTGCGGGTAAATCAACCACCATAGGTGTAATAGCTTCTTTGGTAAATAAAACTCAAGGTGACGTCAAAGTTTTCGGTCATTCTATTGATACCGCATTGGAAGATGCTAAATCTGAATTGGGATTGGTACCGCAAGAGTTCAACTTTAGTCAGTTTGAAACCCTCAACCAAATATTGGTGAATCAGGCGGGTTATTATGGTGTACCTCGTCAAGTGGCGCACCAGCGAGCGGAAAAGTACCTTAAGCAGCTCGGTTTGTTCGATAAAAAAGACAAACAAGCACGCACCTTGTCAGGTGGTATGAAGCGTCGTTTAATGATCGCACGTGCATTAATGCATGAACCTAAGTTGCTGATACTGGATGAGCCAACAGCCGGTGTCGATATTGAACTGAGACGTTCAATGTGGGACTTTTTACGTGAGATTAATAGTCAAGGCGTGACGATTATACTAACGACCCACTATTTGGAAGAGGCGGAGCTGCTGTGCCGTAATATTGCCATTATTGATAAGGGAGTCATTGTTGAGCACACTACGATAAAAGCGCTACTGGCAAAACTAGACAAAGAAACCTTTGTCTTGGATTTGCACGCGCCGATAAAGCCCGTAAACCTATCGGGTTATGCGTATTCCTTGGTAGACGATCATACGCTTGAAGTTGAAGTTGAAAAATCACAGGGATTAAATGGGGTTTTCGCTCAATTAAGTGAGCAGGGAAACACTGTATTAAGTATGCGCAATAAAGCTAACCGCTTAGAGGAGTTATTTGTGGGGTTATTAGAGCAGGGGCGTAATCAATGAGCATATTAAAGTACCGTGTTGCGCTAAAAAGTATTTGGATCAAAGAGTGCATTCGTTTTTTGCGTATCTGGGTTCAGACTTTGGTTCCGCCAGCGATCACCATGACGCTCTATTTTATTATTTTTGGTAGTCTGATAGGCTCACGCATTGGTGAAATGGGTGGTTTTGGCTATATGGAATTTATCGTCCCAGGCCTAATCATGATGTCGGTGATCACTAACTCATACTCTAATGTGGCGTCGAGTTTTTATTCCACCAAGTTTCAAAAAAGCATTGAAGAACTGCTAGTTGCACCCGTACCAAATTACGTCATTGTACTTGGTTATATGGGCGGCGGTATGGCGCGGGGCATTCTGGTGGGGTTGATTGTCAGTATAGTCAGCTTATTTTTTGTCGATATTCAAATTCACAATATAGCAGTGATTATTGCCACTGTGGTTTTAACCTCTGCGGTGTTTTCTTTGGGTGGACTTATTAATGCCGTTTACGCAAATAGCTTTGATGATATTAGTATTATCCCAACATTTGTATTGACGCCTCTCACATACTTGGGCGGAGTTTTCTACTCAATTCAACTGTTGCCTGAGTTTTGGCAGGGGGTATCGCAGATCAATCCAATCATCTACATGGTCAATGCGTTTAGATTCGGCTTTTTAGGGGTTTCGGATGTCAATATCTATGTTGCTTTTGGCGTGTTAATTGGCTTTATTTCAGTGTTATTTACGATTGCATTGACGCTTATTAAACGTGGTGTTGGGCTAAGACACTAATAGCGATATAAGAAAACAGTTGAAAGGCCTCATGTTCTTTTGGCTTGTTTCAATAGAAACCGGTATCAGCGATGGTATCGGTTTTTTATTAGGGCAATACAGAGCATGAATGCGTGCGCGCTTTTTGGCGTGTTAATGTGTTTCGAGTTGCATTAAGGGGGAGTGTTCTAATACGCTCAGTTTAATTGGCAATTGCGTCGTTTGATAAACGCGCTCAGCGCTTTATGTTTTTCTTTTTATGCAGTCATGTTCTGTCCAATATAATCATACACGGCGAATAGCTGCTCGCCGTGTATGCAAATTGAGTCTAGACAGCAAGCTTAGCTTTTAAAGCAAAGTAATATATTGAAGTAAGCAAGTTACGTCGCCGTCCATTTTTTTACTGTCGTCTATAGTCATTAATATTTTTGAGTTAGACGCTTTGGCCATTAGAGCAATGCTCAAGGCGCTATCGTCGCCCTTAGCAACGGCAACTGCGTATTTGTTACGGTATTTTACGCAGCTCGGGTTTTTATCTGGGTTTTCTAATGATATCCAAACAACCCCATTCCAATGACTACCAGCCGTTGACTGAGTTGAACCGTGAAATCGAATTTCACCAACATTTGCTGTTATGTCATATCGTGCAGCGTTTGCAGAGGTGGCAATTAATAATGTGAATAAAGCGATGATAAGTGTTTTCAATTTTATATCCTTAAACGTTGTTATAAATTATTGATATTAAAGCTGTAATTTTTCTCATTTCATTACGCTTGTGCTTATTGTACCCAAGTAAGGCATGAAAATAAGCATAGAATGAAGCGGGATTGGAGCATAATGAAGCGCTGTTGATATTTTTGGTGGGGGCGTTAGCTTATACGTATTGAAATGTTGATTGTCGCTGTATTGCTATACCTTAGGTACAAGCCTATTAAAATTGGCAATCCCCTATTTACTTTACTTTTCAAACTTCTAAAATTGCTCCATTTAAAGTTAACGATACGAGCAAAATGGCTGACGCAAACTCTCGGAGTATCACCTCAAACCAAACTGGCTTGCACGAAAAATTAGATGAAATCGTGCAAAAGCACCTGGAAGCTGAGTTCAAAAAACCCATTGCTGAGCATACTTTAAAGGCATTCAATGAAGTAAATGACAAGGTGCAGGCATTCTCGGGCCCGATTATTTTGGATTCATGTTGTGGGGTTGGAGAAAGTACAGCTAATCTGGCTAAACGCCATCCTAATGCCTTAGTGATTGGGGTTGATAAGTCTTCTCACCGTCTTGATAAGCACGATATTGAATACAAGCAAAGTGAGCATGGGCAATACATTTTAGTTCAAGCCGATCTAAACGATTTTTGGCGCTTAGCCGTTGAGGCAAAATGGCAACCAAGCCACCACTATTTGTTATATCCAAACCCATGGCCAAAGTCTAAACACATTCAAAGACGCTGGCACGGCGCAGCAGTATTCCCTTTTATAGTTAAGCTTGGTGGCGTGTTAGAGGTGCGAAGCAACTGGTCAATTTATGTTGAAGAGTTTGCTAGGGCTTTGCAATTAGCCGGAGTTGACGCAGCAGCTGAAGCGTATGAAAGTGCACAAGCTATCACGCCATTTGAGCGCAAGTACTGGGCCAGTGGGCAGTCCAGTACGCGCTTGGTTGTGAGTTTAACGCCTTAGTAATTCGAAGCAATGCCCTTTTATGATACATCCAGTATTGGCGGGGCCAAGTTATCTTTAATATGCGGCGCTGCGGCGCCGATATACTCCCCTTCAAACAAGGTAATATGCGTATTAGCTAGCTGCTGCAATTGCGCTTTGCTTTTTATGCCTGAAACAATCAATGCGATCTGACTGTTTTTACACTGCTCTCCAATATGTTGAACGAGTCCTTTTACTTGTGGGTTGTCAGCCAGCTGCTCAATAAGCGTTTCTTCGAGTTTTACCGCATTAATAGACATTTTTAACACTCGGCTGATAGTAAGTAAGCCACTATTACGTGAATTCACTAAAATATTAACCCCTTTACTGCGCAATATACTGATAATGGCAGTCATATCATTAAACTGGCTGATCAGGGCTTGTTCATCTAGCTCAAAGGTGATCAAGTTGGGTTGTGGGTAGCGGTTAATGGATTGTGTGATGCATTCCATCATTTGCGGGTCACGCAGATCTTGAGGCGTTAACGCCAAGCTCCACGCGATATTGGTTTTTCTAAACTGGGTCACGCATAGTTCAAGCATCTGTTTGGTTAGCTGAGAGTTCAAACGCGAGTGCTTAATAACCTCGCCAAAGGCTTGAGATTTTAAGATCACGCCTTGCTCGGTGAGCACTCGAGGCGCACAGTGGTATTGCACTATTTGATGATCGTCGATGCTGGCCCGAGGGGTAAAATATGGAATAATACGATGCTGATCAAAGGCACTTTGCACTGTTTTAGCAATGGCTAAGTTGGACTCTTGTAACAACTTTGTTTTTTGTGTCTGCTGACCGTAAATATAAGTCGTTTGATATAGCTGCTGGGCCTGCCGGCAAGCGATAAAAGCATTTTCAAGCAGTAGTCCTTTGTTCCCTCGAGCGATCCCCGCCTTGAGCTGAATATATAGCATAGGTTCATTGAGAATTGGCCGAGAGAAGGGAAATTCTGAAATTAGGTTGTTTAAATAGTGCTCTCCGTTTGGTGTATCACACAGCAATACCAACTTTGAGGTCGCTAACCGGTATACCTTGAATGGTGAGGTCAAATTTTGAAAATACCGCATGACATTTTGAATGACTTTGTCGCCTACGCCAGCGCCATAAAAGCTGATGATTTCTTCAAGTTCACAAATTGAAATGATGGCGAGACTAAGGTGTGGTCGCTTTGCCCTAGTTAAGTCTTGTTCAAGTGCCAAACGGTTAGCAAATCCTGTTCTGGCGTCAGTGGTTAGGGTGCGTCGATACACCAGCATATAGGTGCCCGCTACTAGCAGTGCGATGCAGAAAAAAAAGCTTGCAGACAACGCTGCTTGTGTCACATTTTCCTGCAATTGAGATTCTATATGTGCAATTGGGATATCAGCACCTGTTAGGTATATTTGGCCCTCAGGCGTAATGTGAGGCACAAATATGGTTTTAAAGTGGCCCCATTTATCTATTGATGTTTCAAACACCTCTGTGGTTGAACGAAAAGCTCCTTTATTAGTAGTCGTGGCTTCTTCGTAGATATCACGATATTGAGTAATATTTCCTTGAGTGACATCTTCAACCGTATAGCTTGACGCTGTAAAGCGGACATGGGGAGAGTCGTAAATCATGGTATAGACATACTGTACTCCGACAGCCTGTGCTAGCTTAGTAAGACGCTCACTCTGAGCTTTAAATTCTTGAGTTGATAATTTGTCTAGGCGGTCATGGTAATCAGCCCCGACAAATAGGTTTGCACTGTGCGCCGCGATACGCAGCTTTTCGTCAATATCACGCATAATGGTTGTTTTACTACTTTGATAGGTGTAATAAACGTAACCAACGAGCGAGACTACAAAAGTTAAAAAACCGACGAGTACCCAGGTTAAAGAAAGTGTACGGTGAGCAAAGTTCCATTTATTCATTGCAATTCCGGTTGCGAGGTGAGTTAGAAAATATTACAAATTTTATATCTTTGATGCTGAGTTTACAAAATTTTTAGTAAATTGAGTATGTTTTTTGTCCCCAAAAACTTTTATTTCCTCTGTTTATGAAGAAAATAGCAACCGAGTTTATTTTTTTGCTCTGCATTTGCAGACTTTCCTACAACTTTAAAGTAGAGTTAGTCATTTCGTAATAAATTAGTAAGGTGGATGTGTCTGTCAGCCGCGATGTTAGCGCTTGCACAATCTACTCTTTATTTGTGATTGGGAATAACAATGGGTCCAAAGCGTTGTGCAGTCGCTTCTGAAGAAAGCTTGATGCGAATCTTTACCGTACCGGAAGCCCCTGGCTCTACACTCAGTAAAATTGAACAAGAGATCTCTCATAATCTAGCGGGTTTTTTGAACGAAAATATTGCTGCGGTTGAAAAGCCTCTGCATGAGATAGAGAAAGACTTTCAGTCTGCGGCTATCCCAGAAGAACCGACTTTTGTGTCAGATTACGCTCAAGATATTATGGAGCAATTAGTTGCACACTCGGTTCATACAGCGTCACCTAGCTTTATTGGTCATATGACCTCTGCTTTGCCTCACTTTTTACTACCACTTTCTAAATTGATGGTGGGTCTTAACCAAAACTTGGTAAAAATTGAGACATCAAAAGCATTTACGCCATTAGAACGTCAAGTTTTAGGCATGATGCACCACCTGACTTACGGGCAAGGTGAAGAGTTTTATCAACAGTGGATGCACAGCGCTAAAAACGCGCTTGGGGCGTTTTGTTCTGGTGGAACAATAGCCAATATCACGGCTTTATGGATCGCACGTAACCGATTGTTGAAACCTGATGGTGATTTTAAAGGTATCTCCTCGCAAGGTATGTTTGCGGCAATGATGCATTATGGTTACAAAGGATTAGCAGTACTTGTGTCAGAACGCGGGCATTATTCATTGGGTAAAGCCGCCGATGTGTTGGGAATTGGCCGAGAAAACTTCATTGCTGTATGCACCAATTACGATAACAAAGTGGATATGGTTGCCATGCGAGAAAAAGCCCGAGAGCTTGAAGCGCAAGGGATCAAAGTTATGGCGATAGTTGGCGTTGCAGGCACGACTGAAACGGGCAGCATTGACCCGTTAAATGAGATGGCTGAGCTATGTAAAGAGCTTAATTGTCATTTTCATGTGGATGCTGCATGGGGTGGTGCGACATTGCTTTCAAATACATATCGCCACCTTTTATCTGGTATTGAAAAAGCAGATTCAGTGACTATTGATGCACACAAACAAATGTACGTGCCAATGGGCGCTGGCATCGTTTTATTTAAAGACCCGACGGCAACTGACGTAATCGAACATCACGCTGAATACATTTTGCGAAAAGGCTCCAAAGATTTAGGTAGTCATACTCTTGAAGGTAGCCGCCCGGGTATGGCGATGTTGGTACATGCGTGTCTTCAAGTGATAGGTCGTAAAGGTTACGAGATGCTGATTGATCACAGCATTGAAAAGGCACACTATTTTGCCAATCTAATTTCAGAGCAAGATGACTTTGAGTTGATATCACAGCCAGAACTGTGCTTGTTGACTTATCGCTACGTACCTAAAGAAGTAAAAGCGGTATTACAAGCTGCTGACGAACAAGAAAAGCTCGATATTTATGCTGCGTTAAACCGCCTAACGGCCAGTATGCAAAAACGCCAGCGTGAGACGGGCCGTTCATTTGTATCAAGAACACGTTTAACACCACCACAATATAGTAATCAGCCGACCGTTGTTTTCCGTGTTGTACTGGCTAACCCTCTGACGTCTTATCAAATGCTCGCTGATATATTAGAAGAACAAAGAGACATGGCGAAGGACGATCCCATCTTCAAGAAATATCTAAGTAAGTACACCGCATAATAAAAGGAGCTGACCAGCTCCTTTTATTTTGGCGCAAATTTGATACGCAGCGCTTATTCTGGGCTTCTATCGGTTTTTATTCCTATACAGGGTGCAGTTGAAATAATTTATCTCTCGACAAGTTCCTTTTATGGGATAAATTGAGTGCTTTTTTATCTTATAGGCGTATTATTAATGTAACAAGTAGCCGATGGTTTTGCCTTAACGCGTTATACCTAGTTGAGCTGTAGACCTAGAATAGTTGAGAAAATGAAGGCTACAAGCTAGAACAAGTGATCAGCACTTAAGGTCACACTGTGTATTAACTAGATGTATTTGGGTGAAAGCATTGGCTGTAAATGTGAAAGAGTACGATGGGAATGTGTCCAACAATCGGCACAATGAACTAACGCATGTCACACAGAGACTCAGAAGAGTTTTGTCAAAAGAGGTTGACGTATCTGTTGGCCATCAACAATTTTTGTCAGACATTATTTTAGAAGCAAAGGCGTTGCTTAACGTTAGCCGTGTATCGGTGTGGCTATTTGATGATGTGACTAACCCCGAGAAGTTAGTTAACTTTGCCAATACGGATTGGGAAGGCGTGATCACGGGACCTTTGCCTGAACTGACAGTATTAGATTACCCCAATTATTTTCGCGCGATTGTAAATGGCGAGACCATTTCTGCATGCGACGCAATAACAGATCCTAGAACAAAAGAGTTCACGGAAGGTTATTTAATTCCGCAGCAAATCTGTGCACTGCTAGACACAGCTATTTTTCAAAATGGCTTGGCAATTGGTGTGGTGTGTTGTGAAGGGCGATTTGAGCCAAGAGACTGGTTGCAATGGGAAGTCGTGGCTGCGGAATTGATCGCGGATTGTTGTAGCCGACGACTCTTAGTTCACGAGCTGTGGCAAATGCAGCAGCGCTTAACAGAAATGGCATTTCAGGATGTTCTTACCGGTCTAAAAAACCGTCGCTACTTAATGGACTATGCGAGAAGTGAGATGAGCCGACATCAGCGCTCAGATAGACCGCTAAGTCTTTTGATGATTGATTTAGACAGGTTTAAATTGATTAATGATGAGTATGGTCACGATGGTGGAGATGAAGTCCTCAAACAATTCGCCCGCTGTTGCAATGAACTAGTTCGCACTGAAGATTGCGTATGTAGATTGGGTGGTGAAGAGTTCATCATTTTATTGCCCGAAACTGAAGTAGCCAAGGCTATGAATGTGGCGCAACGTTTGCGAGAAGAGGCCGCTGGACTCACGGTGCAATATGAAGGCAAGGCGATCCGCTTTACAGTGAGCATAGGCGTTGCCGATGTTAATTTGCACATGCCATTTAGCCAATCATTAAAAGCGGCAGATCAAGCTGTTTATCAAGCCAAAGCTGCCGGGCGGGATCAAATTAAACTGGCGCTATAGCTGGTCATTGGGAATGATTTAGCAGAGCCTTGAGTTTTGCTGGTTTCAATGGCTTTGTTAGATAATGGATCTGATGTGCTTTTACCTGAGTTTTGAGAGCTTGATCTCGCACTGCGGTGATGAGCACGGCTGGAATATCATGTTGCCAGACCTCTCTAAGTGTTTTGATTAAAGTGACGCCATCGCAGTGCGAACCGAGCTGGTAGTCGATCAAAAGTATATCAGGTGCTCTATTATTTTTTGCGTAGTTCAAGGCTTCGTCAACTTGAGAAAACAGTGTGTGTTGCAGTTGCCATTTAACCAGTAAGCTGGACATGGCTGCTAAATTATTTGGATCATCATCTACGGCCATCACCGTTAGCTTTCGTTTATTGTCACTGTGCCTAACTGCATCAACTGTTTGTACTTGTTGTTGCTCACCAAGTGGCACTTCAATGAAGAAGCGACTGCCTTTAGTAAGCTTAGAGTGCATTGTAAGTGGAATACTCATCAAATCACATAAGCGTTTTACGACCCCTAGACCCAAACCGACACCGCGATTGTCACCCGCCTCAATACGGTAAAAATCATTAAAGATCTTTTCTTGTTCGTAAGGGGAAATACCCGGGCCGGTATCCCAAACTTCAATACGCAAGCTATGGCCGCGTTTTCTACAAGCGATCAATACCGCACCTAAGTCAGTATATTTAACTGCGTTAGAGACTAAGTTTTGAATGACACGGCGCAAGTAGGTGATATCGCCGTGTACAACGTGGTTGATATTACGCACTTTGAGTGTCAGCCCTTTATCTTGGCAGATCAGGGCATATTCGTTTGCAAGTGGGTTAAGGATGTCACTCAAATTAAAATGTTTAGGTGTCGGTTGCATGGCACCTTGTTCAAGTTTGGCGATATCAAGGAGCGACGACATTAAATGTACAGTCGAGTCCAAGCTGTCCCCAAGCTTGCTCAAATTGCTTTGTTCTGTTTCGGGAAGTTGTTGCTCGTTGATGGCTCCAAGGTATAGTCGTGCGGCATTGAGGGGTTGCAAGATATCGTGACTTGCGAGGGCTAAAAAGCGCGTTTTACTATCATTAGCGCGTTCCGCTTCTTTTTTGGCAGCAACTAAGTCTTGCTCTATTTTTTCTCGAGTGGCTATTTGTGCTTTCAAGTCTTGGTTGATAGCGCGTATCTCCAGCATTCTAGCCTCGATGCGATTTTCCAAGTCCATGTTAATTTCTTCAAGCGCATTTTGTGTTGCCATATGCATGGTAATGTCTGAAAAGCTGGTTACAAACCCACCTCCAGGCAAGGGGTTACCTGTCATTTCGAAAACCTGCCCATTTTCCCGATGGCGAATATAATGATGAGGGGTCCCATTTCTCAAGTGTTGAACGCGCTTTTCAACCAGCTTTTCAAGTGCACCTGGGCCACATTCACCTCGCTGGGCGTTATAGCGTATGATTTCTTCAATATCTTGACCAACTTGGAGGTAGCCCTGTGGGTATTCAAACATTTCATTGTAGCGCTTGTTCCATGCAACCAATTTGAGGTCCCGGTCGACAACGGAAATACCATGGCTGAGATTCTCCAAAGAGGTAAACAATAAATTTTGATTAAACTGCAAAGCTTGTGTGGTTTCGTCGAAAAAGGTGACGACTTCTTCGAATGCCATTTGTTTTCCGGAAGAAACAGCATGGATCAGTGCCTGAGCTGAGGATGCACCGAGAACCCCGGTTAAAGCGCGTTCACAAAAATTAATAAAATCAGGGGTTGGCGAGGCATTGTTTTCATCTATGTCCTCATTGAGCGCGTAGTGCCCAAGCAGTTGTTGACTTCTTTGAATGCCCAAAAATGTCTGTAGTAGCACTTTGAAATCATAGACTGTTGCTTTGACTTCTTTGTTTAGCTTTTTGGCTAGCGCCGCTTGCTCTTTGGGCCTGACAAATGCGGTTGCTTGGAGCTTATCAATCAGTCGCTCATGGGCTCCTAAAGAAAAGCTAATGTAGCAGCTGATGTTTGCCAGTAAAGCGAGCAAAGTACCTCTTGTGACAATAGTTTGTTGGGTTTGATAGTCGAGTAATTCGGGTGACGATACGATGGGCAATAACATAAACAACGCCCAACAGATAAGTCCGGCAAGTAAGCCTGCATAGACGCCATAAGCATGGCCCTTGCGCCAGTATAAACCGCCGACAATGGCTGGGAGTAATTGAGTAACAAGAGAGAATGCGACCAGCCCCATACTCGCCAGCGCTGCACCATGGCCAATCCATTGCTGATACAGATAAGCGAGCAATAAGATAGCGCCAATAATAAAGCGTCTTACCAATAAGATCTGGGACTTGTAGTTATTAGTTAATAGACTCTTTTTAAACCGTCTTTTTAGGAGTAAAGGTAAGACAATGTCATTAGATAACATGGTACTGAGTGTCAAAGTCGCAACAATTATCATGGCGGTGGCTGCGGAGAGTCCACCGATAAAAACAAAAGTCGACATTACAGGATAATCAAAGCTCAGTGGCAGGCCTAAGACAAAGCTATCAGCTGCAATATTTTGGCCTATTTGTGGATGGATCGCTGCACTGGCAATGGGAATGATCATCAGGGCGATCAGCATCAAATATAGAGGGAAAGCCCACCTAGCTGTATTGAGGTGGTTGCTATTTTGGTTGTCGACCACAGTGACGTGAAACTGTCTGGGTAGGCATATAATTGCAGCGCCAGCCATGAGCGTTTGACCGATAAAATTGAAATCCGCAAAATTAAACTCTTGCCAATGATGCCAAATTGATTGGGTCTGGGCTTGCATAAACAATGCTTGCAATGAAATGTACGCCACCGCAACTAGGGCCAAGAGTTTAATCAAAGATTCGAATGCGATGGCTAACATCAACCCAGAGCGATATTCCGTGACATCTACCTTTCTAGCACCGAAAAATATGGCGAATAGTGCCATCATTAAGGTGCCGATGAGTGCTAAAGTGGCTCCAGAAACATCGTCATTTTGACGCAGTAATTCAAAGCTATTTGCAAGTGCTTTCAGCTGCAAAGCAATATAGGGAATAGTCGCAAGCAGTGCGATAAGCGTAACCATAATTGCAGTCATTTGCCGCTTGCCATAGCGTGCGCTTATAAAGTCTGAGATTGTTGTAATATTTTGTTTTTTACTTACCAATATCATTTTACGTAAAAAGCCATGGCCGAATATAAATAGCAACATGGGTCCAAGTAAAATTGGAAAGAAGTGCCAACTACTGGCTGCGGCTGTGCCAACTGAACCATAATAAGTCCATGAGGTGCAGTAGATCCCTAAAGCTAGCGCATAAACAAAGGGGTGATGGCTAATCTTTTGTGCCAACGGCGTATGTTTATCTCCCCAATTGGCGAGCCAAAATAGTAGGCCAATATAACTTAGAGCGACCAGAATAAGCGCAGCTGTCATCGTAAGTCCTAGTTGATGTTATTGATAATATTATTAAATTCGATGAACGGTTTGAGGGGTAATCTTATCTGGCTTAGCAGGAATAAGCCAGAGCGCCCTTGCTGGAAATATAATACGCCGCATCGGTCTTAAAGCGCATACTTTATTGTGCTAATTAGACTAATGTCTTATGCCGTATGAATTGTTAATTATTCTAAATGCTCAGAAATATAATTTTATCTAACTGGCTGATTTTAAAGACTATTAATTTTCCTCAAGTTTCTTTTATTTGCAGTTTACGTAAACGTCAAAACGAGTTTACGACTAAGGTCTCAATTCAATCGTGACAAGCCGTTGCTAAAGTCAAAGGGTCAATTCATACCAACGCATTCATACTGCATGCGTTAAACGGGGAGTTAATCATGGCCTTTAAAAGTGAAGAACAAGCAAAAGCATATTGGTCAGAAAATCTAGCCTTGATGTTTAAGCTATTAGCTATTTGGTTTGTGGTGTCATTTGGGTGTGGCATCTTGTTTGTAGACGTATTAAATGAAGTACGTTTTTTTGGGTTTAAGTTGGGTTTTTGGTTTTCACAACAAGGCGCAATTTATACATTTGTTGCTTTGATTTTTGTCTACGTATCGAAAATGGATGCGCTTGATAAAAAATACGGCGTAGATGAGTAAGGAGCAGCATAATGGATGTTCAAACGTTTACATTTTTAATTGTTGGGCTGAGTTTTGCCCTCTATATCGGTATCGCTATTTGGGCTCGAGCGGGATCAACCAATGAATTCTACGTCGCCGGCGGTGGCGTACCACCGCTAGCCAATGGTATGGCGACGGCTGCCGATTGGATGAGTGCAGCATCGTTCATTTCAATGGCAGGTATCATTTCCTTCGCTGGGTATGATGGTGGTGTATACCTGATGGGGTGGACTGGAGGCTACGTGCTACTTGCATTATGTCTGGCACCTTATTTACGCAAATTCGGCAAATTCACGGTACCTGACTTTATTGGCGATAGATATTATTCGCAGGTCGCGCGTGTGGTCGCTATTTTATGTGCCATCTTTATCTGCTTTACCTACATTGCTGGGCAAATGCGTGGCGTTGGAGTTGTATTCTCGCGCTTTTTAGAAGTCGATATTGAAACGGGTGTTTATATTGGCATGGTGATTGTTTTCTTCTATGCCGTTTTAGGTGGTATGAAAGGGATCACCTATACACAGGTTGCGCAATATTGTGTGTTAGTTTTTGCCTATCTAGTGCCCGCAATTTTTATTTCTATGATGATGACAGGGCATTTACTACCACAAACTGGGTTTGGTGCGACATTAGCTGACGGCTCAAATACCTACCTACTCGACAAACTCGACGGGCTCAGTACTGAACTCGGCTTTGCGCAGTATACCGAAGGCTCGAAGAGCATGATTGATGTGTTTGCAATCACTGCAGCCCTGATGGTCGGTACGGCTGGTTTACCACACGTAATCGTACGCTTTTTTACTGTACCTAAAGTAAAAGATACACGTATTTCAGCAGCGTGGACCTTAGTGTTTATAGCGATAGTCTATACCACAGCACCAGCGGTTGCATCGTTTGCTCGAGTAAACATGATCGACACCATTAATGGTAAAGATGGCAGTGGTACAGCGTACGCTGAAGCGCCGCAGTGGGTTAAAAATTGGGAAAGAACAGGGCTTATCACATTCAATGATAAAAATGGCGATGGCAAGATGTTCTATTCAGCTGGTAAAATCGATGATCCAGCCAGTGCCAATGAAGTAAAAATTGACCGCGATATTATGGTACTTGCCAACCCTGAAATTGCCGATTTGCCAGCTTGGGTTATTGCACTCGTTGCCGCGGGTGGCATTGCTGCGGCACTGTCAACGACGGCGGGATTATTATTGGTCATTTCGACGTCAGTGTCTCACGATTTGCTCAAACGCACACTTAAACCGGATATCAGCGATAAACAAGAGCTAATGGCCGCACGTCTTGCTGCGATGGTGGCAATTGGGATCTCGGCTTACTTTGGAATAAATCCACCTGGATTTGTTGCCTCGGTGGTCGCGTTTGCCTTTGGCTTAGCTGCGGCGAGCTTCTTCCCTGCAATTATCATGGGGATCTTCTCAAAACGCATGAATAAGGAAGGTGCGATTGCTGGTATGATTTCAGGTATAGGCTTCACAGCGGCGTATATTATTTACTTTAAGTTTGTCAGTCCAGAGCTGAACGCTCCAGCAAATTGGCTATTTGGTATTTCTCCAGAGGGGATAGGTATCATTGGTATGCTGGTTAATTTTGGTGTAGCAGCTGTTGTTATGAAGCTTACAGCAGAGACACCAGATGAAGTAAAACGTATGGTCGATGGGATCCGTAACCCTAAAGGTTCTAGTGCGGCACACGCACACTAAAGTAATGAGGACAAACTAGCCCAGCATTTCGCTGGGCTAGTGTCTTTTGAAGGAGCAAAAATGACACATTCTCAGAGTGTTTCGCCTGTTGTAGATGTTTTGGACTTTGTGACAAAGCAATTGCCCTTCAGTGAGCTGCCCCCTGCATGCGCACATTTTTATGTAAATCACGCCAAGGTGGTTTATATCACGTCATTGAATCAATCAGAGTTGCTGGTACCCACTGATAAATATTTATACCTAATTCGCTCAGGTGTGTTTGATTTGGTCAATACCGCAGGTGAGGTGGTAACTCGGCTTGGGGAGGGGGATTATTTTGGTTATCCCTCACTGTTAACAGGTGAAGAGATAAAAAACCACCTTGAGGTGCAAACCAGTGGGTTGGTGTTTTTGTTGCCACAACAAGACTTTGATTTTTTGCGGAGAGAATATCTGAAGTTTGAACAACATTTTGTTCGAGCACACAAAAAGCGCTTGTTATCGAGCCACTATCAAGAACGAGGACGCGCTTGGCCTGAGCACAAAATATCTGCTTTGATGGGCAAATCGGCTGTGACCATTGAGCCCAGCGCGCGCATAGTAGATGCTGCTAAATTAATGCAAAATGCGGGTGTATCCTCAGTAATTGTCACTGAAAAAGGCGAGCTGTCAGGGATTATAACCGATCGCGATTTACGCAATCGAGTATTGGCAGCAGAACTAGCTCCGAGCGCCCGTGTTGCGCAAATCATGACTCCAAACCCCAAGTTTATCTTTGAGAACAATCGCGCATTCTCAGCGCTACATTTGATGCTCAAGCATAATATTCATCACCTCCCTGTACTCAATGAAGAACGAGTGCCGTTGGGGATGGTGACCAGTACAGATCTGCTGCGACAACAAAAGCATGATCCCGTGCAATTGATTGGGCAAATTTACAAGGCCCACAGTCATCAGGAAGTGATCCGTTTAGCGATGGAAATCCCTGCATTGTTACGCGGCTTTTCAAATACGGTTGAAGACATTTATTTTATTGGGACTTTGCTCAGTGGTTTAACTGATGCGTTGACGAGCCGCTTGACTGAGTTATTCATTCAACAAGCGGGTGAACCGCCATGCAGTTTTTGCTGGATCTGCTTTGGTTCACAAGCGCGAGAAGAGCAGACATTACATTCAGATCAGGATAATGGATTAGTTTTTTCCAATGCCATTTTAGACCATCAACGCGACTATTTTGCTCGTTTGGGTGCATACGTATCGGGGCACCTGATCAGCTGTGGTATCAAAGCCTGCCCTGGTGGCATTATGGCGAGCAATGCACAGTGTCGAGGAACGGTTGACGAATGGTTATTACGCTACGAACAGTGGGTGCATACACCGACTCCGCAGGCCATGTTAAATAGTAAAATATTTTTTGATAGACGTTTTATATATGGTGATCAAGCGTTGTACCAAAGCCTCAATGCGGGACTGAGTACACTGCGACAGCAAGAACTGTTTTTTGCGGCCATGGCGACGGATATCAGTACTAATAGTGTGCCTATCGGTTTGTTTATGCAGTTTAAGTTGGAGCGGGATAAACACAAACACCGATATTTGGATTTAAAAATCCGGGGTGTAGCAATCGTGAACGATCTAGTGCGTCTGTATGCCCTCAAGTGTGGTATCAACAAAGCGAATACTCAAATGCGCTTAGCCGCCCTAAAAGAATGTGGCGTGCTCAGCAAAGAGGACATCTACAATTTACAAGACTGCTGGCGATTTCTCACTCAGCTACGTTTTAAAGTTCAAATAGAGGCCCCTGAGCTGCCTCCAAATTGCATTAACCCAGAACTCTTAAGCTCACTTGAACGCCATCAATTAAAAGAAGCATTTCATTTGATCAAGCAAGCTCAGCAGGCGTGTGTATTTAAATTTGCGCGAGGGAGTTTATAGCGCAATGAAGTGGCGACTACCCCGATTTTTTCAACGCACTGAAAGTGCGCTGTGGCTGAATAGCGAACTTTTAGTTGTGGACTTAGAGCTCACCGGGCTTGACCCCAACTCACATGAAATTGTATCGATTGCTTGGGTGTTGATTAAGAATGGTCGAATTGAACTTGAGCAAGCGCAGCATAAATTAAATTGTGATGTAAAACAGCTTGCTCAAAGCCCTGTGTATCATGGTATAGGCGAGCATCAGTTGGTACAAAGCGGTGAACATCTCGAACGAATTATCAAATCATTTGGTGAGGAATTGGCATCCAAATCACTGGTGTGTCACAACGCTTCACTTGATTGGGGATTTTTACAGAAATATATGAATAAATTTGACGTGGCTGTAACGCCTGCACATATCATTGATACACTTAAAATCGAAAAAAACAAGTTGTTGCGCAGTCAAACATATCTGGCTCAAGATCAACTTACTTTAGCTGCATGCAGAAGTCGCTACGGTTTGCCGACTTATCAAAACCACAATGCGCTCAGTGACGCGCTTGCTACAGCGGAATTGTTATTGGCACACGTCAGTCATCTAGATCGGCAGGAGTCAATAAAACTGCGCAATTTGGTATATTGAGTAAGTAACCCACATCTGTTTTTTGGCAATTTACCTCATATAAAGAAAAATTTTTGCTTATCACTTACACATTTGTTCAAGGTCGATTACAATAGCGCCATCTTTACAAAGGAGTCTTAGTCACTTCTTTTTGCATTTAAAAATGGGTCTTCTAGTTAATGACAATCAAACTGGCAATCAATGGTTTTGGTCGCATAGGTCGCAATATTGTCCGAGCCCTCTTTGAGTCTGGGCGCCACAACGAATTTCAAATCGTCGCTATCAATGAGTTGGCAGATCCAGAAGGGATCGCACATTTAATGAAATATGACACATCACATGGTCGTTTTTCTTATCCCGTTACTCTTAATAAGCCCTATCTAGAAGTTGCCGAACAACAAATTCAAATTTTTAATGAGCAAGATCCGAGTCATTTACCTTGGCATGCACTAGATATTGATGTTGTGTTGGAGTGCACTGGTGTGCATCATTCGAGGCAACATGCAGAAGCACATTTGACCGCAGGGGCAAAAAAAGTACTATTTTCGCATCCAGCAGATGCCGATGTAGATGAAACGATTGTCTACGGCATTAACGAAGATAATTTACGTGCTGAGCATACAATTGTGTCAAATGGCTCATGTACAACAAACTGTATTGTTCCTGTCATTAAAGTATTAGATGATGCTTTTGGTATTGAGTCTGGTGCAATTACCACTATTCATGCGTCAATGCATGACCAGCAAGTGATTGACGCATATCATAAAGATTTGCGACGAACGCGTGCAGCCAGCCAGTCTATTATACCTGTAGATACCAAGCTAGCGCGTGGTATCGAGCGAATATTACCTAAATTTCATGGTCGCTTTGAAGCAATCGCTGTCAGAGTACCTACAATTAATGTGACTGCAATGGACTTAAGTGTGTCGTTGCAAAGCGATGTCACATTAGAACAAGTTAATCAAGTATTGGAACAAGCTGCTTCAGGCAGACTACATGGAATTCTAGATTATACCGAAGAGCCATTAGTTTCGGTTGATTTTAATCATGATCCACACTCCAGTATTATTGATGGCACCCAGACCCGAGTGAGCCATAAACGCTTGGTTAAGGTGTTAGTTTGGTGTGATAACGAGTGGGGTTTCGCAAACCGCATGCTCGACACCGCAATGGCAATGATCAAAGCCTCTTAATTTTAGTATCGTTCTTTTAAGGAGATGTCCATGTCAGTCATCAAGATGGCGGATTTAGATTTAAACGGCAAACGCGTGCTTATTCGTGAAGATTTGAACGTGCCAGTGAAAGACGGAAAAGTAACGTCTGACGCACGTATCAGAGCATCGTTGCCAACCATTAAATTGGCACTGGAAAAAGGCGCCAAAGTAATGGTTATGTCTCATCTAGGTCGCCCAACGGAAGGGGAATACGATGCTCAGTATTCACTTCAGCCAGTTGTTGATCATCTAAATGAAGCACTTGAACAAAACGTCAGATTAGTAACAGATTACCTAGATGGTGTTGAAGTTGCTGATAACGAAGTGGTTGTTTTTGAAAATGTACGCTTTAATAAAGGTGAAAAGAAAAACGACGAAGCACTTTCTAAGCAGTTAGCTGCACTGTGTGATATTTATGTAATGGACGCTTTTGGTACAGCTCACCGTGCGCAAGCGTCAACCCATGGTGTTGGCTTATTTGCTGATGTAGCATGTGCTGGACCACTACTGGCTGCAGAACTTGATGCACTTGGCAAAGCGCTTGATAATCCTGCTCGTCCACTGGTGGCAATTGTGGGTGGTTCTAAAGTGTCAACTAAACTAACAGTATTAGATTCACTGTCAACGGTTGTCGATCAACTTGTTACTGGTGGTGGTATTGCAAATACATTTATCGCGGCATCAGGTAGCCCTGTGGGCAAATCTTTGTACGAAGAAGAGTTAATTCCTGAAGCGCAAAAGCTAAGTGCGGCAGCTGAAGCGAACAATGGCGCAATTCCAGTGCCAACCGATGTAGTTGTTGGTAAAGAGTTCTCAGAAACGGCAGTTGCAGTGATCAAAGATGCGTCTGAAGTTGAAAGTGATGACATGATTTTTGATATTGGTCCAAATACGGCAATTGAGCTAGCGAAAATTATTGAGCAGGCTGGCACTGTGGTTTGGAATGGCCCAGTTGGTGTATTTGAGTTTGATCAATTTGGCAATGGTACAGAAGCCATTGCTCATGCGATTGCTAAGTCAAAAGCATTTTCAATTGCTGGTGGCGGTGACACGTTAGCTGCGATTGATAAATATGGTGTTGGCGATGAAATATCGTACATCTCAACAGGTGGTGGTGCGTTCTTAGAGTTTTTAGAAGGCAAAAAATTACCAGCGGTTGATATGCTAGAGCAAAGAGCAAAAGCATAAAAATTTATGGAGGCCTTTGGCCTCCAACTATTAATTTAAACACTCTCTCACTCTTTGTTTAGATTAATAGAGGTTGTTAGCCAACCAAACTAAATCTACCCCGTTCAAATAGATAGCCAAGAGCTATCAAAAATTGGAGAAAAGCAATATGGCTTTAATCAGTATGCGTCAACTTCTCGATCATGCGGCTGAGAATGGATACGGCGTTCCTGCCTTTAACGTGAATAACCAAGAGCAAATGCGCGCAATTATGGAAGCGGCTGATAAAACAAACAGCCCAGTAATTGTACAAGGTTCTGCGGGTGCAAGAGCCTATGCTGGTGCACCATTTATTCGCCATATGATTTTAGCTGCTGTTGAAGAGTGGCCACATATCCCTGTTGTTATGCACCAAGATCACGGTACATCTCCAGCGGTTTGTCAACGCTCTATTCAATTAGGTTTCTCATCAGTAATGATGGATGGTTCATTACTGGATGATGGTAAAACACCGTCAACGTATGAGTACAATGTTGATGTTACACGCCGCACAGTTGAAATGGCCCATGCATGTGGTGTATCTGTTGAAGGTGAGCTAGGTGTTTTAGGCTCGCTAGAAACTGGCGAGGCGGGTGAAGAAGATGGCATTGGTGCCGTTGGTAAATTGACGCAAGATCAACTTCTTACCGATCCTGAGGAAGCGGCTGATTTCGTCAAGAAAACGGGTGTTGATGCATTAGCTATTGCTTGTGGTACGTCACACGGTGCATACAAATTTACTCGTCCACCAACGGGCGATATCCTTGCAATCAACCGTATCAAAGAGATCCACGCTCGCATTCCTGATACACACTTGGTAATGCACGGCTCTTCATCTGTACCTCAAGAGTGGCTTGCTGTGATCAATGAGTTTGGCGGTGAAATCCCAGAAACTTACGGAGTACCAGTAGAGCAGATCGTTGAAGGGATCAAGCATGGTGTTCGCAAAGTAAATATCGACACAGATCTACGTTTGGCTGCAACTGGTGCTATCCGTCGTCATTTAGCACATAACCCAGCTAACTTTGATCCTCGTAAATACCTAGCGGAAGCGACTAAAGCAATGACTGAGATCTGTATTGCACGTTACGAAGCATTTGGTACAGCTGGCCAAGCATCTAAGATCAAGCCAATTTCACTGGATGACATGCATGTGAAATACCTATCTGGTGAGCTTGCTCCAAAAGTAAAATAAGATACTAATTTTAAATAACTAAGCCCCAATAGGGGCTTTTTTTATGGGTGTTTGTTAGATGCCCGTGGCCTTATTGAGCGTACTGTAGTGTAGTGCTATCTGTGATAATTGATAGATCGTTCACAGGGATCAGTTTTCTACCAAGTTACAGGGTGTCGGATCACAAGTTTACTAACGTCAGTGTTCAGAGATCAGATTTTTACTAGCAAGTGTGTGTTTAGATCGTAGTTTAGTAGGCGGTGTGATCAGAATATGAGGTGTGTGGATGAAAAGATCAATGACTTACATGTCTTTTATCGGGGAACATGCGATCATAGTAGGTATAATTGTGATCCCAAAACGATCTACTAAGTAAGATAGTGATCTCGCATACCGTTACTTAGAAAAATAATGATCCGGGCTGGATTACATGATCTTAATAATTTTTTAATTGAAATCGAGATTGTAAAGAAACCCCTTTATTCGATGCTAAATCACGCTAATTGCAGATAAATTAGGAACAAATTAGTTCTAACTCATTGAAACTGTGTTCTAGAGAAATGAATTAAGGTGATATTATCAGGTAACCTTTCATAAAACTGTCATACTTAGTCATAATAATGAAACCGACTTCGGTAACGTAAGAGATAAATGGGAATGTCACGTAGAGTACTAGTAGTTGATGACGAAGCGCCAATAAGAGAAATGTTGGTGTTTGTGTTAGAACAGAATGGCTTTCAAGCAATTGAAGCTGAAGACTATGATTCAGCGATTGCAGCCATGGTAGAGCCATACCCAGATATGGTGCTCCTGGATTGGATGTTACCTGGTGGTAGCGGTATCCAAATTGCGAAAAAGTTTAAGCAAAGTGAGTATACTCGTCAGATCCCTATCATCATGCTAACAGCGCGTGGTGAAGAGGAAGACAAGGTTAAAGGATTAGAAGTAGGTGCAGATGACTACGTGACTAAGCCTTTTTCACCAAAAGAGCTCATGGCAAGAATAAAAGCAGTGATGCGTCGAGTGTCGCCAACTTCTTTAGAAGAGGCGATAGAAGTTCACGGCTTAAGACTTGATCCTATTTCGCATCGTGTTACATCTGCGGGGAATGAGCTAGAAATGGGTCCAACCGAGTTTAGGTTGCTGCATTTCTTTATGACTCACCCAGAGCGTGTATATAGCCGTGAACAACTGCTTGACCACGTATGGGGCACAAACGTGTATGTTGAAGATCGTACGGTAGACGTACATATTCGACGTCTTAGAAAAGCGATTGCACCTCTTGGACATGACAGGCTAGTGCAAACTGTGCGTGGCGCAGGCTATCGTTTTTCTAGTAAAGTATAAAGCATTAATAAATGCGCTGTGGTAGCGTTATCCTAGCGCTTAATCTTTAGGATCATTTTATATGTATAGAGTGATTGATAAACAGGCGTTGTTAAAACGCCTGTTTTTGTATTTTCTGCCTCTTACCCTCATCGGTATTTTACTTGGTGCACCATTTGTATTGTTATTTTTGGGCGCCTCAGTATTGCTTTTTTGGCATTTTAAACAACTGTATAAACTGAGCGACTGGTTGATCAACCAGCGTAGTTTTAACCCGCCAGAAGGATCCGGTGCGTGGGAACAAATTTTTGAAGGGATCTATCATCTTCAACATCGCAATCGTAAAAAGCGCAATGAACTTGCTGCATTGATCCGCCGTTTTCGTGAAGGTGCAGAAGCGGTTCCCGATGCCGTTATCGTGATGCAGCAGGATCTCAGTATTATTTGGTGTAACCAGTTGGCACTTAAGATCTTGGGTTTGCAATGGCCGACAGATCATGGCCAACGTTTAGACAACTTGATCCGCGATCCTAAATTCGTTAAATACATGCAAGATCATGACTTCACCGATCCATTAGAACTTGAAAGTGGTCATAACGCAGAGCGCGTATTAGAGTTTCGTGTTATGCCGTATGCAGAGCAGTTGATGATGGTAGTGCGAGATATATCACGATTGAAAAAGCTAGAGCAAATGCGCAAAGACTTTGTTGCCAATGTATCTCATGAATTGCGTACACCACTCACTGTGGTAACTGGTTACCTCGAAATGATGGAAGGGGATCAGGTGCCACCTCCGGCGATCTGGCAAAAAGCACAGTTGACAATGATCGAGCAGTGTAAGCGTATGGACAGCTTAGTCAATCAGCTGTTATCTTTATCGAGAATTGAAGGAGATAGAGACCAAGCTAACGATAAAGCGGTTAATGTGCCAGGAATGCTGCAATTGATCCACACAGAAGCACGCTCGCTAAATCAAGATAAGCACCACGAGATTGAATTTAATGTTGATGAAACATTGGATATTAAGGGGTGTATTGATGAGCTGCGCAGTGCGTTTTCTAATTTGGTCTTTAATGCTATTCACTATACCAAGCCCAATGGCAAAATTGTGGTCACATGGGGCTTAGACGGTGAGCGTCCGGCATTTTCTGTTACTGACAACGGTGACGGTATAGCGTCAGAGCATATTAATCGTTTGACCGAACGTTTTTACCGTGTTGATAAGGCGCGCAGTCGCAAAACAGGCGGGTCAGGTCTAGGGCTTGCGATCACTAAACATGTGCTGAGTCGACATGACTCGAATTTGGAGATCTCAAGTAAACTGGGTGAAGGGTCGTGCTTTTCTTTCTCTTTTCCAAAGGAAAAACGCATTTTTATGACATCTTCCGAAAGTCATAAAAGTGTCATTTAATGGTAATTTTATTGTAATTTGCTGAGCGCACAATGAGCCTCAGTAATCAAATGGGAAGAACAATTGGAGTGACCCAAATGAAATTTAAAAGCTTAGTTGCCGCAATGGGTGTGGCTGTAACAACATTGGTATCAACGCAAGTTACTGCACTTGACAAACAACTACCAGAGTACAACAAAACCAGCGGTATCTCGGGTAACTTTTCATCTGTGGGTTCAGATACACTAGCGAACATGATGACGTTTTGGGCTGAAGAGTACAAGCGTATTTACCCTAACGTAAATATTCAGATCCAAGCTGCTGGTTCTTCAACTGCGCCTCCAGCTTTAACTGAAGCGACAGCAAACTTTGGCCCAATGAGCCGTAAAATGAAGTCGAAAGAGATTGAAGCATTTGAAAAGCGTTATGGTTACAAACCGACTGAAGTACGCGTTGCAATCGATGCCTTAGCTGTATTCGTACATAAAGACAACCCAATTAAAGGTCTTCGTATTGACCAAGTTGACTCTATTTTCTCTTCTACACGTAAGTGTGGTGGCGATAAGCAAGTTAATCGTTGGAGTGATGTTGGCCTAAATGGCGACTGGGCGGCAAAAGATATTCAGCTTTATGGCCGTAACTCTGTGTCAGGTACATATGGTTATTTCAAGAAAAAAGCACTGTGTAAAGGTGACTTCAGAAACAACGTAAACGAGCAGCCAGGTTCTGCATCTGTTGTACAGTCTATCTCTTCATCTGTGAATGCAATCGGTTACTCAGGTATCGGTTATAAGACGTCAGGTGTACGTACTGTACCACTGACTAAGAAAGGTGAAAACTTTGTAGATGCAACATTAGAAAACGTAGCAGCAGGTAGATATCCTCTATCTCGTTTCCTATACGTTTACGTGAATAAGCACCCAAATAAACCACTTTCTCCAATCGAAGCGGAATTCTTGAAGATGGTACTATCTAAAGAAGGTCAAAAAATTGTAGAAAAAGACGGTTATGTACCATTGACGAACAGAATGGCAAGCCGTGAGCTTAAGAAGCTAGGTCTTCTATAACTCATTTATAAAAATAAAAAAGCCGCTCATATGAGCGGCTTTTTTATTTTTACATATCTACAACTCAGGGCTGAGTTTCATTTAATACATCAGTATTGTGCGGTGCGAATTTTCGTTAGCTCTTCAACTTGCGCTTTGCAGTTATTATAACGTTCAATGCATTCACCGCTGCATATCTGTCTCGTCATGGTTTGTTCGGTAGAGCTAAGTGAGCAGTTTTGTTCACACTGAAAGTTTTGTTGAGCACATTGAGTGAGCTCAGGTGAGTTTTGTTGATTACTACAAGCGACTAAAGTAACCAAAAACAATGGCAGCGCAAATCTCATAGTCATTCCTATTATTCTGCAGATAGAGAGTAAAATGTATGATTTTAATGTTTTAGTACAATGTTAAACTTAGCATATATTTATAATGGACTGTGGGGAAAGGGCGGTATTATTATGGCTTTTCTTGATACTACACTGATAAAAAATACCCTTTGGGTACAAAAAACGCCCTCAACGGGCGCTTCTTTTAGCTCTCAGGTTAATTAACAACTTGAATGTTGTCTATCAACCTGACACTTCCTAAAAATGCAGCTGCTAATACGACAAAGGCTTCGTCGCTTTGCTGTGCTGGCTTGAGTGTATCTCTATGTGCAATCGAAAAGTAGTCAGGTTTGAGGCCTGCTTGCGCTAACTCAGATTTAGCTTCACTTTCCAAACTATCAAATTGTCGCTCGCCTGATTTCAGTGCGGTAGCGGTTTGTGACAATACTTTGTAAAGCACTTTAGCGACGTCTTTTTCTTGTTCAGATAGGTAGCCGTTACGCGAACTCATAGCCAGACCTGTCACTTCCCTTTGTGTTGGCACGCCTATAATTTCAATCGGCATAGACAAGTCGTGCACCATGGTTTTAATAACTTGCAACTGTTGGTAATCTTTTTCGCCAAAACAAGCAAAGTCCGGTTGAACCAAGTTAAACAGCTTAGTTACCACCGTAGCAACACCTCTAAAATGTCCTTCACGCGCACCACCACAATAACCTTCAGAAACACCGGGTACATCGACAAAGCTTTGTGTTGCTAGTCCATTTGGGTAAATTGTTTCAACACTGGGTGTGAAAACAATATCAGTGCCAAGCTCTGCAAGCCCTTGTTTGTCTTGAACAAGCGTTCTTGGGTAGCTATCTAAATCTTCATTTTTCCCAAATTGCATTGGGTTAACAAAAATACTGACTACGACTTTATCCGCCAGCGTCTTGGCCTTTTCAACTAAAGAAAAATGACCTTGGTGCAGGTTGCCCATTGTGGGCACAAAGGCAATACTGTGCCCTTGTTGACGCCAAGCTTTAATTTGACTGCGTAATGACTTTATTTCAGTGATTGATTGCATTAGTTAAACTCGTGTTCTGTACCTGGGAATGCGCCTGATTTAACATCGTCACAGAACTTTTTAACAGCGTCTTGCATATTGCCTGTTTCTGCTAAAAAGTTTTTAGAAAATTTAGGAATATAGCCAGCTGAAATACCAACTAGATCGTGCATAACGAGGATTTGACCATCCACTTCTTTACCTGCGCCAATGCCAATAACAGGAATATTGACCGCTTCAGTTATGCGCTTAGCTAGGTTAGAAGGGATACATTCAATGACCAACATCTGTGCACCAGCAGATTCAAGGGCTTGTGCATCTGCAATCATTTGCAATGCTTGTTGCTCTTCGCGACCTTGGATCTTAAAGCCGCCAAAGACGTGTACCGATTGTGGTGTAAGGCCTAAGTGACCACACACAGGGATCCCTTGCTGTGTAAGTAGTTTAATTGATTCCGTTAACCAAGTACCGCCTTCTAGCTTGACCATATTGGCACCACTACGCATAAGTGTTGCAGCATTTTCGCAGGCTTGTGCTGGGTTTGAATAACTCATAAATGGCATATCGGCTACGACAAACAGATCTCTACTGCCAGCTCTTACACTGCGAGTGTGATAGGCAATTTCTTCTGTGGTTACGCTGAGTGTATCATCAGCACCTTGCAATACCATACCTAATGAGTCACCAACTAAAACCACATCAACGCCATTGTCATAAAAAAGCTTCGCAAAGCTGGCATCGTATGCCGTTAATGCTGTGATTTTTTCACCTTGTTGTTTTTTCTTTGCCAAGGTTGAAACCGAAACTTTTGCCATTAATGTGTCTCCTTTGTATCTGTGTTAGGCAGCGCTGTTAAGCCATTTTTTGGCAACTTATCAGCCACACTTTTAAGTGTTGTTCCATCGGGTAATTGAAGTTGAGGTGCTATTTCCATCAAGGGGAATACCACGAACTCTCTTTCACATAGGCCATAATGAGGTACTGTTAAACGCTGAGTGGCAATGCTTTCTTCATTAAACAAGAGGATATCTAAATCCAGAGTTCTGGGGCCCCACCGTTCGTCTTTGCGCACTCTACCTTGGCGTAATTCAATCTCTTGAAGCTGGTCTAAAAGTGCTTCGGGTTTAAGTGATGTTGAAAACCTTGCGACGGCGTTAACATAGTCTGGTTGGTCCTGAGGGCCCATTGGTTTTGAACTATAAAAACTCGATACAACCAGATCGTTGAAATCTGGATGTGTTTTCAAGGCATTTACAGCCTGAGTTAACTGCGCTTGGGGGTCGACTAAATTCGCCCCAAGCCCGATATACACTATATTCATGAATCTTGCTTTGGTTTTCTACGAGGCTTATTACGATAACGGCGTTTTGGACGATCTTTTTGGCCAAGGTTTTTGACCATTTCTTTTTGCCCGCCGACATCTTGTTTAAGGTATTCTGTCCACCAATCAGCTAGCGCCTGTTGGTCGGATTCGCCACTTTCAACACGCAACAGTAAAAAGTCATACGAGGCCTTAAACTTAGGTTGAAGGCTCAGACGGTAAGCTCGTTGACCACTGCGTCTATCTAAACGTTGCTGAATATGCCAAATATCACGAGCGCCCAATGTAAACCGTTTTGGAACGGCAACACGTTGTGCATTTTCGCTTAGTACCTGACTGATGGCTTGCATGAACGCGTCGTATTCTGAAATGCCTTGTTGTTCTAACAATGCCGCGCGTTTGCGCAATGGGAACCACAGTAAGGCAGCGTAAATAAACGCAGGAGTTACCTTTTTGTTGTTATTTATACGGGCATCTGTGTTAGCAAACATTTGCTGGATAAAACGTTTTTCAAACTCACTGTCCTCTTGTGCCAAAATTTCTTCGAGTGTTGGAAACAGCTGTTTAAAGAGGCCTAACTCTCTGAGCATTAAAAAGTTGGCTTCTGCTTTACCACCTAAAAACAGCTTGAGGGTTTCTTCAAACAATCTTGCTGGTGGAATATTCCCAAGCAGCGGTGATAATTCAGTGATTGGAGTGAGCGTAGCTGGCGCAATTTCCATATCTAATTTGGTAGCAAAGCGAACCGCACGCAGCATACGGACAGGATCTTCACGATAACGGGTTTCTGGATCACCGATTAGCTCAATCCGTCTTGCCTTTATGGCTTCAATGCCGCCGGCAAAATCGCGAACACCAAAATCATTGACTGAGTAATATAAAGCGTTGATAGAGAAGTCTCTGCGCTGAGCATCTTCTTCAATGGTGCCATAGACATTATCGCGCAGTAATTGCCCCTGTTCACTTGCCTTACTTGTCGGATCATCTTCACCATTTGATAGGTGATGGCCGCGCATTGTCGCAACTTCGATAACTTCACGCCCGAATACAATGTGGGCAAGTCTGAAGCGACGACCGATAAGTCGGCAATTTCTAAATAGGCGTTTAACTTCCTCAGGTGTTGCGTTTGTGACAACGTCAAAGTCTTTTGGCTCAATCCCTAACAAAATATCCCGAATACAACCACCGACAAGGTAAGCGTCATAGCCGCCATCTTTTAATCGATATAACACTTTGATTGCATTGGGGCTAAATTGTTTTCGTGAGATATTGTGCTCACTACGCGGGATGATTTGAGGTGTTAATTTTGCCTCAACTATCCCTTTAGTTTGCTTGGCGCCAACAATTTGCCTACACAACTTGAATATTTTAGAAATAATAACCACTCTCCTACTACTTTGAGTCCCCACCCGCAGCATCATTTGTACAGATTTTTTTTGCTCGCACTATGCTTTATTTTTTCTAAAGTGTAGGCGAGATCATAAGGCTCGCTATCATATACTCAAATGTACTGAAATTGAAGTTTCAGACGTGAATTAGCGATTAAATTTTCAACCAAATAACGCGCTAAGAGTTGTAACATTGTCACGTCGAGTTATTTTCATAACATCAACAACCAATCTCAAGACATCCTCGCGACACTGGGCACTTTATTCAGTGTTTTATATGCCTGTAGTTTTAACTGAATAGTTAGAGCTACAGCGGCGTGAATTGGTAGTCTGTTGAACTGAGTTGTATGACCTGAATTTCTTTATTTTTGGGTAACTTTACATCATGGTATACAGCTGTAGCCCATGTGAGTAATTCGGTAACATCATCGATTTGATGTAGTTCAATTTTATCGAAGCCCAAAAATCCAAGTGCTGCTTTAAGTGCAGGTAAGGGGGCATTGTTGTCAATGGCTGGGGCATAGTTTTGCTTGGATAACTTGAATCCAGGCTGTGCGACAGCGAGCGGAACATGCATGTAGTGTGGTGGCTTTTTTGCAAGTTGTTGAAACAGACTAAGTTGTCTGGCAGTCGGTTCTAGCAGATCAGCACCGCGCACAACATGGCTGATTTGTTGTTCTATATCATCCACAACCACTACAAGTTGATAGGCGTACAGGCCATCTCGTCGCTTTACGATGTAGTCTTCTTGCGCGACTTGGTCTGGTATGACTACATGTCCCTGTAAAGCATCTTCAAATTGATAGATAGGGAAATTTTGTTTTAGGCGTAACGCGTTGTTTTCAAAAACATGGCTGGCCGTGCGACAATGGTTATCATAAAAACCTCCACGCTGTTTGATTTGCTTACGGGTGCAGGCACACGCGTAGACATCACCAGTTGAAGCGAGGGAGTGGAGCACCTCGTGATATAACTTGTGCCTTTGGCTTTGATAAATTACCTCACCATCCCAGTGTAACCCATAAGCTTCAAGGGTGGTTAAAATGGCATCTGCCGCACCACTAACAACACGTGGTGTGTCAATGTCTTCCATTCGAACTAGCCATTGCCCCTGGTTGGCTTTGGCATCAAGGTAACTGGTAAGTGCCGCAATTAACGACCCAAAATGTAGAGGTCCTGACGGGGAGGGCGCAAAGCGCCCACGATAAACAGAAGACGCACCCAGAGCATGTAAGCTATCCTGCTCTGGGTCTTTTTTTTGTGGGGTCTGCATAACTGGTGAGCTTAACCTATCGTTTTTACAGGTTTATACTCGGTTTTAACCTCGACCCTGCTGTTTTTCTTTGATTTCAGCAAGTGTTTTACAATCCACGCACAAATCTGCGGTAGGACGTGCTTCTAAGCGACGAATGCCAATCTCAATGCCACATGAATTACAGAAACCAAAGTCATCTTCTTCAATCAGCTGTAGTGTCTTTTCAATTTTCTTGATCAGCTTACGCTCTCGGTCACGTGTACGCAGTTCAAGAGAAAACTCTTCTTCTTGCGCTGCACGGTCGACAGGATCAGGGAAATTTGCCGCTTCATCTTGCATGTGGTTCATGGTGCGATCAACTTCATTACGAAGATCGTTACGCCACGCTTCTAATATTTTTTTGAAATGAGCTAGCTGCGCCTCGCCCATGTATTCTTCGCCCGGCTTTTCTTGGTAAGGTTCTAAACCGGCCTGAGCCAATAACCCTAGTTTTTTCTGGTCTGGCATAGCATTCTCCTAAATCCTTAATAAACAACCCCAGCTAACGCCGGCGGCTATAAATAGCAAAATCTTCAACCCTTAGCAAACACTTTTTGCTTCGTCCCTGTTCTAAAACAAGCCGTTGGAGTGAAGTTTTAACGGCAGATATATGAGGGTGAAGTTTTTTTTTTCAAGTATCTAGTACAGATACTTGTTTAATAACCTTGACCTCACTTGGGGTAACTTGTGCTTTATATGCATATATTTCAACCCCTTCGCTTTTAGCCTCAGCCAGTAATTGGGCATATTTTTTATCTATGTGCTCAGCTGCTTTGACTGATTCAATGCCGTTGTGCATAACAATAAATAATAGCACGGCGCGTTGGTGATTATTTTTTATATGTATCAACTCTCTGAGGTGTTTCTGCCCTCTAGTTGTTTCGGTATCAGGAAAGTAGCCTTGGTCACCTTCTAACAGAGTGACGGATTTGACCTCAACATAACAATTGGGCTGTTGAGGTGAAGAGAGTAATATATCAATGCGGCTATTTTCATTGCCATACTTTACTTCGCTGGCGATATTGTCATAGCCATTCAACTGTGAAATATCCCCGGCTTGAATCGCTTCATAGGCTACTTTATTCGCTATACCAGTATTGACACAAATGAGGTTGCCTTGACCATCTTCGGTTAACTCAAGTGAATGTGCATACTTGCGCTTTTTATTGTCGCTGGTGGAGTAATAGGCTTTAAAGCCACTGTCGGCACAACCTGTCATCTTGCCAGTGTTTGCACAATGTACGGTAAACGTTTCACCATCTTCTTTGTGCAAGTCGACTAAAAATCGTTTATAGCGTTTGAGCAAAGTAGCGCTTTGAAGTTGGGATGAAAATTTCATAGTTTAGTCGCATTCGTTTTGGGGCTCGGTGATTGCTAGTGTACACTGACTAGAATCTACAAGCGTAAGAGTGAAAACCTATATGTCTGATAAATTTATTGTTCGCTTAAGTGAACAAGCTCCTGCTGCACATTGGGGCAACAATGCATCACTGTCTTTTGACGAGCAAGGTGCAACCATTCATTTAACTGAGCAAGAAACCCTAAAGCATATTCAAAAAGCGGCTCGTAGCCTAGCACAACAGGGGATCCCTGCGGTAGCGTTAAGTGGTGAAGCTTGGTGTACAGAATCACAATGGGCTTTTTATCAGGGCTTTGTTAGTCCTAAACAGCTTGATCCAGTTGCTTTTGTTGAAAATGCACAATCAGATTTAAATGAGTTACAGGCGTTGAAGCAATCAGCAACTTGGATGCGCCAAATGATCAATGGTACAGCTGAAGATATTTACCCAGAAAGTTTAGCGGGTAAGGCCGCTGAGTTTATTCAGTCTTTAGCACCAGAGCACGTCAGCTATCAAATAATCAAAGGCGATGCATTACTAGAACATCAATGGATTGGGATCCATGAAGTAGGCCGTGGTAGTGAAAGAGCACCAGTACTACTTGAGTTAGACTTTAACCCGACAGGTGACGAAGATGCGCCAGTTAGCGCAGCGCTTGTTGGTAAAGGCATTACTTTTGACTCGGGTGGTTATTCAATCAAGCCGAGCGAAGGGATGTTGACCATGAAATGCGACATGGGCGGTGCTGCAACAGTCACTGCTGGTCTTGCATTGGCAATCCAACGTGGTATTGATAAGCGTATTAAATTGTTCTTGTGTTGTGCGGAAAACCTTATTTCAGGTCATGCATATAAACTAGGCGATATTTTAACGTATAAAAATGGCACGACAGTTGAAATCGTGAATACGGATGCCGAAGGTCGCCTTGTACTTGCTGATGGTCTAATGGCGGCTGGTGAAACTGGTGCGCCTTTGATCATTGATGCTGCAACACTAACTGGTGCTGCATTAATGGCGGTAGGTCAAGAGTACAATGCTTTATTTGGTCTTGATAAAGAGCTAGTTGGTGAGGTTCAGCAGTTTGCAAGTGAAGAGTTCGAAGCTGCTTGGCCATTACCTCTTGAAAAATGGCACCAAAATAATTGTCCTTCTGCTTACGCAGACACTGCAAATAGCCGAGCTCAAAAGGGTGGTGGTTTTGGCGGTGCATCTAATGCCGCTGGTTTCTTATCGCGCTTTGTGCCAAATGAAGGACAAGGTTGGGTGCACATAGACCTAGCTGGTTGCTTCCAAAATAATGCGGGTGCTCAGTGGGCGTCAGGTGCGACGACAATGGGTATGCGAACAGTTGCTCGTACACTAATTGCAAAAGTGTAACCCATAAAGAAAAGCCTCTTTCGAGAGGCTTTTAACTCGTCTGCGGGTAATTTAAGAAAGCAAAGCTGCTGCGAGGCGAACAAAATCAGATGAGGTTAATATCCCCAGTAATTTATTGTTTTCGTCAACCACAGGCATGCAGCCATGACGGTTTTCGACAAAGTAAGTAACAACTTCATGTAAGCTCTGCTGCGGTGTTACGCTGGCAAAGTCCTGCGCCATGGCATCACTGACTTTTTCCTGCTTTTCTTTTCGCTCTAATGCCAAGTTACCGTAAGTAGATAAAATACTCATCACTTTGGCTATCATGATTTTTTGGGTCAACATGCCCACCAAATGACCTTCTTCATCGATCACGGGAATATGACGAATATTTTTTTCGCGCATTAAGTTGTGTGCATCGTGCAGGGTATGTGACGACTTAACAGCGAGTGGATCTGGGGTCATCAACTGTTCAACAGTATGCAGCATAATATTTTCCTGTAAGTGAACCTTACTAGTAGGTATAACTGAAAATGGCTTAATTTTCCTGTGGCTAGATCAACAAAATTTATATCAGAATGCGATTTTTATGGACTCAATGCTGATGTGTTTTGCAGTGCAGCTAGACGAATATATTTATTCTCTACTAGGGTAGAGAGCGGCACAAGTTCGAAGCCTTGATCTTGCAAATCTCGCAGGGCATCACGTAAAAACCGTTGAGTTTTTGGATAAGGATGAGCAATACCTATCGCATATCCCTGTTGTGTGGCAATCGTTTTGAGTTGATTGAGCTGTAATTCTAACTGCTTACTTTCAAGTTCGTTGTCCAAGAATACATGTCTGGCGATATTGTTGACTCCATAGATGTTCGCTACTGTTTGCGCCTGACTATAGGGTGTGGTGCGGCTGTCCAAAAAGTACAGAGACCGCTTTTTGAGAATTTCCATTGTCCATTTCATGGGCTCATCATGTTGTGTCAGCGCTGAACCCATATGATTATTTACACCTTTCACATGAGGCAAGCTAGAAAGAGCATGTCCAAGTGTTTTTTGTAATTGCCACTTTTGCATGTCCAAAGTCAGCCCGCCTGGTCCTAATGTTTTATTATCTAAAGACTGCATGGGAATATGTAGGATCAGCTCTTTGTTTTTTAATGCAGCTTGGTAAGCAAAATGCTGGGAGAATGGCGTATGGGGTAAAAGCGCATAAGTTAGCTCACCCGGTAAATTTAGAAATTCCAGATCTCGTTGGTGGTTGCCAATATCGTCTATCACAATCGCAATTTGTTTGGCATCACAAACAAATGCTACTAGACAAATAAATGTCGTAACTAATTGTATTAAGCGCACAAAATTAAATCACAGTTCTATTGTTATGTTTTATGTTGGTCGATACATTATGTTCGACGCTTTTATCATCTAACCTAGCATGTTTTTTATACCGATAAAAGCGTCTAATTTTTCATTAGTTTACTGTAGGTTGCTGTTTTGTCACTAGTTGACGGGCAGCATGCCAGTGTTGCTCAAGCCGCGAGTACAGGTCTCTGTTGGCTTTGTCATTGCTCATTATAGCCGTTTTATTTAGGCTCGATAGGGTGTTTTTACTGTATTCAATATCAGGTTTTATCCCTGTGCCTTCAATCGATTGTCCCGATGGCGTGTAGTAGCGAGCGGTGGTTAGTTTTAGGGCGCTGGTACCATTACCTATGGGGATCAAAGACTGCACCGAGCCCTTACCGAATGACCCCTGTCCTAATATCAAAGCGCGTTTATTGTCTTGTAAAGCGCCGGCTAAAATCTCAGCTGCCGAGGCGGACTGTTTGTTAATTAATACCAAGATGGGGGCACCGTTTAAAATATCGCCTTGCACAGCATAAAACTTTTGATTTGCATCGAAAAATCGCCCTTTGGTTGTGACAATTATACCGCTTTGTAAAAACAGATCAGATATCGCGACCGCGCTGTTGAGCGTGCCACCTGGGTTGTCACGTAGATCAATGATTAGACCTTTTAAAGAAAGGCCATTGTGCGCGAACAGCATGTTGATATGTCTGGCAACATCATGGTAGCTGTGATTATTAAATGAAGAGATAGAGATATAACCAATGTCTCCGTTGAGCAGTTTGCTGGTGACACTCTCCAAGGTTATCTCTTGACGCCGCAGCGCTAAGGTAACATGTGCTTCAGCGCGCTCGACCGTGATATGAATGATCGATAGTTTTGCTTCTCTTAGTAACTTTGAGACTTCTGAAATACTTTTATTGGTGACATCATGTGTGTTAACCGCAACTAATTTATCCCCCCCCTCAATGCCAGCTTGCTCCGCAGGCGAACCGGGTAACGTATCGACAATAACAATGCGGTTTTCAATCTCTTCTACTTCAATGCCTATCCCGGTATAGCGGCCATTGGTCGCACTAAAAAGAGTTTCTAGCTCGTGTTCATTTAAATATTTAGAATAGGGGTCTAGCTGCTCGAAAAGCTCGTTGAAGTTGTGTTGTTTAATGTGTGAAGTGGGAACTTCTTCAACGTAGTAAGTTTGAATATGGTATAAAATTTCTTCCATATGGGCATGGCTAATTTGCTTGGCCTGCACATTGGATAATAAAAAGGAAAGTAGTATCGCGCATAAAACTAAAAGCGCTCGTTTTTGAAAATCGGGCGGGGAAATAGAGACGAAGTATTTCATATGCTGCTCCTAGTGACGGGGCAGCATAGGTTATTCATTTAACTTGATCTGCACCACTTAACTGGATTCACAGCGCTTCCTTTATGCCGTATCTCGAAGTATAGTCCAGGATTTTGTTGTCCGCCGCTTTGTCCGACTAATGCGATAGGATCTCCCGGGTTGACGTGATCACCCACATCTCTTAGTAGGGTTTGGGCGTGCCCATATAGGCTCATAAATCCTTTGCCGTGATCAAGCACTATGACCCAGCCGAAGCCGTTGAGCCAGTCAGCATAGACCACATGCCCCGGCGCAACGCTGTTTACTTCAGTGCCTGTTTGGCCCGCAATTACGACGCCTTTCCAGTTCATTCCTACATGTTTTCGCTGGCCAAATCGTTTCTTGAGTTTGCCCGACAGTGGCCAAGCTAGCTTGCCTTTTAGGCGCTGCAAGCCATCTAGCTGGGCAATAAAAACTTCTTCTGACGGCGCTTGTACTTCAGCTAATGCTTCCAGCGTGGTTTTTAGTGTGGATTCATTTTCTTCTAAGTAGGCAATCGCAGACTGGGTTTTGGACAATTTGTCGTTGAGCTTGCGCAAGTGTGTTTGGCGCTGCTGTTGTGCAAGCTGTAAATCATTTTGTCTGATCTGTTGTTGCTCAAGCAGTGCGACCAACTGTTGTTGTGATTTGGTCAATGCCTGTTGGTTTTTTTCTAGTTCAATAAAGACAGTCTTAAGGTCTTCTAATTGGTTTATTCGCGCTTTATTGAAATAGTCGTAGTAGCTAATTGTACGTTCCAGTGCTGATGTTTTTTGCTGGTTGAGCAACATCTTGGAGTAATCATGGCTACCTGTAACATAAGCACTTTTAAGTTGGGCTGCTAGCAGTTTTTGCAGCTTATGCTTGCGACGATTTAACTGTGAGCCTTCTCGTTCGAGTGCATATTGCTGTTGTTTGTTCTCGCTGATCCCCTGTTGTGTTAAGGTCAGGGCTTTTGCGCTGCGTGCTATTTCAAGCTCAAAAGATTGCAAACGTTGTTTAAGCGCACTGAAGGACGCTTTTTGCTCTTGATAGGCCGCTTGACTTTTTTTTAGTTCAGCCTGAACGGCAGCCAAATCTGCTTTGGTTTGTGACTCATTGGCCTCGACATGTGTCGAAGCCAATGAAATCAACAGTGCAAAGCCGGTAAGTGCGCCTCGTACCATATTTACTTAAGACGCATAATTGGCGAGCCTGTCATCTCTGCTGGCTGCTCTAAACCCATTAGGTGTAGCATTGTTGGTGCTACGTCACTTAACGTTTTGTTTGCCTGAGGTTCTGCGTCACGACCAACATAAATAAACGGAACTGGCTCGCTAGTATGTGCTGTGTGTGCTTGGCCTGAGTTAGGGTCTTGCATTTGCTCTGCATTACCGTGGTCAGCTGTTATAAGCGCTTCACCGCCATGCTCTTTCAATGCTGCGACAACGCGACCAATACAATTATCAACAGCTTCACACGCTTTAACCGCTGCTTCAAAAACACCCGAGTGGCCAACCATATCGCCGTTTGGATAATTACAAATAATGGCGTCAAATTCACCGCTTTGAATGGCGTCAATTAGCTTGTCGGTAAGCATCTCTGAGTTCATTTCAGGCTGTAGATCGTATGTGGCAACTTGAGGTGAAGGAATAAGCTCTCGCTTTTCACCATCGAATAAGTCTTCGCGTCCGCCGCTGAAGAAAAAGGTAACGTGTGCGTATTTTTCGGTTTCAGAGATACGTAGTTGAGTTTTATTGTGTTTGGCAAGCCACTCACCTAAAACGTTATTTAGTTTTTCAGGTGCAAAAGCTATGGGTGCATCAATGTCAGCTGCGTACTCGGTCATCATTACAAAGCTGCTAAGCTCAGGAGCCTTCTTTTTCTCAAAGCCGTTAAATTCGGCATCAACAAACGCGCGGGTCATTTGTCTTGCTCGGTCGGCTCTGAAGTTTAAGAACAAAATCGCATCGCCGTCGTTGATTTGTGCTGCTTGTTGGCCCGTAGGTACAATCGTTGTGGCTTTGACAAACTCGTCATTTTCATCTCGCTGATAAGCGGCTTCAAGGGCTTCAACCCCATCAGCAAAGGTAAACTCTGCTTCACCACAGACCATTAGATTGTATGCCTGCTCGACACGTTCCCAACGGTTATCTCTGTCCATAGCGTAGTAGCGACCTACAATAGAGGCTAATCGGCCAGTACCGAGTGTTTTAAACAAATCTTGAATGCGCTCAATGGATGCTTGGGCACTGCGTGGCGGTGTATCACGGCCGTCCAAGAATGCGTGGAAATAAACCTCTTTGGCACCGCGTTGCGCAGCAAGTTCGATACTTGCGACAATGTGGTCTTCATGACTGTGTACACCACCTGGGCTCAATAAGCCCATTAAGTGCACTGCTTTATTGTGTGCTATAGCATCGTCAATGCTTTTTACCAGCGTGGGGTTATGTGCAAATTCACCATCGTCGATGGCTTTGGTAATACGTGTAAAGTCTTGATAGACGATACGACCAGCACCCAAATTAACATGTCCTACTTCAGAGTTCCCCATTTGACCATCAGGCAAACCGACATCTAATCCAGACCCAGAAATAAGCGTCTTTGGTTGTGATTGCCACAGCTCATCAAGTACAGGCGTATTAGCTGCGAGGATAGCGTTACTTTGTGTTTCTTCTCTATATCCCCAGCCATCTAAAATCATAAGTACCAGTGGTTTTTTCTTCGTAGTCATTTGGGCTCCTGAAAAATGCACGATAGATGGCGCATAGAATACCTTGTTTAGCGCGAAAATTCAGCCCTGTGCTGGTGATTTATGTTCAAGATTGATTAATCTAATGGTAACACCTTTCATATAAAGGCTTCATCAGTGCGCGTGCTCGGTCTCTGATTTGGGCATTGAGCGTGTAGTGGTGTGCACTGATAACAATAGGTTTGTACCAAGACCCGTAAAAAAGTATACTCGCTGCACTGTAAGTTTTATCTGCTAACTAAGTGGCAAGGTCCATGGAACAATATATTACTTTTTTCACCAATCACCCTGTATTAAGCATTATCTGGGTCGTCCTAGCAATCATGTTAGTACACAGCTGGTATAAAAGCCGTTTTTCGTCAATCCGCCCGATTAACCCACAACAACTGACTCTGTTGATCAATCGTGAAGATGCACAAGTACTCGATATGCGTGGCAAAAAAGAGTTTACGGCGGGTCGTATTGCCGGTGCAGAGATGATGAATGTCGACAAAGCCAAACAAAATGACTTTGGTGGACTTGAAAAGTACAAAACAAAGCCCATTATACTTGTGTGTAATACAGGTATGACGGCCAATAACATTGCTGAAAGAATGCACCAACAGGGCTACGAAAAGCTTTATGTGCTTTCAGGTGGCATGAGTTCGTGGCAAAGTGCTGGACTACCAACGACAACTGGAAAGTAATTGGAGTAATAAATGAGTAACGATGTAATTATTTACACTAAAGATTATTGTCCTTTTTGTCATCGTGCGAAGGCGCTATTGGATAGTAAAGGCGTCACATATACAGAATATGATATTGCTGTACAGCCTGAACTTCGTGAAGAGATGATCGAAAAAGCAAATGGCGGATATACCGTGCCACAAATTTTTATCAACGGTCAGCACATCGGTGGCTGCGATGATATGATGGCGCTTGAGGCTCAAGGTAAACTAACTCAATTATTGGCTTAGTCGAGCGAAATTAAACATTTCTAGCATTGTATTGATAAGACAAATGCTGTTTATATAAAAATTTATAGGAATAATAATGACTGAACAAAATCAAAATGTTGCAGCGGAGCAGCAAGAAGGCCCACAATTTAACATCCAACGTATCTATACTAAAGATGTATCTTTCGAGACGCCAAACTCACCAACAATTTTCCAAAAAGAGTGGACGCCTGAAGTTAAACTAGATATGGATACACGTTCAGCTAAATTGGATGAAGGCGTATTTGAAGTTGTTTTAGCATTAACTGTGACTGCGACAATCGGCGAAGAGACAGCTTTCCTATGTGAAATTCAGCAAGCTGGTATTTTCTCTGTAGGTGAGTTGGAAGAGCTACAACTTGCTCATATGCTTGGCGCATTCTGCCCGAACCTTCTTTTCCCATATGCTCGTGAAGCAGTAGCAAGCCTAGTAAACCGTGGTACTTTCCCACAGCTTAACCTGGCACCTGTAAACTTTGACGCACTATTTGCACAGTACATGCAGCAACGTGCAGGTCAAGAGCAAACAGCTGACGCATAATTTATGAATACATCACAGTCTGCTGTGACCGTATTAGGGGCGGGGTCGTATGGCACCGCCCTTGCTATTTGTTTTGCTCGCAACGGTCACCGAGTTACTTTATGGGGGCGCAACCAAGCTGATATCGAACAGCTTGCAGATGAGCGTCAAAACCAACGTTATCTTCCTGATATTAAGTTTCCAGATTCACTGACGCTGGAAGTTGATCTTGCGCGTGCCGTTAAGGCAAGTCAGATTATATTGGTGGTGGTTCCCAGCCATGCATTTGCACAAACACTTAAGCAAATTCAGCCCCATTTACAAGATGGTGCGCAAGTGGCGTGGGCGACTAAAGGGCTTGAGCCTAATACTGGGCGCTTGCTAGAAGAGGTTGCAAAAGAAGTACTGGGTGAATCGATTGCATTAGCCGTATTATCTGGACCTACTTTTGCTAAAGAAATGGCCGCGGGGTTACCTACTGCAATTTCTGTGTCAGCGAGAGATGAAGCACTGCGCACTGAGCTAGCCAGTTTATTGCACTGTAGTCGTTCATTTCGAGTATACAGTAATGATGACTTTATCGGTATTCAACTCGGTGGTGCGGTGAAAAATGTGATCGCCATCGGAGCGGGTATGTCTGATGGTTTTGGCTTTGGTGCCAATACACGCACAATGTTGATCACAAGAGGTCTTGCTGAACTGTGTCGGCTAGGCTGTGCACTGGGCGCTAAAACGGAAACTTTTATGGGTATGGCAGGACTTGGCGACTTGATCTTAACATGCACGGATAACCAATCTAGAAACAGACGCTTTGGATTGGCGCTGGGGCAGGGGAAAAGTGTTGACGATGCGATGAGTAGTATTGGTCAAGTTGTTGAAGGTTATCGCAATACCAAAGAAGTTTTTTTGCTGGCCAAGCGCAGCGGCATTGAAATGCCAATCACAGAACAAATTTATCAAGTTCTGTATGAGAAAAAAGATGTTAAAGAGGCTGCGATGGCGCTTTTAGGCAGAGAGCAAAAGTCAGAGTAAGATGTAAAAAAACCACCATAAGGTGGTTTTTTTATTTGGCCTTCTGGGAGAATTAGAAGGCGTATTTCACTGAAAGCTGCAGTCTATCTAAATCACCTTCTGCACCGCTTTGTACTTCTCTATTAGCGACTTTATATTCAGCCCCAAAGGTGAGCTTTTTAACAGGAGAATACAGAATATTGGCACTATAGCTGGTGGTCATGTCCGTAGGGTCCCCGGTGATATTTAGCAGGTTCGTATCGTTATCGGCGCTGAAATACGAATAGAGGAAAGTTGAACGCCACTGCGAATTCCAATAGTGTTGATAGGCTATGAATCCGGATGTTGAGTCAATTGCGTGGAGATCTTTCCCGTCATACACTGCGCCATGTGCCACATTTAACCCAACGTAACGGCCCAAACCTTGTCCATGAGTGAGCATAAATTTGATATTGTTTTTGCCAAAATTTACGCGACCAGAAGCACTTATGCCATACGAGCTTTCTGTTTCATCAGCTGCACCAAGTTTATAAGTCAACTGTCTAGCAAGCGCGGCTACAGTAAAGTGACCCCAATCGGCTTTGTAATTATAACGCGCCGTAAAATCAGGCATTTGCGCATCATCGGTGATTTTTCTCTCACCACCTTCCGTTGTTACTGTACTCTCTGGGTTTTCTGCTGAGAACGACCAGTTACCAATGGTATACTTTGCCATCGCTTGACGCACGAATACTGTGCCTTCAGCTGGGCCAACAAAATCTAAGGTTTCTGGCAGTGCGCTAACATTTTGGAAATTGGACCAAGCCTGCCCAAATAGCCACCCCTTATAGGTGACAAAAGCCTGTCTAATTCGTGGCGAATATGAATTGCTCACGCGCTCATTTCCGCCTGTTGAAGCGATAAAATCTAATTCAATTTTCGTTTTTATGGTGCTGCCATCATCCAGTTTTGAGGCGGTGCCAAAATTAAACCGAGATTGGCGGGCGTGCATATCGAAGACGGCATCCTCTCCTGTGCTCGGTACTACTGGAGTAGTGCCTGGAACATAAAAATCTCGTCCAATATGTTGTGACCCTAGTGTGCCATCCGAAAAGTCACTCCAGATAGCGTCGAGTTTGATATATCCCCCGTAACTTACTTCAGTATTCCCGATGTTAGCAGCGAGAGCTTGGCTGGAAAGTAAGCTAGACACTGCAACCGCAGTTAGTTTTTTATTTATATTAATTTTAGTTGTCATAATGGAGTTCCTATAATACTGCCTCTTAGTTGCAATGCAGAGAATTATTTCGTCATTCACTGTTGATGATGGGTGGTCTTAACTCAATTACCCATTGGTCTATGAGACTAAGGTTGAATAACGGAGGTCGGCTCTAAAATTGCCTTTGGCAATAATTAATTACACTTATACTTATGTTGTTGTCATGTGCTCTCTGGTTTTAGCTTGAGAGAGCCAGTATGCTGATGCTCGTTAATGTATAGTTAAATAATTCTGATTTGGATAAACTTAAAGCAACAATTACAACTAAGGTCTAATACTTAATCGAGTGGTTGTAAGTGATCCTTGAGTGAAGCCGTAAAAGGCAAGTAATTAATATGGAGATGAGTATGTCACAGAGCATTTATCCGGTACCTGAAGCGATCAAGCAGGCTGCACTTGTAGATAATGAACAATATCAAGCACTGTATCAGCAGTCTATTGACGACCCTGCGGGGTTTTGGGCTGAACATGGTAAACGCCTCGACTGGTTCACACCTTTTAATAAAGTAAAAAATACCTCGTTTGATAAAGGCCATATCAGCATCAAGTGGTTTGAAGATGGCGTACTTAATGCCTCTTACAACTGTATCGATCGCCACCTTGAAAAAAATGCCAACAAAGTAGCCATGATATGGGAAGGTGATAACCCTGAGCAAAGCGAAAATATCACGTTTCAGACACTACATGATGAAGTAGCGAAGCTGGCAAATGGCTTGAAAAAGTTAGGTGTCGAGAAGGGCGACCGTGTTGCTATTTATATGCCTATGACGCCCCAAGCAATTTATGCTATGCAGGCATGTGCGCGTATTGGTGCAATTCACTCGGTAGTTTTTGGTGGATTCTCACCATCAGCGATTGCGGATCGTATCAAGGATTCTGGTGCTAAAGTAGTGATCACGTCAGATGAAGGTCGTCGTGGTGGCAACTCTGTACCGCTTAAGGCTAATGTTGACGAAGCGGTTGCACAAGATTCAGTAACGACCATTGAACATGTTGTCGTACACCAACTTACAGGTGGTGAAGTTGAATGGAATGCCCATGATGTGTGGTGGCATGAGTTAGTTGCTGATGTACCTGCGCAATGTGAACCAGAGCCAATGAATGCGGAAGATCCACTATTCATTTTATATACCTCTGGTTCGACAGGTCAACCAAAGGGGGTAGTACACACCACAGGTGGATATTTGGTATACGCTTCAATGACACATGAGTATGTATTCGACCTTAAAGAAGATGATGTCTTTTGGTGTACAGCTGATGTGGGTTGGATCACAGGACACAGCTACATGGCATACGGCCCATTGGTAAATGGCTGTACCCAAGTGATTTTTGAAGGGGTTCCTACTTACCCGAGTTCTGGCCGTATTGGTGAAGTGGTTGATAAGCACCAAGTAACTATCCTTTATACAGCCCCGACAGCAATTCGTGCTCTAATGGCAAAAGGCGATGAGCCAACAGCCAGTTCTAAGCGTACAAGTCTACGTATTATGGGATCTGTTGGTGAGCCAATTAACCCTGAAGCTTGGGCATGGTACTACGAGCAAATTGGTAATAGTGAGTGCCCAATTGTCGATACTTGGTGGCAGACTGAAACTGGTGGCATTATGATCACGCCTTTACCTGGGGCTACAGATATGAAACCAGGCTCGGCGACTCGTCCATTCTTTGGCATTGCGCCAGCATTGTTTGATGCAGAAGGCAATACGCTAGAGGGGGCAACAGAGGGCAATTTGGTTATTCTTGATAGTTGGCCATCACAAGCTCGCACAGTTTACGGTGATCATGAGCGTTTTGAACAAACTTACTTCTCTGCTTATCCCGGTGTGTATTTCACTGGTGATGGTTGCCGTCGTGATGAAGATGACTACTACTGGATTACTGGTCGTGTTGATGACGTACTAAATGTATCTGGCCACAGATTGGGCACGGCTGAAATCGAAAGTGCATTGGTTGCTCATGAAGCAGTTGCGGAAGCTGCGGTTGTTGGTTACCCGCATGATATCAAAGGCCAAGGGATCTATGTGTACGTTACACCAAACGAGGGGGTTGTGGTTACGGATGACTTGACGAAAGAAGTCAGAAGCTGGGTACGTAAAGAGCTGAGTCCAATTGCATCACCAGATATGATCCAGTGGTCCCCGGGCTTGCCTAAAACTCGCTCGGGTAAAATTATGCGTCGTATCTTGCGTAAAATCGCGGCTAACGAGTATCAGCAACTCGGTGATACATCGACGCTTGCAGACCCAAGTGTAGTCGATGAATTAATTGAAAATCGTTTAAACCGTTAATTGAGCGTTAAAAACTTGAAATTTAGCGAATTCTAAACGTACTATATCGGCTGTCTTAATACCAAAGACAGCCGATTTTTTAGGAGCTATGCATGAATCAGTTTTTAATTGCGGATGATCACCCCCTGTTTAGAGAAGCATTAAAGGGGGCTTTGCAAAATCAGTTTGAAGGCCTTGAAGTTATTGAATCAGAAAACTTTGAGCAAACATTAGAGCGGTTGTCGCAGTATGATGACTTAGACTTGCTACTGTTAGATTTGCACATGCCGGGCAATGGCGACTTATACGGCCTGATCCGGATCCGCGAAGACCATCCATCATTACCTATTGTTGTGGTGTCTGGCAGTGAAGATCTCAATGTTATTTCTAAAGTAATGGGTTATGGTGCGATGGGGTTTATTCCAAAAGCATCTTCATCTCAGGATATTGTCAGTGCGCTACAACAGGTGCTAGATGGTGAAAACTGGCTACCGGCGGATATCAAGGAAAAAATAAATGATCTTGACGGCGAGGACCGGGAGCTTGCGCAGCAAATTGCTTCGTTGACACCGCAGCAGTATAAAGTACTGCAGTACCTACACGAAGGCTTGTTGAATAAACAAATCGCTTATGAGTTAAATATCTCCGAGGCAACGGTCAAAGCACACATTACGGCAATATTTCGTAAACTGGGTGTTTATAACCGCACACAGGCAGTTTTAATCGCTTCAAAACTACAATTAGAACCAATCGAGGCGGCAAAGTAGCACACTGCTACTTTTGCACCTTGCTAAAAACTGAGCACTTATTTAAATACCACCGTTTTTGTTCCATTGATAAAGAGCTTGTGCTCTGAAGCTAATTGCAGAGCTTTGCAAAAAACGGTTTTTTCTATATCTTTCCCTATTTTGGCCATCGCCTCTGCGTTATTTGCATGCGTAACCTGAGTCACATCCTGTACTATGATAGGTCCTTCATCGAGTTCATTGTTGACGAAGTGTGCAGTTGCACCAATTATTTTGACACCTCGTTCAAACGCTTGATGGTATGGCTTTGCACCGATGAACGCTGGTAAAAATGAATGGTGTATATTAATGATCTTATCTTTAAAACGGGCAACAAACTCGGGGCTTAAAATCCGCATATATTTTGCGAGCCCGACTAAATCAGGCTGATAGTTGGCGATTAGGTCACCGACTTGCTGATCATGTTCTGTACGACTCAGCCCCTCATGAGATACGCAGTGGAATGGGACATTGAATGCCTCAGCGAGTGGTTTTAAGTCTGGGTAATTGGCAATGACAGCTTGTATTTCAATATTGAGCGCATTTTCATATTGTTTGAGCAATACACCACCTAGACAGTGTGCTTCTTTCGTCGCGAGTAAAACGACTTTTACTTTGGTCGGACTGTGTAGTTTGACTTGTGCATCATCAGGCAAATTCGATTGTAGCTGAGAAAGAAATAGGCTTGTTGGTGAGCCCGTTACCTCAGTGCGCATAAAAAAGCGTTTACCTTCACGGTCTACAAATTCATTGTTGCGAACAATATTTAAATTATGCTCATGACATAAACTGGTGATTTTTGCTATTAATCCAATTTCATCACTACATTGCGTTGTTAGTATATAACTCATGGTCCTCATTCCATTTACTAAGCGGTTGTTCAGATTACCGTAGTGAAAAAAAATTGTAATGCTTTAGATGAATTATTTATTCAAAAATGAGTAAATTTCAATCGCAAAAAAATTACACTATTCTCAGCCATGTTTATTTTACCTGTTACATTGCCAACTTCCGACGAATACGGCTAAGGGCAATTGGCGTAATACCTATGTGTGATGCCACCATTTTTAATGGAACGCGTTCACTGAGTTCTGGGTTTTTGTCAATAAAATTCAAATACCGCTGTTCGGCACTGTGGTGTACAAATGCGTACTCGCGTTCTTCTTTTTTGATAAATAAGTTTTCAAGTAGACGAGTATAGGCTTCTAAAAAGCCGGGGTGCGTTTTCATGGTATTGAAAAAATTGTGCCATTCAAACTCAAGACAAAGTACATCATCAAGAGCTTCAATGCTAAACAGAGCCGGTGTGTTTTGTGTCATGGCACGTGTAGAGCCTGCAATACAGGGGGCACAGGCGAAAGCTTGGGTAAACTCTTTGCCTTCTGCGGACACATTAAAGTAGCGCACATCGCCTTGCGTGATAAAAAATAAATTTGGTGCTGGGCTGCCTTGAACCATCAACAAAGCATTTTTAGGGTAGTGTTTGAGTTTTCCCTGTAAACCAAAATTTTGAAAATCTTCTGCGCAAAGCGGTTTCTCGTCTGCACTGAAAAAAGAGACGAAGTCAGCGAGCTTGGGTTGTATGTTCAAACGGCATTCCTTGATAATCCGACTTTATAGGAACATGTTATGGTGCCCGAGATATCAAGTAAAGTGCAAAAGATGCAACTAATAGCGCAGGTATACTGAGTAAGAACTGAAATATTCCGCCCTGAAAAAATAATACAAAGGCAGGCACCAAATAAGTCATGGCTAAAAAGGTATTTGGGCTGACTTGCTTCAAAAGGTGTTGCTGTAAAAAGAAAGTGCCAAGAGTTGTAAACAAGGTTAAATAGATAAGCCATGTCCAAAATGTATAGCTTTGCCACACCAAATTGGTCAGATCACCATAGAGCAACATCACCGGTACTAGTAACACGCTACCAAGTGTCACAATATAAAATGTGCTGATCAGTGCAGGCAGTGCAGTCGCCCACTTTTTTATCAGTAACACATGCATTGCAAGGCAAAAGCAAGCGATTAAAAATATGCTGTCTCCATATTGCCAAGCGCTTAAAATCATTAGGTCTTTTTGGCCGTTTACTAACATCCAGATAGCGCTCGCAGTGCCAATTAAAAAGCCGAATAATTGACTTATTCGGGTTTTAATACCAATAAAAACAAAGCTCAATATCACACTCATTGGCGGCAATAAGGTATAAATGACCGCAGTTTTTTCTGCCGAGGTGGTTTTCAATGATTCAAACAAGCCGACAAAAAATGCCACTAAAAAGCTACTTATCAGCGTATATTGTACGACTTGTTTTGCCGTTAAGCGGGCGATCCCTGAACGCCATATTAGTGGCGCGAGGCATAAGCTTGTCAGTATAAATCGCAGGCATGTGGCTGTAATGGGACTTGCATAGGGCAATAACTTACCTGACACGACAAAAGAAGAAGATAGCAAGCCGACCCATACCAACATTAGTATGGGCTGAGTAACTGAGTGATTCATGATTTTCTCGCTTAGGTAATTTTGGTTAGCTTGCCTGTGTAGGTTGCGAAAACTTGCTAAATAAATAAGCGCAGACTGCTTCATCCAAATTTAACGAAAACTGAACTTGGAGTAATTGGTGTAACTGCTCAGCACTCACTATTTTTGTGATCTCTGTTTGTGAGGGAGTAATATGGTGATATTCGCCATTTCTCAAAGAGTGGGTTTCATCAAGGGTCTTTCGGCTGACAACTAGGTTATTCACAAACGCAGCATTGGGGTGCTTATGTGAATAAAAGTGGCTCAGTTCGCAGTCAGCTTCGCTGTAATAGTTGAGATCAAATGTATATAGTGTGAAAAACTCGCCGTTCTTCAATACCTGAAAACAGTAATCTTGCGCCTGATTTTGAGTGATTCGATAAGTCATATAACCTTGAGGTTGCGGCACATCCAACATCAACTTGAGAGGGTATATTGCCCCTTGGGGGCCAAATCCAACATCGAATAAATACTGTTCACCTTGATAGGTAACTAATGTGGCTCTGTGCGTTCTCGGCACCTCAACATCTCTGTTGTAAACAACCTTAGCGAGCAGTAGCTTGACGTCAAAGCCGAGGTGTTTTAAGACATGGAAGGCCAGCTTGTTATGTTCAAAGCAGTATCCACCAAATTGCTTTTTGGTGATCTTAGTGAGTAGGTGTGCAATATCTAAAGGCAAAGGCTGCTTTAACACCGCAGATACGCTGTTGAAGGTGTGCTTGGCAACATGCCTGCTTTGCAGTTGTGCTAAAAAAGACTCGTCAAGTGGGTGGTTAGAAAGCCCTAAATCGGTTAAATATTCGTTCACAATTTGCAGGTCAGTCATCGCTTTAATTCCTTGTCATTTAGATAAGTACCCAGCTTAATCGCGATTGGGCATGCTGTAATGAACCTAGGTTTATTTTGAGGTTCTTTTTATTTTTTTACGAAATTCTGGTTGCACTAAACCTGGGTTAATTTCTTAACTCTTACGAGAGGTTAAATTGAAAGTGTTGTTAACGCAAAATAACTTAAAGGAGAAGCAGATGCGTATCACAGTATTCGGTGCAACAGGTAATGTGGGTCAAGCGGTTGTGGCTGAGGCTATCCATCGTGGTCATCAAGTAACTGCGGTAACACGGGATCAACGTAAAGTCGCAGCGCTACCTACGCAGGCATATGCGCAAGTAGGTGACGTTAACGATATCAGCGATGTGATCCGCCTCAGTGAAGGACAAGATTTAGTGATCAGTGCAACACGCCCGACAGTAGGACATGAGAAGCAGCTTATCAATATTGCTGAAGCCTTATTAACCGGGCTAAGAGAAACTCATACACGGCTATTATTAGTCGGTGGGGCGGCCTGTTTAACGGTTCCTAACTCTGATGGTAAGCTGGTACTTGATGATGAATCCTTAGTCCCCGCTGGTTGGAAAGACATAGCACAAGCCTGTTTTGAGCAATATCAGCTTTGTGTCGCCCACCACAATCAAAATTGGAGCTACGCTAGCCCATCTGCTTTGATAGGAGTTGGTGAGCGCACAGGGCAATATAGAGTGAGTGAAGGCGAGTTGTTGGTGGACAAAACAGGTAAATCACATATTTCTTGGCAAGACTTTGCGTGTGCATTAATCGATGAGGCAGAGACAGCTCAATTTGTGGGTAAAGCGTTTACAGCCGGGTACTAGTAATACGGATTTATAGGTTTGAGGCAAGGGTCAGCTTGCGGTATTGATTAGGTGTTTGTTTAAATAGTTTTTTGAATGCACATATATAGGCTGAGTCAGATGTATAGCCTAATGTCAGTGCGATGTCATGTACACTGCGCTCACTTTGCAGCAGGCGCAGTGACAAAACGAGGCGGATATGTTGACGCCAAGCGCTAAATGATTGCTGAAATTCCTTTGCAATTAACCTGCTTAATGTTCGCTCTGATGCGCCGACTTGTTGAGCCCACTGTGCGAGGGTATAAGGTGTATCTGGTGCATCGATTAGCGTCGTGAAGATTGCATTCAAACGTCTATCCTTTGGCGTAAGCAGCGGGATAGTATACGCTTGTGCTGTGGCTAGCTGGTCGCCCAGTACTTGCAAAAGATGATGTATTATCTGCGCTGTTGCATTTTCAATCTGGCCGACTATTTCCAAAATAAGGGCTTTTAAAAAAGGGGTTACTAAACAAGTTTGAGCATGTGCTGGAAACCCGACTTCTATACTAGGATTGATATACACAGCTAAGAATTGGGTATCACAGATAGCCTCAGAGGCGTGCCAGGTGTTGGCGGGCACAAAAAGCAACGCGTTATGGGGCAGCACTACCTGGTTGCCATCGCTTTGTGATTGTATTAACCCCGAGCGCGGAAATATCACCTGATGCCATGGATGTCGGTGCCATTTATCTATGAAGCCAGCAGGCATAGCGAGGTGCTTTGAGAGTGCTGCTTGGTTTGAGTTTTGTGCTATGAGCTGATTGGCATCCATACTTTTGGCGGTTTTTCGATGTTTTATGTCTTTTAGTTTAAATTAAGCCATGGCAAATTGTTATAGGATAATCGCATCAAGCAATGACAGGAGCAAAGCGATGCGGATCCACTTTATTGTACACGAATATTTTGAAGCGCCGGGCGCATTTGAAGATTGGAGTAATTCAATCGGCGCGAAGAACAGTTACTCTCGCCTCTACGAAGGACAAGCACTGCCACAGTGTATTGATGATATAGATATGTTGGTGGTTATGGGTGGGCCGCAAAGCCCTGCTACCAGCGCCTTGGATTGCCCTCATTTTGATGCACAAGCAGAGCAGGCGGTTATCGCCCGTGCAATCAAAGAAAACAAAATGGTCATCGGTGTTTGCTTAGGTGCGCAATTGATTGGTGAAGCGCTAGGCGCAAAATTTGAATCTAGTCCAGAGCGAGAGGTTGGTAAGTTTCCTATCATTTTGAATGATGAAGGTTGCTGTCATCCCTTGTTCAGTCATTTTTCGCCACGTATTGAGGTTGGGCATTGGCACAATGATATGCCAGGCTTAACTGCATCCGCAAAGGTGCTAGCAAGTAGCAGTGGGTGCCCGAGGCAAATAGTTGAGTATCAACCATTGGTATATGGATTTCAGTGTCACTTGGAGTTCACCACTGAAGTGGTCGGTATGTTGATAGAGAATGAGGATTTCAGTCGCGCAGGTATTGACCGTTATGTCGAGCTACCTGAGCGCATTATCGCTCATGACTACACGCATATGAACAAGATACTAGCATTGTTCTTAGACAAACTAGTGGCGCGCTATCTAAGCGTTTCGTGAGTCAGAGTTTGCAGTGCTTAATTATTGTGGTTCAGCGGGTTTAATCGGATTATACTGCTGCTGTTGGTATTTATCGGTAGCGTTACTAAATGGAAAAGTACGAAGAACTATTAGTCTCAATAAGAAAGGTTATCCGTGCCATTGACTTGCACTCCAAACAGCTCAATAAGTCATCGGGGTTAACGGGGCCTCAACTACTTATTATGCAAGAAATAGCGCGTGTTAAAGGTGTGACGGCAAGCCAAATTGCCAAGAATGTTAACCTCAGTGCCGCGACAGTGACGAATATACTTGACCGCTTAGAGAGTCGAAATATCGTGGAGCGAGTGCGTAGCTCTTTGGATAAACGTCGTGTGAGTTTATTTTTATCCCAGCAGGGAAAAAGTTTATTAATTGATGCACCGCAACCATTGCAAGAGCATTTTATTCAAAATTTTTGTGAACTAGAAGAGTGGGAACAATCTTTGTTGTTGTCTTCCATGCAGCGCATCGCAACTATGATGGATGCCAATGAGCTTGACGCTGCACCGGTGCTTGAAATCGCACCGATGAGCCAAACCGAATCGGGTAAATAAATAGAAGTGCTACTCTCGTAGCACATTCAAAAAGTGAAGGTGCTTTTGGTACTGTGCTAGCACATCATTGATAATTGCACTTTCTGACCAGCCCATAATGTCATAGTTTTGGCCGCCTTCACTTAAATACACTTCAGCCCGATAGTATGAGTCGCTTTCAGTGATATCATTTTGGGTAAAGTCCGGTTGCAGTGCTTCACTTTTGTATACGCCATAGACAAAGTCATGTTCATCACCATGATGCACAGTCAGGATCACCGCGGCATTGTTCACCTTAACCTCGGCATCCACTTGGTTATTATCAAATTCATCACGGACTTTTTTCAGAGCAGGTTTTACGTCTTTTAAAATAAATTTGTCGACCTTGCCTTTAGCTGGTGTGGCGATGAGCAGGGCTAAACTTTCTTGCCACGTTTGTTCATCGTTTACTTGGTTGTCAAAAGTCATGGGCATAGTATGTGTACTGCGCTTGGCGTCATCAATACGCAGTGCGCGGATCAGTCCGTAACAAGCAACCAGTAATACCAGTGAAAAGGGGAGAGCGCTGACAATCGTCAACGTTTGTAGTGCATCTAGGCCACCTGCAAGGCTCAACGCAGCTGCAACAACACCAACGCCGATAGACCAGAACAAGCGTTGCCACAGCGGCGTATTGTTATTACCGTTTGAACACAGCATATCAATGACCATAGCCCCCGAATCACATGACGTAACAAAAAATACTACAATCATAATGATAGATAGACCGATCAAAAACTCCGACATTGGGAAGTTTTCTAAAAATACAAACAGCGCCACAGCGGAGTTGTTACTCACCATGTCAGAGATACTCGTTTTACTCTGCTCATAAATCATTGCCAGTGCCGAATTGCCAAAAATAGTCATCCACAACAAGGTAAACGCAGTTGGAATACAGGTTACACCAATGACAAACTCTCGAATGGTTCTGCCTTTGGAGATGCGTGCAATAAACAACCCGACAAAAGGTGCCCATGCTAGCCACCAACCCCAATAGAATATTGTCCAGCCGCCTATCCAATCTTTCTTTTCATAGGCATAAAGGTTAAAAGTGGTAGACACGATGTCGGATAAATACTCTCCTACGTTTTGTACGTAAGCTTGGAGTAAAAATACACTCGGGCCGATAAAGAAAATAAGTGCCAGCAATACCACGGCCAATATCATATTGGTTTGCGATAAAATTTTAATTCCTTTATCTAACCCAGTTGCAACAGACACGGATGCCAGTGCAGTGATGGTGATCATAATGATGACTTGATTCTGTACCGAGACATCAAATGAGAACAGGTAGGCGAGTCCCGCATTGACTTGTGCCGCGCCTAGACCCAGTGAAGTAGCAACCCCAAACACGGTACCAACCACCGCAAAAATATCCACAGTGTGACCAATTCCGCCATAGATCCTGTCTCCAATGATAGGGTACAGCGCTGAACGCAATGTCAGTGGTAATTTGTGACGATAGCTAAAGTAGGCCAAAATCATCGCCACGATGGCATAGATAGCCCAAGCGTGAAAACCCCAATGGAAAAAGGTTATTTTCATGGCTTCTTTGATGGCTTCGAGCGAACCACTATCTTGCGTTGGTGGTGAAACAAAGTGCATTACCGGTTCGGCGACACCAAAAAACATCAGACCTATCCCCATACCGGCGGCAAATAACATAGCTAACCAAGTTGAGAAACTGTAGTCGGGGTCTGAGTGATCCGGCCCGAGTTTAATCTCACCAAATCGAGACATACTTAAATACGCAACCAAGCCTAAAATGATGGCGACAGTCAACACGTAAAACCAACTGCCATTTTGGGTAATAGCTGACTGAGTAATGGAAAACAATGAGGAAGCCGCTGATGGGCTTAAAACGGCAAAAATCACCAGCGCTAGTACAACTGCTGAGGAGGTGTAAAAAACGGGGAGATTGAGTAAGGAGTTGTCTTTTTTCATAGTGAAACTCTATTAATTAGACTACAAATTATTTTGCTAGGTTAAAGGTGAAAATAACTATGTAAGCATTGGACTAAATGCGTTCAATTGGCCGCATTTAGATGTTTTGACCAAATATTCACAGATTGAAACTGGTCTTTGATAACAAGTTGATTTGCTAAGCGCCCACCAAAATTAAATTCGTGGCGAGCCATCACTTTATTCATGGCGTAATCTCCTGAAAGGCAGTGACAGTGTATTTTTGTGGTGTTTGTGTGGCGCAGTTGCATAAGCGCAAAGTCCACGAGTGTTGTGGCCATTCTTTGATTTTTTACAAAGTTTGCTACAACCAGTTCTTGAATGAAGGCACTGTGTGTCGATTTATCGAGCTTGATGTGAACGACTGCCACAATATTGTTTAAATACTCAATCACAAAGTAGATGTGTTTAGCACTGATGTTTGCCATCACAGCGGCTTCATCATGTTGTTTATTCGAATATGCAGCTCTATTGTTGGCGAATAACTTTGCGATGTTTCTAGCATCCGCGCTATTAGCTTGGCGTGCCAAAGAGATGTTTTGCTCTTCGTTGCTCCGCCTGTCAGTGCTGGCAATCACTTGATCCAATACGTCGTCATATACTTCCCCTTGAGGTTCAATTTGACGCTGGGTTTCTAAGAATTTCGCGACGTATATCGCGTCTTCTTTATTGTAATACTTGGGGATTGTCGCTTCTATTTGATAACCATTAGACAATAAAGGCAAAGAGTTGGACTCTTGTATTTTCAGTAGAATCTTAGTTGCGCCGTGCTCACTGGCTGTGTGATCTATGTGGCTGAGTGTTTTATCACAAATATGCTGGGCGAGTACCTCTAATGCCAACACTTTGTGTTGATTGTCATTTGGCAATAGTGGCGTTGCTTTGCAAGTATTCATATGACCCTCATTGCCTGTTTAGTAGGTAGAAACTCTTTTAATTAGAGTTCTAATAATTTGTATTGTAACTTTTTAGTGTTCACAATTAAAGGCGTATTAAATTGCATTGCGAGTGACAGGCTTGCAGTACCCTATCTTTCTGTATTTTTAATTATTCAAAGTAATATTTAATTTCGTTTAATCTCTCGTAAGTTAATTTGTTTATCTTTATAAAACGTGTTTTTTATTTTTAGCTGTAATTAATATGGGGCCAGTAAAATACGTACCAGACAGAGGGAGTAGGCTTGTAACCCGTGGCGAACTAGTGTGTTTAACTGTGGAAAAATCATTCTGATGTTCGGGCTACTTTTGTTCTCCTTGGATTGCTCAAAGGAAATACAAGTCAGTTATTTTTTTAGTTGTAGTTGTAGTTGTAGTTGTAGTTGTAGTTGTAGTTGTAGTTGTAGTTGTAGTTGTAGTTGTAGTTGTAGTTGTAGTTGTAGTTGTAGTTGTAGTTGTAGTTGTAGTTGTAGTTGTGGCTTTATAGAGACTAAACAGTGGTATAAGTAGGTCAGCCTTGAATTCAGGCTGACCATGAAGCAAAGCGAGAGCCCGTTTTATTTTATATAAAAGGCGCCTTGTACAGTCGGCGCGCTGGTAGAGCCTGCATCAATAGCATGTAGTGCTGGAAAACGCTCGCTTTCAAATGTGATCCCGTTGCCGCACTGGGTTACTTGATCACTTTTGCCAACATAAGTGAGGTTTGTGGTCCACGTTGTTAAACGTGTTGGGTATTGAACTAGGCCATCAATTGAATAATTGTGCCAATTTGATTGTGCGATATCTCGACAGGCAAATTTGTCGCCAACTTTTACTGTGGCAAATGGGTCTCCGCCATCCACTCTTTTGATCACTGTATCGTCAAAGGTGCTTTTTGCTCTAAACAGGGCGTCGCTTCTTCCATCTACGAGCGCAATAATGGCATTGTGATTTAACTTGGCACTTTGGGTTAGCCCTGCATGTGACATACCTTCAAGGTTACAGGCGTTAAAGTCTGGATAGCTACACTGACCGCCAATACCTGAATACTTTGAGATCAGGGTCCAACCGCCGCCTTCTGTGGCCATATCGCAGTACACATCAAAGTGTGCTTCACCATCACTGCCATCTGGATCTATGGTATAGGTGCCACTTTTGCTTGAAGGTTTATTTTGTTTTATCTCTAAACACGATTTTGGATACTGGCCGTTTTCTTCTCTGGTACTTACAAACTCTAATGCAATCCAGCTCTCACCTGGATTTGAGAGTGCTTCATTGAGGTTGTCTGACGAGGCCGTGTGGATAAGCTCAATGTAATCGCCAGCATTTAACTCAAGCAAAAAATTGCCTTGGTTAGTGGCGTTTTCAGCGTAGTTTTCAATTCGTGCGTACTCGTAAGACGTCGCGGAGATATCTGTACCATTGGTCAGTATGTAAGTTTTAACTTGGCGCCTTGCAGATGCGCCGACACCCGATGTACGCCAACTTAGCGAATAATTGACTCGATAAATCCCGGCGTCTTCGACATAGAACTTACTTCCTTGCTGAGTGATTTTGACGGAGTCAATATCTGTATGGTTGAACACATAAGGTGTCGCAGATGGTGTGTTGATATTGGTATTGCCTTGATTATCAATGAACTGTGCAATATTGGTAGTAGCGTAACTGCTATAGGAAACGATAGCGCAGGCGAGTGCCGCAACAAGCGGTTTTACATTCATAGTGTGTCCTTTGAGATTTCTGGGATTATGTAATTTTTATGAAGGATATAAAAATACTTCGTAATACAGTATCAGTAGATGGTTGGATATTCGAGATAGCAACGGATTTTATGAAAAAGATAATAATATTATATGGTTAATCTTTCGCTTGAGGGCCATGATAACGCGATTGTAAGCAATATTTGTCATGTAGTGCTTTCATGATTCAGGCCACAGTCTGTATGTGTCAGTACCGAAATAAGCAGTAATAGCTATTAGTCAAATGTGGGGTTTTGACATGCTTAATACGAGACAATAATTGTCGAAAGGTCGATAACCTATTACAGGCTGGTTATCGACCACTTTTCTAGCGCGTGCGGCATACACTTATCGCCGTACAAAAGTGGGTATAGCCCGTATCTCTTGGCTTACCACCTGCTACTTCTGGGGTAATTTCGGCAGGTACAAACTGGGCATCATTAGTTAGGCGCTTTAGATCTTTTTTGATTAATTGAATTTTCATTTTCATTTCCTTGTTTAATTAATGGCAGTAAAAAGTCACCCAAGTATGGGTGTTGCATTGACCTTTAGTATCGCAAAAATGGCTTGCTGGCGGCAGAGCACCACCGATCTGTGGTGTCACCTTGTCAGAAATAACCACATTGTTTTTTGTAAGGTCTTTGAGTTTGTTTTTCTTAATTGTGAGTTTCATTGTAGAACTTTCCTTATTTTATGTTTCACTGTGAAAAATTGAACCAAGTATGGTTCTGTTATGTGTCCTGTATAAAATTTGTACCTGATGATTTCGAATTAGTCAAATGTCAACTTTAAGGCAAGGTGCTAAGGCAATATGTCAAGGTGGTTTATTGCCAATTTAGGTATGACATTCAAGTTTTATCTTGGGCTCTGACTCAAAGCTAAATATCTCAAAACTATTATCAGAGCCCCGTTTTTAAGTTCATGGATACAACTTATCTGCACAACGCCAAATAGCGCAGTGGCAGCCTTATGAACATAGGCTAACAGTGGTGGACTTCTTTAAGTCTAGCGAGTAATCGCAAGCTTATAACATGGCTGTTAAAGCGCTAATCTATCTATTTACATCAAACAGGTAGACTCAGCGTTAGGCCAATCAGCCTAGGGCTATTGCTTGTCCTATTTGCTCGTTGGTCATCGCGGTACCATTGAAGTTCCATGATCCATCCACTGCGTGTACAACATTAATGTAGATGTTTTCTTTGGGCTGCTTATACCCAGAAAGTTGATGAATGACCTCGGTTACTTCTTTGCCAAAGCCGATTTGAACTGCCCGTTCGGTGAATGCAAATGAGGGCACTTTCCACTCGACCCATACGCCTAAAAACTCTTCTGCACCTGAAAACGTTGAGTTTTTAGGTAATGTTTGCACGATGGCTGTGATATTGGGCTTCATCACTTTGTTATCCGTGAGTTCATGCCATTTCAGCATTGAATCTGTAATTTTGGCGACAGCCAGCTTTAGTGTTCCTTCAGGCAAAGCGCCTTCTGTGAGTGTCAGTGTAAGTGGCATATATTTTCTCCAATTGATTAGGGTTAGTTTTAAATATAGTGATCACTATATAAAACCTTAATATAGCGATCGCTATATTGTCAAACAGTTTTATAGTGACCGTTATATTTCAATTGATATAATGATAATTACGCTAAGTAGAGGGTGATTACGTGATGAGTAAAAAAGAGCAAACGCACCAGCGCATTTTGGAATCAATGCATAAAACTTTTCGCCAATATGGCTACGATGGTGCCGGAGTCAACGGGCTTGCAAGCGGTGCAGGTGTGACATCTGGTGCTTTTTATGCGCACTTTGGTTCTAAGCCCAAGGCATTTCGCGAGGTGGTGATTGGTGGGGTTCGTCAAACAGAGCAGGCAATTCAACACTTTCAAGATATACATACACAGCAGTGGCTTGATGAATTTGTTGCATTTTATTTAGGGGAAAAAAGATGCAGTGAGCTTAGCGACAGCTGCGCACTACAAAGCCTGACCCCTGAAGTGGTGCGTTCGGGTGAAGAGACACGGGAAGTGTTTCAAAATGAATTAACAAAAGTTGTGGAGACCTTTAATCAAGGCAAAGATGTGCTGGATGGCGATAATGACACGAATGCTTGGGCAACACTTGCTATGTTGATAGGTGGTGTGACTTTGGCTAGAGCCGTTAAAGACCCCGCGCTTGCAGATGAAATTGCCAATGCAGTTCAGCAAGCTGTTAAAAAAGTATAATTAGACTCGCAGCTTGTTAGTTGAGTGCGTCGATCACGCACTCAAAATATTAGTTTCAATGAGTGAACGGCTTTTTACAGAGTCGCCGTAGGTCGCCGTTTAATTCCGTATCGACAATAGGTAGCATGTCAATTCAGCGCAGACTCCGATGATACTTTTAACCCTCTCCCGCAAATAAACATGGCTAAATTAGCTTGAGTAACCTATCCCGATTAATCACAGTTTAAAAATTGCGACATATTAATGTCACACATGCCCCATACACTGTCCCTAAAAATCTGGTCTAGACCAATAAATATTAAACTCACTTTCTCGGGGTAAACATGAACAAACTAACATCTATTGCAGCGGGTGTATTGGCGATGAGCAGTTTTTCTGCGCTAGCTGATGGTTCGATAACAGGTTTAGTGACTGATGCGTCAGGCATTTTATCAGGAGCAAAAATTTCAGTTGTCGGCACAAAATCGAAAACGTCGACAGATCATCAAGGGCAATTTAACTTATCGCGTTTGCCTGCTGGTAAGTACACATTGCGTGTTGAATATTTAGGTTATCCGTCGTCTGACTTTGATATTACAGTCGTTGATGGCGAAATTTTGGATTTAGGTAGTTTAAGTTTAAATATCAATGAAGCCACCATGGAGGAAGTGGTGGCAGTTGGTCACATGCGTCGTGGTGCCATGATGGCAACTAACATGCAAAAAGAGTCGGACAACATTAAAAATGTGATGTCTGCTGATGGCATCGGAAAATTACCAGACCGTAATGCCGCCGAAGCTGTACAGCGTATGCCTGGTGTGTCGATTGAGCGCGACCAAGGCGAGGGGCGTTTTGTTGCGATACGCGGTTTACCTTCACAGTGGAATTCGACCTCAATGAACGGCGACCGTCTACCTACCGCAGAAGAAGAAACCACAAGTCGTGCCGTGGCTTTTGATTTTTTCCCTACTGATATGATTGAGTTGGTTGAGGTCTCAAAAGCGATCACGCCCGATATGGAAGGGGACGCGATTGGCGGTAACATCAACTTCGTTACGCGCCGTGCACCAGATGAGCGCATGTTATCGGTGAACGTGGGGGTTGGTGGTGCTGAAAAAGCAGAAGGGGGCAGTTATTCATTTAACATGCTATATGGCGACCGCTCTGAGGACGATAAATTTGGCTTTTTGATCAACGCCACGGCGTGGGAGCGTGATTGGGCAACCGACAATTATGAACCTCGCAGAGCAATCGATGATGACGGCATTGCAGGTGTGCATCGTTTAGAGCTGCGCGACTACACTGGAACACGTAAAACCTACGGCTTAAATATGTCTGGTGAGTACCTACTGGACAATGGCTTAGTGTATGCGTCGGCCATGTATGGCACCTTGTCAGATGAAGAAACTCACTATAAACATCGTGTTCGCTACAACAAAAACCGCGTAGAGCTTCAGCATATTTACGATGAATTGATCACCGAAATGAAAGGGTTTGAGCTTGGTGGTGAATACGATATTGATTTCAACACCCGAGTAGAGTGGAAGTTAAGCACCTATGACAATCAGTTTGAATACGGTGATATTCCCAATGGTGAAGACAATGCTTACTACGTCGTAAAGTTTAAGCAAGGTGTTGAATTTGATAACCAAGTTGGTGTGCGAAATGGCCAAGATGTAGGTAGCAATTTAGTATACAACACCATTGATGGCGGTACTGATCCTGCCCGTGGTATTGGCATGCACTTGCCGAGTGACTGGGTGATGGACCCTGACAAAGCGGTGTTAGCAGATGTCGAGCTGTACGGTATTGATATTCAAGAAAGGGATAAAATCGTTGCTCAACTAGATCTTATTCATACATATTCAGATCAACTTGAGCTGAAAACGGGTTTTAAATATCGTGACAAAGAACGCAACGCCAATTTTTACGACAAGTTTTATGGCTGGAATGAAGAGCAGTTTGGCCCCACTCCGACACTCTCTCAAGTGGCCAAAGACTTAGGTGTGAGTTTGGTTGACCAGCCAGGTCGCGGTGAATTTCTGGATAACTTTTCCCATGATTATCAAAAGCACTTTTCACAAGTGATCCCGGTAAACGATTTAAAGCGCTGGTGGGGTGATAATAAACACAAGTTGAACTTCTTAGATGGTGACTCTGAAGTCGTGGCAAATGGTGGCGGCTTGAGTCGAAACTTTGACTTAGAAGAAAGCCATTTATCCCTATATGGTATGTCGACTTATAAGCCATCTGAATACTGGACTGTTGTAGGTGGGGTGCGCGCGACACAAACTAAAACCGATGTATATGGTTATGTCGCGGTCGAAAATGATCAAGGCACTAGCGTGGAACCTGAACAAGGTGGCAAAGATTATTGGTCTGTGTTGCCATCGGTTCACGTTACCTACCATCAAGATGATATGACCAATGTGCGATTCGCATTAACGCGTACCTTTGCTCGTCCTGACTTTGGTCAATTATCACCCGGTGCAACTTACTTGGAAATGGAAAACCAGTTACGCGCAGGTAACCCTGAGTTAGACCCAACCTATTCAAATAATGTCGACTTGATGTACGAGCACTACTTTGATGATGCCGGGGTTATTGCTGTTGGTTACTTCTACAAACAGATCATTGACCCGGTATTTTCGCAGAGTTATCAAGGCAGTTACCGCGGTAACTCGGTAACTGTAAAAAGCCCGTTAAATGGTGATGATGCTTGGCTACATGGCGTTGAGTTTACCGCCAACTCAAGCTTGGCATTTATCAATGAGTCACTCGATGACTTTGGCATGAGCTTTAACTTTACTTTGATGGACTCTGAGATGGAGATCCCAAACCGTAGCGATAAAGTGAAAATATCTCGTCAGGCCGATGAGTTATACAACGTTGCTTTGTATTACGATGATGGCAACTTTGCCGCTCGTATCGCAGTAAACCACAAAGGTGAGTACATTGAAGATCACGGTAGTAATACCATGTTAGATACTTACTATGGTGACTATACCAGTGTGGATGCCACCGCTTCTTACTACATCAATGACAATGCCATGATCTACATTGAGCTCAATAATCTCACCGATGAGCCACTGCAATACTTCACTGGCTCAGAACGTCGTCCAAACCAAATTGAATACTACGGGATCCGTGGTCAAGTTGGCTTCAAATACGACTTCTTTTAATCGCGCTGTCAACTGGGAAGGCTAACCTTCCCAGCTTCTCTCAATGTTAGGTAAGTGATCAATGTCTCTAATTAGTAACTTTCTTCAGCGCAGTAACACGGTTGTGTTTGTAATTTATGCTTCGTCAGCGGCATTTATGACTTACTTTTGCATGTATGCGTTTCGCAAGCCTTTTTCAGTCGGCAAGTTTGAGCAAGTTGATGCTTTTATGGGGGTACTCGATTTCAAAATTGCCTTGGTACTTGCGCAAGTGTTTGGCTATTTATTGTCAAAATTCATTGGTATCAAAGTAGTGTCTGAACTTACGGCCAATCGCAGAGCGGCGGCCCTAGTGTCGTTGGTGTTAGTGGCGCAATTCGCCTTGGTACTGTTTGCTTTGGTGCCTGAGCCGTTCAAACCGCTGATGATGTTTTTAAACGGTGTTCCGCTGGGTATGATTTGGGGCATAGTTTTTAGCTTTCTGGAAGGCAGAAAAACTTCTGAAATTCTCGGGGCTTTTTTAAGTGTCACGTTTATAGTTGCCTCTGGCTTAGTGCGTACCGTCGGACAGTGGCTGATCCTTGAACTCAATGTCACTGAATATTGGATGCCAGCAGCCACAGGTGCAATTTTCGCCGTTCCACTGTTTTTGTCTGTGTACTTTTTGGCGCAAACACCACCGCCTTCACCGAGCGATAAAGCAGCGCGTCAAGCGCGGGCGCCGATGAATGGACAGCAGCGTTTGGCATTTTTTTTACGTTATGCCCCCGGCATATTGCTCCTTATCACCAGTTTTTTACTGTTTACTGGCCTACGAGATTTCCGCGATAACTTTTCAGCGGAGATATGGCAAGCATTGGGACACGGTGAAGAGCCTGCGATATTTGCCTACGCTGGGATTCGTATTGCCGGGGTTGTGTTGTTTGTATTAGCTGCCATGGTGATGATCAAAAACAATACCAACGCCTTTTTAAGTAACCATGGCTTTATCTTACTGGGTTGTGCACTTTTAGGCGGTACAACCTACGCCTTTGAGCAACAGTGGATCGATGGCAAAACTTGGATGGTGTGGTTAGGCGCTGGCCTATATATAGCTTACATACCTTACAACTGCTTTTTATTTGACCGCATGATCTCAGCGGTTGGCTCTACTGCCAATGCGGGCTTTTTAATTTATCTCGCTGACTCCGCAGGCTACCTAGGTAGTGTCAGTATGCTGCTATACAGAACGTTTGCATCGCCGGATATCAGCTGGCTCGAATTCTTTATCCATCTTTGTTACTTGGTCGCAATCTTAGGGGGCGTGCTGGTGATGGCGTCAATGGGGTATTTTAGTATTCGATTACTGCGAAATAAGCCAGCCTCACAAACACCGTGCCCAGAAGGTAACACGAGACCTTTGGCTTCAAAACCCAAAGAAGAACTATCAACTAGTACTCGCCAACTTATTTATAAGGAAAACACATGAATCACATCGAAGCCGTTATTTTAGATTGGGCAGGCACAGTCGTTGACTATGGCTCTGTTGCCCCGACAACCATTTTTGTTGAAGCGTTTAAACAGGCCTATGATTTTGATATTTCCCTTGCCGAGGCGCGTGTGCCGATGGGAATGGGCAAATGGGATCACATCAAAACACTGGGTCAATTGCCATCAGTAGATAAACGCTGGCAAGCTAAGTTTGGTCAAGCAATGACAGACGGTATTGTCGATGAAATTTATCAAACGTTTATGCCGCTGCAAAAAGCCAAAGTTGCACAACACGCAACACCTATCAACGGAGCGTTAGACACCATCAGTTGGTTAAAGGCGCAGCAAATAAAAGTGGGTTCTTGTTCTGGTTATCCACGGGAAGTGATGGAAATCTTAGTGCCAGAAGCGGCCAAACAAGGGTATACGCCGGATTATTGGGTGGCCAGTGATGACACTATAGGTTCAAGGCCGGGCCCTTGGATGGCATTGGAAAACGTACAAAAGTTAGGGATCAATGACGTTGCAAACTGCATTAAGTTTGATGATTCAGCTCCAGGTATTACAGAGGGGCTGCGTGCAGGCATGTGGACAGTGGGCCTTGCAGTAACTGGCAATGCAATTGGTTTGACCGAGGCTGAGTGGCGAGACTTATCAGCACAGCAACAGAGCCTGTTAAGAGAAAAGGCATACAGTGAGCTGTTTCAAGCGGGTGCCCACTTTGTGGTTGATTCACTGGCTGACGCAATTCCTGTGATCCAACAGATTATGGCAAAAAGAGCGAGACACTTACGTCCATGAGTCACACGCCACCTTTTTGGTTTAAACAGGCATTAACACTGACTGATGATCAAGCAATGCCGCCATTAACCGCCAATATCAATACCGATGTGTGTATTGTTGGTGGCGGTTATACCGGTCTTTGGACTGCCATCAAGATAAAGAAGCAGTCACCCAACACCGATGTCACTGTGCTAGAAAAGGGGCATTGCGGGCAAGGCGCATCAGGGCGCAATGGTGGCTGTATGTTAACCTTTGCGACAAAACTCAACACCTTGATCAGATTGTTTGGTGTGAGTGAAGCTGTAGAGCTTGTTCAAGCATCAGAGCAAGCGGTATTTGCGATTCAGCAATTTTGCGAGCATTACAAAATAAATGCCGATGTGCGTGTTGACGGTGCAATTTATACTGCGACAAATGATGCGCAAGTGCGCAACTTGTACCAACCACTTTCCTTGTTGGCGCAGTACGGCATTAATCGCTGGGAGCAGTTAACGTCAAATGAAGCCGTTGAACTCTCTGGTAGCGCTCAAACTTTGGCTGCAATATCGACCGATGCAGCCGGGAGTTTACATCCGGGGAAGTTGGTACTTGGACTGAAAAAAGTGGCTTTGGCTTTGGGCGTAAATATTTACGAAAATACCCCTATGGAGCGCTTGCATGAAACCGTTACCCCGAGGGTGGAAAGCAAACGGGGCAGTGTGAAAGCCAAAAAAGTCGTCATGGCGATCAACGGCTGGATGGGACAGATGTTTCCGCGCTTTAATCGCCACTATGTGTTGGTGTCTTCGGACATGGTGATCACAAAGCCACAGCACGAGGCGTTGGCGGACATTGGTTTATCCCATGGAAAAGCAGTCGCGGACTCACGAATATTTGTTCACTACTACAGAACCAGCGCTGATGGCAGGTTGATGTTAGGTAAGGGCGGCAATTTGTTTGCTTATTCAAACAGAATGTTGCCTGCATTTGAGCAACAAAGTGCGTTTGAACCCATGCTGCGCAATAGCTTTCGACGTTTATTTCCTGCATTAGATGCTGACTTTGAAACCAGTTGGACGGGAGCTTCAGATCGCTCGGCGACGGGCTTACCGTTTTTTGGTCGGCTCAATGACAATCCAAATATATTTTATGGTTTGGGTTATTCGGGTAATGGCGTAGTGCAAAGTTATTTAGGCGGTGAGATATTGTCGTCATTAGTGCTGGGCGAAAGCAATTTTTGGTCTCAGTGTGGTTTGGCAAAAGGGCCTTTGGGGGCGTTTCCGCCTGAACCAATCCGGTATCTTGGCGCTCAGTTAGTCAAACGTTCTGTGCAGCGAAAAGAGCGTTTTGAAGATGCAAACAAAGCGCCGTGGTGGATTGATAGCCAAATGGCAAAGTTGGCAGCAGCGGCAGGAAAAGCAGACAAATGATCGACAGTGCCATTACAGACATCGTACACTTGTTTAAGCAATTTGGTGATAAAACCTACGGCGAAGCGTGCGACCAACTTACGCACGCCATCAGTAGTGCTTGGCATGCACAACAACAAAATGCGCCACAAACCATGGTATGTGCCGCTTTTTTACATGACATTGGGCATTTTATTGCGGATAAAAACCAGATAGCGGGGCTAGATCAGTGGGGCCATATCGACCACGACATCTTGGCAAGTGATTGGTTACAACAAAAGGGCTTTGCCGCTAGCGTTTATCTACCAATTCGCTATCATATCGAGGCAAAACGGTATGCCGCGCGGCGCAGCGGGACAGACGCATTGTCAAATGCGAGCCGGCAAACCTTGCAACAGCAAGGCGGACCAATGACAGACAGTGAAGCACGTGATTTTGAACAGCTCGCTTGCTTTTCACAGGCGATGGAACTGAGGCGCTACGATGATTTAGGCAAACCTCATCAGGCCATCGATACGTCACTTTCACCATGGTTAGCGATAACAAAACAAGTGTTAACAGGAAATTAGGGACCTATGCTGCTCTATCAAGAAATTCGGCAATATTTATTTGCACTGATTGCGGAACATCCCGAGCTTAAAAAGCTCCCCTCTGAACGCGAGTTGTTGGAAAAATTTAACTCGACACGTATTACGGTGAGAGAGGCACTCACTCGGCTCGAAGCAGAGGGCATTATCTATCGACAAAATCGCAAGGGCTGGTTTATTTGCCCGCCAAGATTAAAGTGGGATCCAGTTAAAAAGGTCAACTTTTATCAATTGGCCCAAGAGCAACACTTTACGCCGTTAACTCAGCTGGTTTCATTTGAAACTACGGCCGCAAGTGAGGTGATCAATGATGCTTTTGAACTTGGTCCACCGGGTGAGTTTCATAGGATAAGTCGTGTGCGTTCATTGGATGAGCGGCCCGTGATGGTAGAAGAAATATACTGCCTTGCATCCCAATTTGATGACTTACAACATAAGCCGCTAGAGGGCTCAATTACCACCATATTTGAGCAAGATTATGGGGTTAATGTGACCCATGAACGCAGTAGCTTGATTGTGACCGCAATACCGGATGACAAAGCTGAGCTCCTCAATGTCAATAAAGGGGCACTGTGTTTGAAGATCATTCGTCAGCGCTTTAATCAACTGGATAAACTAATAGATTATAATTTGGAATACTGGGTGCACAGTACGATAGAAATTGAAGTGGATAGTAAATAACAGTCAGTAAATTTTACCAAACACTAAGATTGAAAGAGGCCGCAACTGCGGCCTTTTTTGATGTGCTACCAATACTTTGCCTGCGCAATAGCCGACAACAATCGGGCAATATCTTCAGGGTATACTTCCCCGATATTGCCAATGCGAAAGCAATCTGCATCGGAGACTTTGCCAGGGTAGATCACAAACCCAAGCGCTTTGAGGGCCTGATAAAAGCGTTTAAAATCATACTCAGGCTCGGTCGGTGAATAAAATGATGTAATGATGGGCGAGTGCATGTCGGTCGGCAGTAAAGCTTTAAAGCCAAGTTCTTGCATGCCGTGGCACAAAAGCTGTTGGTTTTGTGTATAACGGGCTTGTCGAGCTGATACGCCACCTTCCTCTTCCAGTTCCATCAGCGCCTGCGCAAAGGCTCTTACAACGTGGGTTGGAGAAGTAAAACGCCATTTTCCATTGGCATGTTCCATGGTATGCCATTGATCGTATAAATCGAGACTGAGCGACTTTGCATTCCCTTTACAGCGCGTTATTGCAGCTTGTTTAGCAATCACAAAACCAAACCCTGGGACGCCTTGAATACACTTGTTGGCTGAGCTTATTAAAAACTCGATATTGAGCGCAGCTACGTCCATGTCAATCCCGCCAAAGCTCGACATGGCATCGAGAATAAAACGCACTTGATGTTGGTTACACAGCTTAGCAACCTGCTCAAGTGGGTTTAGCATGCCTGTGGTAGTTTCGCAGTGCACCATGGCTAAATGGCTAAACTGCCCATGCGCCAAAGTGTCAGCGATAAGTGCTAAGTCAGGTGCCTGTGTTTCTTTAAATGACAATACCTCATGGTTCAACCTGAGAACTTGGCAGATCTCTGCTATACGTTTGCCATAGGCACCGTTATTGATCACCAGTAGTTTGTCATCAGGCAATATCGCACTGCCTAATACAGACTCGACGGATGCTGTACCACTGCCTTGCATCAATACACTAGAGTAATCGTTTGAAGGTGTTGCCAGAGCAACTAAGGTCTGGCGAATTTTTTGTACAACATCAAGGTTGTAGTCATCATCCCAAGTACACCAATCTTTTAACATGGCTTTTTTTACTGATTCTGATGTAGTCAAAGGGCCCGGCGTTAACAATAAGTAGTGATTCATAATTTTAGCTTGCTTTGTTTTTGGTCTAGACCAGATTGTAGGGTGAGTAACTCATTTAGACAATATGCTGCTGTGACTTTTAATAGAAATGTCATATAGAGGAGTGGAGTTGCGAGGGGGGGGGGCGATGAGGTGATTGCAGAGAGGCGTGAGCTGTGACAGTTAACAATGTTTATGTTAAGTAGGTTGAATAGCGGTTGATAAAGTGTTTTAAAGCTGTGTCATTGAGTATCAAGCGCGGCACTTGGCGTCCGCGCTTTGTAGTTTGGCTGTGGGAGTTATCTCATAGTAACAAACTCTTCCGAGCCTGTTGGGTGGATAGCCACAACTGAATCAAAGTCGGCTTTGGTTGCGCCCATCTTCATGGCAACGCCAAAGCCTTGGATCATTTCATCAACGGCAAAGCCGATGCCGTGTAAGCCGATGATCTTTTCTTCAGGGCCCGCGCAAACTAACTTCATGCGGCATGGCTGGCGGTGCTGTGTAACCGCTGTATACATAGCTGCAAAGGTGGAGTTATAAACCTTGATGTTGTCTTCACCGTACTGAGCGATTGCCTCAGGCTCTGTTAGGCCAATGGTGCCAATCGGTGGGTGGCTGAATACAACGGTAGGTACTAGGTTGTAGTCCATTTTAGCATTTGGTAATTCTGGGTTGAACAGGCGCTCTGCCAGCATTCGACCAGCTTTAACCGCCACAGGCGTTAACTCAATACCACCTTCCATAATGTCACCCAGCGCATAAATGCCAGACACAGAGGTGTTTTGCCACTCATCGACTTTGACATACCCTTTTTCTGTGATTTCTACATCAGTCGCGCCAAGGTTAATGAGATCTGTCACAGGCTCTCGGCCAATTGCCCAAATAACTTGATCAACGGTGTGCGACTCGCCGTTTTCAAGTTGCAGTGTGACTGAGCCATCTGATTCTTTTACTAATGCTTTTGGTGTGGCGTTGGTGTGCAGTGTTGCGCCTTCTTTATCCATCACCTCGGTGAGGGTTTCAACGATCATGGGATCAAAGTTACGCAGTGGGGCATGTTTTCGGACAAATAAGTGGGTTTCAGTCCCCAAGCTATGCAACACACCAGCCAATTCAACTGCGATGTAACCTGCGCCTATGACGGCAACGCGGCGAGGTTGTTCATTGAGTTCAAAGAAGCCATTTGAGTCGATGCCGTGCTCTGCGCCCGGAATATTTGGAATGCTTGGACGACCGCCAACGGCAATACAAATATGATCGGCGGTATATTGTTCGCCGTTGACTTCAATGGTGTTGTTGTCGATAAACTTGGCAAAGCCGTTGATCACGGTTACGCCATTGCTGGCAAGGTACTTGTTGTAGCCTTGGTGAATACGACCAATATACGCTTCACGGCTTTCGACTAACTTGGCCCAATCAAAGTTTTTTAGCTCAACGTCAAAGCCATAATCTGGTGCATACAGTTTAATGGCTTCGGCAACTTGTGCGCCATGCCACATTACTTTTTTAGGGACGCAGCCGACATTCACACAGGTGCCACCCATGTGTTTTGCTTCGACAAGGGCGACCTTCGCGCCGCGCATTGCCGCTCGGTTTGCTGATGCAATACCACCGCTACCACCGCCAATAGCAATGTAGTCAAAATGTTGAGCCATAATCTTTCCTCTTCTGAATTCGCTGAACTAGTCTTGATATGACAGCTTATATACGTCATAACTTTCAACTAGATTAGTAAGTTTTACTTGTATTTGCGCTATTAGCCCTTATTTCAAGTTTATTCAGGAAATAAAAAATTAAGAGAGACACTATGAGCAACCCGTTAATTGGCCTTGAAGGATTACCGCCATTTTCAAAAATAAAGCCTGAGCACGTTGTACCAGCCCTAAAAGCGGCGATTGAGCACTGTCGTGAAACCATTGATAAGGTGCTTGAACAACCACAATGTACGTGGCAAAACTTTGTTCAGCCTCTTGAAGAAGCAGATGATAAGTTGTCTAAAATGTGGTCCCCTGTGTCTCACATGCACTCCGTTGTAAATAATGAAGAACTAAGAAAAGCATACGATGAGTGTTTGCCTCTAATCTCTGAGTACTCGACCTATGTCGGTCAGCACCAAGGTTTATACAAAGCTTATCTCTCGCTACAACAAAGCGATGATTTTGCAGACTTAAGCACTGCGCAGCAAAAAACCATTACCAACGCACTGCGTGATTTTAAATTGTCGGGTATTGCACTCGATGATGCGGGTCAAAAACGTTACGGTGAAATTAGTGCAAAGCTGTCTGAGCTAGGTGCTAAGTTTGGTAACAATGTTATGGATGCAACTCAAGCATGGCACCTGCATGTTACTGACGAAGCAGATCTAGGCGGCTTACCTGAGTCAGCATTGGCACTTGCCGCACACACCGCACAAGCCAAAGAGCTAGAAGGTTGGGTATTCACGTTGGATATTCCATCTTATTTACCAATTATGACTTATGCGGATAACCGCTCGCTGAGAGAGCAAATGTATCGCGCATTTGTGACACGTGCATCTGATCAAGGCCCTAACGCCAATGAGTTTGATAACTCTGAGATCATGAGTGAGGCGCTTGCACTGCGTCATGAGCTGGCGCAACTTCTCGGCTTTGAGAGCTATGCCAATAAATCACTGGCGACTAAAATGGCTGAAACACCAGCGCAAGTATTTGAGTTTTTAAATGATTTAGCTAAAAAGTCTAAACCTCAAGCACAGCAAGAAGTAGATGAGCTAAGAGCATTTGCGCAAAAAGAGCATCAAGTTGAGCAATTAGAAGCGTGGGATTATGGCTACTATGGCGAGAAATTAAAACAAGCTAAGTACGCAATTTCAGATGAGCTACTGCGCCCATACTTCCCTGCGGACCGTGTTTTAAGTGGCTTATTTGAAACCGTCAATCGTTTATTTGGCATTAAAGTTTCAGAAGTAAACAATTTTGATAGCTACCATGAGGATGTACGCTTTTTTGCTATTCATGATAAAACGGGTGAGCTGCGAGGCCACTTTTATTTAGACCTATATGCGCGCGAGCATAAACGTGGCGGTGCGTGGATGGATGACTGCATGGGGCGTCGTACATTGACTGACGGCACGTTGCAAACTCCTGTTGCTTACTTGGTCTGTAATTTCAACAAAGCGGTAGGTGATAAACCAGCATTATTCACCCACAATGAAGTCACCACTTTGTTCCACGAATTTGGTCATGGTATTCACCACATGCTTACGCAAATTGATGCTCCAGCGGTTGCAGGCATTAACGGTGTTGCGTGGGATGCTGTTGAATTGCCAAGTCAATTCCTCGAAAACTGGTGTTATGAAGAAGAGGCATTGAGCTTTATTTCTGGGCATTACGACACTGGTGAGCCGCTACCTAAAGAGCTACTAGATAAATTACTGGCGGCAAAAAATTATCAGTCAGCCATGCAAATGTTAAGACAAATTGAGTTTTCGCTATTTGATTTCCATATTCATGCTGATTACCAGCAGGGTGAAGCGTGTCAAATCCAAGCTAGACTGGATCAAGTAAGAGCGCAAATCGCTATCATTAAAGCGCCTGAGTTTAATCGTTTTCAGCACAGCTTTAGCCACATATTTGCTGGTGGTTACAGCGCGGGTTACTACTCGTATAAATGGGCTGAAGTATTGTCTGCGGATGCTTACTCACGTTTTGAAGAAGAGGGGATCTTTAACTCACAAACGGGCAGAGAGTTTATGGAAAACATCCTCGAAATGGGTGGCTCTGAAGAGCCAATGGTGTTGTTCCAACGTTTTAGAGGCCGAGCACCACAGGTAGATGCCTTGTTGCGCCACAGTGGTATAGGTCAAGCAGCCTAAGCCTTAGCATTTTAGTTAATCACAACAAAGCGCCTGATTGGGCGCTTTGTTATTTTTGCACTCGCAAAATAAGCAGTTCCGTCTATGCTTTGGTAAAGACCTGATCTTGTAGGGAAAGCCATATGACAAATTTAGTGCTTGCCATTGACGATGACAAGCTCATTCACCATGTTATCGAGCAGTCACTGTCGCAACACTGCAAATTGATCCACGCTAAAAATGGCGAGCAAGGCTTAAGGTTAGCAATAAAATATCAGCCAGATATTATTCTGCTTGATGTGGAAATGCCGGGAATGTCGGGATTTGAAGTGTGCGAACGCTTAAAAACGGGCGAGCACACCGCAGATATCCCCGTCATGTTCTTATCTTCCAAGTCTGATATCAGTGAGCGTATGCGAGGGTACAATGCGGGGGCTGCTGATTATATTGTGAAACCGTTTGAAGGCTCCGAGCTACTTGCGCGGATCAAAGTCCTTGATGATTACCGCCGGCAATCTGTGGCGTTAAAACAAGACATGCAGCGTGCGCAGATCACCGCAGAAATTGCCATGACTGACTCTGGTGATATGGGGCGTATTATGCGGTATGTCGGCCAGTCTTATCACGCTCACGACCTCAATACTTTATCCGAATATTTTCTAGAGTTTTTTACCCCTTTGCATTTAGAGGTGGCGCTGGCGTTTTGGTATCACAATCAAGCGGTGTTTTTCTCGCAAGAGGGGGCCATTCAGCCCATTGAGCAGGAATTATTAGAAACCAATAAAGATGGCAGTCGATTTGTTGATTTTGGCAGGCGTACCATTATCAATTACCCAAAGGTTTCTTTGTTAATTAAAAATATGCCCACCGACGACCCCGCACTTTATGGCCGGTTTAAAGATTTACTGCCACATATATTAGAGGCGACAAACGCCAAGATTAAAGATATGGAAGTCAGTGAAGTGGCCCTTAATAAAGTGGAGGAGATTGGTCTGGCATTTTCCCAGCTTAGTGAGCAACTCAGTGGGATAGGTGAGGTATACGGCGGCAAGATTACTGAGTTGGAAGCATTTGTAAAAGATGAAGCTGTAAAATCGGCATTGACCGAAGAGCACCGCAACTCCCTTGAGCGTTTATGTGAGCACTTTTTATTTGTGAATGATGAGTTTTCTATTATCCGTTATAAGCTTGGGGAGATCACGCAAGTGCGGCAAGAGTTGATCCAAAGCTTAAATCAAATGGCTAAACCCTGGGGCGAAGATGACGTGCCCGCACAAACCGATATTGAGTTGTTTTAAGTAGATAACAACACAGAGTATCTACCGCATTCTTTTTTACTTAATTAAACGATATAATCTGCAGGCTTAAACGACAGGAGCCTGCAGTTGCATATTCACACGCCATTTATCGAAAACCGTCCTTATTTAGATGATCTAACAAAACGCTTTGAGCTAGATAAACATAAAGCACTCGAAGAGGAGTTTCGATTGGTTTATGACGAAGAAGGCCTTGCGTTGTTTAAAAAAGACGAGCCCAAACTAGGCGCCATCCGAGTTGACTTTGTCACTGGGGCCAGTGCCCATAGGCGTAAATTCGGTGGTGGTAAAGGACAGGCGATTGCAAAAGCGGTAGGGCTTAATAAAGGGGTTACACCCAAAGTGCTAGATGCCACAGCCGGTCTTGGCCGAGATGCCTTTGTGTTGGCATCACTGGGCTGCAAAGTGTTGATGCATGAAAGGCACCCAGTGGTTGCTGCGCTGTTATATGATGGTTTACAGCGTGCGTATCAAGACTCCGAGATAGGCACTTGGATGCAGGAAAATATGCACATTGCATATGGTTCAAGTCATGAATTGCTAGAGCACGCAATGCAAAATGAAGAAAGTAAGCCGGATGTGGTGTATTTGGACCCGATGTTTCCACATCGTGAAAAGTCGGCGCAAGTAAAAAAGGAAATGCGCGTATTTCAGTCATTGGTTGGAGCTGATAACGATGCTGACGCGTTACTGCCTTTTGCGATGCAGCTAGCGACCAAGCGAGTGGTCGTCAAACGTCCTGATTATGCGCCGTTTTTAAATAAGCATACGCCTAGTATGCAAATTACCACCAAGAAAAACCGCTTTGATGTCTATGTAAATGCGGCTATGAAATAACCCCTTCCACTTAATTCAAAACTTAAGCATGAAATTTTGTACACAAAAAGCATACTAAAAAAGTATGCTTTTACGTTAGATTGAGTGATTAGTATACAAGTTACATCAAATTGTCATAAAAGGTTAATACTCTGAGCCCGAAATTCACTTTTTGGGGTTTGTAGTACATATGCGTGTTTCATCTTTTACCCGGCTGCTGGCGGTTTTGTTGGCTATTGCCAGTATTATTCTTGCGGCGACCTTATTTTGGGCGAGTCAGGTTTTTAGTAAGCTAGATCAGCAAGATAGCGCATATACTCAGCTTAAAAATACGGTTTTGATTGACTTGGCAGGCACCATTGAGGACTACCTGAGTTCAGGTGATAGCCTGTATTTAAACCAAGCCAGTGAACATATCAACACGATTAAAAACCAGCACTTGGCAACCATGTCCAGTGATGTGATGACGGATATGGAAGAGCAGCTCGATGCGCTTAACAGCGACATTCAGGGTAAATATCGTGCACTTGGTAAGCTATCAGGCAATGAACTGGCGCTATTAGATAATGCGCTGAGACAAATGGCAGGCTCTGCATCGTCATTGATGAATTATGTTGCACAGGCTCAAGGTCATTCGCTTGGTGAGCAATACTACTCGCTGGCGTCTGACTATTATTTTGAGACCACCAATTTAAGTATTTATACCTATCAGTTGGTTTTACATTACGACAAAGCCACCCAACAAAGTTTGCACCAATCTCTCAATCGATTACAAAGTTTAGCCGCTAAGATAGAGCGTTTAGATGATCTCGGCGTAATGGCTGAGGTGGACGAGGACGAATTATTTTTAGGGGAAGAGCCTGAGGACCTTGGTCAAGAGATTAAATCCGAGCTGACCAGTTGGCCGAACCGATTTAGCCGCGACTTAGAAAACACCTTACGCCAAGCGCAGCAGAGACAGCAGGGAATATCCGCTTTACGAGATGACATCAAACGACTGTCTACTTTAATGCTGGCGGCTGGTGAGCAGCTAAAACATCGCCAGACAGAGCTCAAATCACAAGTCTTTACCATCTTTGGTGCAGCGATAGGCTTGTTAGTGCTTCTAGCGGTAGGTGTTTACTGGGTACAGTTTAGCCAAGTGCTTACGCCACTGCGCAACTTAAGAGATGGGTTTGCGTTCTTGATTGAGAGCAATGAGCTTAAGCAGATCAAATGTAAGCGCGCCAATACCGAAGTAGGTGAAATTGCACAGTACTTTAATCAGTTGATTGAAAGACAGCGTATTGAGGCCCAAGAGCGTGAGCAAATGTTGCAAGTGATCAACGACTTTATGCAAGATATGAACAGCAACTTGGCCAGCATTAGTCAGCAATCAGAACATACTTATGAGCAGGTTGAGCACAACCAACTGCAACTTGATGAAATTAAATCGATAGGTTTTGAGGCCAGCAATATCAACCAGCAAGTTGCTGATAATGCCAGTGATACCTATAACGCAATGACTCAAAGTGTGGGTTTTGCTGAGTCGATGCTCAAAGCCAGCTCAAGTACGCAAGATCGTGTTGACCAAGGGTTGATCAGTCTAAATGAACTCTTAGTTGGAGTTGAAGATGTGGGTAAAGTTATCGAAATGATCCACACCATTGCGGAGCAAACAAACTTACTAGCGCTTAATGCCGCGATTGAGTCAGCACGTGCTGGTGAGCATGGTCGAGGGTTTGCAGTGGTTGCCGATGAAGTGAGAAAGCTTGCCAGACAAACACAAGATTCACTGACGGATATCAATGCGCAATTGAATATATTAAGTGATAACTCCAGCAAGGTATCTAACCAGATCAGCGCGCTGGCATCAGAGGCGCAGCAGCAAACCAATCATGCTCAAGAGCTAAAACGCAATTCTGAAGGGGTTGCTGAGCGTGCACAGGGGGCAAGCCAAGTTGCGGCAGATGCCATGGCATTGACTAATCAACAAACTGAACTGGTCGATAGTTTTAGCAGTTCAATGGCATCTATGAAACAGCAAGTAAGTGGCTCAAACCAACAAATAAGCCAAATACAACAAAGTTTGGAACAGCAAATGGCACAGATAAGAGCAAGCTTGGGCTTATAGTAAGATTAGTTTGACTATTAACGTGAGAGTAAGCAAAAAGCCAAACATATGTTTGGCTTTTTTATGGCAAGCTTTCGAGTCATAGTGCGGATATAAAAAGATGACGTGAAGTCCGGATTTGTGTTGTAAGTTAAGCACTAAGAATGATCTGTACAGTGTCTCTAGTGTAACTACAGAATAGGTAGGGTAAGTATGAATAAATGTGGTAGAGATAGCTTTAGTTGGTAAACAGTGTCAATAAAGCTGTATGTAAGTAAATTGGCAATTGTTTGGAACACACAAATGGGACAGGCTACAGCCTACGTAGTTTGATAACTTAACCGATCTAACTACTAAAGCAAAAAGCCAAACGGATGTTTGGCTTTTTTTATGCCTCAATACTGAGGCATAACGCGGATGTATAAAAAGCCGGTACGAGTCCGGCTTTGTGTTGTTACTTAAGTACTAGGGATTATTTGTACTGTGCGTCTAGTGTTACACCAGAGAAAGTACGGTAAGCGCGAATACCAAAGTGCCACTCACCAGCTGCTGGGTTTGTGATAGTACAAGTTTCTACGTTACCACTTTCGTAAGGGCGACACTGGTAAGTTGAAGTAGAAGGTGCGCTGCCTGGGTTTACATATAGGTCCGCATCACCAGAACCACCTGAGATTTTAACCGTTAGGCTTGTCATGCCAGCAGGAACAGTCACTTGGTGACGACTCCAGTTGCCAGTTGAAGCAGATAGGTTAGTCTCTGTGATACCGCCAGGTTGAGTACCTGAGCTTTCTGTATTAGCTACTAAGCTTACACCGTTGTATGCAGCATAACCGCGCATCATCACATGATATGTGCCAGATGGGTTGTCAATTGTACATACTTCGTTGTTACCACTTTCGTAAGGACGACAGTCATAAGTGCTTGTTGTAGGCTTTGAACCCGCTCTTACATATAGGTCAGCATCACCTGTGCCACCACTCATTGTGAAAGTCACTTTGCTTGCGCCTGCTGGTGTTTCGAAAGTAAAGAAAGCTTCAGCATTCTTTGCACCACTTAGGCCTGTTTTAGCTTCGCCGTCTACAAGTACGTTGTCACCTGGGTTTGTGTTGTCGTTACCAAGCGCTTTATCAACAGCTGCGTTTGCATCAACGATACCTGTACCACAGTTTGTACAAGTTGCAGGGAAGCTACGCGTTGTATCTTTTAGGATAGACTCGATTTCATCTGGTGTAGCAGTTGGTTTAGCTTGTTTGATTAGTGCCGCAATACCTGCAACGTGAGGTGCAGCCATTGAAGTACCTTGTGAGTAGCTGTAGCTATCGCTCACAGGTGTGTTGCTACCAGAGTTATAAGTTGAAAGGATACCTTCTGGGTCGTTTGCAAAACTTTGTGCGCCACCTGGTGCTGCAACGTCGATAGAAGTACCGTAGTTAGAGTAGTATGCACGACCACCGTTACGGCCAACAGATGCAACGTTTACTACGCCAGAACAGTTACCTGGGTTGTAGTTGTTTGCATTATCGTTGTCGTTACCTGCTGCGATAACAACCACTGTGCCGTTTGCACGAGCTTGGTTGATTGCACTTTGTGTTGTAGAGCTACATGCACCGCTGCCACCTAAACTCATGTTGATAACATCAGCAGGGTTTGCGTTTGCAGGTACGCCAGAAACTGAACCACCTGATGCCCAGATGATACCGTCAGCAATATCAGACGTTAAACCACCACACTTACCAAGTACACGAACAGGAACAACTTTTGAGTCATAAGCAACACCAGCAACGCCTTCGCCGTTGTTAGTCACTGCTGCAACAGTACCTGCAACGTGAGTACCGTGCCAGCTTGAATTACGTGCGCTGTGTGTGTAACCACATTCGTTTGCAGTAACCGCATCGCCCGGGTCACGAGCATCGCTATCACGACCGCCGCCATCGTTTGCAACTGACAGGTTAGAGATCATGTCATAACCTTGCAGGATATTTGGGTTTAAGTCAGCGTGTGGACGGTAACCAGTATCTAGTACTGCAACTACTACGCCGCTACCTGTTGCTTTATCCCAAGCCGCCGGAGCATTGATACCGCCCGCAGCTTCGAAGTAGTGCCATTGTGAGCTGTAGCTAGGATCGTTTGGAACAGCGAATGGCTGTAGCATTTGGTCAACTTCGATGTGCTCAACGTTACCAGATGCAATCATGTCCTGCATGAATTTTTGTGTTTCTGCTGCACTTAGCTTTTTGTCTGCACGCATTACGTGGTGGTTCGACAATGCCATAGGGCGAACGTATTGTGCTTTAGCAGCTGCACGCTTGCTGTTGAAGCCTGATACGAAACTGCGAGCGCGAGTGTTCATCATTGCTGGTGATGCATCAGCACTTGATAGTGACATGATGTCATTGTTGTTGTTTTTATATTTGATGATGAACTGCGTACCGAAACCGCTTTGTGATTCTAGTTTTTGTGCGATTTGAGCCTGACTTGGCACTACTGGTCCGAATGACTCAACTTGTGTGTTAACACCTTCTGGCATAGCCATTGCTGCGTTTGCTGAAAGTAATCCCGTCACAGCCATTGAAAGTGCTGCTAATTTAAAATTTCCTGTTGTCATTTTTTTACCCTTGTTTTACTTGTTGTTTTTCTTGGCAACCTCTCCATGCCAAGTGGTTAACAAACGTAAACTTGTTGTGATTTGTGTGAAAGTATTGTTTTGTTATTTACACTATTAATTTGGTTATAAGCGGATGGATAAAAGGCTTCTTTATTACAGTATCATTATGTTTTTATTAAAATTTTTCATAATATTCTTGGTTAAAGAATAATCTATTTTCCAATGTAAAAAAATGTAAATGATTTATCTCATATTCTAAAAAGTGATAAAAATATGTCTTTTTGGTTGTGTTTTGAACTATAAACTCCCATCTAAGCTTAAAAAAAGTTATAATTGCGACATAAGTTTTTCGTTTCAGAGTATACAATGTTGCAATTTGACGTGGTGATTATTGGTGCGGGCGCCGCAGGATTAATGTGTGCGGCACAATCTGGTTACAGAGGCCGCAAGGTCGCTATTGTTGATATGGGTAAAAAAGTGGGAAGAAAAATTCTCATAAGTGGTGGTGGACGTTGCAATTTTACCAATGAAAATGCCGCACCAGAAAACTACCTCTGTGCCAATCCTCACTTCGTAAAATCCAGTTTGAGCCGTTATAGCCAGCATGATTTTATTGAGCTGGTGGACCGTCATGGCTTAAATTATCACCATAAAACACTGGGCCAACTATTTTGCGATAACAGTGCACAAGACATTGTTGATATTTTGAAGACTGAGTGTGAATGGGCCGGCGTAGAAATCTTTTTGCGCAATGAAGTGCTTAATGTTGAGCGCGATGAACAAGGCCTATATATAGTAACAACATCAGAGCAAACATTTAGTTGTACATCTTTAGTGGTGGCATCGGGCGGGTTAACTATGCCTAAACTCGGCGCAACTCCCATTGGATATAAAATCGCAGAACAGTTTGGTTTAAAGCTTCTGCCAACAACTGCGGCTTTGGTGCCATTTACTTTACACGATCACGACAAAGCACGTTTTGAAGGTTTGTCTGGGATCAGTGTCGACAGCCTAGTAACCAGTGAAGATGGCACCCAATTCAGAGAAAATATCCTCTTTACTCATCGAGGGTTATCCGGCCCAGCAATTTTACAGATCTCGTCATTTTGGCAAGCAGGGCAGGCGGTCAGTATCAACTTATTACCAGATACAAATGTGACGGAGCTGCTCCATGATTGGCGTCAAAACCAAGGTCAAAAGTCGGTTAAAAACCTACTTGGGCAGCTTTTACCTAAACGTTTTGTTGAAGCGCTAATCAGTGAAAACAGCGTGCCAGATAAACCGGCAAATCAGCTAACTCACGGTGAGATTGATACGATTGCGAACACATTAAGTGCATGGCAAATCAAGCCCAATGGCACAGAAGGTTATCGCACTGCTGAGGTGACCTTAGGCGGTGTCGACAGTGATGAGCTAAGCTCTAAAACGTTTGAAGCGAAAAAAGCCAAAGGCCTGTACTTTATCGGCGAAGTGACCGAAGTCACCGGTTGGCTCGGCGGCTATAACTTCCAATACGCATGGTCAAGCGGCTGGGCGTGCGGGCAGGTGTGTTAGTTCATCGCTACTTTAACAACCAAACGGGACATGTTTACAATTAGTGCCCGTTTGGTTTTTCCTTAATATTCCTCTCTAAAGCCTTGTTTAAGTGTACTGGCTTACTTTTGTACTTCCTGACTTAGATAATGTCGATTTGTGCACATTGCAACTCATCATCATTGGGCTTGCCATAATAAATATTCGCTTTGATGGACAAGCTATTGTCTTTTTCCTCAATATCAACCACGAGGAAGTTGTTTTTCCCGGCCATTTCAAACACGTTTTCCACCTCTATATGGGTCGAACGGTACATACTTTTGCTGCCTTCAATGGCGACAGAGGCCATCGCAGGAGGTGGTTTGCGTGAGATAGCACTTGAGGTGATGTTCATCACTTTGGCGTTGGTATAGTTAGGCGACTTTAAATTAAATGCCGATGAGCAGTGTACGTCACCACTTAAGAAAGTAATGGGGATCTGATTGGCGTGTGAGGCTTTAAATACTTGCTCTAACAGGTTGTTTCGCTCAGTAATATTGGTTTCATTACCCCACTCATCAATGGCATCATCCATCGCGCCAAAAATTTTTAACAGTAAATCCATGTTGTTCATAACAGTGTCATTCCAATGCACAACTGGCACGGCGGTGACAATAAACAGGGCTTTTACGCCGCTCGCTGCGGTGGTGTTAAGCCATTGTAAAAAGCGCGTCATTTGCTCAGGCCCTAACAAACGTGCACCGTCGGCTTGGTGTTCAACATCATGATGAGAGCGTGTATCAAGCATATAAACGCCAATGGGGCCTTTGATAAAGCCATAATCCCACTGTTGCTGTTTGTCTACGATATCGTATTGCCTATTCGATACGTTGGTATCTGGGTTATGTAAATGTTGGTAGTCCAAATACGCTCTTTTTGCGGCTTGATAAGCCAATCTAGCGATTTTTGAATTAATGTGATCTTCATCGTCTTGCCAGAAGCTGCTTAATTTATCTATTCTCTGATCCCTTGTCAGCGACCCCCAGCCATCCATAATCTCATGGTCGTCCCACATCATGTATTGCGGATAAGAACAGTAAACGGTTCTGAGCGAATCGAAATTCCAATACACTCGATAATAAATACGATAGAGCTTTGCAAGATAGTCGATCACGCCTTCAGTGTTGAGTTCCTCACCTTCCATATAGGCATTGTATAAGTCATTTTTATGCTTGCTTAACCAAACCCAGAGATCTTCTATGATTGGCTTTTGCTTTTTGGCCTGCCGACGTGAGCGTTTACCATGGGTATCGCAATATACTTGGTCGCCCCCGCCAATGACAAAGCGGGTGTTTTTGTCTTCTAGTACTTCCCCAAAGTCTGGCCAAAGCCCATCTGATATAGAGCGGTGACCAAAAGGATCGTGACAGCTGTAAAAGCCAAAACTAAAGTTTTGCCAATTTGGGTTTGCTTCATCGGTGCAAAATGCGTGCTCGATGGCCATACCACGCTCTATTTTTCGCGGCAGTTGGTCATATGTATCCCCATAGGCGAACAGGTAATAATAGTAACGGGTATTTGGCGTTAGGTTTTCGATTGTTACACACTCACAGTTATCATACTTTTCATCTGTGTTTAATGTGGCTTTGACTATGCCTGATGCAGAAAAGCAAGCGTCATTTGGATGAGAAGTAAATGCATTCAGCGTGCCTTTAACTTGCTGAATATTTGCGTCATTCACCAGTACTAAGCACCACTGACCTGGTTGAAATGTCCTAACCCAAATTTTTGTGGTGGTGTCTGTTGTGTGCCCAACTATACACATTGACTTAAGTTTGGGCAGGGATGATTCATATTGATTGGGGGATGGTAGATGAGTCATAGTTATTCCTTTGTTGTTATGCAAAGTAACCTGATACTTTGCAAAAAACTACATTGCCGAGTGACTTAATTTGATAGCGCAGCTGTATCGTTGATGGCACTGTTTTGAAGTACAGAGTGTTGTTTTTGAGACAGCTCTATAGCGCTACGTATTACTTGCATAAAAATTATAGTCACTTTTTCTCATACATGGATGCAAACAGGTATTCAGACTGTGTCGTTGGCAAGCGTTAGCTCAATTGATTCACTTCGAGGTTCAAGCTTCTCCCCTGGAAAGCTAAGAGTTAAGTTAATGGCCGGGTAATCATCTGTAATACCTTTTCCACGCCAATTGTAGATATAGTCATAAGCCTATTCACAGGAGCCTTGATACACCGTTATCTACTTTGTGATGCAAATTGAACTTGGCAAAACTTAGTAAGTTAAGCTGAGTATAATTTGCTTTTTTGATAAAAAATGGACTTTCTGGGTCGTCCTAGGTTGTATATTTGCAACTTTTTAATCAATGATGGCGTGTTTCAGCTTCTTGTTTAAGTTTTTTGATCGAGAATATAGCAACCTAAGTTATTAAAGTATTCATAGTTAATTGTGGTTATATGAACTATATGGCATCCAATTGTAGGTATGTTATGATCCGCCAACGCAATAAAAATAGTTTGAGATACGATGTTTAGTAGTAGAGATGATCTGATTTTAGCCACTTTGAGTAATAGCCAAAAACTTCACAGTGAGAGTTTTGAGTATAAATCTCTATTTTTAAATTTAATCACCCCAGACGAAACCAATGCGCGGTTTTTACCCTGCGTATTTATCGAGAATGAGCACGCAAGGTTGTTCGTCGAAAGAAGGTTGTCTAAAAACCAATTGGTCGAAATTTACGAAGCAGATGGTAAGGTGATCATAGGGAAAGACTGCATTATTAACTGCCTAAAGTATGGAACGAGTGATTGGCGCAAAGCAAACCAATCTATTGAGTCGATTATAGAGCTAGGTGAAAACATTTCCGTATCTGAAATTATCCAAGTCCCTACCGTTTATCCTCTTGAAGACAACCAGTACCAAATTTTAACAGGACACAGGCGCTTCTTTGCTTTGATTTACACATACGGCCTTGACCATGCCGCACAGTTCAAAGTGTATGACTCCAAGCCTTTACTTTATAAAGTTAAACAATTTCAAGAAAACGCCAGTCGTGAAGATTTACCACAATACGGTAAGTTACAAGCTTTCTTGTCTGCAATGCTAGAAATTGAAGGCATTGATCAGGCAAGGTTAAAGATTGGCGAAAAGAAATTGACCGTCAGAGAAAAAGCGAAAAACCTGGGCGTTTCGATGGGCGCGTTTGACAACTACAATGTACTGACTCGCTACCCAGAAGTAATTCAGGCTTATGAGGACGGCTTAAGCGCTTCATTTGTCAAAGTTAAAAAAATTATTTTGGAGTGTGAGCAAGAATACAAAGCGCTGCACGATAAAAAAATGTTGGGTGCTGGTGACAAGCGAGAAATTGGAGAGCAAATAGCTGCTCGGTTACTTGGTAAAAAGCCTACTAGCGCAAAAGTGAAGTCATATAACGTTAAAAAGATCACACAAGTAGATGTGCTGAAAAAGCTGCTTTTTGTGGATGTATCTACACTCGATACCAACATTGATTGGGGGGTGTTGGACTGGGACGACCACGAGCAAGTGAATAAAGCACTTGAAGGTTTGCTGGAAAAGCTCAGCTGATTTCACTTTTTATCCAAAATGAAAAAGCGGCAGCCATCACCTGCTGCTTTTTTAATTGTAATTGTTTAGTTAGACATCTAGGTGAACCTTCTTCTCGCGGCTGTATATCAAACATAAACACTGTGTGGGACATTGAGGTTTCGATGCCTTTTGGGCTCCTGATCATCTGAGGGCCTCACTCATTGCATTGAAAACATATAACTAGAATTTTAAAGCGCTGGGTACTTTAGGTGTTATTTGATCTTCTATGAGCAAGGTGTCCCATCGTTAATAAAGTTGTATTGGCGGCTTTGCAACTTAATTGTTTACATTACTTTTTCTGTGTACTCGGTCTCATGCGTGAGTGCAAAAATACGATCTATTCGATGCTCTGGGCCAATCTAAATTCTTCCTTCGCGCTTTACATAAAATTTCCAGTTAAAATGGTGGTGACTGTCTATACTTTGATCAATGGTCTAACTGAATAGGGTGTTTATCAAGGATGCATTTATGAGTAGTAGGTATGTGGTTCTTGTAACTGTGTGTTTACTTGCCATAGTGCTGGTACTTGCCATGCAGTTAAAAGCATCCCAGCAGCAACACCAGTGGCAAAAAGAAGTCGAAATACTGTCAACTGGCGTCACTTATTTAGAGCGCAAAGTTGAGGCGCCGATCCAGCCGCTCCCTGTGGTCGAACAATACGATATTGCTTGGGCAAGATTGGGTAAGGCGTTGTTTAAAAGTCCACTATTATCAGCCGATAACACGGTATCTTGTGCATCTTGTCATGATTTATATAACGGCGGAGATGACGGTTTTTCAGTTTCTGTGGGAATAAAGCAGCAATTGGGCGAAAGAAATTCTCCAACAGTATTCAATTCGGTTTTGAATTTCCGCCAATTTTGGGATGGTCGCAGTCCCAACTTAGAAGCGCAAACGCCAGAACCTATCCACAATCCGATTGAGATGGGCAGCAATTGGCAAGAAATCATAGAAAAACTCAAAGCACAGCCTGGTTTTGTCAAAAGTTTTAACGCGGTATCAGAAGAGGGGGTAACGACCGAAAATATCATCAAAGCCATTGTGGCGTTTGAAGCCTCACTCATTTCACAAAATAGTCCTATTGATGCCTTTTTGCTTGGGAATGCCAGTGCCTTGACACCTCAGCAGCAGCGCGGTTACGAAAAATTTATAGGCTATGGCTGTGTGACTTGTCATCAAGGGCGAAATATTGGCGGCAATTTGTATCAAAAAGTTGGTCGGTTGGACCGGGTGCCTAATCACTTGTTAGATGATGTTGGCCGTTTTGCGCTGACTCAAAACCCACAGGACAAGTTTGTATTCAAGGTTCCAAGTCTGCGTAATGTTGCACTGACTGCACCCTATTTTCACAATGGCTCTGTGGATAATTTATCTGATGCCATCCGGATCATGGCAAAGGGTCAGTTGGGTTTGGATCTCAGTGACGAAGATGTGGCAGATATTGAAGCCTTATTACAGGCCTTTACTGGAGAATTGCCGAGGTCATTAGCGGAGTGAAATATTTAATTGAAGGGTGCCTTTTACTGTTAATTTGGTTTTTTGGCTCTCAAGCCATAGATGCTTATTTCCTATCAAAAAACCTGCAACAAGAACTGCTGCTCAAAAGACAGCTTCAGGGGATGGCGACAGAGCTGTCACTAGAGACTTTATCTGCGATGGACCGAAATGTATACCACTTTGATAGGCATGCCCAAAAGCAACTGGAGTTTGAACGTTTGATCAATGAGCTGGAGTTGAATACACGTTTAAACTCTGAGATTAAGCAGTCTTTAGATGAGTTCAAAAACACCATCGATACCTATATGCAGTTGGCATCTATGCTCAAAACTTCTTATCGCTATATAGCCAAATTAGAGTTGTCTAAGGCCGAATTTAATCAAGAGGCGCAAGTGTTGATCAGTCGCAGTATTGCACTTGTCTCCAATTTACATGTTACCAATTCAATTCCTGTTATTGAGACGGTTAATAACCAATTAGTTTTGTTGGTGCCTGAGCTCAAGCAGCTTGAATCACAAGCGCCCAGATTGAGAGTATTGCGCTTGCATATCGAATTTGTTTTGGACAATGCATTGAAAGCGTCGAATTTACTAGTGCCCATCCAAGAAAGTGAAGTGGTGAAAACGATTTTGCACACTGTTCACGATGTCTCAGAGTCAATTGAAGCGGCAAAATGGCTGATGGTGCGTGCTGTTTTTATGCTGATCTGCGCGATATTCTTATTGATTATTATCGCGCTATCTAGGTTGTTAGTGGACCTGAAAAAAGCCAATATACTGGCTAACCAAGCGGCTGAAACTAAATCTCTATTTGTTTCAAATATGTCCCATGAAATAAGAACCCCGATGAATGGAATCTTGGGGCTAACGGATATTTTACTCTCGACGGAATTAACGAGCGTTCAGCGTAACTACTTGGAAAAAGTGCGGTTTTCAGCCAATGCCTTGACCACCATCATCAATGATATTCTAGACTTCTCAAAGATCGAATCGAAGAAACTACATATTGAACATATTCCATTTCAGTTTGAAGATCTGCTTGATAATTTACGTTCTCTGATCACACCATTAGCCAATACTAAGGACGTTAAACTGATTTTTGACTTGGCCCCAAATATCAGCAAACAGTATATTGGCGATCCAGTCAGAATTAATCAAATTATGCTGAATTTTGCCTCAAATGCTGTCAAGTTTACAGAACATGGCTCGATTACTTTGAGTGTGAAGCAAGAGGAGTATGAAGATGACAAAGTATGGGTGGTAATTTCCATCGCTGATACAGGGATCGGTATTGCCCAGGAGAGTGTCGACCAGTTATTTGAGCGCTTTACTCAAGCAGAGTCATCGACAACGCGAAAGTATGGCGGAACCGGCTTAGGACTGACAATTTGTAAATTGCTTACTGAATTGATGAGTGGCGAAATACAGGTTGAAAGTGAGTTGGGCAAAGGGTCAAAATTCACTGTGCGGCTGCCTCTGGCGTTAGTCACAGAACAAGATGTGGTCGAGCCCACATCAATCTCAGGTTCAATGCTGATAGTGGAAGATGACCCCATCTATTTGGAGATCAGTCAAAATATATCTCGCTCTATCGGACTACAGGTCTCGGGTGTGACCAATGGCCGCGATGCGCAAACTACACTCGCTAATCAAACGTTTGACATTCTCTTGGTTGATTGGGTACTACCAGACTGCCAAGCAAATGAACTTCTTAAAATACTGCAAGCTCAAGGGAGTTTACCGCAACGCGTAGTCATATATACCGCTCACACACAAGAGAGTATCGACACCGAATCCGGTTTCCCTATTTTATACAAGCCGTTGTTGAAACGAGATTTAATAGACGCTTTAAGCTCAAAAAATCCGGTTCAGTTATCAGCTTCGGTAGCGCAAGGTGGGACAATCAATATACCCGTAGAGAGTAACGCCCCAGCGCAGCAAAGCGAAAATATCTTAGGAGGAATTGATTTACGCGTATTGCTGGTTGAAGACAATGATATCAATCGAATTGTCGCTTTGAAATTACTTGATCGGATCCCTGGGATAGATGTGCAAGTGGCTGAAAATGGAAAGATTGCAGTAGATAAAATTAATCAGGCGCAAGGGAAGTTTGACATTGTATTTATGGATATTCAAATGCCGGTGATGGATGGTGTTGAAGCCACGAAGTTGATCCGTGAAGCGTTTTCTCCAGAGCAGTTGAAAATAGTGGCACTTACAGCGAATGTTATGCAAAGTGAAGTAGACAAATACCTAGAGGTTGGTATGAATGGGCACTTAGGCAAACCTTTTAAAATGGATGAGCTCGAAGCGGTTTTCAAGCAACATATGGCTGAACTGAATTTAGAGTAATACCAAGCAACCCAAAGGTGGCTTGGTATACTTCCGCTTTTGTTATTGTTTAAGTGTAAGAAGGTGCTCCATATCATATAATGCGTAAATATGTTGCATAGCCGCTTCTGTTGCGCGGTTAACGGTTTCTATGGTCTGGTTTAATCCTGTGCCATCTACTGTGGTCCTAAATGGACGCTGGGTTGCAGGGGTTTGTAAAAGAGTCAGTATAGCGTCCGCCACCATTTGTGGATCAGGCGCATTGTCAGCATCGTGGCCAGCCTCTGTTCCAGCCCACATCGTTTCAGGGGCAGTGGCAAACTCACCATAACTTTCTGTGACGCTTGAATCACTTGAGCGCAGCAGGTTGGCGCCAAAATCAGTACCAAACCCACCTGGCTGAACGATCAGAGACTGTATACCAAATTGAGACAGTTCTACGCGATAATTCTCCGCCAAGCCCTCTACGGCGTGTTTGGTTGCATTGTAAGAGCCTAAAAATGGCAGTACAAACTGACCAAGAATACTAGAAATTTGGATCAGTGTGCCACTTCCTCGTTGCTTCATATGCGGTAAAATCGCGCGGGTTATACGCTGAACACCAAACACGTTGATATCGAATACCTTTTGGAAATCATCAATGTTGAAGCTTTCCTGCCAACCAAGTGTCCCAACGCCTGCGTTATTAATTACTACGTCTATGTCACCTACGCTTTCAATTGCTAAGGCGATACCATTGGCAACACTGCTGTCATCAGTGACATCAATATCGATGACGATAATACCATTTGCCTTCATCTCATTTGCTATCGAAGCGTTACGGCCTTGTGGGTCGCGCATTGTACCTATAACTTTGTAACCTTGACGTACTAATGTATTTGCAATTAGGTAGCCAAAGCCGCTATTTGAACCAGTTACTAAAACAGATTGTGTCATGTATATTCTCCAAATTCGGGTATCTGTTGAGTTACACATAGCTTATTCTGCGCTTGGCTATTAATGAAATTAATTGCTTTCATTTTACTATTAGCAAAATTAATTTAGTTTATTGTTAATCTTGATTGGTACTGGCGTGATTACAAAAATTAAAGAGTGAAATAGCTGTTGGCGGCGCCAGAACCTGGCATAGATAAAGGTAGGGTACAAACGAGTATTTAAGGGGTTGAGAACGAGAGGGTTTTGGCGGTTATATACGGCAGGTGCGATCAAAAAAAGCGTGCAATCGCACGCTGATAAAAGAATGTGAGAATAGCTTATTTGTTAAGCTTATCTAAAAGCGCCTGAGCAACGCCAACAGAGGACTTATTGTTCTGTCCTGTTATCAGTTCGCGGTCGACAACAATATGAGGTTGCCAGTCTTGCTCACTTCGGTCGTACTTGCCGCCAGCTTCAGTTAACGCATCCTGTGGCCAGTAAAATAGCTCATCCCCACCAAGATAGTACTGTGTCGCAACAGCTTCTTCTGAGTTACTGAAAGTGGTCATTTTATACCCTTCATATATCCAGCCCTTTGTAGATGTCGGTTCTTTGCCTAGCTTCATTTGTGTCTCAAACGCTTTTGCATCAGGCAACGCAGATAAAAGTGCAACAGGACCGTGGCAGACTAACCCTGTCGGTTTTTGTGTTGCATTGAAGTGTTTTAAAAAAGCACCTAATTTAGGGTTGGCGACTAAATCCCCGAGAGGAGCATGACCCCCTGGAACAAATACGGCGTCAAATTTGTCGATACCTATTTGTTCGATACGTGAAAAACTGACTACAGGGCTATGCGTTTTATCATCAATCATAAGTTGATTAAACAGCGCCTTATGCGAGTTATAATAGGCTTTGCTGGTATCTAAAAAGTGGTCTGGTGTATCTGACACTGGATCTAACCTAGGGGCCATGCCTTTTGGTGACGCAAAGGTAAGGGTGTGACCAGCTTCTAAAAATAGCTTTACGGGCTCCATCAACTCATTGAGATACACGCCGGTTTTATATTCTGTGCCATTTTTTAAAGTCATTTTATGCGTATCAGACATAACCACTAATATTTCGTCTGCAAGAGCTAGTGGACTTAATGTCAAAGCGCCCAGCGCGATTAAGGTATTTAATTTCATCGTATTTCCTATGCTTTATCTGTAGGTGATTGCGATATAAAACAGCATATAAACTCCCCCTTCATTATTGAAATTAATTGATTTAATATAATCATGAATATGATTAATGGTTGAGGTGGCCAGATGGCAAATATCTCGGATATTGAACTAAACCAACTTAGGTTGTTGCAGATTATCTTTGAAACAAAAAACTTAACACGGGCAGGAGAACGCGCAGGGTTAACGCAATCTGCGGTCAGTCATACGCTAAAAAAACTCCGCCACAGCTTCAACGATTCACTGGTAATTCGACAGGGCAACCAGTTGGTCATGACACCGCGTGCCGAGACATTAAAGCCGCAGTTAAATAGGTGGCTGAACGACTTTGAAAAAAACATTCTTTTCCAAGAGCAGTTTGAACCAAAAACGTCTACTCGAACATTTTTTATTGCTACCAGTGATTTAGTTGAGCAGGCGTTATCAGCGCCGCTAATCACACATCTAGCCGATATTGCGCCACAGATCAGAGTGGTGTTTTGTAAGCTGGATAAGCGAGGGTTGGCTAGTCAAATTGAAAGTGGTGAAGTTGATTTTTCTATCAGTGTTATGGAGTCGAGTCACCCAAGCTTAATGGTAACAACCCTATACAAAGATGACTTTGTTTCAATTGCCAGAAATGGGCACCCAGTCTTGGAGAGCCCTCAAGACATGAAAGCATTTTGTCATTATCCACATGTATTAGCTGGAACGGGTAAGGATACGCGAGGTATGGTGGATGATGCGTTAAATGCTCTGGGGTTATCTCGGACAGTTCAGTACAAGGTCGCAAACTTTTCCAGCGCGCCCTATATCGTAGAGCAAACGGATGCGATTTTTACTGCACCGAGGAAGTTCATCAAAGCGATTGGTCATCAGTTCCAAGTATCAAAATTTGAGACCCCTATTGCTGTAGATGCGTATGCAATGAAGTTGTATTGGCACATAAAGAACAATGATGAACAAGCCATCAAGTGGTTTCGTGAGCAGCTAATTATTGTCGCGCGAGGTGAGCTCTGAGTGCATTTGATCGAGTCCATATCGTGACTAAACGCAATTGCCTGTTAAAACGAAGCGGTTGAATTATCATCATCGCAGAGAATGAATAAGGAGAGCTGAATGCGTGTAGTTTCTTTTTTAAGTGGGTTGTTGTTAGTTGGGTGCACAAGTACGCAGTCCCCAGTAAAATTTAATGAGGATCACTGGCGATATGCGACCGACCCGCACGGTAGCCAAGTGTTACTCGATGAACCTCTGGTGCAAAATAACCGCGTTAAAATAGGCTTTGATCGTGTACCTAGGGTAGATAAGCAAAATAACTCTTGGGTAGAATTAATTTATGATATTCCCAGTGGAAACTTGAATGGCTTAGATAGTATCGAATTGACCTATCAAAGTGATCAACCGCTTGTGATTAAATTATCACAGCAAGAATATGGCGGTCAGGGAGATAAAAGTTATGCGCACTATCAAGTGGTGTTACCACGAGCGCTCACACCTCAAACTCAGCGAGTAACCTTACAGCAATTTACTCGACCTGACTGGACACCTGTGTGGTCTAAGGATAGAGGGATCATCAAATCTTCGGTTTCTGCGTTATATTTTGTTCCTGACTTAACAGACAAAACGGGTGGTCGAGCATCCATGACAATTCATCAATTAAGCTTGCAATAACGTCAGAGCAAAGACGACTGTCTAAAAGCACACTTCTGGGTGTGCTGTCGTTCACACGATTGCGTTCATACGACTAACCATTACCCCAATCCGCATCGTCGCGCACAATGCGTTTGATCACTGCACTGTACAATTTTTAGATGTCATCAATTTCCTCCACTCATAGCGATGCAAAGAGGGAGTTGCAGGATTAATTTGAAAAATTAGCGTTTTTGACAATGATTAAGTAAATGCATAAGTGGTTAGATGAAATATGAGTTCTAGTCAATTACAACGTGCCGAATTATTGGGTTGGGTATCACAAGAGTGCGTATGGGCGTAAAGTATCGTACAACCCCGTGGTTTGTCCCTGCAATTTCGGCAATACTGGTGTTGTCAGTATTGCTTTATTTCAGCATGTTAGAACAGTCAAAATTGATCAACAAAGAACTTGATGAAATCAAAGAGCAGCGGGCTTGGCAAGCGGGGTTTATCGCCGAGCAGATTGAGCAAAGGTTGCAGTATGCGTCTGAGTCATCTGGGCGCTTAGCAAGAGCTTTGCAATTACGCTTAGAGCAAGGTTATCCAACTTTAGGTAAGCAACTGTCGGAGCTTATCCAACCGTATCCTGATGGTTCACAGCGGACGCGCAAAAGTGGGTTTGATGGTTTTCACCAAGCTGGTATTTATTTACCACCAGGTAGCGAGTTGTCAGCAAAACAATCTCAAAGGTTATTAACGGCAAAACAAATTGTTGAAACCTTTGGTCAAGGAGCTTTGTCGAATCAATTTTCAGATACTTGGTTTATGAATCGAACCGGAGGCATTGTCATTTATTGGCCCGAGGTGCCTGAATTCGTATTCAAAGCGCAAGCTGGATTTAGCTATAAGGGGACGCCATGGTTGGTGCCAAACGCTGCTCCTGGTACTTATTGGACCCCCTTGGTGGAAGATCCAATTCCTCAATTATTGATGTTGTCTGCTGTAACGCCAGTTTATATCGAAGATAAATGGTACGGCACAGTTGGGCATGACATTACCTTACAGAGCCTGCTAGATAACGCAAAGTTGCTAAAAGGGGAGCAATATAGTGCTTTTATTTTACTAAACGAAAAAAGCGAAATCGTTGCATCTGATATTGAAAGCTTGATGCAAGCCGGGGGCGCGGAAGACTTTAAAACATTTGAGCACGGCGTGTGGTATGAGGCGTATCAAAAACTATGGGCGCACAGTGAGTCATATCTAGCCTATAAATCGCGACTGTTTACAATGTCAGTTATTGATTCTCAAGGGTGGGTTTTACTCACCTCAATGCCGCTTAAACCCGCCACAGATAAAATTGAACAAGCTTTTACCGCGCTGCAAACAATGGCGTTCATTAGTATTGCAGTTGAGGTCATTATATTGACTGTGTTGTTTGCGTTTTTCCACCGCCGCAATAGAGCTTACGTCAGGCACCTCAAAGACATTTCGCAAACCCTTGCGCAGGAAAAGCAACGCTATCAAGCACTGGTAGATAAAATCCCGTCAATCGTTTATCGCTGCAAGAATGATAAATATTGGACGATGTTGTACTTAAATGGAGCCATAGAAGCCGTTACTGGCTACCTCGCCGAAGACTTTATCGACAATAAAGCGCTGGCGTTTGCCGATATTATTTATCCAGATGATCAAGGTATGGTGTGGCAAGTGATCCAAGATGAGCTAGAGACAACAGGTAAGTTTAAGGTGATCTACAGAGTAATTCATCGCGCCGGAGGGATTAGATGGATGATAGAACGAGGAGGTTATAGTGATAATCGGCAGAACATTGAGGGCGTGATCACCGATATTACAGAACTCAAAGAAACAGAGCAAAAGCTGAAAATATCAAATATGACTTTAGATGAAAAGGTGGCATTAAAAACAGCAGAATTGCAAGTTGCTAATCAAGAGCTGACCGATCAAACAACTAAATTGCAGGCCTCTCTAATAGCGCTGCAACAAACTCAGAATGAGCTGGTGGAAGCGGAAAAAATGGCTTCAATGACCAATATGGTGGTAGGTATGGCTCATGAGATCAATACGCCGATTGGCAATATTGCAATTGCAGAGTCGGTTATGAAATCGAAAATTGAGGCTTTACTGTCTGCTATTGATCATGATCAGCTGAAAAAGGCTAGCCTGCTAGAAACACTCGATGTGATTCAAATGAGTTTGCAGTCAAATAGTGCGAGCGTAGACAAGTTGGTGGCATTAAGTGAGAAGTTTCAAGGTCTAGGTTATCGGCATGAAACAGACGCGCCGCACAATGCTTTTTCATTGTCTCAACTTGGCACACAAGTAATTGAAAAATTTGCGGTACGCTTTGCAGACAACAGAGTGACTTATGCATTGAATATCGATCCAAATATATCTTTACATGGCTCTGCGGAAGCGATGGATGAAGTGCTGAGTAAATTGATAGACAACTCGATTAAGCATGGCTTTACCGTGGCGCAAACAGGACATATTGAAATAAGTGCAAATATCATAGATGCGGGGCGTATGGTTCAGCTTATTTATTGTGATAATGGCTGTGGGATTGAGCAAACAATGGCGAAGAACATTTTTGTTCCTTTTGCAGCACATGCATTAGGCAAGGGCAGTGGCGGCTTAGGGCTTGGCCGTTTATACAATATCATCAAAAATGAATTCAATGGCAAAATTGAATTGCAGTCGCAAAACGGGCGCTCAGGCACATGCTTTATTATATTGTGCCCATTGACCAATAGCTTATAAGTGCTGCGACGGGCGGCACAGTGTTGCGCCACTTCAACCCTCCATCCATGAATAAATAAAAATTGTCACAGTTTATTTATCCACCGGGACTTTATCTATAGCAACCATTCAAAAGGAAAACATATGTTAAAGTCGGTAAATCAATATGCTGTTTCACCGTGGCTAGCGAGGAGGTAAGGGAATGAACGTAGATACACAACTGGAAAAATTAGTTGAGGCTGCAAAGTCAGGGGATCAAAAAGCGTTTTCCACACTGATTGATCAGCTCTCGAACGTGGTCAGTAGCATTGCATTGGCGATCACTAAAGATGTGAATCACAGTGAGGACGTCAGCCAAAAAGTATTTATTAAGGTTTGGCAAAAGCTAGGGGAGCTCAAGAATAATGCCAGTATACTGCCTTGGATCAGGCAGCTTACACGCTATACGGCGATAAACCACCTAAGAGATTTGGGGGCTGTAGAGCAGCACCAAGTGAGTTCAGCTTGTGCAGAGCAACAATTAAATCAGCTCTTTGATGGCAGTATGCCCCTAGACTCATTACTTGCTCAGCAACAACAAAACCAAGTCCTTTATCACTTTGTAGATTCGTTGCCTGATGAAAGTCGGGAAGTGGTTTTGCTGTACTATCGAGAAGAGCAAAGCACGCATGCTGTCAGCGTATTACTTGGGCTTAATGAAGCGGTTGTAAGAAAGCGCCTTGAGCGGGTACGTCGGCAGCTTAAAAGTCAAATTTTGGCAAAATATGGCAAAGTGATTTTGACAACGGCACCTGTGGGGTTGTCATCCATGGTAATGTCCCTAGCGGTGACAGCACCACCGGCAGCTGCAATGACGGTAAGTACAGTGGTGTCAGGTTATCAAACGTCGTGGTTTTGGCAGCTGATTAGTCTATTCGGAGGCGCCGTCACCGGGGGGATATTGGCATTACTGGCCAATGACCTAAGTGCAAAACGTGCTCTCAAACATTTTGATGATATAGCGGTCGTCGCGCAATTACATCGCGCGAGAAAGATCACCAACCTGTGGATCATCGCAAGTGTTATTATCATGATGGTGTGCTATGAAATTAGTTCGGGCTGGCTGTTGCCCTTGTTGAGTTTTGTATTTCTGTTGATAGGCGTGACGCGCTTCACTTTATTGATGGCCGTCGCCAATAAGCGTCGTTTGTTACAGCAAGCAGAGCTTGATCAGAGCGCTTATCAGCGCCTCGCAAGACAACAAAAATATGGCATGTTTGGTTGGTGTTTAGGCGTAATAGGTGGCTCAGCAGGGTTAATTGGTGGATTTGTGCAAACAGGGCGGTTGGCGCAAATACTTTAGTTCGTGCGCCAGTCTCAGTGATGAAGAGAGGCATAGTCTGCTATTTTCTATGTACAAAGATAGCAGGCTAACATATGCTGCTTTATTTCTTTGAGGCAATTGGGATGATATTAAATTTCAAGGAACTATCACCAAATCGTGTTTATCATACTCTGACCCAAACTGTGGTCCCTAGGCCCATTGCTTGGGTATTATCGAAAAACACACAAGGGGTATTAAATTTAGCGCCTTTTTCTTACTTCACAGCGATCAGTTCTGATCCTGCTATTTTAATGTATGCAGTGGGACAGAAACCCACAGGAGAGTACAAAGATTCTGTGGTGAATGTTGAAGCGACAGAAGAGTTGGTTATCCACATCGCTGACAGTGCTTTAGCTCATGAGGTTACCCAGTCGGCGGCATCACTACCAAATGATGAGTCAGAGTTAGATCTACTTGATTTGGATTTGGTTGATTTTCCTGATTCACCTCTGCCCAGATTAGAAAAAGCAAAAGTAGCGTTCGCATGTAAACTACATAAAGTGGTTGAAATGGGAGAACTGCCCATGAAGTTAGTGTTTGTTGAAGTGACACAGGCCTATATTGATGATGAAATAGTTCAACTCGATGAAAAAGCGCGCAGTAAAGTTGATGCATTGAAATTAGATCCACTAGCGAGGCTGGGGGGCGCTGAATTCGCCAGTTTAGGTGAGGTATTTAAGTCTGCACGGCCACAATAGCCGTGCAGATAACGAGCGCTAGTTTCCTAGCGTTCACTCGCTTATGTTATTGAAAGTTAACAGTCACTTCCGGAGAGCAAATGTCACCATCTTGACACAGCTTGTAGGTGTAACTTGTTGCGGCTGCATTGCGAGAGAAGTCACGGAATTTACCTGTGTTATTGACTGTGCGGATCAATTGTCCGTCACGGTAAATTGAAACCTGCTCGGCAGTAGAGCCGCTCCATTTTAATTCAACTCGGATTGAGCCCAAACGTGTTTTATTCGCACGGACGATTTCAAGTTGTGGATTGTCAGAGCTTACTATCACAGATTGTGTGCTTGTATGGGTATTTCCCTTACTGTCAGTTACAGTCAAGGCAACGTCATATGTACCAGAGGCAGCGAAAGTATGTACAGGGTTTTGCAGATCACTGACATTTCCGTCGCCAAAGTCCCATGCTCGACTGACAATGTCATCGTTGACATCTGTACTGGTGTCAGTAAAGGTGACGTTTAGTCCTTCACGAACAAAATTGAAGCCAGAGACTGGTGGTTGATCAGAGATCTCGCCAATACCTGTAAGAGTCACAGACCAGTTATTCAAAGTACCAGTGTCTAAAGTCGCATTGTCCACGACTTTCAATGTCCACTCACCTGTTGCCACTTCTCCGTTAAACGCATCTGAAGCAAAGCTACCGACGATGTCATCAGCGCCACCACCGGTGCGATTGTGCAGGGTTGCCACAGTGCCCGCTGGTGATGTAAGCGTTACCAATAGATCACTAATATATGTATGACTGATGTTTAATGCCACACTAGAGCCAAAAATAGTGATTGGGTCCACGATGTTGATCTTTGACTCTACACCAGCTTGATTGTTATCAGGTATGTCTACACTGGTTGTGTTGTCATAGGTAAAATCACGCAACCCTTGAGGTAGTACAGTCAGAGATACTTGTTTTTGTTGACTGAGCTGACCAGACGTCGCATCAACTGTGAAGCTATAATCGCCCCATGCAGTTTCAGCTGTGGTTGGCACACTCAGCACTGCGGTATCACCAGGCTTTACTGTTGTCTTTGACAGTGTGACACCATTTAAGTCGCCGCTTGCTGTCAATGCGATGTCACCATCCCAGTTTGCAATTGAACTAAACGTCAACTGGTAATCAGCATTTTCCCCAGCTGTTACTTCTTGTGCTACTGGTGTAGCTATCACTCTAAAGCCAGGCTCCGGATCTGCGTCTATCAGTGCTTGGTGCGCGTCAAGTCGTTTCCCTGACACTGTTTTACCCTCTAATGCGGCAATTGGTTTACCAGATTCCATCAAGAGGTTTTTTAGTTCAAGAGTTGTCAGGCTTGGATTCACTGCCAGTGCCAATGCAGCTGCACCAGCTACATGAGGCGTCGCCATTGAAGTACCAGAAAAAGATGAATAGCCACCACCAGGTACTGTTGATAATACATTGCTACCCGGCGCACCTAAATCGACAGATGTAAGTCCCCATTGTGAGAATGAAGACATGCTATCAGTGTGGGTTGTTGATGCGACAGCAAGGACACTATCGTGATCATAGCTAGACGGGTAGCCAGGTGAAACATCATTGTCCCTAGCACTGTTACCAGCTGCTGCAACAAATAAAATACCAGCTTGCTCGCTCGCTGTAATTGAGTCATAAAGCGCTTGGTTGAAACCGCCTCCGCCCCAGCTGTTATTTAGCACACTGACATTATGACCCGCATTTTTTAGTCCTACCATATAGTCAATACACTTAATAGCGTCGCCAGTAGATCCACTACCTGAAGAGTTTAAGAACTTACAACCGACGATGGATACCTCGTGGTTAACGCCGACAACGCCTAGCGCATTATTTCCGGTAGCACCAATGGTACCTGAAACGTGAGTACCATGGCCTTGGTCATCCATTGGGTCACCGCTATCGGTAATTGCATTGATACCATATACATCATCGACATAGCCGTTGCCGTCATTGTCAACACCATCGCCTGCAATTTCACCAGGGTTGAGCCACATGTTTGCGGCAAGATCAGGGTGATTATAATCTACACCGGTATCGATAACACCGACAATGACGTCGCGAGAACCGATACTGATGTCCCATGCTTCTGGGGCATTAATGTCAGCATCATTAGTACCGCCTGTTTGTCCGGTATTATGCAAACCCCAAAGTTCATCAAAGCGGCTATCGTCAGGAATAGCTAGAGCCGTAACGATATAGTTTGGTTCAACATATGAAACAGCAGGGTGTTTTTCTAGTAGCTTGATAGCTTGCTTGGGCGTCATGCCATCTAAGTCAAACTTGGCTAATCGGCCGTTCAAAACATTCTTATAGTTGTCATCTTTTTCATCAGCATTGCTATCGGAAATACGAGCTTTGACGAGTTGTCTAGCTTGAGCACGCATGGCAACACTCGCATTGTCTTTAAATACAACGAGTACACTGTCATCAATTGTTTGTGTTGTAGATTGAATTTGCACTGCTGCGTGTGAATTAAAGGCAAGCAATGGCGTGAGTGCCAGAGTTAAAGCTGTAAGTTTAGTTTTCATCATTCTTCCAATATTAGTTGTTCTAAGTGGTTAGAAGTTGTGCATGTGAGCACGACTACTTTTTGTGACTTCTTCTAAGAACTGATGACGACATCATTTTGGGCAACGTCTTAAAACCTAATATAGAGAATTAGCGGACATCAAATTGAAATTAGTTCAATAGTTAAATTTCATGTTTTTTTGTGACTTTTATGTATGCTTTTTAGCTATGGCTCATGCTTTTTTGGTATTTGCAGTCACTTAATGCTCAATTTTTTTATCCTTTTTCTACTCATACTTTTTTGGTATCCGGAGGGGGGATTACTTACATAAAATTGATAATTTACTATAAGTTTATGATTATAATGGAGTAATTTATTCAATAAAATTTCTCATTTATCTTCATCAAATAGCAAATTAGAGTGAATACGTGACTTGCTTTCTAGTCTACTCAGTTTCCACAGAATAAATACTGAATTAGATCAAAAAGTGACAAACCAATAATTAAAGAACTTCTAAATAAGAACAGGACGCATCATGATTTATTCTCAAGTTTTTATGAACTGGAATAGATCAACTTTAATTAGCAGTACTTTGTATAGCGAATGCACTTTATTTTAGTTTGAGTTTTTTTGTCCCGGCAACGACGAATTTTCGCGCAGTTAATTTCAATAAATGTGAAGCATATCAGGTACTAAAATCAAAATTAAAACGCAAAAACACTAAGGAGAAAAGTGTGAAGTTTTCTAAATCATTAATTAGCTGCGCATTGGCCGTTGCATTTACTCAATCAGTTGCGGCTCAAACGGTACAAGAAACAGGCAAAACACAATCTATTTCTAACTTGAGCCAAATCGAAAGAGGCCTTACAACAGGAAATTCGCTTACGCTCACGCAAAACTCATCTTTGGGTGGTAATTCACAGGTGAGTTTCCAAGAGGGAACAAGCAATCAGGCGAGCGTGACTACAACTGGTAACTTCAATGAAACCACGACGAACCAAACGGGCACAAGCCACGCAATACTTGTAACAACAACTGGTGATAGCAATATTCAAAGCTATACCCAAGACGGTGACTCTCACGGCGTTGAAACAACGTTGACAGGTAACAGCAACCAACTTGCGGTGGCACAAACCGGTGAAGGTTACTTTGGTATCAACAATGAAGTTATCAATGTCATCAATGGTGATGAAAATGATGTACGCGTGTCGCAAAGCACTGGCGGCCACTGGATGTATAACAAAAACATGCAAGGCAACCAAAATACAGTCACAAGTACTCAATCAGGTAGTTGGCATGAAGTGCATCTGAATAATGTTACAGGTGACCAAAACGCCTTCACAATTGATCAAAATGGCGTATTCAATAAGGTAGAGATTGAAACTCTCGTTGGTGACGACAATGATATTGAAGTGTCGCAAATTGGTGAGGATCACCGCATTGAAATAGGTCAAGTAACTGGCAATGACAATGACATTGAATTTGAGCAAAGTGAAGGTAATGACAACACCATCAATGTTGCTGGCATTGTAGGTAGCGACAACAACTTACAGGTAGATCAAGAAGGCAACAAAATTAAGTTTGAAAGTGGCCTGTTCGAAGGGAATGACAATGATGTTACTGTGACTCAACGAGGCGATGACTCTTCTGTCGGTGTTGATATTCAAGGCGATAACAACACAGTTACGAGTGCGCAGCAAGCGCTTAATCAAGATGCGGGTTTGAACACGCTTTATGTCGGTCTAGCGGGTGACAATAACGAGATCACAACCATGCAAATTGGTGAGCAAAATGATGCCCACATTGCGCTCTTTAATGGTGATGACAACGACGTAGACCTTGTTCAAAACGGCAGTCAAAATGAGTTTTTACTACAATCCTCAGAGCCTGATCCGAGTATTGAAGCTAACAACAATGATGTAACTGTTGTACAAAATGACATTGGTAATAGCACTGCAATTACCATGGGATACGCGGTAGCTAGTTCGAATAACCAAATTGATATCGCACAAGCTGGTGAGCTCAACGTGATCGATTTATTACTTGAAGGTGGTAGTAACTCAATTGACCTAGCGCAAGATGGCAGCAATAACTTTATTGCAGGCATTGAGTCAGGCGGTTTTGTAGTAGCTGGCAATGACAATATAGTGTCTATCAGTCAAACAGGTAATGGTAACTTGGTTGAAGGTGGTGTTACTGGTAATGCGCAAACTTTGCGTATTACACAAATTGGTGACAATAACGTCGCAACAGTGACACAGCAGTAATAATGTAAGAGGGGGCTTTGCCCCCTGACTATTATGAAACACATATTATGCATGTTGATACTGTTTGGCCTGTGCAGCACCTCAATTGCAAAAACATCCAAACAGACTGAAGAAGTTGAATTAGGTGGTCTGGTAATGGACCAAAGCATTAGTCGCTTTGGTTATCAATTTTATTATGACTTCTCACAACTTTGGCGAGAACTGCCTAATACTTCTGGTGTAAATATCACGATAAAAGAAACTGTATTACCCCGTGCAGGTACTCGACTAGATGTGCGTATGAATCGTCGTTTAGTTTACAGTACGGCAATGGGGCGTCGCGGAGGCCCTATGGATGAGCGAGTTGAAGCTGCGCTATTTGCGGTTATGGATGCCATGGCCAGTGATCGTTACCAACAAGGTTCTCCCGATTTAGCTGAAAGTGGATGGTAGTAATGAAAACAACAATATTGGTCTATTTATCTTTTTTCACTCTGAGTGCATCAGCAACGGAGATTGTTTACAAACCCATTAACCCTTCATTTGGTGGTAATCCACTAAATGCAAATATGCTACTCAATAAAGCCAATGCCCAAAATAAACATCGTGCGCCAATTATCGAAAAGTCTTACGGAGAACGATTTCAAGAATCATTGGAGCGGACATACCTCAACCGTATGGTGCGAGAGATCTCAGACATGGCATTTGGTGACGATGTAGAGGACAGCATTTTTAATGAAGACTCTACATTTACAAGTGGTGACTATGAAATACAAGTGATCACGAGTACACCAGATTCAATAACGGTACAGATCAAACATATCGACAATGGAGATACCACAATCATTGAAGTGCCGAGGTTTGGCTAATGTATAAAGTAGTTGCAGTATGTTGTTTAGTGTTTCTTGTGGGGTGCAGCAGTATTGGGGCTGTGTTACCACCGGATCAAAGTTTGCCTGAGGCATTAGAGAAAAGTCATGAATTTCAGTCTCTTAAAAAGCTGCCTAAGCCGCGAGGCAGGATCCCTGTCGCAGTGTATTCATTTCGAGATCAAACTGGTCAATACAAACCAAAGGATAATGTCAGTTCATTCTCAACGGCAGTAACTCAAGGCGCCAACTCTATTCTGATGCAAGCATTACATGAAACAGAGTGGTTTATTCCGGTAGAGCGTGAAGGATTGCAAAATTTACTAACAGAGCGAAAAATTACTCGCGCAGCAATGACCGATGAGCAAAAAAAATCAGCGCAGTTACCCCCATTAACGATGGCAAAAATCATTTTTGAAGGCGGGATCATTAGCTATGACTCAAATGTAAAAACGGGCGGCTTAGGTATGGAGTATTTTGGTATTGGTGCTTCGGAGTTATACCGTGAAGACGTGATCTCAATTTATTTACGAGCTGTGGATGTGCGGACCGGTCAAGTATTATTGTCGGTTGCGACAACGAAAAAGGTGCTCTCAATGGAGGTGCGTGCTGGTTTTTTCCGCTATGTGAGTTACAAGCGATTGGCTGAAGCTGAAGCGGGTTTTAGTGAAAATGAACCGATGCATATTTGTGTTACTCAAGCTATTGAAAAGGCGTTAACAATGCTGGTGGAGCAAGGAATTGATAGGGGTGTTTGGGCAGCAAAAGAGCAGGCTGTTGCTGCCTTACCGAAAGAAGTTAATGGCGCTGTATTGAGACCGGGGCAGAGTTAAAGGGAATATGTTTTTGTGCCCAGTTTGCCAACTCTATACGATTGCGTGAGTTGGTTTTTTTAAAGGCGCTATAAATATGTGTTTTGACGGTGTGACTACTGATGTTGAGCGAATCTGCTATATCGTCATTTTTTGCACCGCTGGCCAATAATTTGATCACTGACTTTTCTCGAGCAGTCAGCAGCTCAAGCTCTGAGTCTTGAATATCCAATGATTGCGGGCGAGGAATATTGGGTATTTGTTGGATAAGCTCGTTAAAGGCTTGAGAGATAGAGGTACGGCAAAACCACAACTCGCCATTAAGTACACGTTGGATCCCTTTGAAAATATTTTCTGCTGATGTGTTTTGGTAAATTACACCTTTAATTCGTGCAAGAAGGGCTGTTTGCTCATTGACTAAGTTTGGCTGAGCGTTAAATAACAATACGTTTTGTTGTGACGCCAAGGCACTGACTTCTGCGCTGAGCAAATCTTGGCATTCACGGTGGCTAATATCAACCAAGTATAAATGATGTTGAGCCCGTAGGGGTGTATCAGGTAGGCGAGTATCTATTTTAATTTGATTACTGGTTGCTTCCAGTATTTTCACGAAACGGATAAATTCAAAGTCTTGAGTATCCGTTTTGTTGTGGGTTAAAACAAATAGACTAACTTCCTTGTTGCTAGTTTGAATCGCTTTCATGTTTTTAGACGACCTTTTATTGTTCCTATTACTTTAAATATACATATTTTTCACAATAAGTTTAGCTTTAATTTTCAATTTACTGTGGCTGTATCATTATTTAGTTATAAAGTATGATTAAATGCTCAGAGGGAATTGGAAGGCTTGTCAGTTCAATTGGACGGTCTGTAATAAATGTTAGGCCGTTTTGGGAAGGCGACCTAACATACAACTTAAGGCTTGTTTATCCTAGTGATAAAGTCTTGACCAAGCACATGTTTTGTAACCGTTTTTCTCAAAATAAAAACGGTAACAGTTACCGTCATAGTTATAATTACCTACATCGATACGGTAGCCGCTAATATAGGCGTTGTGTAAGGAGATAAAACGACCATTGTAAAGGAGTGAAAAGTGGACATGGGGTCCGCTCGATTGTCCCCCTTGGCAAAGAGCCATATTGCGATTGTTTGCGTATCTGCCTAACCAATCGCCCGCAGAGATATAGTCTCCGGTACTATATTGTAAGTTGTCCATGTGGTAATACTGAGTCGAGTATCCGCTTGAGTGTGTGACTCTGATATTGCAAGCTGAATAACGAGTTACTTTTCCTCCATGGGCCGCTTGCACCCACGGAGTGTTCGATCCCCAACCACCAGAACCATTGTTAAAATCAAGAGAAGAGTATGGGTAACCAGAACCTGTATTGGAATGGGCACCGCCGCTATACCATGCGTAACCTGAGGGCCAAGGTAAGTTCATTGAAAAGTTTACTTGCGGCGCAACAGATTTAGCTTCAAATCGCACTTGTTGAGGTGACAATAAATGTGTTGCAAAGGTGGTGTTATAAAGCTGTGCTAAGGGGGCCAATGCATTTGCGCTTCCCAACAGGCTTGATAGTGCCGCCGTCGCAGAGTTACTCGTTACAGATTTATGTTTAGTTGCATACAATTCAAATGCGTAAAAACGTTGGTTTAATTTCAGTGCAACGTCTTCAAGTTGCGCTTCAAACCCGGTTTTATCGGACCAATTGGCGAAAGGTTTTGTCATGGCTACCTTGCTTGGTTGGCTAATAACCTGACTTGCGTGCTCCATTAGCACGAGAAGCAGCTTAGGGTTGATACTGGTGTACCCAGCCCAATGCAGCAGGGCCTCTTGATGGTCGATGAGGTGTGGCGCTGTGCTATATAACAGAGATTGCCAATCTTCATTGAGTAGTTCATCCGTAAAGATAAATTGTGACTCATCCACTTGGAGCAAAGGGTTGAAGGCCAGTTGTTGGATCTGAGATTTTTCAAACTGAAAATCGGGAATATCGAGATGCTGGCCTTCAGCCCTAGTTTCTGAGGCCGTGAGTAAGAGTACCCCAAAGGCCGTAGCCAAGGTGTTTATGTATAGTTTCATGTTGTATCCTCTTGATTGTTTTTTGTACTGCCTTAACTTGTATATCGAGAAGTAATAAAATTGTAAAATAAGAGCTTTGACACTAAATGGGGTAAGCTGTAAAAAAATGAGTACAAATTGAACGGATAATCAATGAGGCTGCAATAATAGCGCGGTAAAGGCACACACCCCCATATTGAAGGCGCTTGCCTCGTACTTTAAGTGTCTAGTTGCCCTGTCAAGCGTAAGTACTTTTCAGCCAGAGTATCGAGGTTTTCTCGGTGGTTAGGATCTGGCTTTATGCAGTCAATAGGACAGACACTGACACAGGTGGGTTGGTCATAGTGACCAACGCATTCAGTGCACTTATGGGGATCAATTTCGTATACTTTATTGCCCATATAAATGGCCTGGTTTGGACATTCAGGGTCACACATATCACAATTGATGCATTTATTTGTGATGAGTAAGGCCATCATTTAAGCCTTTTTAAATGGGTTTCTGGTATCCTCCTGGGCGCCCAGATTTCGCATTAAAATTGCGTAGTCTAAATCAATGTTTTCTGGCAATGGTATTTGCACTATATGCCCAGAGCCTTTGGCGTCATTGATGGCTTCACCTTTTTTATTCTCCATATGTTCAAGATTAAAGGCGACATTCCCTTGAGGTGTCATCAGCTCTAAGCTGTGGCCTGTGCAAAATTTATTCTTTACATCTATTTCGACCAGCCCATTTTGATTGCGACCGAGCACTTCGCCAACAAATTGTTGTTTGTCTGACACCGAGTGGCCGTACTCATAATTTTGATAGTCTTGATGGGCATGGCGTTTTAAAAAGCCTTCCGTATAACCTCGGTGGGCGAGGTTTTCCAATGTCCTCATTAAGTTAGGATCAAAAGGTTTTCCAGCTACGGCATCATCTATGGCTTTGCGATAAACCTGAGCCGTGCGTGCAACATAATAAAAAGACTTGGTTCGACCTTCTATTTTTAGGCTGTGTACGCCCATTTTGGTCAACTGATCGACATACTGCACAGCACGCAAATCTTTTGAGTTCATAATATAGGTGCCGTGTTCATCTTCAAAAGCAGGCATGAATTCACCGGGTCTGCCTTGCTCTTCTAACATAAAGACTTGCTCAGTTGGCTGTCCATCGCCCAGCGTCGGGATCACATCTTGAGGGTTTACTTTGTGGACAACATCGCCAAGTTCGGTTTCTTGACCTGGCTTAACGTCATAACTCCAACGGCAAGCATTTGTACAGGTGCCCTGATTAGGATCACGTTTATTGATGTATCCAGACAGTAAGCAGCGTCCAGAATACGCCATGCATAGTGCACCATGCACAAATACTTCAAGCTCAGTATTTGGACAAAGCGTGCGGATCTCGGCGATTTCTTCCAGTGACAACTCCCGAGACAAAATAACCCGTTCAATGCCCTGACTTGCCCAAAATTTCACAGAGGCATAATTGACAGCGTTAGCTTGGACAGATAAATGAATAGGCATGTCAGGCCATTTATCTCTCACTAACATAATCAAACCAGGATCGGACATGATCAGTGCATCCGGTTTCATTGCGATAACAGGCTCTATATCCCTTAAGTATGTTTTAACCTTGCTATTGTGGGGAGCTATATTAGAAACCACATAGAGTTTTTTGTTTTGCTGGCGAGCCTCATTTATACCTATCTCTAGGTTTGCCAAATCAAATTCATTGTTGCGAACACGCAAACTATATCTGGGTTGTCCGGCATACACGGCATCGGCGCCATACGCAAAAGCGTAACGCATATTCTTTAAACTGCCTGCGGGTGATAGTAGCTCTGGTACAAACATATCTAAACCTCATACATTGAACTGGGTACAAACCAGCTGCTGGGGATGTTAAAAAGCGGCGCAGTATAAGTGAGTTTTGCGCGGCGGATTTTGACGTAGATCAGGTTTATCTCAGGGCTATAAACACGGTATTTCAACAAGGGTGTGGGCTTTTACGTATAAAGCGCGTATAATTCGCGCCCGTAAATATCAACAATTATTATTGGAGCTAAAAAGATGGCTTTAGAGCGTACTTTTTCAATCGTTAAGCCTGATGCGGTAGCTAAAAACCACATCGGTGCAATCTACAACCGTTTTGAGTCTGCTGGTCTTAAGATCGTTGCTTCTAAAATGGTTCACCTTTCTCAAGAGAAAGCTGAAGGTTTCTACGCAGAGCACAAAGAGCGTCCTTTCTTTGGTGCACTAGTTGAGTTCATGACTTCTGGTCCAGTAATGGTTCAGGTTCTTGAAGGTGAAGACGCAGTTCGTAAAAACCGTGAAATCATGGGTGCTACTAACCCTGCTGAAGCACTAGCTGGTACTCTACGTGCTGACTACGCTGATAGCATCGACGAGAACGCAGTACACGGTTCAGATGCAACTGAGTCTGCAGCTCGCGAAATCGCTTACTTCTTCAGCGACGAAGAAATCTGCCCACGTACTCGTTAATATCGAGTTGAGCAGATAAAAAAGGGCTCTAGGGCCCTTTTTTAATCCCTTTAATACACGTTGATCGTTTTGAAAAGCAATTGGGGTGTTTTTGAAAGCGATTACATCATTGCGATGTTTGATTGATTTTTGTACAATTGCGCGCTTTTATTTATGTTGTTCAATCCGTCACCTGAACTGAGGTTGTTTCATGGCCACGACTGAGAAAAAAATTAACCTATTAGATTTAAACCGCGAGGGGATGCGCGAGTTGTTTGCTTCATTTGGCGAAAAGCCATTCCGCGCCGATCAGGTGATGAAGTGGATGTATCACTTTGGTATCGCCAACTTTGATGATATGAGCAATATCAACAAAAAGTTGCGTGCAAAGTTACAAAGCCAATGTGAGATCAAGGCTCCTGAAATCTCAGTTAAACAAGTGGCCAGTGATGGCACGATTAAATATGCAATGATTTTGGAAGGGGGTCAGGAAGTTGAAACGGTCTGGATCCCTGAAAAAGACCGCGCAACTTTATGTGTATCATCTCAGGTTGGGTGTGCACTCGAATGTACTTTTTGCTCAACCGCGCAGCAAGGCTTTAACCGTAATTTAAAGGTATCTGAAATCATCGGTCAGGTATGGCGTGTAGCAACAGACATCGGTTTGCACAATGGCGATAGCACCAAACGACCAATTACCAATGTTGTAATGATGGGTATGGGTGAGCCATTGCTAAACATTAACAACGTTGTACCTGCGATGGAATTGATGATGGATGACTGGGCATTTGGCTTGTCTAAGCGTCGCGTTACATTGAGTACATCAGGTGTTGTTCCTGCACTGGACATTTTAAAAGAGAAAATTGATGTTGCTTTGGCAATATCATTACATGCGCCAAACAACCCGTTGCGCGATGAACTTGTGCCGATCAATAAAAAATATCCAATTGAAGAGTTTTTAGCAGCTTGTCGTCGATATATCGATGGCTCAAAAGCAAACAAAGATGTCACCATTGAGTATGTTATGCTTCAAGGCGTCAATGATAGTACCGATCATGCACATGAATTAGTACAAGTGCTCAAAGGCACACCGTCTAAAATTAACTTAATTCCATTTAACCCATTCCCGGGTAATGACTATGGCCGTTCAAGTAATAGCCGTATTGATCGCTTCTCGAAAGTACTACAAGCTGCTGGTCTGACATGTATTGTACGTCGTACACGCGGAGATGACATTGATGCTGCTTGTGGGCAGTTAGTAGGGGATGTTGTTGACAGAACCAAACGCGTGGTCAGAAAGCAACAAAATCAAGATAATGCAATAGCAGTAAAAGTAGGCTAAAAAATAGATGAAACACAGTGGCTTTCAGGTAAGATAGAGTCACTGTGTCTTAGCAAAAAGGTGGTCAATGCCTGCTTTAACGGATGGTTTACTCACTCAATTCGCGTGTAGTGTGCGTCGGCGTTTGCTGCTCGGCGCAAGCTGTGCTGTCATTTTGACCAGCTTGAGTGGCTGTGTAACCGAAACACGATATGCCAACAGTAACAAACCCGTAGTGCAAAAAAAGACCAATGGCCAAGATGCGGCAAAAACCCGTATTGCACTGGCACTTCAATATCTTAATGCGGGTAATAACACACAGGCAAAGTATAACCTTGACCGGGCTTTAAATCTTGCGCCCAAACTACCAGAAAGTCATTATGCGCTAGCTTACTACTTTGAACAAGTTGGCGAAAATGAGAAAGCGCAAAAAGCATACATTACGGCGTTGGAGTACGGGCCAAATGATCCAAATACACGTAACAACTATGGTGCATTTTTGTGTCGTATTGGAGAGTTTGATGCTGCGACTGAACAATTCTTCAAAGCGATAGATATCCCTAGTTACTTGCGGGTCGCGGAAAGTTACGAAAACTTAGCATTGTGTGCGCTGCGCCAAGACAACTTTGAGTTAGCGCTTGAGTATTTAAAACGGGCCCTCGATCACAATTCTCAGCGCCAGTCAGTATTAATTTTGATGGCGAGTGTTTTTTATGCCAAAAGTGAACTACACCGAGCTGAAGATGTTTTAAAAGTTTATGCTGATAAAGGGTTTGTGTCACCAAGAGGCATGTTATTGGAGCATCTACTGTCTGCCCGAATGGGACGTTTGCAGTATGCGCAAGAGTTAGAAACGCTGTTATTACAGACCTACCCGAACTCTCTTGAGGCGAGGCTTGTCTTAAATAACACCTTGCAATTGAGTGAATTTGAGCAGCTCAAAGAACAGTACAGAACAGCCCAGTTAGATAAAATAACTCAAGCAGACGACAACAGAGTTGTTGCAAATCCGCAAATTAAGATCAAGCGCAAAGTTTCTAGTCAGAATAAAATAGCAAACACGACAAAAGAGAACGCCAATCGGGTAGAGCGCAGCCATTCATTGCTACGCGATGTACAAAGTAAGAGCTTACATACTATAAAGGCTGAGGGTTTTGAATCTAAAGGTAATGCGCAACGAGAGATACAACAGAAAGCGTTCACGAGTGGTTCACCTGTAGTGCGTACATTACCCACACTTGATGAATCAACGTTAGAAGAGGTTGTTGCTACCAATCAGACAGAAGAACCCAAAGTACGCTTTACAACCAGTCAGAAGCCAGATACCCCAGAGCAAGTTGTGTTTCATCGCGTTGACCCAAGTGAGATAAGGTTTACTGAGCAAGCTCCTAGCATTGATTTAGGGAACGATGAAAACTTGGGTAAAATGCTGAATGAAGAAGTGTTGATTCCTCAAGTGCCTACCCATCGTATGGAAATGGGGGAAAACCTATTCAGCCTGTCGGTTAAATATAATATTAAGCTAGAAAAGTTGCTAAAATGGAATGCGTTGAAAAAGTCAGATCGACTGGCGATTGGACAAGTTGTGTTTTTAAATAATCCCAATACGACTCATGCCATTGCTAAAGGGGAGTCATTATTTGATATTGCTATGAAGCATAAGTTATTAATTGATGATTTGATGCGCTGGAACAGATTAACGCCTGATGTTGCCCTGACGCCAGGGCGACATATTTTAATAGTAGATCCCAATAACTATATTTTATGAATCAAGAAGAGAATGAAACAACGACTGAGTCATTATCACTCGGTCAGACCCTTGCACATGCCAGAGCTGAGCAAAATCTCAGCTTTGATGATATTGCTGCACGGCTAAAATTAAACCACAGTCAAATCACTAAACTTGAAAACGATGAGTACCAGAGTTTAGGGCCTGAAACATTTGTACGGGGTTATGTTAAAAGTTACAGCGCACTACTTGGTTTAGATAGTGAGCAAGTACTTGCTTTATATGAAACCCCAGAAGTTCCAGAGCAAAAGCGAAATATGAAAAGCTTTTCGAGGCGCACTGAAAAAGAGGCAAACGATAACCGTTTAATGGTAGTGAGTTACTTAGTGCTGATAGTGTTTGTTGGCCTGTCAGCATTTTGGTGGTGGCAAACAGCAAGTACCTCTGAAGGCCCCGAAGAGATCAGCGGATTAAATGAAGCGATTACTACACCAGAAACGACTTCCTCATCTCTGGTAACTAGTGGCGAAGCGTCTCAAGCAATAGAATCAAATATAGCGACAGCAGATGTTTCGGAACAAGCGGCCAGTGCTGAACCTCTTGAGCAGCCTAGAGAGCAATCCATATTGGCTCAAGACGTAGCAGTTGCATCTGATGAACTCGCAGTGGAGCCCGCAACAAACGACGTTAGCGAAGCCGCTGAAACAATACCAGCAGCATCAGCTCAACAAAGTGAGCCAGTCGCAGAGCAACCCGAGCCCGAAATATCTACCGAAGTGGTGGAGTCAAGCACTGTTGTGATGTATTTCGAGCAAGATAGCTGGGTAGAAATTTTTGATGCAACGCAGGAACGTGTTGCATTTGGTGTAAAAAAAGCAGGGTATACCATGACAGTAACAGGTATCGCGCCGTTTTCTGTCGTTTTGGGTAAGCATCAAGTGGTTAGTATTGAATTGGATGGTCAACCAATCGATATCTCGGGGTTGCCTCGAAACCGCTTAGCAAAGTTTAAATTACCGTTAGCAGAGTAGTCGTCATGTTTTCAGAATCTCCTATAAAACGCAGAAAATCCACACGTATTAACGTTGGTAATGTCCCGATTGGTGATGGCGCTCCAATTGCTGTTCAGTCAATGACAAATACCGATACATTAGATGTAGATGCAACCGTTGCACAAATTCAGGCTATTCAAGATGCAGGTGCCGACATTGTACGTGTATCTGTTCCGACAATGGATGCAGCTGAAGCATTTAAGAGTATTAAGCAGCAAGTTGATATTCCGTTGGTTGCGGATATCCATTTTGATTACCGTATCGCCTTAAAGGTGGCGCAATATGGTGTTGATTGTCTGCGCATAAACCCGGGTAATATCGGCAGTGAAGACAGGATCAGAGCTGTTGTTGATGCAGCTCAGGAGCGTGATATCCCGATCCGAATTGGTGTAAATGGTGGCTCATTAGAGCGTGATTTACAAGAAAAGTATGGTGAACCGACACCGGAAGCATTACTTGAATCAGCCATGCGTCACGTAGAGATTTTGCAAAGATTAAACTTTGATAAGTTTAAAGTATCTGTAAAAGCATCAGATGTGTTTTTAGCGGTAGGTGCGTACCGTTTACTTGCAAAAGAAATTGACCAGCCACTGCATCTAGGCATCACGGAGGCCGGCGGTTTTAGAGCTGGCTCTGTTAAATCAGCGGTTGGCTTGGGCATGTTACTTGCTGAAGGTATCGGCGATACATTGCGTGTGTCACTGGCGGCTGACCCTGTTCAGGAAATTAAAGTCGGTTTTGATATCTTGAAGTCGTTACGGATCCGCTCTCGTGGCATTAATTTCATTGCTTGTCCAAGCTGTTCAAGACAAGAGTTTGACGTAGTCAACACCATGAACCAGCTAGAAGAAAGACTGGAAGACATCATTTCACCGATCACGGTATCGGTGATAGGCTGTGTGGTTAATGGCCCGGGTGAAGCTCTAGTGAGTGACCTCGGTTTAGCTGGGGCAAACCGCCGTTCAGGCCTGTATATTAATGGTGAGCGTCAAAAGACCCGAATAGATAATGACAACATTGTTGAGCAGTTAGAAGAGCAAGTACGCGATTATGTTGCTAAAAAAGAAGCTCAGCCGAGTATTGATGTCAAAATTATCGAAGAGTAAGCCTTTTAGAGGCTGAATTTATTTCGTTTACGTTTTAATCGAGCAGGGTATAATAGACGCATTTTATCGTACCGTATTCAGGGTTTTGTTGTATCCTGCACTCGTAATTTAATGAAAAGAATAGTTAAAAGTTAGGAATTTCAGTGGCAAAGCAAATTAAGGCAATTCGTGGCATGAAAGATTGCCTGCCGGGCACGACTCAAATCTGGCAAAAAATTGAAGGGACTTTAAGAGACACAATGGGTGCATTCGGCTATCAGGAAATTCGTTTTCCGGTTGTTGAATCAACAGATCTGTTTAAGCGCTCAATCGGTGAAGTGACCGATATTGTTGAAAAAGAAATGTACACTTTCGAAGATCGTAATAGTGATTCTTTGACTCTGCGTCCGGAAGGGACTGCAGTATGCGTCAGAGCTGGTGTTGAAGGTGGTTTGCTTTACAACCAAGAGCAAAGACTTTGGTATATGGGCCCTATGTTTCGTCGTGAACGCCCGCAAAAAGGCCGTTACCGTCAATTTCACCAATTTGGCGTAGAGACTTTTGGTATCGCGAGTGCTGATATTGACGCTGAAGTGATCATTTTGACTGCACGTCTTTGGAAGTCGTTTGGTATTTCAGACCACGTGCGACTAGAACTAAACTCGTTAGGCTCCAATGAAGCGCGGGCTGCTTACAAAGAAGTGTTGGTTGCGTATTTAGAGCAGCATAAAGATAAATTAGACGAAGACTCCTTACGCCGCATGTATACGAACCCACTGCGTGTTTTAGATAGCAAAAACCCAGATGTGCAGGCTGTTGTTGCGGATGCGCCAAAGCTTTCAGAGCACTTGGATGAAGAATCTGTACAACATTTTGCAAATTTATGTGAACGTTTGGACGCGGCTGGCGTCGAATATCAGGTAAATGAGAACTTGGTACGTGGTTTAGATTATTATAACCGCACTGTATTTGAATGGGTTACCGAGAGTCTAGGTGCTCAAGGGACTGTATGTGCAGGTGGGCGCTACGATGGGTTGGTAGAGCAACTCGGTGGCAAAGGCACACCTGCGGTCGGCTTTGCAATGGGTATGGAGCGTTTAGTATTACTACTAGAAGAGCTCAATAGTGTTGGTGACATTCGCCGCAATGTAGACGTATATGTTGCAGCGATGGGTGATGTTGCTAGCATCAAAGCGCCGGCGATTGCTGAAGAGTTGCGCGATGCGGTACCTGGGCTACGTGTTCAAGTACATGCAGGTGGCGGCAACTTTAAAAAACAACTGAAACGTGCTGATAACAGCGGTGCGGTTGTTGCGCTGATTTTTGGTGAAGATGAAATCGCGAATAATGCTGTGACAATTAAGTATTTACGTGAACAAAAAGAACAATTGACCTTACCTATGGCTGAAGCACACACTACTTTGGCCGAGTTGGTAGGGTAAGAGGTTAGAATGGAAATTTATTCAACAGAAGAACAACAAGCTGAAGCAATAAAGAATTTTTTTAGAGAAAACGGGACTTCATTAATTATTGGTGCTGTTTTAGGTCTAGGTGGTTTATATGGCTGGAAAGCGTATAACCAGAATCAAATTTCAACTGCTGAAGCAAGCTCAGAAGCATACAATTCATTGATTGAAAGCGGTGAAGTTCTGTCAAAAAGCGATGCGTTTTTGGCGGAAAATGCGGACTCTAATTACTCGGTATTGGCAGCATTCGTTGCGGCTAGAGAAGCAGTTGAAGCCGGTGAACTAGACCAAGCTGCAACTAAGTTAACCTTTGTGACCGATACAGTTAAAAGCCCAGAGCTAAAAGCAACTGCACAGCTACGTTTAGCGCGTGTACAGGCTGCTCAGGCCAATTATGAACAAGCTTTGAGCACTTTGTCGCAACCAATGCCAGCAGGGTTTACTGCACAAGTAGCTGAAGTGAAAGGTGATATCTATTTATCTCAAGGCGAAAAAAGTAAAGCTCGCGAGCAATATCAAGCTGCAATTGATGCAGATGGCGCAAAAAATAATGCGTTGCTGCAGATTAAATTGGATGACTTGGCAATCGCATCGAATTAAGGAGTAGCCATGAAGAAGTTGGCAATGGCCTCACTGGCATTGTGTATGGCGTCATTAATGGGTTGTTCATCAAGTGACGATGAAGAGGAGTTAGTGCTCCCTGAAATCGTCAATCAATTTGAACCGCAAACAGTTTGGCAAGAGTCGCTAGGAGATGGCGTAGAGCACTATTTCTCGCGATTGACCCCAACTGCACACGATAATCGAATTTTTGCAGCTGAGCGAAAAGGCTTGGTTGCTGCGTACAGTGCAGAAGATGGCGAGCAGCTGTGGGAAATTGACACCCGAAAAGATACCTCAATTTGGCCGTGGGCAGACGATGACTCGGCAAAGTTATCCGGAGGTATTTTGCAGGCGTACGGCAAGATATATATCGGTTCTGAACATGGTGAAGTTATCGCACTAGATCGCGAAAGCGGTGAAGTTGTATGGCGTAAGTCTGTACCTGGTGAAGCTTTATCTTCTCCCAGCGCTGGTGACGGTTTAGTTTATGTCAACTTAGGTTCTGGCAAATTACTTGCGTTGCACCCAGATACAGGTGAAGAACGCTGGAGCTATGAGCAAGAAGTTCCGGCTCTCACGCTTCGAGGGCTAAGCTCACCAACGTCTGCAAATGGCGGTGTTTTGATCGGCGAAGAAAGTGGCAAGCTGAGTGTACTTATCGCTGAAAGTGGGTTTACAGCTTGGAGTGCCGATGTCGCACTTGCGGAAGGCGCCTCTGAATTTGAGCGTTTGGTCGATGTCGATACAAAACCCGTGGTATCCGGTGCGTACGTTTACACGATAGCGTATAATGGCAAACTTGCAGCCATTGATGTGCGTAATGGTAGCGTTGTATGGGATCGTGAATATAGCAGTTATCGCGATTTGGTCATTGAACTAAATACGATTTACTTGGTAGATAGTGATGGCGTGCTCTATGCTCTAGATAAAGACTCTGGAACAGAGCGCTGGAGCCAAACTGGCCTAAGGGGTTGGTATTTAACGGCACCAGCTGTTGCTGGTAATTATGTTGTTGTTGGTGATCAGGAAGGTAACCTGCACTGGCTTGATAAACAAACTGGTGATTTAGTTTCTCGTCAAGAGTTTGATAGTTCGGGCTTTTTTGTTGAACCCATCGTAGTCGATGATAAGTTGATCGTATACACCCGAGATGGTGAGATCAGTGCGATAAGAATCCCTTAATCATCACTGACGTAAAGGTTTTAGTAAGGCTTCGCACTGCGAAGCCTTTTGTTGTTTAAAGAAGAGGTAGTCTATGCTTCCTGTGATCGCTCTGGTAGGGCGACCAAATGTGGGGAAATCCACATTATTTAATCGTTTAACGCGTACACGAGACGCACTTGTCGCCGATTTCCCTGGCCTAACTCGCGACCGTAAATATGGTCAAGCTGATTATGATGGCTATGAGTTCATTGTAGTAGATACAGGTGGTATCGACGGCAGTGAAGAGGGTATCGAAACGGAAATGGCTGAGCAGTCGCTTCTGGCGATTGAAGAGGCGGACATTGTTTTGTTCTTGGTGGATGCGCGCGCAGGTATGACAGCTGCGGATCAAGCCATTGCGCAACACTTAAGGAAGCAAGAAAAGAAGAGTTTCATCGTTGCAAATAAGACTGACGGCATAGACGCTGATTCAAGCTGTGCGGAGTTTTACCAATTAGCACTGGGTGATATTCATCAAATCGCAGCAGCGCATGGCCGTGGTGTGACTCAATTACTTGATGCAACACTGAGCCCCATCATTTCTGAACTTGCTCAGCAAGATGACGAAATTGCACAAGATGATGACAGTATTGCCGAGCTTTACCTTGAAGGTGAGGAAGCACCTGAAGAAGGAAAAACAGGATTTGAAGACAAGCCTGTTAAGCTGGCAATTATTGGTCGCCCTAATGTTGGAAAATCAACGCTGACAAACCGAATTTTAGGCGAAGAGCGCGTGATTGTTTACGATATGCCAGGCACGACGCGTGATTCAATTTATATTCCAATGACTCGTAATGATCGAGAGTACGTTTTAATTGACACAGCAGGTGTACGTAAGCGTAAAAAAGTCAGTGATGTGGTTGAGAAATTCTCGGTTATTAAGACCTTAAAAGCAATTGAAGATGCAAACGTTATCTTATTGGTTGTTGATGCGCGTGAGGGTATTTCTGATCAAGATTTAAGCCTGTTGGGCTTTGCTTTGAACTCAGGTCGTTCACTGGTTATTGCAGTGAATAAGTGGGATGGGTTAGACAATTACGTGAAAGAGAGGATTAAATCTGAGCTGGATCGTCGTTTAGGCTTTATTGACTTTGCCCGTTTACACTTTATTTCTGCTCTGCATGGCACAGGTGTTGGTCATTTGTTTGAGTCAGTTGATGAAGCTTATGAATCAGCAACGAAACGTGTCAGCACAGCAATGCTGAGACGTATCATGGATATGGCACAAGCCGATCACCAGCCGCCGTTAGTACGTGGTAGACGTGTGAAATTAAAATATGCCCACGCAGGTGGTTACAACCCTCCAAGGATTGTTATTCATGGCAACCAAGTACATGACTTACCGGATAGCTACAAACGCTATCTGATGAACTATTATCGTAAGGCGCTCAATATTATGGGCACGCCGATAAAAATTGAGTTCAGAGAAGGGGATAACCCGTACTCAGGTCGAACAAATAAAATGACGTTGTCACAAAAGCGCAAACTCAGAGCGTTTACTAAAGAGCAACGGAACAAAACATAAAATATGGCGCGTAAAGCGCCATTTTTTTTGCTATTTGCCTTAATAGATTCGGTAAAATTTATTTTTTATGTGTAACAGACGATAGGTATTGATTTGTGAGCTAGCCTTTACGCTGCTCATTAATTATGCTTTATTAGTATAAATTTGTTTAACTTATTGTTGTGATGCATTTTCTTAAAACAGTCATTTATGTAGATGATGTCGAAGAAGTCTTAGATTTTTATTTTCAAGCTTTTGGCTTGGGCGCTCACTCAGTAACAGAGAATGGTGATTATGGTGAGTTAGACACCGGAACAGTTTTGCTGGCTTTTGCGACACACCCTGTTGCCCAATCCCAATTTAAACAAAATTATATTCGCTCTCAGCCAAAGCAGCCAGCTTTGGGTTTTGAATTGACACTTGGTTGTGAAAATGTGTCTAGCAGTTACGATAAAGCCGTTGCAGCAGGGGCTGAGCCTTTGTGTGCTCCATGCCAAAAAGGCGTACATATACAGGCATATGTACGCGCTATAGAGGGGACGCTAATCGCGTTAGTCAGCGAGAGCGCGAGCTAGGCTGACTGGCTCGATTTCAATACATACGTTATCGTTATTCCAGTTGATACCAACCAGTGCACTGTCATCCCTTAAGTCTTCTACCCACTCATCTAGGAAAGTATCTAGACCAATTTCAATGGGTTTAAACTCTTCCCACTCGTCTTTGCACTGCTCTTGCGCTGCGGATTCGTCGCTCCAGAGTAGTAACACGTCTGATTCTTCAAACTGATTGGATTCCACAATCACAAAGCCGCCATCTTCCGCACCCAGTGCCCATAACTGTTCACTCTGTTTAACAACGGTGACAAAGTTGACTACTTCTGACTCTAATTCAAGATCATTCATATTATTTACCAGTATAAAATTAACTGCGCGGATCCGTTGCTTGAGCATATTTGTTGTCTTGCCAGCTCTCTAGATGATTTAACAGTCCTTCGTGATTGTTAAGATCGGCTAGATTTCTGAATCGGATCCAGTCTAACAGGCAGTATAAACTGATCTGCAAATACTCGCAGTTCAAAAATACATCTGTTGTGCATTGTCTATCTAAATGGGTCAATGTTTCAGTTATACGTTCGCGTTGTAAATTAAAAAACAACACATCCGCCTTTGTATCTAACCCTGAGCGTTCGCCTAGCAGTATCTCGACCAGTGAATCGTTGCAGGCATTGATAGTTGTTAGTAAGTTTTCCTGCTCCCAGTTTAAATGGGGTAATGAGTACTTCGTTTGCAAGTATCTGGCTATTACATTGGAATCACATATGGTGTTTTCACCACAAATTAAAAAGGGAATTTTACGTGCAGGGTTGTGCCTGATAAGGGTTTCCCGTTCTTCAGCGTTAAATATATCAATGGCCTTATAATCCACTGTGAGATTATGCATTGCGCAGTATATTCTTAATCTTCTGACGTAAGGTGATGTATTGGAGCCATATAAAATCAAAGTGTGTTCCCTCATTAGTTTTAGTGACTATGAGTGTAGCATGTCATCAGCTGAATTTAAGAACGTTATATTTGGAAAGGCTAACAACGAATGAAACTGGTGAGGGCTGTAAGTTAGGGTAGTAGACAATGTAACTCCTACCCTAGATGATGTTAATCTTGTCGACTCGTGACTTCTAATAGGTGATAGCCAAATTGTGTTTGTACAGGCCCTTGAACTTCGTTTAGCGGTGCAGAAAATACAACCTTATCGAATTCAGGTACCATCATGCCAGGTCCAAATTCTCCAAGTGCACCGCCGTCTTGTCCAGAGGGACAATTAGAAAACTCTTTGGCTAGATCCGCAAAGTCTTCCCCACTTGCGATACGTTGTTTAAGCTCCAAGCATTGCGCCTCGCTGTCTACTAAAATATGTCTTGCACTTGCTAATGTCATCTTCTCTCCATGCCTTGCCTGATTTTTATTCATACCTTATTCTAATGCAAAAGTGGTAAAAGCGCATGCTTTTACCTGATTTGCTTTTCAATTGCCGTAGAGAGCTCTGCTGATAATGGTTTTGTGCGGCTGCCAAAGCGCTGTATTTCTTTTCTATCCGCAGAAACAAGATATTTGTAAAAATTCCATTTTGGAGAGCCAACTTGTTCGCCCAAATGTTTAAAAACTGGATTGGCATCACTGCCTCTTACAGGGCTTGTTGCAAGCATAGTAAAGGTAACGCCGTAATTTACAAAGCATACTTTGGCCGTATCTGCTTCATCATTTTCTTCTTGGAAAAAATCATCAGATGGAAACCCGAGTACCACAAGACCTTGATCTTTATATTTTTGATGTAGAGCTTCAAGATCTTTAAATTGCCCGGTGAAGCCACAGTTACTAGCAGTGTTTACTATGAGTAATGGTTTATTTTTAAACTGACATAAATCGACAGTGTCTTTTGAGCGCAACTTTCTCAGTTCGACAGCGGTAAAGTCGTCGCATTGAGCAAAGGCAAGTGGACTGCTTAGTGCAAATATAAGGCTTAAAATTGTCTTTTTTAACATGGCTAATTCCGTTGTTTATTTTTTTTACGTGCGTCGAAAGAAATAGTTCATCTTTTGTTAGCAATTTAACGACTGTTAAATAAGCGTGTTTCACTGTGCCAACAATTGTGGCGCAATCCAGTGGAGCTACACGCCTTTTTATACAACAGAGGTTATCACAAAACTTGATAAAGAGTGATTGCTCTATAGTTTGCGACGGACAAATAGGTAGTGCCTGATTGATACCAAAATACAGCGCTCGCGCGACTGCTTTTTTTTGCGTAAACATCCCTTCTTTTTGATTAGTGTAATGATTGTTATAAATTGAACTACACTAAGCTGTACCATGGACAAAGGGTATAGCTATGACAAATAAAGTATTGATCATAGACAGCAATAGTGTTCTAGCAATGCGTATTAAAGTACTGTTCGAGCTACTGGGGAGTGAAGTGGAGCACATACATTATGAAAACCTGGACAATCAGACTTGTTTCGCTCACTTTGATGTTATTGCTATTGCTCACGGGATCCCGCCTGAGTATTTTGAAATTTTAGATGTGCTGAGTCAGCATGAAAAAATTATCCTTTTGGCCCCAAAGCCAGAAAATTCTGAACACCTGAGTGCTTTTAGTCAGTTAAACCGCGTATTGTCAAATGCAATTGTGATTTACCCATTTTTTGGCAATAAAGAGATTACAGGCTTGCTAGAGCGGGTAATGGAAATTGGTGAGCAGGCGCAATTACTGCTGCCCAAAGTACTATTGGTTGATCATGTCCCTACGCGGCTCAAGCAATTGTCGGTGAGCCTCACCGGCGCTCAATTGGATGTGAAAACTGCAAGTAATGCACATGAAGCTGGGTTATTAGCGAAAGAGCACAGCTTTGATTTGCTTATCTGTGATTTTAACTTGCAAGAAGAAACTGGGCTGGACGTTTTCGAACAAGTGAGAAGCTACCATATTAACTGTCGTTGTCTATTAATGACATCAAGAGAGAGCCAAGTTGATACATTAAAAGCGATCCGACAGGGGGTTGAAGATGTGCTGACTAAGCCTGTTGATGAGAATGCATTATTACAGTCGTTGCATAAACTTTGGCAAACAGAGCTGTTAAGGCGCCACAACCAAGAATTGGTGGAGCGTTTGCAAGATACCGTTGATGCATTGATCGAGCGTGATAGCTTACTACGGGTCATCTATAAGCACACCCCAGATCCGATTATGCTTTTTAACTTAAAAGGGTTCGTAATTGAAGCGAATGACGCCTGTTTAAATTTGTTTGGTCTCAATGCGGAGCAGCTTGAGTCTCACTCAATTTTTAATTTATTTGAGCGTCAGTCCGTAGAGGCCTTAAAAAACCGAATTGAAGCTGGTTTGATGGCAAGGCATTTTGACTGTGACTTAGTACTACCTAGACCTGATGGACTCTCGGTTCCTTTAATGGGTACGTTTATTGAAATTGACCATCATGGAGAGATTGGGCTGGCGGCGATTTTCAAAAACGTCGCGCATTTGAAGCGTAAACAGCAGCTGCTAGAGGAAGCCAAAGAAGTGTTGGAAGCGGAAGTTCAGGCAAGAACCGCACAATTGCAATCTGCGAAAGAAGCAGCAGAGCGCGCGAATATTAGTAAATCTGAGTTTTTAGCAAATATGTCCCATGAATTGCGCACTCCAATGCATTCTATTTTGAGCTTCGCGCGCTTTGGTCTTGATAAATTGGCAGCAAATGAAGCCCCAATTGAAAAGCTCACCAAGTATTTATCAAGGATCGAAACCAGTGGTGAAAGGCTGCTTTTATTACTCAACAATTTACTCGACTTATCAAAATTGGATGCAGGGCGTTTTCCTTTTAATCCCAGTGTTCATAATTTCACCGCCATTCTCGCAGAGGGAGTCGAGGATGTATCTGGCTTAGCGATGAAAAAGTGCATTTCTATTAATTTGCATGCCCAAGAAAGTGGACTAGAAGTTTTATGCGATAGAGATCAAATGGTTCAAGTGGTTAGAAATCTATTGGGCAATGCGCTTAAATTCAGCCCAGAAAATAGTCAGGTGCAAGTATATCTTTCCAACAATGTGGATACATTAAACCTGACGATTTGCGATCAAGGGGTTGGTATTCCCAAAGATGAGTTGGAACACATATTTGATAAATTTGCGCAAAGTAGCAAAACCAATAGTGGTGCAGGGGGAACCGGTTTAGGTCTTGCTATTTGCAAAGAGTTCATTCTTTTGCACAAAGGGTGTATTTATGCGCGAAATGGCGATAGTGGTGGCGCTGAATTCGTAATTGAATTGCCCTATGGTCAGGGCAACTAGCGACAAGTTAAATCCCCGACTATAACTATATGGAAAGAGCACAAGGAAATTAAATCATGGCACTACAACGAATTTTAGCAGTGGACGATGAACCATTTAATCTCGAAATCATTGAAGAAATTTTAGAAGATCTTGACTTTGAAATCATGACCGCAATCAGCGGGCAAGAGTGTCTGGAAGTTGTTGAGTCCTTTGACCCCCAAGTGATTCTACTGGATGTTAGCATGCCTCAAATGAGTGGCTACGAAGTGTGTCGGGAAATCAAAGCTAATCCCAACTTACAGCATATTATCGTTATGTTTGTATCGGCGCGAGGATCTGTTGAAGAGCGAATGGAGGGGTACTCTGTTGGCGCCGAAGACTATATTGTAAAACCGTTTGGTCACAGTGAACTAAAAGCAAAACTGTTGCATTTAGGGCAGATGTTATTAGAAAAAGATATTCTAGAGCAGCAAGTAGAAGATGCGACAACCACTGCATTTAGCGCGATGGCAACAAGTAGTGAAATGGGGCAAATTGTCAATTTTGTTGAGCAAGTAGGTAATATTCAAGATGTGTCCGAGCTTGCAAATGCATTGATCAGCTGTCTCGCCAATTTTGGTTTGAGCTGTAATATTGAAATGCGCGTCAGTGGTGAAAGGCAACACTTTGCTTCTACTGGCTTGTGTTCACCAATCGTAATGGAGTTGTTCGAAATTTTGCATTCAAAAGGACGGCTACATGAATTTACGAATAGAATACTGGTTAACTATGAATTGCTAAGCGTACTTATCCTCAATATGCCGTCTGAGGATCCAGACAAACACGGTCGTATTCGAGATCATATATGTTTTATTGTGAGTGTTACAGAGCAACAGCTGCTATCAATTTTGACCAAAGACACTTTGATAAATCAACAGCGAGAGTTAAATGGGGCAATCAAAACCATTCATAGCAAATTTTCCGGTTTACTGTCTATGCTCAATAACAACCGCTCGCAAAATGAAGCAATCTTTAAACGCCTTCAAGAATTGTTTGAATCTCGTATTCCATCAATGGGGTTAGATGAAGATCAAGAGGTATTTATTTTTACGCATATTGATGAAGCAATTCAGAGCTCTGTGGCCAGAGAAGAGGCAATCGCTCAAGTGAAAGAAGCGTTTGCCGAAATAGAACATGACCTGTGTACGCTCACACGAGATGATTCTTAAAGCAGAATTAAAGCTTACTAAGCATCTCTTGGTAAGCCTTTTTCTACGATCCGTATTAGCCGTGCTTTTTTTCGCTCGTCGTGGTGCTTTTTATGTTGCTGTGCCAGCGCCCAATGAATATGCTCTTGAACTAGCTCACTAACAAGGTGCAGCTTGTTGTTAAGTGCTGTGACGATCTGCTCATCGTAATTTGCATTGCCAAGCCCTACAGCAAGGTTGCGTAGCCACCGCTCGTGACCTATGCGCCGAATAGGGCTTCCTTCAGTGTTTTTTAAAAAGGTATTTTCATCCCACGCGAACAGTTCAAGCAGTTCTCTATCTTTTAAGGTTTTTCTTGGGTGAAAATCAGCTTCTTCGGTTAGCTGGCCGAATCGGTTCCAAGGGCAGACGAGTTGACAGTCATCGCAGCCATAAACGCGATTGCCCAGTAAGGGGCGAAATTCCTCCGGGATCGCACCTTGTAATTCAATGGTGAGGTAGGAGATGCAGCGTCTTGCATCGACGACATAGGGTTCGACAATTGCGCCTGTTGGGCACAAGCTGATACAGGCGTTGCACTTGCCACACCCCTCTTCAACCTTGTTGTTATCTGGAGGCAGTGGTAAATCGACAAAAAGCTCGCCAAGAAAAAACCAAGAACCGGCTTGTTTATGAATGAGCAAACTATTTTTACCTCGCCAGCCAAGGCCCGCCTTTTCGGCAATTTGCCGTTCTAATACGGGGGCTGAGTCAACAAATGGACGAAACCCGTATTGGCCAACTTCTTGTTCGATCCTTTGGCCTAGTTTCTTTAAACGGTTTCGCAGCACTTTGTGGTAATCACGACCCAAGGCATAGCGGCTGATATAGGCTGTCGTGCTGTTTTTAAGTGCTTTAGCAAAGCTGGCATCAGGTGGAAGGTAATTCATTTTTACCGATACGATACTTTTGGTACCTGGGACTAATTCTGCCGGTCGTGCTCGTTTCATTCCGTGTGCTGCCATATACTCCATTTCACCGTGATAGCCTAAATCAAGCCATCGCTGGAGTTGTTTTTCATGCTCACTCAGGTCTATATCGGTGATCCCTACCTCTGCAAATCCTAATTCTTTGCCCCAACACTTAATTTTTTCGGCAAGTTCAGTATAGTTAATAGTAGGTATGGCTTTATTCACGGACTGTCTATTTTGCAAGGTCAATACACGCATAATTTACCACAAATTGCTTATTGCGCCCAAGAAGTAAAGCTGCATGAAGAACAAGCAGCTTTAAATTCGGGTACAACGCTCAGTGAGCTGATGCAGCGAGCTGGTCACGCTTTATTTGAACTTGTACGCAATAAAGCGGTTAAAAATATTCTGATTTTCACCGGTAAGGGGAACAATGCAGGTGATGGGTTTATGCTTGCAAAGCGCTGCTTGCATGCGCAAATCAATGTCACCGTGTGCGCATTGTTTGAACCCTCCTTACTCAAAGGGGATGCAGGGGAGGCCTATCAGCTGTTCTGTCGAAGCGGTGGACGGGTCGTTGCTCTGCGCTCATGTATAGACCGAGACTTTGACGCAATAGTAGATGCCGTATTTGGGACTGGGTTTAGAGGTGAGCTACCCGACTCAGTAAAAGAGGCGTTTGGCCAGTTCAAATCCAGTAAAGCTTGGAAACTGGCAGTTGATATTCCCAGTGGGGTAAATGGATCGACCGCAGAAGTCGCGCCAGACAGCTTTGATGCGGATACAACGCTGACTTTTATCGCATTGAAGCAAGGGATGCTCACAGGCAGTGCAGCAAGTTTATGTGGAGAATTGTTGTTGGCGGATTTAGGGATTGCCCAAGCATTTGAGGATTTATCCCATACTAACTGCTGTTATCCAGGGGGCAAATACCTACATTCTCTGAAACCAAAACGAAGCCCAGATAGTTATAAAAATCAGTGTGGTCACGTTTTATTAGTCGGCGGAGGGAAAGGGATGGCCGGAGCAATTCGGTTGGCTGCTGAAGCGTGTTTGCGTACTGGTGCAGGATTGGTGAGCGTAGCAACTCACCCTGACAATCAAGCGACAGTGTTAAACGGGCGATATGAATTGATGGTCCATGGCATCTCTTTACCCAAAGAGTTAGATACCTTGCTTGATAAAGCTGATGTCGTTGTAATCGGCCCGGGGCTGGGTCAAGATGCTTGGGCAAAGAAAATGTACGCTGCGGTTAAAAACTTCAAAGGGCTGGTTGTCTGTGATGCAGATGGCTTGAACTTACTTGCGCAATCTCACCTTCCATGGCATCGTGCAATATTAACTCCCCATTTTGGGGAAGCTCGGCGCTTACTAGGTAATACCACGCTAAATATGTCAAAACGCTTTGAAATGGCTGAACAATTGAGTAAGGAATATGCAGCATGTATTGTCCTCAAAGGGCCTGGCAGTTTAATTGTTGATGGCAAACGAATAAATATTAACCGCTCAGGGTGTTCTGCAATGGCCAGTGCTGGGATGGGTGATGTATTATCTGGTATAATCGCGGGTTTATTGGCACAGGGCCTCAGCCGTTATGAAGCGGCGACGCTTGGTGTGTATATTCATGGTCTTGCAGCAGAGCAAGCCGCTCGCGATGGGCATCTTGGAATGCTAGCGAGTGATTTATTTGACCATATTAGAGGTATTATGGGATGAGCCAAAACAGTACTTTAACGCTTTCTCTTGGTGATGAAGAAGCAACCGTCGAGCTTGGGCGCAGGCTTGCCTCTTCAATTATTGAGGGCGCCGTATTTTATATGCACGGCGATTTAGGTGCTGGTAAAACCACGATGACTCGGGGCATTGTGCAGGGGTTAGGACATACAGGTAACGTGAAGAGCCCAACTTATACGCTGGTTGAGCCATATGAGTTACCTTCAAAATCAGTGTACCATTTTGATTTATATCGACTTGGTGATCCTGAAGAGCTCGAGTTCATGGGTATCCGAGATTACTTTGCTGCAAATGCTGTTTGTATTGTAGAGTGGCCAGAAAAGGGTGAGGGATTTATTCCTAATCCAGACATTGATATTTATCTGGCTTATGAGGGTGATGCAAGAACGGTTACGCTCAAAGCACATAGTGAACGTGGAATACAAGTATTATTAGCTATCAGTAGTTATGCGTAGCGTACATATCAAATATATTCATTTTATAACTATGTGTGTGCTGCTGATGTTCGCAGCACAAACAGTTGCTAAAAATACTATTAAAAATGTGCGTATTAGCCCATCAGCAGAGAGTACTCGGGTGGTATTCGATCTATCTAAAAAGCCCGATTTTAGTTACTTTGTGCTGCAAAAACCTTTGCGATTAGTGGTCGACTTTGAAAATACTAAACGCCTACCAAAACTGCCCACAATCCCCAAAAGCCATCGTGTTATCAGTAAAATTCGATACAGCACACCTAAAAAGCGTTCCAGCACTCGAGTCGTTTTTGAATTGAATCGACCTACTAAACCGGTGATTTTTGCATTGGCTCCGACGGGCAAGAGCTCAGACCGGTTGGTGGTTGACCTTTATGGTCAGAAAAAGCCAGTTGCGACAAAGTCTGCAAGTAAGAAGCGCAATGTAAAGCGTGACCGCGATATTATTATCGCCATAGATGCCGGGCATGGTGGCCAAGATCCGGGATCTATCGGCCCTACGGGGACATACGAGAAGCACATTACACTGCAAATAGCCAAAAGGCTTGAGCGTTTGATAAATAAGCAACCGGGAATGAAAGCACAGCTTACACGCTCTGGTGACTATTTTCTTAAATTGAATACCCGTACCGCAAAGGCGAGAAAAAAGCGTGCAGACTTTTTTGTTTCAATTCACGCTGATGCGTTTTCTAGCCCACGACCGAGAGGTGCATCTGTATGGACCCTTTCGCTGCGCAGAGCTAACTCTGAAATAGGTAAGTGGCTAGAGAACAGGGAAAAACAGTCACAATTATTAGGAGGGGCTGCCGGGGTACTTAAGGATACCGAAAATGAAAAGTATCTAGCTAAAACACTGTTAGATATGTCTATGGATCACTCTATGAAAACAGGTTTTCAAGTTGCGGAGCAAGTTGTGGGGGAGCTGCAAAAAGTAGCTAAATTACATAAAAAAAGACCACAGGCTGCAAATTTTGGTGTGCTGAAATCGCCAGATATTCCCTCTATTCTGGTTGAGACTGGGTTCATTTCGAATCCGCAAGAAGAGAAACAATTGAAAACCGCGTACCACCAACAGCGATTAGCCAATGCTGTTTTTGTTGCTATTAAACGGTATTATCAGAAGAATCCACCTGATGACTCTTTATTTGCACGGTTAAAAGAAAAGAAACCATTACATCATAAGGTTAGAAGAGGCGAGTCACTCAGTGTACTGGCTGCGAGATATGGTACGACGGTGTCCGCGTTAAAGCGGGCTAATAGATTAAAAAATAATATTTTACATGTCGGTCAAGTGTTGACGATTCCAAAGGCGTAAAAATGGCAATTGAAATCTTACCAGCGCGGCTAGCTAACCAAATTGCTGCTGGTGAAGTGGTCGAGCGACCTGCTTCTGTTGTAAAAGAATTGGTAGAAAACAGCATTGATGCTGGGGCTAACCGGATCCAAATAGAAATTGAACGAGGCGGACACAAGCTGATCCGTATTCGTGACAATGGGTCGGGCATTAATAAAGACGAATTGGCTTTGGCCTTATCTCGACATGCCACCAGTAAACTTAAGAACTTAGATGATCTTGAAGCAATAGCTTCATTGGGCTTTAGAGGGGAGGCGTTGGCCTCGATAAGCTCAGTTTCGAGGTTAACGCTGAGCTCGAAACCAGCATCTCAAGATACAGCATGGCAAGCTTGCGCAGAGGGGCGAGATATGGCTGTGCAAGTACAGCCGACGGCACACCCTGATGGGACGACTATTGAAGTTAAAGATTTATTTTTTAATACGCCTGCACGAAGAAAGTTCCTGCGAACTGAAAAAACTGAGTTTAGCCATATTGATGAGCTAGTGAAAAGGATAGCGCTAAGTCGGTTTGATGTTGCAATCACGTTGACCCACAATCAGAAAGTAGTGCGACAGTATCGTGCAAAGCAGGACTCTCGGAGTATTGAGCGCGTGGCGCAGGTTGCGGGCAAGGTATTTCAACGCGAGGCCAGTTTCATAGAATCTGGGTATGAAGGTTTAGAGTTGTATGGCTGGGTGTTACCAGTAGGCAGCAATACCCAACCACAGTATACCTATGTAAATGGTCGAATGATGCGTGATAAGTTGATCTTACATGCGATTAGACAGGCTTTCGAAGAGGCCACCGGGAGCCAAGAGACACCTGGGTTTGTCATTTATTTAGAGTTGGATCCTAGGCAAGTGGATGTGAATGTTCATCCCGCAAAACACGAGGTTAGATTTCATCAAGCGCGGTTGGTTCATGACTTTATTGTGCAGGCGATCAAACAGGTTGTTGAACCCAGCTCTGTGCAATTGCCATACGCCGAACACCCCCCCCAACCCCAAGTTGACCCGATTTTGGAGAAGGGCAGATCGGATACTGAGCATAACCAAGGGGATGTGCATCAGTCGTATAGGACTCCACTTCGCCAAGAACGTGCACAAGTAACAGAGCCTAGTTTATTTAGTGATCGGCAAATCAAGCCTGATTATCACAATAACACTTATTCTTCAGATAGAATCAACCAATCTAGTAGCTCAGCTTCTAGAGTAAGCAGTGGTTCAGTGTCGGGTCATAAAAAACAGGTTAACGTAAATCAGCTTTATCAAGCATTCACAACTGAGGCTGCAGAGCGTCCTGTAAAACATTCGCCACCAGAACATAATGCTTCTAACAGGGAATCTGATGGGGTTCAAAAGGTTGAGCAAACTCAGTGGATGGCTTTGCCTGAAGGCGCTATTTTATTACAAAGTGACGAAGGGTTAATGCTCTCTCATGGCAGAGAGGGACTTTGTGCTATGTGGCTAGAACAAATTGAAACCGATGGCACATTATTGGGGAAAGCACTGTTGCTCCCTGTACGTGTTAGTCATACTAAACAAGAGTCGCAGGTATTAGAAAAAGTTAATTCTTGGCTGACGTTATTAGGCTTCGAGCTAGTTTTTCAAGATGCCCATGTGATGGTTAAAAAGTTGCCTGTCTGTTTATACAGTTTAGATGTAGCCCAGTGTGTATCGCAATTGGTTGAAACCTGCTGTGAACAAGAAAGTCAGGTAAATGAATTGCATTTTTGGCTTGAGTGGCTGCTGAAAAATACCCCTTCAGGGTACTTTCGTTCACAGCATTTTGCTCTAGTTCGTGAAAAAATGCTAAAAAAACAGAAAAGCAGAGCAGCAATTACGGCAAAAGCCGTTAAAATAGACCCCAATTATATTTTAGATTTGTTACCAAAAGGGTATTAGTTTGCAGAATAAACCCGTTATTACGCTGATGGGGCCGACGGCTGCTGGTAAAACAGCTTTGGCTATTGAACTATGTAAGCATTTAGACACTGAAATTATCAGTGTTGATTCAGCGCTAGTATATAAAGGTATGGATGTAGGTACCGCTAAACCTGAACCCAGTGAGTTAGCGCAAGCCCCTCATCACTTAATCGACCTGATCGATCCCAAAGATAGCTACTCTGTGGCTGATTTTCGTCGTGATGCGATAGCCCTGATAGATAAACTACATGCACAAGGCAAAATCCCGGTGTTGGTTGGTGGTACAATGATGTACTTCAAAGGGCTTATAGATGGCTTATCTCCATTGCCTGAAGCTTCTGCTCTGGTTCGCACTGAATTGGAGCGCGATGCTGCAGAGCAAGGGTGGCCGGCACTTCACGCCGAGCTGGCTAAAATTGATCCTGAGGCTGCTGAGAAAATTAGTGAAAATGACTCTCAGCGTATTAATCGGGCCTTAGAGGTGTATCGTATAACAGGTAAGCCCATGTCGTTATTGCAAAAGCAAAAACAACCAGAGCTACCTTATACTTTTTACCAATTTGCGATCGCACCTAGCGATCGTAAAGTATTACATGAAAGAATCGAGAAAAGATTTAAAATAATGCTCGATCAAGGGTTTAAAAACGAAGTTTTGACCCTATATAATCGAAAAGATTTACATCCTGATTTGCCTTCAATCCGCTGTGTTGGATATCGGCAAATGTGGGAGCATTTAAGCGGTGAATGCGATTACGATGAAATGGTATTCAAAGGTATCGCCGCTACCAGACAACTTGCAAAGCGACAGTTGACCTGGCTTCGTAGTTGGCCAAATGTAACTTGGCTAGAGACCGGAGAGCAAGAAAACTTGCAACGAATTTTAAGTTCGCTAAGCTAATAGTAGTTGAACCGATAATTTGTTTTGTTTTATTCAACTAACTCAACATAATAACACCTAGAACGAAGGATAAGAAAATGGCAAAAGGCCAATCGTTACAAGACCCGTTTTTGAATGTCTTGCGTCGTGAGCGCATTCCAGTTTCAATTTTTTTAGTTAACGGCATCAAATTACAAGGCAAAATACAGTCTTTTGACCAATTTGTAATTTTACTTGAAAATACCGTGAACCAGATGGTTTATAAACATGCTATCTCAACAGTTGTTCCTGCTAGAGCTGTCAATTTCCAAAATACACAAGGAAATGAAGGCGCAGAACAAAGTGAAGATGGAAATTTTTAATAGATATTAGGAGCATATTGCTTGTTTGACCGTTATGAAGCCGGCGAACAGGCAGTCTTAGTGCACATAGAGTTTCCTAATGAAGGAGATCGTGAAGATCTGCAAGAATTGGAAATGCTAGTATCTTCTGCTGGTGTTAGTAGCGTGGCGGTTGTGCAAGGCAGCCGTCAGGCACCTCACCCCAAGCTATTTGTCGGTACGGGTAAAGCAGAAGAAATTGCCGAGATTGTCAGAACTTATAAAGCAGACGTCATTATATTTAATCACCAACTAAGTCCTTCTCAAGAAAGAAATTTAGAGCATATTTGTCGATGCCGTGTGCTAGATAGAACAACGCTTATCTTGGATATATTTGCTCAGCGAGCAAGAACGCACGAAGGTAAGTTGCAAGTTGAGTTGGCTCAGCTGAGGCATATTTCAACACGCTTGATTAGAGGGTGGACGCACTTAGAGAGGCAAAAGGGCGGGATCGGCCTGCGCGGCCCTGGTGAGACACAATTAGAAACGGATCGTCGACTACTCAGAGAGCGTATAAAGAGTATTCGTAAAAGGCTGGATAAAGTCGCCGTTGTTCGAGAACAAGGACGCAGAGCGAGAAGCCGCAATGAAATACCGACAGTGTCATTAGTTGGTTATACGAATGCTGGCAAGTCCACGCTTTTCAACCGAATTACAAATTCCGATGTGTATGCAGCAGACCAACTGTTTGCAACGCTTGATCCGACGCTGCGTAAACTTGAAATTGATGATGTAGGCGCTGTAATACTGGCCGATACGGTTGGGTTTATCAGGCATTTACCTCATGATTTAGTCGCGGCATTTAAAGCGACATTGACAGAGACACGGGAAGCTGATTTGCAGCTTCATGTGGTAGATGTTGCAGATCAAAGAAGAAAAGAAAATATAGAACAGGTACAATCGGTCTTGGAAGAGATTGAGGCAGATGAAATTCCTCAATTGCTGGTCTATAACAAAATTGATTTAGTTGAGGAAATTCAACCTAAAATCGATAGAGACGAAAATGGTGTGCCGATTAGAGTATGGCTTTCAGCGCAGGCGAATGAAGGCATAGAGTTGCTCTCGCAAGCAATATCTGAATTGCTTGCGAAAAAGATGTTTTGTCATCAGCTCTTGGTGCCGCCTGCTTTTGGCAAGCTACGTGGAGCATTGTTTAATCTCAATGCCGTTCACAGCGAGAGCTACGATGAGCTCGGCAACTGGTTGCTGGATGTGAGGTTACCTCAAGCCGACTGGGAGCGATTGAAAAAAGAACAAGGGCCGGAAATAGAACGGTTTATTGCTCAAAATTGAAAAAAATACTAATTCGGCCTAATTCTCTATAAGAATGCGGCAATTTTTGTTAGATTTAATTTAATTCATTTTATAACAATGGAGTATAGCTATGGCCTGGAACGAACCGGGTAATAATGGCAATGATAACGACCCGTGGAAAAATCGCGGTGGACGAGATCAAGGGCCACCTGATCTGGACGAGGTATTCCGCAAGTTTAACAACAAGTTTGGCGGGATATTTGGCGGTAAGCCAGGTAACAATAAGAATGGACTTGGCGGCGCTGGAATTACCTTCATTTTCATTATTGCTTTAATTGTATGGGCACTAAGTGGTATTTATACGGTTAAAGAGGCTGAGCGCGGTATCGTGCTGCAATTTGGGAAATTCGACCGTATTGCTGAACCGGGTTTACGCTGGAAAATGACGTTTATCGAGCGTGTAATTCCAATTGATATTGAAGCCGTTCGCTCTTTATCAGCATCTGGTTTTATGCTAACAGAAGATGAAAACGTGGTAAGTGTTGAGTTTGAAGTGCAGTATCGTGTTGTTGACCCAACATTATATCGCTTCAGTGTAACAGATGCAGACCACAGTTTGCAGCAAGCACTTGATAGTGCCCTTCGCTACGTAGTAGGCCATTCTCGCATGGACCAAGTATTAACGACAGGTCGTGAGCAGGTGCGTCAACGTACGTGGGATGAGCTTAACAAAATTATTGAACCATATAACCTTGGTTTGATTGTGACAGACGTCAACTTCAAAGACTCTCGTCCTCCTGCTGAAGTTAAAGATGCATTTGACGACGCAATTGCTGCACAAGAAGATGAAGAGCGTTTCATTCGTGAAGCAGAAGCATACGCGAGAGAAATAGAGCCTCGTGCACGTGGTCAAGTGACTCGTATGACTCAAGAGGCAGAAGGTTACAAAGAGCGTATCATTTTAGAAGCCCAAGGTGAGGTCGCTCGCTTTGAAAAGTTACTACCTGAATACGCAGCAGCGAAACAAGTAACACGTGAACGTTTATACATTGAGGCGATGGAAGAAATTCTAGGTCGCAGCTCTAAAGTTATCGTTGATGTGAAAGGCGGCAATAACATGATGTATTTGCCACTTGATAAGATCATGCAGCAATCTCAATCATCTGCACCTGTGACTCTGCCTAGCCGAAACGACATTAACCAGTTGCGTCAAACACTGGGTCAGTCTCGTAACAGCAGCGTAAACAGCAGTAATGATAGATTCTCACAAGATCGTTTTAACAGCGGGAGATAATATTGATGAGAAATTTTGGTTTTGTCTTTTTAATACTTCTCGCCCTGTTAGGGTTTTCTTCTGTCTTTGTTGTAACTGAAGGGCAGCGTGCGATTGTGCTGTTATTTAGTAAAGTACAAAAAGACAGTGCAGATAACGCGGTTGTTTATGAGCCTGGGTTGCATCTAAAAGTGCCATTCTTTAGCCAAGTACGTCATCTTGATGCGCGTATTCAAACATTGGATGGTGCACCTGATCGTTTCGTAACAAGCGAGAAGAAAGACCTTATTGTTGATTCTTATGTCAAATGGCGTGTGAGTGACTTTTCTAACTTTTACTTACGTGCTCGTGGTGACAAGCAATATGCTGAAACGCTACTAAAACAGAAAGTAAACAATGGCTTAAGAACTAACTTCGGTTCTCGAACAATTAAAGAAATTGTATCGGGTGAGCGAAGTGAGCTGATGGCAGAAGCGTTAGTTCAAGCCTCTGACAGTGCACAAGAACTAGGTATTGAAGTGCTGGATGTGCGAGTTAAGCAAATTAACCTACCGAACGAAGTCAGTAATTCAATCTTCCAACGTATGCGTGCTGAGCGTACGGCGGTTGCAAAAGAGCACCGCTCAGAAGGTCAAGAGAAAGCTGAGACTATTCGTGCTGAAGTTGACCGTCGTGTAACGGTTATGTTGGCTGATGCTGAGCGTAATGCGCGTACAGTTCGAGGTGAAGGTGATGCAGAAGCGGCTAATATTTATGCGTTAGCATATAACAAAGATCCTGAGTTCTTTGGCTTTATACGTTCGTTAGAAGCGTATAAGAAAACTTTCACAAGCAAAAGCGATGTTATGGTACTTTCGCCTGATAGTGAGTTTTTTGACTACATGAAGCAGAAGGACAGCAAGTAGTCTTTGCTTTTGTAAAGTCATTAATTTGAAATAAAAAGCCCGCATTGTGTCGGGCTTTTTTGTATTTATTTCAATCGCTTTTATTTAATATCAAAGTGTCTGAAGAAAAATCATTCGAAACAGGGTGATTTTCCCCTGCCTTTTCTGGTAAAATCTGCGCCTAATTTTTTCTAAGTGATATTGCAATGGGTAAAAACGTCGTTGTATTAGGCACCCAATGGGGTGACGAAGGTAAAGGTAAGGTTGTAGACCTACTTACAGATAAGGCTTCTTTAGTTGTACGCTATCAAGGTGGACACAACGCTGGCCATACTTTGGTTATTAATGGTGAGAAAACAGTACTGCACTTGATCCCATCAGGTATTTTACGTGACAACGTAAAGTGTGTGATCGGTAACGGTGTTGTTTTGGCGCCAGATGCACTAATGAAAGAAGTAAACATGCTTGAAGAGCGTGGTGTACCTGTTCGTGAGCGTCTGCTTATCAGTGAAGCATGTCCGCTAATTCTTCCTTACCATGTTGCGCTAGACCAAGCACGTGAACTTGCACGTGGTAATAAAGCCATCGGTACAACCGGTCGTGGTATTGGTCCAGCATACGAAGACAAAGTTGCACGCCGTGGTCTTCGTGTTGGTGACCTATTCAACCCAGAGCAATTCGCTGCAAAACTTAAAGAAGTTATTGAGTACCACAACTTCTCACTAGAGCATTACTACAAAGTAGAGCCAGTAGATTTCCAGAAGACTTACGATGATGCGATGGAAATTGCCAAAATTCTTAAGTCAATGATTGTTGATGTTACTGAGCTGCTTGATCAAACTCGTGAGAAGGGTGACAACATCCTATTTGAAGGTGCGCAAGGTACTCTGCTAGACATCGACCACGGTACTTACCCGTATGTTACGTCGTCAAATACGACAGCAGGTGGTGTAGCAACTGGTGCAGGTTTTGGCCCGTTGAACCTAGATTACGTGCTAGGTATTGTTAAAGCTTATACTACACGAGTAGGCTCAGGTCCTTTCCCAACTGAACTATATGATGGTGTAGATAAGCAAGACCCAGTTGGTAAGCACTTAGGTGAAAAAGGCCATGAGTTTGGCGCGACAACAGGTCGTTTACGTCGTACGGGCTGGTTTGACGCAGTTGCAATGCGCCGTGCGGTTCAAATCAACAGCATCACAGGTTTCTGCTTAACTAAGCTAGATGTATTAGATGGCGTTGAAACAATTAAAATTTGTACTGGCTACCAACTTGAAGATGGTACAGTAACAAACGTGACACCTCTTGCGGCAGAAGGTTACGAGAAGGTAACGCCTGTTTATGAAGAGATGCCTGGTTGGAGCGAGAACACATTCGGCGCAACGTCAGTTGAACAATTGCCGGAAGCTGCGATCAATTACATCAAGCGCTTAGAAGAAATTACCGGTGTACCAGTCGATATTATTTCAACAGGTCCAGACCGTGTAGAAACAATGATTGTTCGCAACCCATTCGGCGAATAATGGAAAATAAAAAAAGCTGCTTCGGCAGCTTTTTTTATATCCAATTGTCCCGTCCTAAATAAGGTTGACACTTTTCCAACTTAAATTTGGAGAATGTCATGACATCAATATCTAAGAGAACTCAAAAAGATTATTCGCTTGCCTTTAAATTATCCGTTGTTGATAAGGTA
>NZ_JASJUT010000005.1:0-335200 GCF_030135505.1 Pseudoalteromonas obscura
CTGATCTACTACGGCCAATTTAAAGGCTAAAGAATAATCGCGTTGAGTACGCTTAACTATTGATTGCATTACACTCTCCAAAATAAGTTTGAAAAGTGTCAACGCTATTTAGGACGGGACAATAGCAATAAAAAGGGCATGTAAATTATGCCCTTTTTATTATTTAAAACCTAACCTTATTTGGTTTCAGGAAAACCTCGGTCACGCATCAGGGCGCTTACGTCGGCATCACGGCCACGGAATTTACGATAGGCTTCTGCTGGGTCCATTGCGTTTCTAACCGCAAATAGGTAGTCAACTAAGCGTTTTGCAACATCTTTGTCGTAGAAACCACCTGGTGCATTGGCAAAGGCTTCAGCTGCGTCAGAAGTCAGTACTTCAGCCCATAGGTAGCCATAGTAAGCGGTCGCATAACTTTCACCTGAGAAAACATGACCAAAGTGCGTTGTTCTGTGGCGCATAACAATTTCGCTTGGCATGCCAATCGCTTCAAGTTGCGCTTTCTCAAATGCAACTGGGTCACCGATCTTGTCTGGATCTGTGGTATGGAATTTCATGTCCATAATAGCCGATGCTAGGTACTCTGTAGTGGCAAAACCTTGATTAAAAGTTGAAGACTCTTTGATCTTTTTAACCAAAGATTGTGGCATCGGCTTGCCTGTTTCATGGTGAAGTAAGAACTTATTGATAACTTCTTCTGTTGATAACCAACGTTCTAACAACTGAGATTGAAACTCTGTGTAATCACGTACACCAGAGTTTGAACTAGGGTATTTTACATTTGAAGACAATGCATGCAGAGAGTGACCAAATTCATGGAAATAGGTTTCTGCATCGCTCCAAGAAACTAACGTCGCCTGCCCTTCTGGGCCTTTTACGAAGTTTGAGTTGTTGGTGCTCAGGACGTTTGTCTTGCCATCGATAGATGTGTGGCTGCGGAAAGAAACAGCCCATGCGCCAGAGCGCTTGCCTTGACGAGCAAATGGGTCAAGGTACCACAAACCAATGTGCTTGCCAGTCGTTTTGTCAGTTACTTCCCATACTTTGACATCTGGGTGGTAAACAGGTACAGACCCGTCTTGGATAGGTGAGAACTCATAATTAAATAAGCGCCCCGCAACATAGAACATCGCGTCAGTTAGTTTGTCTAGCTGTAGGTACTGTTTAATTTCGTTTGAATCTAAGCTGTACTTGGCTTTACGCACTTTTTCAGCATAGAAACGGTAATCCCAAGGCTCGATCTTGATGTTTGCGCCTTCTTTATCCGCAATTGCTTGCATGTCCGCAACTTCTTCTTTCACGCGTGCAATTGCAGCTGGCCACACTTTGTCCATCAGAGCGATGGCATTCTTGGGATTTTTCGCCATGCGGTCTTCTAGTCGCCATTGAGCGTAGTCTTCAAAACCAAGTAGCTCAACGCGTTCACGGCGTAGTTTTAAGATCTCTGAAATAACGGCCTTGTTATTGTGTTCACCAGCGTTGTTACCGCGACTATAGTAATTTTGCCAAACAGCTTTACGCAATTCACGTTCTGTTGAGTAGGTTAAAAACGGATCCATAGAAGAGCGAGTATTGGTGATCGCAAATTTACCCGGCTGGCCTTTTTTCTCAGCAGCACTCGCAGCTGAATCAATAAATGCTTGTGGTAAACCAGATAGCTGATCCTTTGTTAAGAAAGTAGTGTAACCTTCTTCATCGGCAAGGACATTATTACCAAACTTAGTATATAACTTTGATAGCTCGAGGTTAATTTCTGCATAGCGCTCAGCAGCCTGCCCTTCTAATGTTGCACCATGGCGCGCGAAGCTATTGTACTGAGTCCATGTTACACGTTGCTGTTCAGGTGTTAGGGTTTTATATTCTGCACCCTCATAAACAGCTTTTACACGCTGAAACAGTGCTTTATTTTGGTTACGTTTAGATTCAAATTCAGATAACTTAGCCATTACAACTGCTTGTTGTTCGCGTACTTCTGGCGAAGAGAGATTAGTAATGTACGTGACAAAGTAAGCGTAAAGGCGATTCGTGGCGCTACCTGAACGCTCAAGCGCAGCAATGGTATTTTCAAATGTTGGAGCATCTGAGGTATTCACAATAGCTTCAAGCTCCGCTAAGTTTTCGGCAATTGCGATTTCAGCGGCGGGTACCAAGTCTTCGAGTTTCATCTCGCCAAACTGTGGAACACCTTGATAAGGGCCTGTGTATTCTTTCAGCAAATGGTTGTTGTATTGTTTTTTGACTTGTTCAACTTGGGCTGAGTCTTGTGAGCTTGGTGTCGCTGTGCACCCTGCTAGCGCTAAACACACTGCTGCGCTCAAAAATGACATTTTTAATTTCATAGTGTTCTCAGTTTGCTTGGATTGATAATTGTGAGTATTTGAGTTGCAATATTGACCAAAGATTGGTCCCTATATCTTATTCTTATGGAGATACAAGCTTGCTATAACGGGAACATAGTACTGTAATCAGTATAAAGTGCAAATGGGATTGACAGTTAAAGTATTGCAAAATGTGAAATCGATTTTTTGCACTGAGTTTATCGCTTTTAAATTACTATTCATCGAAGTTTGGTGAAATTATTTATTTTTCTATGGTAGAGAGCCGTGAATTTTAAATGTGTTCATAAAACTTTCTCTTGATTGTTGGCTAAAATTGAGCCACTTTAAATTACACATACTGTAAACCCGTGATGAAGTCATGGAAATTGGTATCTTTATATATAACGGTGTTGAAGCGTTGGACTTTTGTGGTCCACTAGAGGTATTTAGCACCGCCTCACGTATTGCAAATCGCCCTATAAACGTCAGTTTGATAGCTCCGAGTAATTCGCCCATCAGAGCGCGCGGGGACTTGTCAATAAACCCTCATTTTTGTATTCACGGTCATCCAAGATTTGATTTGTTAATTGTCGCTGGTGGAAAGTTAGATCGCGTGATTAATAATCAAGCAGTATTGGATTGGTTGGCGGAAACCGCAACTCACACACGACACTGTGCCTCAATTTGTAGTGGTGTCTTTTTGTTTGCAAAAGCCGGACTGATCGAAGGGAAAACGGTCACTACTCATTGGGAGCGGGTAGACGAGCTGAGCAAACAATACCCACATTTATTAGTGGTTAACGATAAGAGGTTCGTCACAGATCAAAATTTTACTAGCTCAGCAGGTGTTGCATCGGGCATTGACATGAGTCTCGATATGGTAAAAAAGAGGTTTGGTTTCGATGTTGCGCGAAAGACAGCTCACCAGATGGATTATCTATGGGCAGAGCTGTAACAGAAGCGATTTCGTTGAGCACTAAAAATTTTGCCAAAGTTGCTAATATATCTATACTTTTAGCCGATACTTAGTCATTGGCTAAGGCAAGCGGTTAAAGTAATGAGCAAAAAGAATACAGTATATTTGGCACAAAGCCTTGATGGCTTTATTGCAGATCAGCAGGGCAACATAGATTGGTTATCTAAAATAGACAACCCAAACCACAGTGATTTAGGGTTTGGCGCGTTTATGGCGGATATAGATGCAATTGTGATGGGAAGGAATACATTTGATCAGGTGATGAAGTACGGTCAATGGCCTTATGATAAGCCGGTTTTTGTGCTCAGCAAGTCTCTAAAACAGCTGCCCCAGCAAAGTAAAGGTAAGGCCTATCTGGTATGTGCGAGTGAGCGTGAGGTTATTGCTCAGCTTCATCAATTGGGTCATGACAGGCTGTATATTGATGGCGGCAAGTTGGTACAAAACTTTTTAAGCCAAGGACTAATTGATGAAGCGATTGTTATAACAGTACCGGTGGTGTTAGGAAAGGGACTAAAGTGGCTACCAGAGCAGCCACTCAATTGTAAAATAAATTTATTGGCAACGTCGGTTCTATTGGGAGAATTGGTGCAGTCGCATTATCAAATAGAATCGAGGTAGCGCTGTAAAGGGGGTTGACAATTAGCCCCATACAACACCATTTCGTATTCAAATTCATCTTCAAAGCAGATATTAAACCCTAGGTGCCGATAGAGCCGAATAGCTGGGTTGCCTTTAAGAACAGTTAAATATGCAGGTGTATGAGCATGTTGGGTGAGGAGGCTGCGCAATATGGCGGTGCCAAACCCTTGATTTTGATGTTGAGGAGCAATTTGCAATTGCATAATTTCGAGGCGTTCATCGCTTGCATGGTATTTTAAGCATCCGACCTTATCTCTGTTAATAAACACGATTTTTGAACCTTGGAAGTGTTCTTCTAAGCGGCTGATATGTGCTTCATGGCACAGGAATATGCCTTGTCGTTCTAAGTGCTCTGTCATTGTTTTTTTTCTCAATGACAGGAGGTATGGCTTATCTGACTCGGCAGCGGGCTGAAGTGTTATTTTCATGTGCTCATCCTAGCTATCTGTATATTGGAATGCGTAATGTGAGACTACTGAAACAACTCAATGGCGACATTAACATGGCTACGTGACAAAAAAGGTATGCTGATAAACATAAGTAGATGATGTTGTTATGACCAAAAGTTTGTTAGGTGAAATCGCATGATAGTGTAAAGGTGCGGGGCAATTACATGAAAATTGAGCTGTTTGACTATGAGCCAACTTGGCTAGATAAGTTTGAAATTGAAAGAATAAAATTTCGAGATAGGTTGCGTGGTAATCGCGCACTTGCCGATCCGTATGCGCAATTGAAGCTGTCTTTGGCTCAGAATAATCGCGACAATAGAGAAGCATTCACACGTGAAAAGTGGCCATTTATTCAAAATGTATTAGAGCTGTGAAAAGCCTACTGAGACTATGAGAGGTTAAGGCAAGTAAAAGACTTGCCCAGCTATCTAAATTTATCATCAGCACTCTATCGTGTAACAAAGCCCCCATTAATCAATAGCGTTTGCCCAGTTGTCCACTGCGATTTAGGGGAGGCGATAAATTCCACAATAGGAACGATGTCTTCTACTTTTCCCAATCTGCCTGCGACACTGGCTGTGTTTAGAAAGGCCACAGAGTCTGGGTCTTCTTGCTGATGAAAAAAATCAGTATCGATGGGACCAGGACAAATCATGTTTACGGTGATCCCCCTTGCACCAACTTCTTTCGCGAGCGCTTTAGTAAATTGTTCTAACGGCGCTTTTGAGCCTGCATACAGTGCATAATTACCAGTAAACGCATCCAAAAGAGAGGTTCCGATATTAATCACTCTGCCATTGTCTTCGAGGTATTGCGCCGCTTGTTGCATAACGAAAAAAGCGCCTTTGCAGTTTATGTTAAATAATCGATTAAAGTCGTCTTCGGTATAGTCGATAAAGGCTTTCTTAGAGATTTGGCCCGCATTATTTATAACAATGTCGACCTTTCCATATGCTTCTTTTGTCTGTGTGAAAAGATTTATAACATGAGATTGCTGAGTGAGATCCCCTTGGATCACGAGTGCTCTTTGTCCCATTTCTGTGACTTTTTGTGCTGTTTTTTCAGCTTCTATAAAAGAGCTGTCACTGTGATAATGAATGACAATATCACAGCCTTGTTTAGCAAGATTTAAGGCAAAAGCCTGCCCCATATTTTTTGCGCCACCCGTTATTACGACAACTTTATCTTTCAAACCTGTACTCATAATACATTCCTTTTCATACTTATAGTCATATTAACTATAGCTGCTTTACGCTGTGTCTATTATTTTCATTGATGTTAGACTTATCCTTGTCATAATCGTCGATTTACATTGAGAGCCTAGAATGCAAACAGTGAGTATCTTTGTGGATGTACAAAACATCTATTACACCACTCGAAGTGCCTATAAACGCAACTTTGATTACAATCGTTTTTGGGCTGAGGTGACGGATAATCGTCAAGTAGTAAATGCATATGCTTACGCGATTGATAGAGGCGATGAGAAGCAACGTCAGTTTCAAAATATTCTTAGGGCAATTGGATTTGAGGTGAAATTAAAGCCTTTTATTCAGCGTGCCGATGGCTCGGCAAAAGGTGACTGGGATGTTGGAATTACGATAGATGTGTTGGAGGCTGCCAAACAGTCAGATATTGTGGTGCTAGCATCAGGAGATGGTGACTTCGATATATTACTCAATACCGTGCGAGACAAATACCAAGCTGAGGCTCATGTGTATGGTGTCCCATCACTTACAGCTGCTAGTTTAATGAATGCAGCATCCCGATTTATACCTATTGAAGACACTTTGCTACTATAGAATTGAGCGACATTACCTGTGTTTGAAAGCAAGAGGACTGTTTGCTCCGCTTGCATTTGCACGCTCACTGAATATTTATTAGGTGGTTAAGCGCCGCTTTAGGGTGCTACAAGACTGCCCTTTTAAATAGCCACCAAGCAGGCGTTGTATTTTTTGTTTCAACCATATAGGCCCATGATCTGTCATATCATTGTGCCTAGATTCTGGAACTTCTATCACACAGCCTGGATATGTTTTGAGTTCTCTGCTTGAGTATAAGACACCTTCATCTGCGGGGAAATCGCTCGCTCGAATAGACAGTACCGAAACGTTTATGTTGCGAGGAAGCGGTACGCGCCTATGATCTAATGTTACCAAGCCAGAAATATAACTTTTGCCTTGATTTATTAATAACGCAGATAGGTCTCCTCCATTGGAATGACCCACGAGCAATAAATTATCGAAGTCATACTGTGGATAGCTAGGCGCTAACTTTGTGCGGACAAACTCAATCGTTTTGGCGCCACGTAGCCAATTTTCTTGGCGTGTTTGAAACAAGTTACCTGATACAGATAGCGGTGGATCGGTTTTCAGTTCATGCCTAATTGCTACGGAAAAGTAGCCAAGATTGGTTAAGGTTTCACTTAAAAATTGGTAATCTTGGTGAGGGACGCCGTAGCCTGCGCTAATGAATGCCACGGGGCATGGTTTTTTTGCATGGCAATGACTGTTTGTTTTAGGCGATTGTATCTCAATGGGCACAGCTCTATTGCGTTCTTTATCATGCAATACGCTGAGTGGTTGTTCCGACGCATTGGCACTGGCCGCAATTGTTATTAAAAGTGCTAAAACTGTTCTTTTCATCGTACTACATTCCCTTAGATATTGTGCGGCGCGAGTATACGCCGCCTTCAATAAATAGTAAACGCATGAAAAAACAGGTTTTGTAGCTATCAATAAGAATTATAGAAACGAACGACTCTGTCGCTTAGATAGCACCAAATTTACCCGCATGGTAATCCCTAACAGCTTGTTTAAGCTCTTCTTGAGTATTCATTACAAATGGACCCATGTGTGCAATGCGCTCGTTAATAGGTTGGCCTGCTAATAATAAAAGTCCCACTTCTTGGTTTCCACTTTCTATATGAATTGGTGCTTGAGGGTCTATGTTAAGCAAGTAGCCGGATTGATGGCGGCTATCTTTCAAAGCGCCTGTATGAATGTAGAGCAATACTTTTCCGTAGTGGGACAAATCGAGGTACATGGCGCTGTGTGCTTGCAGCCAGATATCGCTAATTGCGCCAGCACCCGCCAACTCATCTAGGCCAGAAGAAATAGTCTGCTGCGATTCAGTCCAACTGCCAGCAAGTGCGGTGAGTTGTGCGCCGCTTTGATTGATGATAGAAGGCAATACACGGTCACTTGAATCTTGATATTTGGGTGTGTTCATCTTGTCTTTTGCGGGCATGTTTAACCAGATTTGAAAGCCGTGCATACCATGTTGTGCATCGGCCAACGGCATTTCTGAGTGAATGACGCCTCGGCCAGTGCTCATCCATTGAACTTGCCCTGCTCGAATCGCTTTTTTATTACCCATCTGATCTTGATGCTCAAATCCGCCTTTGCGTATGTACGTAAAAGTCTCAATCCCCCTGTGAGGATGGGCAGGAAAGCCGCCTATATAGTCTTGCGAATTGCTTGATTTAAGTTCGTCTATCATCAAAAAAGGATCTAGACTTTTCCCGTCGAAACCGGCGATACGCTGTATTTTGACTCCTGCGCCGTCTTGCGTTGAGTGTGATCTTGTTACATTTAAAATCTTCATAGTTACCTCGCTTATGTGCGCCAATGAAGCTACTTTATGTTGCTATCTATACGAATAAAATTGACAAAAAGCGAAGAGAACATTCTGTAAAAAAGAATAAATGCAGAATTACAGTGTAATTACAATGATTTACTGTGGGTCTAAGCTCTGGCTGTGTAGCATGACTTGTCGCTCAGCTTGTGCGATAAGTTTTGCTAACTCTCCTGACTGTTTCATTTCAATTAGTTTGTTGTTTACCAAAGGAACAAGGTGTTGCTGAGACTCATGAATGTAGTGAAACAAATCTAGTACTGCGAGGTTCTGGCTAGAGATCACATTATCAATACCCAATTTTTCTAAGTGTATTAAGCCATCCATTCGGTTCGTGAGCGCGACATCAGCTAAACCTTTGGAAACCAGCTTAAGTATTTGAGCGGTGGTATCCATATCCTCAACATGCTTCATACCTTGAGTGATGTTGTTGGTATGCTTCACCCCCCTGACTTTGACAATATGGTGCTTTTGTAAGTCTTTTGCTGTTTTGATGTCTATTTGACTATCTTTGCGAACAAATGCCGCTGTTTCTAGGTAGTAATATGGAGTCGGTACTCGAATTGTTGTCGGAGTTTCTATTCCATAGCTAAATATTCGCATGATCTCCCCATTGGATAACCCTGTCTTGGCTCTGAATTGAGCTCGTTTCCCCGGAAGTGGCGTGATGGTTATTTTGATATTCAATTGTTTATAAACTTCGGTTAGAACAATACGGCCGACCTCTTGTTCTATTAAGTAGTTGATCGATACAAAGTGATATGTTTCAGCGTAAAGGGGCCTAGTTAAAACTAAAAAAAATGCGACTAGCAAATACTTCATTGATGAGCAAAGGCTTAATAAAACAAAACTAATCAAAGTATAGCGCACACGAAAAGTAATTAAAGTGTCTGTATATCTAGTAGGGAGAGTAGGCTGACTTTGATATACTCAAGGTGTTCCTCAAGCGATATTTTTTAACTAGAGATCAATGTATTGATCCAAAATGCAGGGAGCAAAGTACCTGTATTGTGCGCACGTAGACGTAGGTTTGATTGGTATAGAAATATGACAGATAAAAGTAAAAAGGTTCCTTCTTCTCGAATTTCTAGGTTGGCTCATTTAGGTGGGCTGGCAGGAAAAGTGGCATCTAATGTTGTAATTTCCGGAGCTAGACAAGTGCTCAGTGGTCAAGCTGTAACTAAAAAGGAGTTGTTATTACAACCAAAAAATATCCACGCTGTTGCCGATAAATTGGCTCATTTGAGAGGAGCCGCAATGAAACTCGGGCAGCTATTGTCAATGGACTCAGGGGACCTTTTGCCAAAAGAACTGGCGTTGTTATTAGAAAAGCTCAGAGCAGACGCACAACCAATGCCACATAAACAACTTATCGGATTACTCAAGCTTAATTGGGGTTCAAATTGGCTTGATAAATTTAGTCACTTTGAACTTAGAAGCTTTGCACGAGCATCGATTGGTCAAGTTCATGAAGCAACCACTGAATCAGGTCAAAAACTGGCGTTAAAAATTCAATATCCGGGTGTCGCAAATAGCATTGATAGTGATGTTGACAACGTAGCCATGCTAATCAAAATATCAGGCCTTATGCCCAAACAGGTGGCCATCGATCCGCTGATCGCAGAAGCAAAGCAGCAATTACTAGTGGAAACTGATTATTTAATAGAAGGTGATCGTCTTCAGGCGTTTAAAGCGGGTTTACAACCCTATGCACAATTTAAGGTGCCGGAATATTTCCCACAATATTCAACAGGGCATATATTGGCGATGGAGTTTGTATCTGGTCAGTCTCTAGACTCACAGGTACACGCCTTGCCTGCCGTGCGCAATAAAATTGCCAGTGACTTAATACAATTGTTCTTTATTGAAATGTTTGAACTGGGCGCAATCCAAAGTGACCCGAATTTAGCTAATTATTTGTATGATGAAACACAAGAGCAAATAGTGCTGCTCGACTTTGGGGCTTCTCGATGTATTCGTCGTGAATTAGCTGTAGGGTATTGGTTATTGCTTAAAGCTGGTTTAGAGCATGACAGAGACATGATGACTACAGCCGTGCAGTCGATAGGTTATTTTGGCGAACAGATTGAAGACGACTACCGAGATATTGTATTGGATTTATTTTTTATGGCCACGGAGCCATTGCGGGCCGAACAACCTTATGACTTTGCAAAAAGCGATATTGCTCAGCGGATCCGAGACATGGGCATGGCATTAAGCTCGAGGGAAGGGCAGTGGCATACTCCCCCTGTAGATGCTTTATTTATTCATCGTAAATTGGCTGGGCTATATTTAATTGCAGCAAGGCTAAACGCTAAAGTAGGTGTGAGAGAGCTATTTAGTGGCTTTGAAAAGCCTGACTGTTTGGGGCTATAAAAAGTCATCGTCCTTGAAAAATAATGCTTATAGCATATTTCCATCCCATAAGTTACTTATATACAGCATATGCTATGGTTTGAAAATTACCGTTATAGAGTGTGATAATAAGTAAAAAAGTGTAAGTGAGCACTGACTCAGTGCGGTATTTGCACTATGTGGCAACCGTACTAGTTGGCAATGTGCAGCACTTTACCGATTGTGGGTATCTGACAGAAGTTGTAATTCCTGATTTAATGTCCATACTTCTTCCATAATTTCATTCCACACTGTGTTCTTTGTTGTTAGGAAAGGTACCCCGAGGTATTCAATGAGAACAATTACTTATGGGTTAGCGCTGGCTGCTTTGGTGAGCCTAAAGTTGTCAGCGGCGGAGCTTGTCGACGTTGTGGCTCAAGTGCCTAGTATACAAACTGAGATCCGCTACTTTACAGCTGATAACTTTGTTGGCAAAAAAATTGATGGTTATTTGGCGCCCAAATGTTTACTGAGTAAAGAAGCGGTGAAAGCAGTGACAAAGGCACAGTATGCACTCAATGAGTTTGGGTTGGGGTTGAAAGTTTTTGACTGTTATCGACCACAAATGGCTGTGGATCACTTCGTACGCTGGGCAAAAGACCTTGAAGATACTAAGAATAAAGCGAAATACTATCCAGAAGTACCTAAAAACGAATTATTCAAACGGGGTTATATCGCGGCGCGATCAGGACACTCTCGAGGCAGTACACTAGATGTTACTTTAGTTGATTTAGTGACCGGCGTTGAGCTTGATATGGGATCTGGTTGGGACTTCTTTTCAAAAGTATCGTGGCCAAGTTATCAAGGGATCAGTGCTCAGCAACGTGCCAATCGAAAGCTATTGGCTAAAGTTATGCGTAGCGCTGGCTTTATTGGGCTGACTGAAGAGTGGTGGCACTTTACTTTGATTGATGAGCCATATGCAGATCAGTACTTTACGCTACCTGTAAAGTGAGTTTTGGTTGATAGGGCATAGTGAGTGCTATTTGTAAATAAAAGTAAACATTGATTTGTATGCAAGTTATTGAATTTAATGTGTCAATAGTATTACTTTATTTCATTGTGAAAATTTTGTGATTGATTAAGCTTCTTTAGTGCTTGATTAACTTGATAGCACCATTTAATGTACCTAAATAGCTGATAATTGTTAAAATAGTGATATGTATAAGGGAATAGCTTGCACGATCGCGTTTTTTGTTGGATACCTTCTTTGGGGAGGGCTGAGCAATGTATGTGCAAATGGAATAAAGGAGTACACTCTAAGCACTGCAAATGATTCCTCCAATTCCGGCGTGGAAACCAATTCCACCTCGGCTCAAAGTGATAAAAAGCACTTTGTCATTAATAGAGCTTCTATGAATGCAAGAAAGGCATTATTTGATGAGCATCAATATATTAGCCAGGCATATATTGAGTTTGATATTAGACGCATTAAAAACTTGCAAGCTTCTGATTTGGTTGCTTTTTATGTTCCACAGCAAAAGCGCAGTTACATGATTGTGATAGAAGACATTCAACAGACTAAATTGGGTGGTTTGCGCATAGCAGGTTATTTTTCAGATGATGCACAACGACATATTGCACTTGATTTACAGTTAGATGGGCGCTCTGTGTCGGGGCGTTTACAAACAACTAAAGGAGAGTATTTATTTCGCTCTCATGCGCAATATGGTTGGATTGCTGCGCAATATGAAGGCAAAAAACAATATTTAAAATATCCTGAAGAATTTGCCAAACCCAAAGAGGTTGTTGCTAAAAAGTAACTCGAATCATTTTTTTTACATGGGTCATCGGCGTAAAATACTTATGTGCTGAAGTTAGGCTAAAGTTTATATTTTTCAGCGTTTTAATAGTCCTCTCATTAAATCATATCTATAAAACTTCTCAATTAAACTGGAAAAAGAAAAAATATTGTTAATAATTTTGTAATCTGGAGTATTTACTCTTAATGTGACGAAATTATGATGGAAACTTCGATGAGATTACTTGGTTACATTGCTTTAATTGCTAGTTTTTCGGGTGCTGCAAATGCACAGCCTACTTGTCCCAACCTCGCTTGGCTAGAAGCTGAATTTGACGCTCCTACTATGCCTAGGATGAATTACAACAACCGCCTCAATAAGTTAATTACGTGGCTGCCTGAGTTTCATATGGTGCATGATCAGGTTGTCGCCGAAGGTAACTCAGTGGAGGTGACGGCGAAGTTTGACTATGGCGCTATTGCACACAAAGATCTTGAATATGAGACGGTGAAATTTTACATCCGTTCAGAGCAAGATACCCAGTGGCATTTTCTTGCTAATGCCCAAACCAACAGTGATGGCAAGGCGAGCGTAGCTTTACCTGCACTGCAGGCCGGGCAATATCGAATTTTTGCGGGTGTCCCTGCGGATGGCAGCGGCACCCAAGGTTATGTGACTGTTGTTCAGCCAGGCACTCAGGCTGTGCTTTTTGATATTGACGGTACGCTCACTGAGTCGGATGCAGAGCAAATTGGGGATTATACTGGGATTGATAGAGCCGATCAGAAAGAAGGCGCGTATTCATTAGTGCGCCGTTATTTAGATCTCGGTTATCAACCCATCTATTTGACGGCACGTGTATATTGGTATGCCAAAGGCACTCGCAGCTGGCTACGTTGGACTGGGTTACCTCAAGGCTTTTTAAGAGCATCTTCGAGTAATGAAACCAGCTTATTCCGCACTGCCGAATATAAAATCAATGAAATAAACCAGTTGCAAGGGCAAGGGCTGGATATCGTTCGTGCATATGGCAATGCAAAAACGGATGCTGAAGCATTTATTCGCGCTGGATTAGGTAGCGATAACAGCTTTACAATCGGGGCTGATGCCGGTCATTATGGAACAACCGCCATAGAAAGCAATCACTATTATCATCATATAGAAACGCATGTTAATGACTTTCCAGCTGCGAAATGTGAGTAACCATTACCGCACTGAAAAGCCAGTATGGTCAATTTTTTTGGTATGACTGTGCGTGTTTTATACGGTCTTCTAGGCTAGGGTGGGTGGATAAGTACTCTAGCCATTTTGGTGTGGCTTGAGTCGGTTCCTCTTTGTCGTGTGTTAGAGACTGTAAGCGTTGCAATGCTTGAGCAAAATCGTCATTTGAATGTCCCAAATGTGCCAGCCTATCTAGTGCAAATTGATCAGCTTCCCATTCCATATCTTGTGAAAACTGCGCGCCCATAACCACATTTCCAGATCCAATTAACAGCTCAACGACCCCTTCCATATCACCAAATATAAAGCTCATAGCAATCGTGCCTGCGAAGGCTTGTGCGGCAAGTCTGATACTGTGTTTTCTTTCAACATGCCCTATTTCGTGGAGGAGTATCGCGCGAATTGCGCTAGGGTTATCTTTTAGCGCTTCAATTAAATCATCGGTAATTACAATTTGACCATGAGGTAGTGCGAATGCGTTCGCACCAAAATGCTCAGAGTCGTAAATACTCAGTTGATATTGATCGCCAGGCAAATCTAACGCTTTGAGCGCATCTCTCCAAAGCGTGTGAATTTGTTGCTGGGTGCCAACAGACAGCTCGCTAGGTGATAAGAAGCTCTCTTCAATCACGTACATAGATTGCTGGCCCATTGTATCTACTACCGATTCGGGTACATATTCGACGAGCCAAACTGCGCAAGCCGGCACAACTTTAAATAACAAAGCATATATCAATAATGGCGTTAGTAATAATGCCGACAGGATCACCATGGTATGGCGCTCTAAACTTGCGATACTTGTGGATGTGGCACGTCCGGGCCAAACAAAGTTGGGATCATTGGGCACGAAGCGCTCACCAGATGGCAGTGTGGCTTGCACTGGTACGCCGGGAATTGGCGTAGACAAAGCCAATGCGTCTAACGCACACTGAGCCGCCCGGTTTTCTCCGTAGTGAATATATAATTGACCATTTTCGAGCCGCGCCTCTACATTAAACGCAGTGCTGTTCGAAAATGGATAGAGTAAGCCTGAGACACGCATATTAGGTAAGAGATACATCTATATCAAACAGTGTCGCGGCTTCATCCCCCAGAGACGACTCTGCGCTATCTAGGATGTCAAAGACATTGTCCGCACCTGCCAACATTGTGAGTGCACTGGCGCTGGCTAGTATTTTTGCTTTGCGCACTTTTGCCCAAGGATAAGCCAGCCCAAGCGTAGCTGCAATGGCGAGTATATTGGTCACTTCTACAATGGCAAAATTCGCTGGAGATAAATTAGAATGCAGTTCGGCGACTTGGTCAATCGACGTGCTGTTAAAAATGTGGTTTCTAATCATCGCCTGATAAATGGCTTTTAACAGGTATATACATGCAAAGTAAGCAGGTATCAAAATAAATAGAACTTGTGAAGAGTCCGTAATGTTACCGCCGACTACAAAGATCCCACCCAATACCAGTGGAATGGCAACTAGTGAGCAGAGTAAAGTCGTGACTGCCGCGCTAAAGTATGTGCTAGTAGACAACTTAGTTGAAAATGGCTGATCGCCAAATTGAATATTATTGCACAGGTATTCATCTATCTTTTTCAATGCCCAAGGCATCAATAGATACATTGTGAAGACACTCAAGATTGGGAATAAAACAAAGACTTTAAAAGCACCGCCGTAACTTCCATTGAAGCTAAAACGGATGTTTCTGAAGCGAGTCATTCGCATATTGAATTTGAAACTCTGATTGATGAACCAAGGTGCTAAAAAGGTCAAAGAAATTGCCAAAACTGCACCAACGATAGGGAAGTAATGAATACAAAACATATAGGCAACCAATAGCAGCGCTGCGATAACCCGGCCGGTTAATATTTGCATTGGAGTGGCTAAATACTCAAAGCGATGGCCATCAATACTCGTATTATTGTAAAAATATTGCTTTGTACGCACTGTTGCCCACGCTGAGTATATGCCTAAAGTCGCGACACTCAATAATAGGTTAACAATCCAAATGCCAAAAAAGTCTCGGCTATTGCCTGAAAATCGTACAAGTTTAGGGGTGTGAGGGCCTGACTGAACAGGTGAATTAGCTAAATCCATTAAAAAACTCTCCTTTAAATATGTGTACATAATACACACAATGTACCAAAAAAGGCAACGCTTTGGCGCCGGAGTGATGGTTTTAGTGTGAGTTTATTGTGTTGTAGTTGAAATTCGTTATTTGTTGATTAAGCTGTAAAAATGTTTAAGTGTGGTAAAAAAGTAACTCAGAGGTAGAGGCATGGACAAGGATAATTTTGTAATTAGGACGATGCATAAAAGTGAAGTGGATATTGCCATCAATTGGGCTGCCCAAGAGGGCTGGAATCCCGGTGACTGTGATGCATCGAGCTATTATTCTGCTGATCCAAATGGTTTCTTGATTGGCTTATTAAATAATCAACCTATTGCGGTTATTTCAGCGATTAAATATGGCACAACGTTTGGCTTCATCGGTTTTTACATTGTAAAACCTGAATTTCGTGGGCTGGGCTATGGCTACCAAATTTGGCAAGCGGCGATGACCTATTTGTCAGGATGTAATGTGGGTTTAGATGGGGTCGTTACACAACAAGATAACTACCGCAAGTCAGGGTTTGAACTAGCATATCGCAATATTAGATATGAAGGCGTGTTGGAAATCTCGCATTATATGTGCCAGTCCCAGCCAGACAGTGGCACGATTTGCGAAGTAGATGAAGATCTCATTGAAGATTATGAATCGCAATTTTTCCCCGCGCAAAGGACGCGCTTTAATCACCAGTGGCGCGCTCAGGCCAATGCGTGCGCATTAAATCTTAAAAAAGGCGACAAAATATGTGGCTATGGCGTGATTCGAGCCTGCCAAACAGGCTATAAAATTGGACCGTTATATGCGGACTGTGCACAAAATGCTAAGGCACTAGTATTGGCGTTGGTCTCAGAGGTCGAAAAAAGCATCGCTGGGCCCGTGACTGTCTTTATTGATATGCCAGAGCAAAACAGTGCAGCAATGGCTGTCGCAGAATCGTTAGGTATGAGTGTTGCCTTTGAAACTGCACGTATGTATACGGGGAAGTTTCCAGACTTGCCAATTGGCCAGACGTTTGGTGTAGCGTCATTTGAAATTGGCTAGCAGGTTACTCCTTAGCATGTGTCATTTGGCATAAGGGTGATGCATACAATTAAATTAAAAATTTTTAAATTATTAGGAAGTATATGACAGTACCCAACGCGATATTTATTCTTTTTAGTGGTGATGACGCAACGCTTCAAGCACGTTATTTTGCCCCGCCATCATTGCAACAAGAAGGGTATATACACGCTTGTAAAGCTGAGCAAGTTCACGATGTGTACAGGCATTTCTATCTGGGGGGAGACGCTGTCAAAGTTGCGGTGATAGATCTTCGTTTAGTTGAGGCACAGGTGGTTTTTGAAGCACCATCAGAGCCCATTTGCAATCACACAGAATTCCCTCATATTTATGGTAAACTTAACACAGGTGCTATTGTAGATATTATTGAATACTCCCACTTCACACACCAAGATGTTGCCTTGGATATCCTGGATGTATTGGCTCACTATCGCTTTGAACGTTTGCCAGTAGAAGGTACTTTGTATAAAAGCACTTGGCGTGCAACTGAGGAGTTAGACGGTAACGAGCCAATAGGTACGGCGATGATTGGCATGTACTGCCATGTATTGAAAAGCGTATCTTGTTTTCATCGTTTAACACACGACGAAATTTGGCACTTTTATCAAGGTGATGCATTTTATCTGTATTTGCTCCACCCCGATGGACGCTCAGAAACTGTGGTCATGGGAAGTGACTTTAAACAGGGTCAAAAAATCCAGTACCGAATCCCAGCAGGCGTTTGGCAAGCAGGAGAGTTGGTAGGATCAGGAAAATATGCGTTGTTTGGATGCACTATGGCTCCAGGGTTTACCGGTTCGTGCTTTGAAGCAGCAGATCATGGCCTCTTAAAAAACAAGTATCCGGCTATGGCTGAAGTTTTTGATAGATTGGCAGTTAACAATCATGAGACGAAAATGCCAAAGGGGTTTGCAAGTTAGCTAAGCAGATTAAGGCCAAGCCTAAATTGTGCATTTGGTCTGTTTGTATTGTTCCTCTGTATTGAGCAGTGACAAATTAATAGGAACTTGGTTTTGATAAATAAGGTTTTATTCATCGTAGCTTGGCTGCTGTTCTCCGCTTTTCTTGAGGCAAAACCATCTGTTGAAAAGCAAATGGAGGTGTTACAAGAAGCGGAAGACTACCTGACTGTAAAACCTTCAAACTCACTGCGCCTGTTGAATGCAATGTCACACCGAGATGTACTGCCTGTGGCTCTCAAGATCCGCTGGCATATCATACGTGTTAGAGCCTCAGTACCAACCAACCAGCTCACCACGCTAGAGCAATCCCTAAAGGCACTGTTTGAATTTGAAACACACCCCTATTTTATGAATAAATTACCTACTGTGTTGAGTGCGTTGGGTATTTGGCTGCGCAGAAAAGGCTATTTGGCGGAAGCGGACATGAGTTTGCAGTGTGCACTTAAACATGCTCAGGGGGATGCTCAGAGGCTAACGTTAATAAATAGTAGAGCACTGGTTGCAAGGCATATGGAAAATCACCAAAAAGCCGTTAAATTATACCAGCGTGCGGCAAAGTTGGCGAAAAAATTACAGCATCGCTCTATGTCGGCGACGATAAACAATAATATGGGGGCAATCGCCTTAGACCGAGCAGACTATGTGAGATCCGACCGTTATTTTAGGGCTGCACTTGAAGGGTATCAAAGCGTCGATAAACGTTCAGGCTATATTACTGCGGGGGTGAATTTACTCTTTTTGTTTGTACTTAAAGGTGAAGCATTGAACTACCAGCGCCTGTATTCTCCGATAAAAGCGATGACAGATGCCTTTCCCAATCAATCTAAAAAAGCATTTTTGCACTGGATCAACACTGCACATGCGGTACAACAAGGGGCTAAGTTATCCACCGAAGAGCACCAAGCACTACTGAATTATTTTTCACAACTTGAAAGTAACAAGGTTAAAGCCCTAGTTGCCCAACACCTGGCGCCGATTGTTCAGATTGAAGTACCAAAGGTCTCTGTTGAAAAAGTACCGTCATTTCAAGCCAAATGGTTTGATAAAGTTCGCTTATGTGAGTGGTTATAATGGCGTTATAAGGATTGAACCTGTGCTGCCAGCTTTTTAACTATGACAATGTTGCTTGGGCGATTGCTTGAGAACAAAAACAAGATGGGAATGAAGCTCTTACCCTAATCGAAGGCGGTGATTAATCTATCACCGCCCGATTGAACTAATCGTTATAGCTATTTGAAATTCTAAAAAACTGCCTAATACGTGAATCACTATAGCACCAAGTAAAGAAGGCATTTCCTTCATCTATTGCAGCTTCAACAACCGCATCGCTGAACGGCGAATTTTGGCTTACAATTAATCTAACTCGGTCTTGAAATAGATCTGCAATTTTTTCCACCTGTTGCATTTCGACATCAGTAAAAGGGTGGCTGTAACCCCCTTTGGCTGAACTTGCATCGCCAGCGCTACCGTGATAACCAACATAAATTTTAAGTGGCTTTTGTGATGTTGCCAGCGTATTGATGGTCGCTTCGTGCTTTTTTAAAGCCGTGTAAAAATCATTGACGTCACCAGTGCCTGTGTTTGTGACTATTCCACCGGAATAAAACTTAAAATCTATTGTCATAATGATTCCCCTTGATTACAAAGATTTTGATATACATTGAAAAGTAATTGCAGCTTATGGATGTGAGCGCTCAAATTGTGCGACCTTGATAGGAGCGCCTCTTCTGGCTAAAAATGTACACCCCTTGATTTCCCCTTCGTCAATGACATCGCCATCTTTTCCCATACCTAGGATGTAGTTTTTATCGATGGCGAGTGTCAATGTGACACCTGGCCAGTTGAAAGCTAAACCTCCTTGGTAAAACTCATAGAGTTGCCGATTTTTAAACAGAGCTGCAAGGTCATCCCATGCTTGCTGGTAATTGGCTGGACTCAGCTTATCCCAAGGTGTATTTCTGGGGCTAGATGGATTGTAGTCACTTTCATTGTGCCCTTTTTGCTTTGTGTAATCCTCATCGGCTAAGGTTTGTTCAGTGAGTGTGGCCGATCTATCTTCATCCCAACCACCAACACCTTTGTCATGGTACAAAATCATGTAGGCTTCGATGGGGTGGCATAGTCTGCGAACGACAAAACAGTTATTTTGTATATATTCTTTGATTGTGTCTGGAGTACTATTTTCGTTTCTTTCTAAAGCAATGATGGAGTTGCTTCTTTTCAATGGGTTGCTATCCATTGTCACCACCGATTAGATAAATGTATTGGTATCTCAAGTATGAAAGTGAGTGGGGTTTAAAACACGGCGAAACGGGCTATATAGTCATGGGAATAAATGAATAACGTCATAGGTGCAGCAATGAGCCAAATAGAAATTGTAGATTATCGTCCTGTTTGGGCTGAAGAGTTTAAATGGATTGGAGCAGCTTTAAAGCAAGCTTTAGGTCACCTTGCTGTCGCTATTGATCATATCGGCTCGACCTCAGTTCCTGGGTTAGCGGCCAAAGATGTCATAGACATTCAAGTAAGTGTAAAGGCCCTTGACAATCCAAAAATAGAAAACGCGCTCAGTGAAGCGGGGTATAGGTACAGAGCTGACATAACCCGTGACAATCTCATTGGCTACAATGAGGATGATTTGAATATGCAAAAAATGTACTTTCGCGAACCGCAAGGACAGCGAAAAATTCATATTCATATTAGAGAAGTAGGTAGAGTTAACCAAGTTTATGCGCTGTTATTTAGGGATTTTTTACGTGATAACGCGATTGTGTCGCAAGCCTATGAGAAGATCAAACGGGAGCTTGCTCTACGATTCCCCAATGATGAAATCGCCTATTACGCGATTAAAGATCCCTATATGGATACGATTTTTAGTGTTGCTTGTATGAATAAACAAGTAAATCAGGTTTAATAAAATAAGTTGATAATCAATGAGCGAGCTAGATATGGATATAGAAACGGATTGGTCAGAAATAAAGTCTTTGTTTAAGTGCTCTTTTAAATCTTCTTTTCACTACGCGATTGCCAGCGTTACGGACGATGGCGAGCCGCATATTACACCCATAGGCTCCTTAATCTTAGCGGAGCCTGGCAAGGGCTACTATTTTGAAAAGTTCACCAAGCGGTTACCTAACAATGCGCGGACGCAGCCAAAAGTATGTGTATTGGCGGTCAATGGTGGCATGTGGTATTGGCTAAAATCCTTGATTAAAGGGGAGTTTGGCAGCCGACCTGCGGTGAGGCTGTATGGCACATTGGGCGCATTGCGTGATGCGACTGATGCCGAACAGGCTCGCTTTCAAAGGCGCGTTAAAAGCACACGTTTTACCAGAGGTTATAAACTGTTGTGGAAAGATATGTCTAAAGTCAGGGAGATTGAATTCGATAAAGTCGAACAAGTTAAGATTGGTGCGATGACTAAACGTTTCTTTTAATGTCTAACACCTTATTTATGGCCCTCTGCTTTGGCCCTTTTTATCGTTCAATAAGCAGAGGGACTATTGCTTAAGTGGCCTGCCACAGCAGCACAGACAGTGCAGCTAACCAAACAAGTTTGATCCAGTAAGAAATACGCTGATACAGGCCTAAATTGTGTCGTAGCTTATATGCCCGTGACATCTTATATAGATAGAAAAATGCGGCACTTGCAGACAAACCTGAAAAAACGCGAAATTCAATTGCTACATCACTGAAAGCGACAATAATTGGAGCGACAAGCAAAGACAGTAACATGATGAATCCAGCATGAGAGTGGATTTGGCAGCTCAAGGTCGGAGCGTCAGTGTAAGGGTCTTTGTCCATGGGGAAAAAACCAGCAACCCAAGTGCCAACACCATGGATGACAATTAACCAGCCAACAAAAGTCAGTGATAGCGTATCGCTGGCTACTTGTGTAACAGCCCAACCAAACACGCAAAATAATACGCCTAACGGATAATTATTGATAAGTGGGGAAAGTTTTTCTGTCGGGCTACCTGCTGCGCCTAGTTCACTACAAAATTGTGTTTTATGATTGTAGTTTGGGTAAAACCGCCCGGCAATATAAACGCCAAGGGTTATCCAAATTGTTGCTAGCAAGCCCGCCAACAGTAAGATGTTTCCTTCCATGGGATCCCTCCTGTATTTTATTATTTATTTTGTTAATGTTGAAAATAAAATACGTGAATGATCTAAAAGTGTCAATGTACAGCCATAAGAGCCGACGTTTAAAGACAGAAAATCTTAATGGTGATATAGGTTAAAGGGTTGTTTCTTTTAGTTTTTTATATATTTCTTCAAAAACCTGCTTTTGCTCAGGGAAACTTTCCATTCCCTGTTTAAATGTGGCCATCGCACGCTCGTAGTCTTCTAGATTGATGTAGCACATCCCTTTGTAATATTGGGCCGTCGTGCCAGCTGGGTGGATCTCTAGAGATTGATTAAAATAATCTATAGCGGTATTAAAATCTCCCATGTCCATATAAGCAAAACCAATATTGTCCATGGCTTCAAAGTAAAGGGGGTAGATATTGATGGCTTGATGATAAGCTTCAATCGCTTGTACATACTGTGCTGCTTGATTTAGCGCATAACCCTTTGTGTAGAGTGTATTTGCCCTAAAAATGAGATCATCGACTTTTTGATTCGTCACTTCAGCATACTTGTTAAAATCGTTATGCTTTAAATAGTTAATATACCCTTTTAACTCAGGTTTTAGTGGCACCTCATGTCCGATAAATTGCCATTTTTGCGCCAATTTCGCGTGTGCAATGGTTGAATGGTAGGCCGATATAGGGAGCGCTCGCAATTGCTTGAGAGCAGGCTTGTCAGCTGCGGGTTGATAACGCAATACATGAATAGTAGAAGATTGCGCGTTTGTATCAATATCAAGAATTTTAGCTGTGTGCCATAAGCCACCATCATTAATTGTGAATACATCACCAATTTTATAGTGGTGGGTTACTTTGTAGTAAGCGTTGCTGGCACGTACTTCCGGTGTAAATATGGAGAGATAAGTAAACAGTAAAATAAATGAGATCAAGACGTTGTGCATTCTAAATGTACTTATAATTATAAATTGCTATGGAGTAAGTAAATACTGACTTATCTTCTGTTTATGGTGGCGGATTCTCTCAGATATATATCGCTTTGTCATCTAAAAAAGGCAGTTTGAGAGATTTTTATTAAGAAATGATATTATTCATAATAACAAAATAAACATCTATGGAAAGAATGTTTGAACTTTGTACGATTTGGGTGACGAACATGCACAAAATGGTGACTGTGAGGTGACATAGTGACATCGACTACTGCCTAAATGGCTATCTTCCACCTTAAAGCTGTGATCAGCTCCCTATTTCAGCTGGTTCTTGTAATTTACTTGTATCTATTTCTACGACAAACAGCATAGATATCAACAGTGCGCACAGTATGGCACGCAATGTATAGGCGATGATTTCATAGCTATCATAAATGATGGTTAACTTCGTCAGCACGCTGAAAAAATCATAATTAAAACCCAGATCTACGACATTTCTTAGTAAGTTTTCGATGAGCATCAATGCCATCAAAATTGCCGTCAAAAATAGTGAAAAAGCGATAAGGCCCTCAGCGTAGGTTGGGGCGACATGGGGCACCTGATTGAAAAAGTGTTTAGTTAACCTGACTCTGAGCAATAAAAGGAGGCACGTACTGAGAAATAAAGTAAATTGCACGCCGTAGACAATGGTGCCAAGCCATATCATTGGCAGAGTATCTGACTCTAGAGGTATCAAATAGTTAAATGAGGTGAACTCAAATAGTGACATTGCCAGTATTAATGTGGCAATAGATTTGGCATTGATGTTGTCTATTCTGAACAGCAATACGCCAAAGCAACAAGAGATTGTAGCGAGCGACATAAACACCCAATCGTACGAATAGACAAATACCAAGGCAATGATCATAGAAATTGCACAAGATATGCGCAAAACGCTCATGGATTTAAAGCTTATTGTTGTTGATTAATTAGTTCGGTTGGTTTTACTGGTTTTGTTGTCGGTCGTTTAGTTTTATATGCGCCACAAACAAGTTTGTAATTGTCAGGGGTAAGGAGTTTGTCTCGAAGTGGTATTTTCATGTTTATTTTCCCTATACTTGCCGTATTAACTCAATCCGGCTTAGTTATTTCAGCGATTGTAATTGAAACCCACACGTTACTTTTCGTGTTTGAGTTTGTTGACTTTGCGATATCTGTGCAAATTGTTTTCTACTACAAGCTCACGTAAAGTCTGGAGTTGTTCCTCTATGGCGCTTAAATCAAATCTACATGCAAGTGACCATTTTAAATAGTCTTTGTATTTAATATCACTGACACCATTTTCATAGTTAATGATTGTTGCTTCGCTGGTACCGAGCACCTTGGCCATTTGCTTTTGAGTCTTGTTTGCTGCAAGCCTCATTACCTTTAAGTCACTTAAGCTTTGCTCATCGTGCGGCCGAACAGTTTTATTCAATGTCTCGCCCTACATATAAAAATGTTAATTAATCTAAAGATTTTTAGATGTTTAAGCATTTATTATAAAAATGTTAAAATATGTAAATACTATATATGGAGCATAACTGAATGACAAGGATAGAACATGACATTACGTTGATAAATAGGTTTCAAAGCACGGTTGAGCAGCGCTTGAGCAATCAAGTTAAAAGCCAACGTGTAGACATATTGTCGACGGATAAATACCCAGTGGTGAGCTACCAACCTTTATACAGTAAGCGATCGCCATTGTGGGTTATCTATACCCAGATAGGAGAATACCAGTTTCAGTCACTAGAGAGCCTTTACACCCGCATGTCTGCGCAATTGTTACGTGTGATTTTAAATACCGGCAGTCAGCCTAGTAATGTCATGGTGTGCGTCACTCTTAAGGGGATTGGCAACAAGTGTAATAGTGGCTTTTTTCTCACATCGGCAGAGTTAGTTGGTGGCGTGGATGAGTACGAAGCTAAAAGTCGAGTGCAATCCGACTTTGGCGTGGCAGCGCAGCTGATTGATATGCTCAATGGGGTTGATCCGTTGATTAAGGCTATGGCCAAGTCGACATGTATTGGCTCATCCGTCATATAGGTTTTGTAACCTAGTGGCTGGGGAAATAACAGGCTATTGCGAATGAACAAAAGATCCACTAGAATCGGAAAAAAGCTGGATGTTTTATGGAGTTTTTATGGCGGATTCGAAGAAGACAGAAGTTAGATTTTCAGTAGATGCAGATTATTTAGCTGCGCTGCAAAGCAGGCTAGGATTGAAAAAGTCTAGCGATTTAACCAAAGTTGCATTGACGTTGTTAGACTGGGCATCAGACGAAGTCGTCCATGATAGAACGATTTTATCTGCAAACAAACAGGGCAAAGACATACACCGTCTTGTCATACCTGAGCTAAATAATATCTCCAAATCCAATCTCTAAAAACCAAATTAGTAATGAGTTAAGTCATGTCTTCAAGTGCACAGGACTGCACACAATCGACGCAATCCACCCTACAGGAATCTTGGCAAGATATTGATCTTGCATCTGCACAGGATTATACCCCCGAAGATGCGCCTGTTTCAGAGCCGCTCACTGGTAAGGAAAAGGCGGGTGTCAAATTAACTTGGGGGATCATTAGCATATTGATCGGCTTTTTGGTGGTCATCCTAAGTATTTTCATGTGGGGTGAATACCAGTTTTTTACCGCAATGCGAGATACTCAGCAATTGATGCTCACTAACAAGCTAACCAGCTCGGACTTTCTGGACCAGCTTACTCAACAGAGAAACGATTTTCGCGCTTTTTGGTTTGATACGTTACAGCTCATATTACTCAATGTGTTATTCCCGACATTAACGGCTTTACTTGGATATGTATTTGGTACTAGTCGAAATGGCAGTAGCAATTAGGCTTGTTGTGCACGAACGGTAAGTGTCTGTTAGCTAATAGGAAAGAATGAGTTCCAGCTATTAAAAGTGAATATTGTTGTTATTCTATGGGGAGATCCTTGATTGTTATGTGTATTTTTTCGTTAATCAGTCGGCTATTTTAATCGCCTGACTATGAATAAACTTTTATTTTGAAGCTGCTCAATTCGTTTTGAATTACGTTAACTGCATATTAGACATGAAATAATTTAAGTTGATCTGTAGAGTAATACTTGTAGTCTTTACTCATTCTTTATGGTGAGTTTTATTTAAAGGAGTGAGGCTTGTTTGATGCAAAACAAGTTCTCTTAAACAAAACTGGCTGTTGATCACAAGGCAATTGCATTGCTAAGTGACATTAATATTATCTGGCTAGCCGTTCGGCCCTAAATTAAAAACGCATTTCAAGGAGCTGTTTATATGCGTGTTGAGCCTTATAACGTCGAGGAAAGCATAAAACCTTGGTCTGTTTTTATTTCGCTCTTGGCACCTTGCAAGGGCAAAGTGACTTTGGTGTTGAGTTTAGCAGCCTCGATCAGTCTTACAGAACTATTGTCTATCTATCTTTTATTTTTGTCTATTCAGACGTTGCTTTCACCATTGCCCAGTACAGTCGATAAATTGACCTGGATTGTTTTGGGTTTAGTTGGAGCAATATTAATCAAGTCCGCATTGAGTATGGCTGCGTATTATTTTAGCCATCAGGTCGCGTTGAAAGCGTTGACCGAGCTTAGACTGATGCTGGTAAATTGCTTTGCCGCCTTATCGCAGAAATGCTTGTCAAAACATCAACCAGAAGAGCTTAAACATGTCCTGATTGAGGATGTTAAGAAGTTAGAAGATGCAATCTCACAGCACACTGTTGAGCTTGTACAGGCTGTAATATCTTGTTTAGCGATAGTTATTGCTCTGTACCTTATTGATTGGCGGCTGGCACTGAGTATTGTCACAGTGGTATCTATAGCACGAATATCTAGCAGTCTAATCATGTCAAAAATGGCTTCATACCAAGCAAAAGTCAATGATGCTGAAACGGAGCTAAATTCGACATTTTCTGATTATGTAAAATACGCCCCTTTGACGAAGGTGCATGATTTAGATAGTCAGCATTTTGCCACTTTAGGCAATAAAGCTGATAACTATCATGATGCAGCTCACCGCTTTGTTGAGCAAGTGGCATTGAACCGGGTGCTGTGTTCGGCATTGTTAGGCTCCTCTTTCATTTTTATGCTACCGACAGCGATATGGTTGCACAGTGCAGAGCTATTAACGTTAGAGCATGTGGTTCTGAGCATGTTATTGGTCATGAGTATGGTTGTGCCAATACTCAGTGTTCATCATCTTTTAGAGGAGTTCAGCGGGTTGCAAGATAGTATCCGTCGTATTACGCCTTGGTATGGTAACCAATATTCACTCCAAAAAAGCGCCCCGCAAGCAATCGATCTAAAGTATCCACAGCTACAATTTTACAATGTGGGCTTCAATTATAAGCAACACGCGATACTGAAAAATGTGCACTTTGAGCTACGCCCACATGCGATCAATGTGGTCTTTGCAGGTGCAGGCTATGGTAAGTCTACTTTGGCAATGTTAGCTAGTGGCTTGATATCACCGTCATCAGGCCGAGTGCAGCTTTTTGGCAAAGATGTATCTGAGTTATCGGATAGCGAGCGGATAAACTACATGGGAGTAGTGACTCAGGAGAGTTACCTATTTGAAGGCTCTGTACGTGACAATATTTTGCTTGGGCGCAGTGGAGTGAGCACCGCAGCCCTTGAGCATGCGGTAGTGGCATCTCAGCTAAAACCTTGGTTACAGCAGCAAACCAATGGCTTAGAAACCCAGCTCCAAGCGCGAGGTGATAACTTATCTCGTCGTGAAAAGTTACTTATCGCGATCGCAAGAGCTCTCATCAATGCGCCTCCTTTGGTGATCATAGATGATGCGGATTTGGCAATGGATAACTACTCTCATGCCAAATTCTATCAAGCACTGAAAGGTCATTATCCTAACACCACGTTTTTGGTATTTACATGTACCTATCTCGGCCTTGAAAATGGTCAACAAATTAATGTGCTTCACAATGGAGAAGTTATTTCGCAAGGTACGCATGAAGTTCTGTTAGCACGGTGTGACTACTACGCAAAGGGCTGGCAATTACAGAGAAGTGAAGGTACCCAGTCTTCAACACTTTCAACTTCTCAAACCCCTCAGGCAAGTTATGAGCACTAAATACGAGCATTAATATGGATAGACAAACTATAACCAGTATTTTTCGTGTATTTAAGCATGTCGAAGAGGGAAAAAAACGCTACGTGAACGGCGTTTTGTTTAGAGTAGTAGCAGGCTGCTTGTCTATTTCCCCCCTCGTACTGTGCTTTTATTGGCTCTATAGTGAGTTACGCACGACAAGTGACGAAAATGTATTATTTATGAGTTTAAGCGGTTACCTCATTGTATTAGTCGGATTGCTTTTTACGCAATTAGTGTGCGCCTATTTAGGTTATTCACAGAGTTTTATCGCCAGCTCCCAGATAATTCATGCCTATAGAGTAAAGTTAATAAACCACATTAAAATACTGCCACTTGGTCAAATTAATCAAACACCCAACACGGAATTTGCTAAGCAAATAAACCAAGATATTAAAACAGTTGAACATGGATTAACTCACATAGTACCGAATTTATTGGCTGTATTCATACCGACGGTTCTAGGTGTTGCCATATTGGCGTTGATTTCACCATTGTACACTTTAGGTGTTTGTCTAAGCGTAATGAGCGCATTGTATGTGATGCGTATCGCAAAAAATAAATTTGCGCAAATGACAAAGGAAAAAGCGCTATCTGATAATCAAATTAGTCGAACGGTGACTGATTATATTGAGGCATTACGGGTGCTCAAGTTGTTCAGCCAATCGTGCCATTGGCTCGCACGTGTTGAAAAGCAGCTCAAAATCAATAAGCATCACAGCTTGCAGATGGGGTTATGGCAGAGCAGTTCTGCATTGGCTTACCGAATTGCACTCAATATGATAGTGGTGCTATTTGTCGCTATGTTAGCGGTGACACGGCCAGAGCAAAGTGTCTTAACTATTGACTTTGAAGCCATTATATATGCTCTACTGTTAATGCAAATACTTTGCCCTTTATACGGTATTGATAAACAATTCAGAGCATTGCGCACTGCTGTTCAATCTGAGCAAAATCTTGAATCATGGTTAGGAAAGCCTACACTCACTGAACCTGTTAAGGTACACATGCCAAAGCGTTATAGTATTAAATTTGAGCGTGTGTCATACAGCAATGGTATCGACCAAGGTATAGAGCATGCTTCTTTTTATGTGCCTGAAAACTCGGTCACTGCTATCGTAGGTGAAGTGGGTGACGACACCTCGATATTACTTAAGTTGTGTTCACGTTTTGTGGAGCCTGCTTCCGGTCATATAAAAATCGGGGGAATAGATATAAAAGATATTGGCTCTCAAGGGGTATTCAGCATGCTCAGTATGGTGCTGCAAAATGCGCAATTGATCGATGCCAGTGTAATGGACAATATTCGAATAGCGAAACCAGATGCCAGCAATGAAGACGTATTGCAGGCCTGTGAACAGGCCAATTGCCTTGAGTTTATTAATCAGTTACCAAATGGTGCAACGACTCAAGTCGGCGACAAGAGCATAAGGTTATCTGCCCATCAACGGCAGCGAATAGCCATCGCTAGAGCATTCCTGAAAAACGCACCGATTGTCTTACTTGATGAGACAACAACATCTTTTGATCCAATTACACATAATGATGTGGCCAGTGCAACTGCACGCTTAATGAAAAATCGCACGGTCGTCATAGTGACACATCATTTATCGAACATAATACACGCCGATAACATTTTAGTGATAAATGAGGGAAAGCTGGTGGAGTCAGGTACTCACCGCTGTTTACTATCAATCGGCGGCTATTACACTCGGTTGTGGCGAGCACAGTCGCGAGCCGCGTAAAGGGGATTGACGGCCAGTTTCCCTGCTAGAAACACATCACTCTATTTGTGTTGTCCCACTGCATTTTAATGGGGGCCACAATGCTGTTTAAAAATCTGGGAAATAGAAATTGAGTCATAATTTTTGGTGTACTTGTAAAGTGTTTCCTATGAAAACGGGGTTAAACCGTAAATATTAAACTGCCTAACATTGTTTTGAATGTGTTCGATATACACGGGTTAAATTCAGCGGGATTAAATAGATAGGAGAGGCCGAGCCATCACTTTTAGTGACTATGAGTGTACTTGAGGACGCTTAGCTATGTGTAGAGGGAATAGATAGCGCGCCCCTTAATACTATTATGTTCTGTCTGGTATTTTAAAAATTGTTTATCGCAGTGAAGGTGTAAAAAGGAATGTGGTTGAAAATAACTCAATTGTTAATTTTGTGTGTTTTTTGTAGCGTCAATTTACAAGTGTTTATTCAACTAGATATTTAAGGAAAAGCGAATGAGAAAAGTGCTACTGGTAGTGGTCAGTTGTTTAGGAATAAGTGTTGCGGCGAATGCAGCAGGTACTCAGTCAGCAACTCCAAATCAAACGGCCAATATTGACGGGATAACATCGGCAACTTATACAACCAAAGCAACTATTTTGGACCAGTTAACTCCGTCAAATGCCTGTACAGACAGATGTCAATATGAGTATGAAGCCTGTGTAAAATGGGCTCCACCTTGGAAAAACTGCCGTGCATATCTTACGAGTTGTACGAGAAACTGTGCAAATAAGTCAAACTAAGTATCAAGAGTCTATGAGGTCGTTTCACGACCTCTTTGGTTGGATTTAACCTGCAAAGTAGTGGTTTTTGACGTTAAGTACATCTAGAAAGTCCCCGCATTTGCCCTGCAATTCAAAAAAGGAAAATACCCTTTTATTTTTAGGTAATACAGAGGCTTTAAAAATCAAAAGTTACAGTCTTTCTAAAACATAAGGTATTTTTACTTATAGTAGGGTATGTGTTTGTAATTCATATTTTTTTAGCCAAAAAGCGATACTTCACTGCCGTACAGGCAGCTTAAAAGCGTTTCAGATTCTCCATCAATAAATTACACATAGGAAACTGCAAAAAAGTGGATCCTGACCTTCGTCAGGATGACATCAAAGGTAAAGGCGTGGTTGGTGGTATTTGACATTATGAGATCCTGACCATCGTCAGGACGACATCGGAGGTATAGGCGTGGTTGGTGGTATTTGGCGTCATGGATCCTGACGTTTATCATTATGGCGTCGAGCAGGGCTGTGTTTTACACATTTAAACCTCTTATTGCTTTTTAACTCCTTCTTTGGCTAACAGGGCCTTTTTTCGCTCTAATCCCCACCGATAATCACCTAAAGTGCCGTCGCTGCGCAATACTCGGTGGCAGGGGATCAATATACCAATACGGTTTTTACCACAGGCTGTGCCAACGGCTCGAACCGCTTTTGGGTTGTCAATTTGTGCAGCGATTTCCCCATAGCTTATTACCTCGCCCTCTTTAATACTGAGTAGGAATTGCCAGACTTTAATCTGAAATGCCGTGCCTATAATATCTAGCGGCACATCAGGTTTGGGGGCGCCGTGTGAGATATGGTTGTCCAGAGCATGTATCCAGTTATCAAGCTCAGGCGCATCCTGTGCCTTTGATAGCACGAGTTTTGCTTTGGGGAACTCTTCTGACAACAGATTTATTAAAGACCTTTGATTATCTCCAAATTGCACTGAACATACTCCCCGACTTGTTGCCGCCATCACCATGTGCCCAATAGAGGTTTTTCTACATGCGTAGTAAATCACTTCTCCTTGGCCTCCTGCTCGATAGGCTTTAGGTGACATGCCGATATTGCGTGTGGTTTCACCATACACTCGGCTTATTGAGCCAAATCCAGAGGAGTAGATAGCGTCAGTGATCCCTTCGCCCGCCTTCAAATGACATTTGAATTGGCGCATTCGGACTGCATCCTGATAGTGTTTTGGAGACACACCAAACATTGTTTTAAATGACCTTTGCAGTTGAGAGGGTGATAAGCCTGCAACTTTGCCCAGTTGGACAAGCGTCAGTTTTTCATCTGCGTGCTTTTCTATATGGCGAGCGACATTTATAAGTGTGTCGACTTTTTTTGTTGATGCAATGGGGTTACAGCGCTTACATGGTCTGAAACTGGCCGCTAAGGCGGACGCTTGGTTGTAAAAAAACCTCAGGTTTTCTGGCTTTGCTGATTTTGTAGGGCAAGAAGGCTGACAAAAAATGCCGGTAGTAATCACGCCATAGTAAAACTGTCCATCAAATGAAGGATCTCGGCGGTTTACTGCTGCTGCCATTTCAGCTTCAGTGAGCTTCATCATAGTCAGGCTCGTTGGTCAATTAAAAGTATTCATACTTCATCATAGCGGTTTCTAAAATAACATCTGATTCTTGCTGCGCAATTATTTTAAATCAGCACACTGCCAGTCTAAATTTAAATAGGGCGCAAGATTCGGATGTTATGTTATACGTGCGCTCGCTAGCATGGTTAATACTTATAAATATCTTGGTAACAGGAACTATGACAACTTCCATCAATCACACGATGAATATAAAAATTTGGACCATGCTTGTTCTACTATCTATGTTGTGGGGGGGCTCTTTCTTCTTCGTTGGTGTTACAGTTAGCTCGCTACCTTCATTGACAATTGTAACATTGCGAGTGGGCATTGCTGCGTTGGTATTGTGGGGGATGGTCATTGCCTTAGGTGAACGCCCGCCTAACAGCCTAAAAGTGTGGGGAGCATTCTTTTTTATGGGGTTGCTCAATAATGTTATCCCTTTTGTTTTAATTGTTTGGGGTCAGACGCAGATTGCATCGGGTTTAGCATCTATTTTAAATGCCGCAACGCCTATTTTTGCGGTGATCGTCGCCGGGGTTTTATTGCCCGATGAACGGCCAAGCTTTATGAAGTTGGTGGGGGTTATGCTGGGCTTTTGTGGTGTCGTTGTTATGATTGGCATGCCAGCTTTAGAAGGGAGTGGTAGATTACTTGCCCAGCTAGCAGTCGTGGCGGCAGCACTATCTTATGCATTTGCGGGTGTGTATGGGCGTCGATTTAAATCTATGGGAATTAATCCTCTGAGCACGGCTGCAGGGCAAGTGACGGCTTCAACTCTGATTATGATACCGCTGACGCTGTTATTAGAGGGAGCTGTCGACTTCCGTTCAATAAGTGTAATTACTTGGGGAGCTGTGGCGGGGTTAGCCATTGGCTCCACAGCTGTAGCATATGTACTTTATTTTAAGGTATTGGAGCTGGCTGGCGCGACTAATGTCCTTTTAGTGACTTTGCTTGTGCCTGTTTCGGCGGTTTTTCTTGGCGCTCTGTTCTTAAATGAATCTTTAGAAACCATTCACTTTATTGGTATGGGTCTTATTGCTTTAGGGTTGTCTGTAATTGATGGGCGCTTATGGCGACAACTGAGGCTGACTGGCGCTTAGTGTTTTCATAGTCTAGCGAAGTAAACCTGAGTGTCTCTAAACAAAGTGACGATGCGTATCAAAAGTGAGTCTTATTTGGGCGTGGATCCTGACTTTCGTCAGGGTGACGGGTGAGGTGCAGTTGAGTTTGATGGCATAGAGTGAGATGGATCCTGACTTTCGTCAGGGTGACGGGTGAGGTGCAGTTGAGTTTGATGGCATAGAGTGAGATGGATCCTGACTTTCGTCAGGATGACGGGTGAGGTGCAGTTGAGTTTGATGGCGTAGAGTAAGATGGATCCTGACTTTCGTCAGGATGACGGGTGAGGTGCAGTTGAGTTTGATGGCATAGAGTGAGATGGATCCTGACTTTCGTCAGGATGACGGGTGAGGTGCAGTTGAGTTTGATGGCATAGAGTGAGATGGATCCTGACTTTCGTCAGGATGACGGGTGAGGTGCAGTTGAGTTTGATGGCATAGAGTGAGATGTATCCTGACTTTCGTCAGGATGACGGGTGAGGTGCAGTTGAGTTTGATGGCATAGAGTGAGATGGATCCTGACTTTCGTCAGGGTGACTGCTGAGGTGCAGTTGAGTTTGATGGCATAGAGTAAGATGGATCCTGACTTTCGTCAGGATGACGGGTGAGGTGCAGTTGAGTTTGATGACATAGAGTGAGATGTATCCTGACTTTCGTCAGGATGACGGAAGAGGAAGTTGATAGTTTTTCTGCAACACGGTCTTAGACTACTTTAAACCTGTAATGGGGGTTTCCACTTTGGCACCTTTTGAGTAATGTTGTCATCTTTTGCATGTTGGGTGTCACAAATTGTCAGTGTGTGGCGTGTTTTGAATGTTTATACTGGATTTAATTGTTCAGCGGGGTTTAAACAGAGGTAAAACAAATGGCAAATACAGCACTTATTACAGGCGCATCGGGCGGTATAGGTCTAGAGCTGGCGCATCTTCACGCGCAGCAAGGGGGCGACTTGGTATTGGTTGCACGCTCTCAAGACAAGCTTAATGCGTTAGCGAAGGAGCTTGAAATAAAATACAGCATCAAAGCAACGGTGATAAGTGAAGACCTATCCCAACCGCATGCGGCGCAGCGTATTTTTGATAAAACCAATGCGCTCAATATCGAGGTTGATGTGCTAATAAATAATGCTGGTTTTGGGGGGCATGGGTTGTTTTACCAGCGTGATCTTGAATCGGATCAACAAATGGTGCAAGTGAATATTACTGCACTGACCGATCTTACTCACTTATATTCAAAAGGCATGATTGCTCGAAAGCACGGACGTATTTTAAATGTGTCTTCTACCGTGTCATTTTTACCGGGCCCATTGCAGGCGGTATACTATGCATCAAAAGCCTACGTGACTTCTTATACACAAGCTATTGCGGAAGAGCTGGACGGCACCGGTGTGACGGCCACCGCGCTGTGTCCCGGGGCGGTTAATACAGGTTTTGTGGCGGCGGGGAACCTTGAAGGCGTTGATGTATGGAAACATGCAAAGTCGGCAAAGTCGGTGGCAGAATGTGGATATCGAGCGATGCAAAAAGGCAAGCTGGTGGCCTTTAATGAACGGAAATTACAGTTTTTACTAAACTGGATCACCCCCCTGTTACCTCGCAAAGTGGTGCTTAAGTTGTCTCGTCAATCAATGGAAAAGTAACAAGTTATGAAAATTGCTAGCAAGTTCACGGTGCATTCCAATTGTAAAATATTACTCAAAGACATGAATATTGATGTTGAGACTGTGGTGGCTTATTCCAAGCTGCCAGCGGATATACTCAACCGAGATTCGGTCATGCTTTCACCCAAAGAGTATTTCGATTGGTGGCTGGCGATTGAAAAGGCCGCAGAGGGTCGGGATGTGCCTTTATTGGTAGCTGAGCATTTGACCGTTGAGGTGTTCGACGCCCCTTTGTTTGCTGCGCTTTGTAGCCCTGATCTAAACACGGCTTTGTCTCGGATCCAACATTACAAGCCTTTAATAGGCCCAATGAAAATGGATCTCGACGTGAATGAAAAGAGCACAGAAATGGCGCTGTCTTGTTATGGGTATGAAGGTGCAGTTCCAACCGTGTTAGCGCTGACTGAAATGGTGTTTTTTACTAAATTGTTGCGCTTAGCAACTCGTCATGAAGTGACCCCACTGGCAGTGATATTACCGGAATTACCGAATAATTTATCGGCATACGAAACGTTTTTTGGGTGTAAACCTAAGCTTGGTAGCAAGCTATCTTTGATGTTTAAAGCAGAAGATGCAGTGCGTCCTTTTTTGACGGCAAACTCAGGTATGTGGACTTACTTCGAAGGTGGGTTAAAGCAAAAGTTAGCAGATCTCACTGCGACGGCCACAATTGTGGAACGGGTGCGCGCGGTGTTGGTTGAATCTCTGCCAGCAGGGCATAGCGACATAGAATTTGTAGCACAAAAGCTGACTATGAGTAAACGCACCCTGCAACGCAAGTTAACTGAGGAGCAAACTACTTTTCACCGAGTTCTGCAAGATGTGCGTCTACAATTGGCCAAGCATTATCTTAGTCGGTCACATGTGTCGCTCAGCGAAATCGCTTTTTTATTGGGTTATCAGGAAGCCAATTCATTTATTCGCGCATTCACTACTTGGTGTGGGGTGTCGCCTGGAAGTTATCGGGAGCAGTTGCCGATATAGCGTGTTCAGCGTAATGCAATCTATTTCAATATAAACATTTGCTTACGTTATTCGTTTTGTTGTGTGCCCAAGCATGTGCTCCAATAAAGGTAGTACAGAAGGAAGGGCACGCATATGCAGTTTGACGATCAAGAAATACAAGCAATAAAGAGTGTTGTAGGTTTGTTCTCGCCCAATACTGAGCTGGCTGTGGCAAAGTTTGTGGCCGGTGACTGCCACTACTACGGTGCGAGGCATGGCCGAAAAGGTGTTGAACAAGTTGATAATCGCACGTCGGTATTCGAGATAGGCTCATTAACTAAATTGTTTACTTGTGCAGTACTGGCGCAAATGGTGTGTGAGAACAAACTGAGTTTAAATGACGCAATAAATGAACATTTAGCAATTGAAATTCGTGATAATGCGGAAATTTCCTTTGAGTCTTTGGCAACTCACACATCCGGCCTACCAAGACTGCCGCCAGGACTGCTCTGGCAGGCAATGTTTAAGCGTAAAGACAACCCTTATGCTGCCTATTTGGAATCAGATCTTCTGACGCATCTTGCCCATGATATAAAGCTCAACACCAAGCGCACACACAATTATTCCAACCTAGGGATGGGGTTACTGGGTTACGTGCTGGCTAAGATGGATGGCATGAATTACGGGCAGCTATTGCAAAAACGTATTTTTGAGCCGCTCAATATGCATCGTAGTTTCTGCAATTGGCGTGATGTTCATGGTGAGTTGGTTATGGGCCTGAGTAAAAGTGGCGAGCCAACCAACAATTGGGATTTAGGGGTATTGCAAGGGGCTGGAGCTGTACTGTCGACCGTTCAAGATCTTGGTCAATTCGCCGCTGCACAATTTGACGGCATGTTGTCTTGGACACAATGCCAGCAGCAGCTTGTGTATGAAAAACGTTTTACCAAAATGGCTTTAGGTTGGTATTTATTAGACAGCTCAAATAAAACCGATACGGTGTATTTTCACGATGGTGGAACTGGCGGTTATAGCTCTGTTATGTTGCTCGACTTACAAAACAAGTCAGGCTATATCATCCTATCTAATATTTCAGGGCTGCATAAACTCAAAGGGCAAAAAGTCACTAAGCTCGGCTTTGATCTTATGCGCAAGCTAAAGGGCATTTAACTTCCTTGTTAAAAGCCAATTTTAATAAAGCTCAGTAAGGAGGCGTTACCATCTATCGCAGTTGTGGATATAGCGAATCAATCGGCCTTCGCTGAATTCTTTTTCAAAATCGCAGCTTGTTAGCCGAAGCATAAGCGTGCCGTTTTGCAAGGCTGTGGTGTCATGAATATCCCCAGGCAAATAAACATGACACTGTCCGGGTCTCTGCTGATATTTATCTTTTTGTACAGCTGTCAGCGTGCCATCTGGTTGAACAACTTGATGAAACACACCCATTTCAACTGCTCCTGTCACTGTCGCATACAAAACCCAACCATTACCGTGGTCATGGGGGACGCTATAGTCACCTTGTTGCTCTACATGGGCTTGCAAGATAAACCCGTGCTTTTCACTGTGAAAAACGATAGTACTGGGAGCTTTGTTTACGAGCAATGTGTGTACCCACTCCTCATCCCTGCAATTTGCTGCGAGTGTTTCTAAAAGTTGTTTACTGTGTTTAGTCAAATCGGCTGTTAAAGGCCCCCATATCTTAGACAAGGCGTCGATAAAAATAGGCAGTGATTGGTTTTTCATAAAACCTCCTAATGATAAGAGAATAAAATCAGAGAATTAGATCAAAGCTTTTGAGATTTAATGGATCTCCAGATGTAGATTGTGAGTGACAAGAGAATGATCATGCCGCCAAAAATGCTATCTAAAGAGGGGATTTCTTGAAAAAATAGATAGGCCCAAAAGGTAGCAAAGACGGCTTCGAGCACGAGGGTCATGGACACTTCAGCGGCGCTAATGTAAGTTGTCGCCATCATAGACAACACTCTGCCCAATGGGGCTGTAAATAAACCCATTGCAGCCATTATGAGCCAAGTATTGGTGGTGTAACTTGCCGGATCGGCATAATAAAACATGGTTAAGGCTATCAGCATGCCAGCCAAACCAACTGCCGCGATTTTACTTATTTGTTGGTATTTTCTAAGTAAAACAAAAAGTAAAGAAAGGCTTGTTACTGAGAGCAGTGCCATGGCGTCTCCAAACCAATTAAGAGAAGACAACGACCCTTTGGCAACAATAATGACGCCAAAGAGTAACAAGGTTATGGGCATCCAGATATCTTTGTTTAACTTTTCACGTAAAATGAGCCAGCTAAATAGTGCTGAAATCACTGGCGTAGTCGCAAGGATTAAAAAGGTATTTGCTATTGTGGTATGTTTCACGCTGACCACGAAGGTGCTACTGCCCAATAGCATTAACAGACTAGCTACGACAAGCGGCCAACCGCTTTGTTTAACTGCGCGGTAAATTCCTCTTTTATCTGTTATGGCTAAAAAGACAGGCATGGATATCGCGGTAAATAACCCGAAAAGGAAAACAGTATCAGTTCCGCCCACACCCGCATATCGAATGAATATGGGGTCAAAGCTCATTAATAATATCCCTAGTATCGCGGTAGATAGTCCTAGAAACTGCGTGTTTGAAAACAGAGTATTTATGTTCATTGTTCCACCTGAGATATAAAAAATGTGCAATTATTTTTTCACTCTCTCAGATGTTGATAAATGGATGATCTTTCTATTTTGTGGCACTTTTTGCCCAAGAAGTGTGGGGTGTTTTCAGCAATTGCCTTAGAAGTATTATTAACTTCCTAATTTAAATGACTTTGCCTCTTCTTCGGGTTCTTCTTGATAGTACTTTAATATCTAGATGGTGTTTTGATGAAGTGTTTGCGTTACCTTCTTTCAATTAGGTTGGCTTTCCAAAATGTTCACATAATCCTATAAATTAGTTGAATTATGCGCTTTAAAATTTGTCGTGGTACTGCATACTTTGACTTTCTACTATTGTGCCTCGAGGCAAAGTGAAAGCTTATATACATGTCATGGACAAGGGAACCATTCTAAGAGGTTGAATTCTTAGGGCGTGATAGTCAACTTTATCTACACGCTTACTTGTTGGAGGAAACATGCTAGATACCAAAAGGTTGCCTAAAGGGACATCATTTGATGTAGAGTTTTTAGATGTCGATGCAGAGCCTGAATCTCCACAGCCCCATCGACATGAATATTTTGAGGTTTTTTGGGTTCTTTCCGGTGAGGGGAAACAGAGTATAGATTTTGTAGAGTATGCTATGTTACCGAGCAGAATGTTCTTTATTACACCCGGGCAGGTCCATGACGTTCACGAACTGCCGGACAATATTTATGCAATTTCCTTTAACGCCGAATTTATTGACTCCCAGATTAAAAGTCAGCAGCCTATTGGTAAACTCTTTTTGCAAAATCGCAGCGATGTACCTTTCATCACGTTAGATGAAGTAGGTGATCAGCACTTAAGGAGTTTGATAAAGATCATTGAGGATGAGTTGGCTTTAGCATCTCCTGATAGAGATATGATGAGTAACCTTCTGGTCTCTTTTTTACGCTATGTCATGCGATACCTAGGCCCTGAGGCATTCTCGCAGACTCGGCAAGACCAAAGAATGATCCAGTTGCTGAAGCTTATCGACGACAACTTCTCTCAGCACAAGGATACCCGTTTTTACGCGCGACAGTTAGCGATGACAAATAAGCGATTAAGTGAGCTAGCCAAAGCACAATTTGGTAAATCTGTAACTCAATTACTGCATGAAAAAGTACTTGTTGAATCAAGGCGCTTACTTGCTTTTTCAAATAAAAATATCAAAACAGTTTCCTATGAGCTGGGGTATGACGACGCCAGCTATTTTTGCCGATTCTTCAAAAAACAGACTGGCGTTTCACCCCAACAATTTAGAGTTCAGTGGCTTGGAGCGCAGTCATTATAAGTAAATAGCAGTGACAATAAGTACTAATATGTGCAGCCGATACACGATTTTTGTGTTGAGTTTGTTGCAAAGTAACGTGTTTCTAGCTGACCAAACAACATTGATGTTTACATGTTGCCATCATTGTAATGCGACAACAGGCTTACATATCAATCACTCAGAGTTTTAAGCTTTAAGGCCACATACTTGCTGTTATATCGGTTTTAAATTGTCAGTGAATTTAACTGGTGAGTATTCCCGGTTTGCGCCTAACAACACACTTCAAACTCATCTTTGTGTGAATTAAAAGTTAAAAATATGTATACAATCAAATTTATATTGTATACATTGTGTTCGAGCTTATGATTTATATAGATAAAATGAAACAGACAATAGGGCGGTTTTCGGGGCCACATCTAGTGTGATTAGCTTGGTGTAATGCAATGCTCACCTAGATTGCAAAAAGTTAGTAACACCTCTATATAGTGATTTATCGCTAAAAGGGGATTTGCATGTGGCTGAAATGAAAGATGTTTTGTTACGCGTGGAGCTTTTCAGCATACAAAACACTTAATTATGAGCATGTAAGGACAGTCATCATGAATAATGTATATGTTGGTACAGACAAACGAAGATGCGGCAAGCTGTCGCTGATCAATTTGGGGCTTTTAGGTGCCTTGTTATCCAATAATTTGCTCGCACAGGACGACTCACAGCGTTATATCGTCAAAATGAATGACATTGCAATTTCGCAGCGTTTGAGTCTTCAAGGTATGCAAGGTGAGCATCTAGCACAGGCAAAAGCACAACTTATGACACATTTAGCCAAAGACATTGATAGCCAAGTCTTACGTGCTTTACCGAGTCAGAATGCGTTTGCTGCAAAGTTATCGGAGCGCCAATATCAAGCGTTATTAAAGCACCCAGATACTGCCTATATTGAAGTAGACCCAAAGCGGTATTTGGCTGCTGAAGCTATACCTTATGGGATAGATTTGGTTCAAGCTAGATTGCTGTCAGATGCACAAGCGAGCAATGTGAAAGTTTGTGTGATGGATACCGGTTATTCACCTGAGCATCCTGACTTACCGAGTACAGGCGTAACTGGAGATGATGGTCATGGTGATTACGACACAGGAGATTGGTTTCATGACGGGCATGGTCACGGTACTCATGTTGCAGGCACTATTGCTGCACTTGGTGGAAATGGCCTTGGTGTGGTAGGTGTAAATCCGTCAGGCACAATTGGGTTGCATATTGTCAAAGTGTTTGATGATAAGGGTGAGTGGACTTACGGATCGGAAATTGCGTTTGCGGTAGATCAGTGCGCTGATGCTGGTGCTGATATCATTAATATGAGTTTGGGCGGTACTTCGTTCTCTGTGGTGGAAAACGACGCGTTCAACCGAACATATGCCGATGGCATCTTACACATCGCTGCGGCAGGAAACAATGGCTCTTCAATGGAGCACTTTCCTGCGTCTTATGACAATGTGATATCGGTCGCCGCAGTTGACAAACACAGTAATAGGGCGAGCTTTTCTCAGTTTCATGGTCAAGTTGAATTGGCAGCACCAGGCGTGGAGGTCAACTCAACCTTGCCAGGCAATCGCTATGCAGCGTGGAGTGGTACCTCTATGGCGACGCCCCATGTGACAGGTGTTGCTGCATTGGTATGGAGTAATCACCGCGAATGTTCTAATGCGCATATTCGCAATGCTTTGGTGCTAAGTGCGCAAGATAGAGGCATAACAGGTCGAGATCAATACTATGGCTACGGGATTGTTCAGGCTAAAGCTGCCAGTGACTATTTAACTGAGCATGGTTGTGACAGTGCGATCAATCAGCAACCAGTGGCAAACTATAGCCACTCGATAGACGCACAAACGGTCTCTTTTATTGATCAGTCCACCGATGACAGCGCTGTAATAAGTCACTTTTGGCAGTTTAACGATGTGAACAACCCAGAGAAAGATATTTCAACGGAGCAAAATCCAACTTACACCTATGTAAATGATGGTCGTTATTATGTCACTTTACTTGCAACCGATGCCCAAGGTAAAGCGAGCATTAGCCAGCAAGAAGTGATTGTAGACAGTGGTCTTCCCGACGAATGTGAAGGGCTGCCTGGATTTTCAGTGCATCAAACTTATGCACCTGGCGATCGGGTTTTTTATCAAAACTACAAATATATTGCGAAGCAAGACACATTTGCGACTTATCCAACGCGTTACCCAGATATTTGGCAAAAACAAGGCCGTTGTTATGCAGCCAATGTTGCGCCCACAGCGGATTTCAGCGCTCAAGCAAATGGCTTAACTGTCAAATTTATTAATAATTCTTGGGATGATAACGACATTGTTAGCTATCAATGGGATTTTGGTGACGGCAATCGCTCCACACACGAAGCACCTTCACACACTTATGCCACCAAAGGGGAGTATACAATCACGTTGACGGTGCAAGACCAAGCTCAGCTTTCCAGTAGTAAGGAAGTGACAGTGAAAGTCGATCAAGGTGTTCAAACGTGTGGAGGGCTCCCTGCTTGGCAAGCCAACAAAACTTATATAATGGACGATCAAGTCCACCTCAACAACGTGAAGTACACGGCAAAATGGTCTACACGGAAAAACCCTGAGCAATATTCTGGCCGCTGGGATGTGTGGATCAACAACGGACAGTGTGACTAATTCGGTTTCATTACTTACCAATCAGTATGCATAGGGGCGTAAATTTGAGCGAGTAAATTTGCTGATGACCTATCGCAGTCGTTTGAGTAGTTAGCGTCAACTGGAGCGCATTGCGAGGTGTCGAGTGCAATTTAATTGCCATTTTTGTGACTCTGTTCATGCCGATTGGTATTAGCTAACCAACCTGGGGTGGGTTCGCCCACCTTTTTATTCTAATCCACCTTGGTCACAATTCGTGTGGCCAAGGTGTTTCAATCGAGCTCATTATGAATAACGCCAAAGTTTTTTTTAAGCCCAGCAAAATAACTGCTTGGGGTTTAGTTTTGTCTTTATCTTTATTCTCTCATTTCACCACAGTGGCCCTGCAGAGCAAACATGTTGCCATTGAGGGCAATCGTTATATCGTGACATTTAATGTCCCTAAAGTGCGGGGCCTTTCTGCTGCTCAACAGCTTGAACATGCCCAAGGGTATCTTGATATACAAGCTGAAAAACTATCAACACAGCCAAAACTGCGCCTTTTAGAGCAATATGCAATGGCGTTAACGCTAACGCCTGATCAGTATCTCAGCTTAAAAAACCATCCTGATGTTCAATCAATAGAGGTTGACCCTAAGCGATATTTAAGTGCGCAGACTACACCATACGGCATTAGAATGGTCGAAGCAGATCTACTCCGTGATATCGGTGCTCCGCACCGAAAAGTGTGTATTTTAGATACTGGTTATACCTTGAGTCACCCTGATTTACCAAATATGGGGGTTACAGGTAGTGATGGTCATGGAGAGCACAACACCGGTCATTGGTATCAAGATGGTCATGGCCATGGAACCCATGTTGCCGGTACCGTTGCTGCGATTGGCAACAATGATATTGGCGTTGTCGGCGTGAACCCCTCGGGCACGCTCGGCTTGCATATTGTCAAAGTTTTCAATAACGGCGGGGGCTGGGCCTATGGTTCAGATATTGCCGCTGCAATATATCAATGTGTTGCTGCAGGTGCCCAAATTACCAGCATGAGCTTAGGGGGGGGGCAGCCCTCCGAAGCTGAACGTATTGCTTTCAATGATACTTATGCACAAGGCGTATTGCACATCGCCGCCGCCGGAAATAGCGGCGTGCAAAGCCAGCATTATCCAGCTTCTTATGACAATGTCATCGCAGTTGCAGCGGTTGATGAGCAAGGTGAGCGTGCGAGCTTTTCGACCCATAATGATCAGGTTGAGTTGGCAGCTCCCGGTGTAGACATACTCTCTACATTGAATTCAGGTCAATATGGAACTATGAGCGGGACCTCTATGGCGACGCCCCATGTTTCGGGTGTTGCGGCACTAATTTGGGGGCATCACCCTAATTGTAGCAATGCACAGATCCGCCAAGCTCTGCAAGCAACTGCTCAAGATAGAGGAGAGCAAGGCCGAGATGATTACTATGGGTTCGGTATTGTTAAAGCCTTTGCTGCCAATGAATACCTTAAAAACCTCGAGTGCCAACCGGTAACCGGTTTGCCTCGGGCCGACTTTACCTATGAAGCGGCGCATTTAACCGTGTCATTTCAAGATGCATCACAGGATGACCAAGGGATCGTTTCATATTTTTGGGAGTTCGGTGATGGAAAAAGTTCGACACAGCGATCCCCTACCCACGCGTATGCCAAAGAAGGCGACTATGTAGTCAAACTAAAGGTGACAAACACAGATAACATTCAAGGGTTTAAGGTAAAGCAGCTGGATGTTGATGATGGTATAGCGCCAATTTGTGAAGACCGGCCACTGTGGAATAGTCGTACAGAATACCGCAAAGGGGACAAAGTAAAATATCAAAACAACAAATATACCGCGATTCATTGGGGAACTGGCGCACAGCCAGCTGCGTATCCGAATGTATGGCAATTTGATGGCACTTGCACAACCAATGATGGTGCGCCAACAGCACATTTTACCTATCAAGCGGAACAGCTAACGCTGCACTTAATCGATAATTCAAGTGATGACGGCGAGATAGTGACGTATCTGTGGGACTTTGGTGATGGCCTCACCTCACAACAAGCGGCTGTCAGTCACCAATATGCCAAAGCGGGCAGCTACCTTGTTACCCTGCGTGTTGCTGACAATGAAGGCCTATCGGCGGAGTTTTCTCAACAAATTCAAATTGGTGAGAAGCCTCCAGGTTGTGCAGATAGTACCCCATGGTTGGTGACAGTCGCTTACGGTCAAGGAAAAACCGTCCACCTCAATGATACAGAATATCGGGCGCGCTGGTGGAATCGAGGCATTAATCCAGAGCAAAATCATGGTGCTGGACAGCCATGGGCAAAGATAGGTTCATGTTTGTAAAGGGGGTTGACAATGTCTATGAAATTCCAATGTTCGTCTTTATTGATTGCCAGTATGGTGCTGCCTTGTATTGCTAACGCACAGAGCGCTGCTCACTACTACATAGTTAAGTTAAAGGATACGCCTTGGCAGCAAAGTTCACACGGGCCCCTTGAGCCTGAACGTGTATCTACCTTTACCTCGAAACGGTTAGCACGCGTAGCTGAACAGTCAGGTTTTCAGGTTGAAAAAATGCTGCCGTCAGTCAATGCAATGACACTTGTTTTGACCGCTTCGCAACAACAGCAACTGAGTCTCTCACCCGATATTGAGTTTGTTGAGCGGGACCCAATTCGGACGATTTCGAGTGAGGAGATCCCCTACGGGGTGGCAATGACGCAAGCAAATCTTATTCGTCCGCCACAAAGTAGCCCCAAGAAGGTGTGCGTGTTAGACAGCGGATACAGTGTTGAGCATCCAGACCTTCCTACTCGCAATGTCACAGGGGCAAGTAATTTTGGCACCTTGGCAACAGGAGACTGGCGCAAAGATGGTCTTGGTCACGGTACTCATGTTGCAGGCACCATTGCTGCTTTAGGTGGCAACGGGGTCGGGGTTACCGGTGTTCATGGCAGTGCACCGATTAAATTACATATTTCAAAAGTATTTGATGATGCAGGGCGGGGCGCTTATGGCTCTGACATTATTGCGGCCATTGAGGACTGTTTGGCGCAAGGTGGCAATGTCACTAATATGAGCTTAGGTGGACCTCATCACTCGCAAGCAGAACGATTGGCGTTCGAAAAGAGCTATCAACAGGGCATGTTGCATGTTGCTGCTGCGGGTAACAATGGCACCAGCAGTAAAAACTATCCGGCATCATACAGTGAGGTTATTTCGGTAGCTGCGGTAGATAGTAACGCGGATAAAGCACGGTTTTCTCAGTTTAATGATGCGGTAGAGCTAGCTGCGCCCGGTGTCAGGGTAAAATCAACCAGTCATGACTTAGGCTACAAATTGATGAGCGGGACCTCCATGGCAAGCCCTCATGTTGCGGGAATAGCTACTTTGCTCTGGAACAAACACCCCGGATGCACTAATGAACAGTTGCGAGACGCACTGCAGTATACCGCCATCGACAAAGGAGATTATGGTCGAGATGACGAATACGGGTTTGGCCTAATTCAAGCGTATACAGCTGACAACTATCTGCAAAAAATGGGATGTGGTAAACCTAGCGCCTCAAAACCTGTCGCTGATTTTGACTACCAAATATCTATGCGCAGTGTTTACTTTACCGATCAAAGCAGTGATGACCAGTATATCGCGGCTCATCTGTGGGATTTTGGAGACGGTCATCAATCGGCGCTGGCAAACCCTGAACACAGTTACTTCAATGACGGCCATTATCGTGTGAGTTTAACGGTGACAGACTCTGACGGTCAAACTGGTATTCATGTGCAAACCATAGAGATTGATAGCGGCCTACCACCGCAATGTGAAGGGCATAAGCAGTGGCAAGTTGATGTCAGCTATCAAATAGGAGAGGTGGTGTTTTACCAAAACTATAAGTACCGAGCACTACATTGGGGCGCTGGAATAAGGCCTGATTTATACCCTCATTTATGGCAAAAGTTAGCGCGCTGCTATGCGCCGTAAAAACGAGCCATAAAACGCGGGCATAGCTGGAACATTCAGGTTGTGCCCACATACACTCGCTCAGAAAATTCAAAATAAGGACTATCAAATGCACAAGTTGAAACGTGTTCAATGGGCTTTTTGCGCAATAAATGTCGCATTGTTCTCACAAGTCAATGCAGCGGAAAAAGTCGATTTGAGTACCCAACATCAATTGTCGCAACAGCTATTTAATGCGCAATTACCTAGTTTACAAAACCAAGAGAATAGTTATAAAGAACAGGCTCAATCTTTGGTCCCCAATGGGCAAAAGCGGACGAAATATCAGCAATACTTTAAAGGCATCCCAGTATACGGGGCGTCGGTTGTGGCAAGCACCGATAAGCAAGGTAAAAGCTACGATTTTATTGGTCAATTTATTGCTAAGATCAGCGACGATATTCACAGTATTGACCCGGGGGTGGATTATCACGCCGCGCTGCAATTAGCTGTCAAAGCAGATGGTCGCAGCTTGGACCTGCAAGCGCTGGAAAACACCCATGGCAAACTATATGTTTGGTTGGATGAACATAGTCGAGCGCATCTAGTGTGGAGAGTTGGCTTTTTTGAATGGCAAGGAAAACAACCTACAAGCCCGCACTTTATCATTGATGCGCACACTGGCAAGGTGATAAAACGCTGGGATGATTTGCGCCGTTTTCAACCTGCAAAAGCGACGGGGCCGGGTGGCAATGGCGCGACTGGTGATTATCGATTTGGCCCTCAAGCGCGTTACCCAGCTTTGGACATACGTGAAGAAAATGGCGTGTGTACGCTGGACAATGCATTGTTTGCAACATGGGATCTAAAAAACAAACAAGGTGAGCCGGAGATCCACAGCTTTGCCTGTTACGACAATGACCAACGGGCAAAAAATGGCGCTAACTCTCCCCTCAATGATGCCCATGGCTTCACACAACAAACAATACGTATGTATCAAGAGCGGTATGATACTCGTCTTTATCCTGAAAAAATCAAAATTCAAGTTCACAGAGATGTCGATCTCGTTGGCGGGTTTTGGAACTACAATATTGCATCATTTGGTGATGGCAATCACGACTACTATCCATTTACAACATTGGATGTGGTTGCCCATGAGCTTGCGCATGGTTTCACCAGTGCCAATGCCCAGCTAGGATTTTTCGGCATTTCAGGTGCTTTGGATGAAGCGTATTCTGATATGACCGCAGCAGCCATGCATGACTTTTTAAATGGTGAGTTTAGCTGGAAAATAGGAGATGAGTTGAGTAAAAACGGCGGATTTACTCGAGATATGAAAAACCCTGTCATCAAACACATTGATGACTACAGTGAAAGCGCGGGACAGCATGCCAATGGTGGTATCTTCAGTTTAATCTTCTATCGACTTGCAACATCTGAAGGCTGGAATATTAAACAAGCATTTGATGTTATGACACAAGCCAATCGACTCTACTGGCACGTCAATACGGACTTCGACAATGCTGGGCAAGGCATGTATCTGGCGGCTAAAGATTATGGTTACTGTGTCAATGATGTTGTGTTGGCCCTAGAAGCTGCGGGCATTTATAGCAGTGGCGTGAAAGATGACAGTGGCTGTGAGTCCGACGGTAATATTGGACCACAAGCGAACTTTACGTATAACGCCCAAGATCTAGTCGTGGCATTCCAAGATACCTCTGTTGATGATAAAGGCATCGTGAGTTATTTGTGGGACTTTGGTGATGGCGCCACGTCAGCGCAATCTAGCCCAAACTATACATTCGCGAAGCCGGGTAGTCACAAAGTAACCCTTAGGGTGGAAGATGCGCTGGGGGAAGTGCATGTAAAAGTAGCCTATTTATCCCTAAAGGATAAAGGTTGTCGCTTTGAGCAGTGGGGTAATGACAAAGTTTTTGTACTCGGTAGTTACTCTGCGTATGAAAATAAAGTCTATCGAGCAAGGTGGTGGACGCAAGGTGAAAGACCAGATCTGAACTCGGGGACATTTGGTGTTTGGCGTTTTGTGCAGCCATGTGAAGGATGAGCACGCTTTATATGGCAATAACATGAGTTAGTAATATAAAAATGTCGTTGCCGGGACAGTTAACGTATGTTGAATAAACTGTCATGCCAGTGTGCAATAGCCAGAGCTGTATTCTGGCTATTGTTTTTTGCAAGTAACACATGCCCATTACTGCGTGGACACAGATAAAAGACTTCAAATTTATATATTCCACTTACTGCAGATATCTTTTATCTAGTCAGCATTTCAGTTATCAATATTTCAGTAGGAGTCAGGTACAGCGAGAGCACATGGTGAAGCCAATAATCGAAAGTTAAGAAAGCAAGCTTTTGGACGATACGTTTCGTCATGTCTACATGTAAGAATGCCACAACACAATTTGGTAATTATTTTCTTTCGTTCGGAGTCTATGGTAGTAGATATCTGTAAATGACTAAAAAAACAACTGACTTTAAAGGTATAAACATGAAACTTAGTAAAAGGATTGTTCTGGCTTCACTTTTCGCAGCGCCCTATGCATTTGCGCAAAACGTCGTGATTAACTTCGATGATTCACTTGATGGTGTTAACCATGCAACAAACTCGATTTCGGTAAATTTAATTCAACAGGGCAATATGCTTATCGGTAACGATGGCCAATACGTGACTTTGTCAGGTGAAGTCGAGGAAACCAATAATGCCTTCTACGGCAGTGGTCTAGAGCCTAGAGTTCACTTTAAACTCAATGACAATGGCAACGTAAAATGGTTTACAGGTACTCGAAATGCCTCAAATGTCTGGACAGGTACTTGGTACGGCTCTAACGGCAGCAAAGGGGACTTCGGTTTTGAATACAGTGATGCTTTAACAACCCCACCTGGATGTTCTGATGTTGTCCGTCTGGACTCAGATCCGGTATTCTCAGGCGGAGAATTTGATTACACCAGACCTCTGGATGAAACTTGCCTGATGGATACAGATGATGCGACAAAAGGCATTTACATGATGTCCGACAAAGGTGGTTTACCTTTCCCTATGTCGTTTTCAATTGAGTTGAAAAGAAACTTTACAATACAGTCTTTTAAGCTTGGTACTTACAATAATGGTCAAGGAAATAGGTTAACCACATTTACGCTGGAAGCTTGGGAAAATGGTGCTTGGGTCAAAAAGGGTGACTTTGAGTTTACCTCTAGCATTCCTAGCAAGGGGTTTGTCAGAGAGCTTTATAGATTACCTGAGGCTGTAACGACTTCCAAAATCAGGATCTCAGCAACAGGCACGGCTGATTATTATAATGCAGGCCGTGTATTAATGTATGGTTTGTCATTCCACTGATAACTTATCGTCGATAGACAACTAAACCACCCACACTGTGGGTGGTATTGTGTAGTCATCATTGTGCGTCGTTCCTTGAAAGAAGTTTTACCGCAACAGGCATGACAACGTACGAGATCACGGGCACGATAAGTGCCACTGCAATGGCAACATGCAGCAGTTTATTTGCGCCAATAAATGGCGCTATCAGCTCAGGAATAAAATACACCAGTGGCAGTAATGCAAGGTAGTTGATCAAAGCCAGTAAATGTTGATTCGGTGTGCTGGTTTTCATAGTCATTGCACCTATTGTTTGAGCTGAGGTTAGCGATGAGAGACAACGAGCAGTTGTGTATGCGCTCTAGCGACGATTTTTAGTTCTGTATTTCTAACTAAATCACCTTCTTTTATATCAAAGGATTCATCTATGTGGCGCAGCTCCGCGTTACCAGCAATAACATAAACCAATGCATCATTGGCTATCTCGATACTGTCAGCGGTATCTAAATGGACGATGTCCATTGTAGTGGCACTGGCAAAGGTATCGGTTTGTGATTGGCTACCGCCATAAATGCGTGTTGTACCTTTTGTTTTAGGTGTGTACGACTTATATTCAGCAGCTTGTCCAGATACCTCTGGCAGTGCCCACACTTGCAACATGCGATTCGGTTGGTCATCCGGGTTAATTTCATTGTGGCTGAAACCTTCACCGCCAGCCCTTTGAACTTGTACATCACCTGCTATTAAATCTTTGCCGTGTTCGAGCGAACCCTCGTGACTGACGCGCCCCTCTAGCACAATTGAAATGACGTCAATTTCGCTGTGTGGGTGCATACCTGATTGGCCGTGTGGCAGGTAACGGGCGTCTGCAAGGTAGACCATGCTACCCAACCCTTCAAATGTTTCCGGCTTTTTACGTCCGGCAAATACTCGACTGTCGGTTACCAGTCTGTGCTCTGTGATCCCTGCAAAACCGCCTAATTGTAATGTGTCTCTAGAAAGAATATTCATCGTGGTTTCCTATTGTGTTTAATCTGTTTCTAAGTGATGAGTAAAGTTTAAGGAAAGCCAGTTGTTTTATATATACCTATAAAATAGAATTACTTTTCCATATTCAACAACAATTGGGGTGGGTAATGGAGAAAACGGATCTGAACTCAATGCTGTTATTTTTATCTGTCGTGGATGCGGGCAGCTTTACCTTGGCGGCTGAGCGTCTCAATATGCCAAAGGCCAACTTAAGCCGAAAAATTACACAACTTGAAGCGAATTTGGGGATCACGCTGTTGCAGCGTACAACTCGATCGCAACATTTAACAGAAGCAGGGAGAACGTACCTCACGTACTGTAGGCAAATTAAGGAGCAGGTTGAGTTGGCCAATGCCAGTGTTGCGCAAGCACTCACCGAGGTATCCGGAGAACTCAAAGTTGGTATGTCTGTCGGTATGGGGCATGAGATCCTTAAGCCTGTACTGAGTCAGTTTATGCGTGCGCACCCACAGGTCAATTTACAACTCAGTTTACTAAACCGCCGAGTCGACGTGATTGATGAAGGGTTTGACTTGGTAATACGCATCGGCGAATTAGCCGATTCTCGTTTAATTGCCAAGCGTTTAGGGAGTGTTTCTCGCAGGTTGTACGCAAGTGACACTTATATGAAGCAGCACGGTCCGATAACATCTCCCCATGAGCTTGGAAATCACGCTGTGTTACTGATGAGTAGCATTCAAAAATCTGAAGTGGTCCGTCTACAAAATGGGGCGCAACATTGCGATATCTCTGTCGTCCCACGAATGCGCATTGACGATTATGTGGTACTCAAGCAAATGGTCTTGGATGGAGTAGGCACAGCCATTTTACCAGACTACATGTGTGCACAAGAGCCACAAAAAAATGTATTGCTTCCCATTTTACCTCACTGGCAGTTACCTGCGGTGGAGGTGTACGCATTGTATCCAAAAAACCGTTTACACATTCCCAAAGTTCGCGCTTTTGTCGAATTTATTCAGGGTGTATTTACCGATCGTTTGTCACAGCCAGAAAAAGTGTAAAAAAACCTTTACCTCAAGTTAAGTTGAGCTTTTAAAGTGTGTTCAACTTAAAGGAGGAAAGATCATGAAAGCACTCGTCAAAGCATATATATCTCAATTGGTTGTTGATAAAAATTCAACGTTTAATCACACCATGGAAAGTAAATAAGGTGCGCGTATGTATTTAGAACATGTCAATCTTGTAGTCAAAAATATAGAGTCGGCACTGCACTTTTATCGCGCTGCCTTTCCCCATTGGAAGGTGAGAAGCAAAGGTCATGGAGAGTGGTTTGGCAAGCCAAGACAGTGGCTTCATTTTGGTGACGACTACCATTATCTTGCTTTTAGTGATCATGGTGAGGGCGAAAATAAGGTGTTATCTGGACATCAGGTCGGCCTTGGTCACTTTGCCTATGTCGTGAATTGTATCGAAGGGGTTATTAAGCGCTTGAATGATGCGGGTTATACGGTGGACAAGACGGGGCCGCAGCACCCTTATCGTAAAAATGTTTACTTTATTGACCCTGACGGATTTGAGGTGGAGTTTGTAGAGTATCAAAGCGATTTACCAGCTCAACGCAACAGTGACTAATGCGTGTTGCAATCTTCAAAAATACTTCATTTACTCGGTAGAGCGTCTATGAAAAACTATCTGTGGTAGTCGGGTGAGCCGTCACCCGGCGCAGATATAAAATTACAGTAAAAGGATCCTTTTGGTATGTCAGGTATCACCTTATATAGTTTTTCACTTTCTGGAAACAGCCATAAAATTAGGCACTTTTTATCTATTCTAGGAATAGAATATGAGTTAAAGCTGTTAGATCCACACACTCAAGAGCACAAATCCGATCATTTTGTAGCGCTAAACCCGTTGGGTCAGGTACCTGTGTTGGTTGATGGTGATGCGGTAATTTGTGACTCAAATGCGATACTCGTATACCTTGCTGAAAAGTACGATGAAGATAAAACTTGGTATCCGCAAGATGCGTTACTTCGCGCCGAGGTACAGAAGTTTTTATCTATGTCGGCTGGAGAGGTGCTCAATGGCCCAAATTTATATCGCGGTATCAAAGTGATTGGAAAGCCCGGTGACTTAGAGCAAACTTACGACAAGACAATTCACTTTTTCACTTATCTTGATAAGCACTTAAACGACAGAGACTATTTGCTCGGTACCAAACCGAGCATTGCGGATATCGCGTTGTACACGTATCCAAAGTTGGCTGTAAAGTCGGGCATAAACCTCAGTGACTTCGGTAATATTGCCAATTGGTTTGCCAGAATTGAAAGCGGCTTACACTATGTCAGTGCACCTGAAAAATAACACCAGAAGTGGGTGCTATTAGATGCACATGTTGCCGTGTTTAAGTGGATTAAATGCGGCAATACGACAATGGTTGCTAGAAGCTACTTATTAAATTCAGCCTGTTTTTCGTCAGTTAATTGTACTTGTTTCATATGTACAAAGACTCGCCAATAGAAAAAACTTGAAAAAAAGAGTGTGACGCCAACATCAAGTAAAGTAGCGTCCCCTAAGACCTCGAAGCCAGCGAAATCAAACAAAAAGTAGGTTGCAATAACCACTGGCATAGAAAATACAATAACACGAATACCGACCACCCAACCTATTGACAAGTATCGGCGTAAAAAATCTTTGCTTGTTTTGCCTCCATTAACTCGATAGCAAAACCAAGTTCCAAAAGTCAGTACACATATGTCTACTAAGGTGCTCAAGTAATCGAATAAATTTGAGTTCTCAGAATATGTAACGGACAACGATAGCAAAGCCAAAGTCGCAATGAGGTATTTTAGGTCGCATAAGGTGGTCAATTTGTTTGCAACTAAATCCAGTTTGAGCTTTGAGATATTCCAAAAATACATCTTTCTTCCTGCCTGAGCGTAAAAGCATATTTGATCTTTATTTAGGTTACTACGAATGTCGCTTTTAATTGAACAGAAAAATCCAAACCTTGGCTATTAACACCTAAATAATAATTATATTTATATATTTCAATTTATTACCATTAAATTTTGAATAAGTCTAATGCCGGAAAGCGATAAAATAATTAAGTAAAAACATTTGACTTATTGTTTTAAATCGTCATTATTAATGAGGTACACGGCACGAATATGTGGTGATTTTGATTACTGACATTGCAAAATTGATTACGTTGACCTGAAATGTTTGGCGTGATCGCCGAGGTGTTTTGCACTCGCATAGGAGGCCTTTTGTGTGCTTAAAATAATTAGTAAAAATAATAGACTTATTAAGCGGTGATTTTCAAAGGAGATTGTTATGAAATTGTCCCACGCTCTCGCAGCCAGTGTTTTGCTGACTGGAAACGTATACGCATTAGAACCAATTTACGATGCAGATAGTAACTCAGGTAGAACAACTCAGTATAATCATGGGCCTGTGAAAAGTGTTATGGTGCAAACTAGTTCTGCGCACTATTTTGCGGCATATCTAACCCTCAATGATCAGGCCAGCTGCGCTGATGCGGGGCTTTACAATGAAGCGGGTAACAAGTTAATAGCGCAGCTGAACGTTGCTGATAATAAATCAGTATCTGGCCCTGTAGCTGAGGGCCACGAAACCCTAGCTAAAGTACTCAAAGTTACTTGCTATGACGCCGAAGGCAGTAGTTATAGTGTACATCATAAAGTGCCAGCAGCACCCGCCATCACTTATGATAGAGCGATGCAGTTTGATAATTGGAATGTTGGAGGAGGCAGAGTGCCTGGTTACTTTGAGTCGGTACATTTGACAACCCAACTATCAGTTAATACGTTTGCTCCTGATGGACAATGCAGTATTCTTCGATTTCCTAATGGTGATGTGCCAGCATTATTTAATGGTAAGTTCAGCGTCGAAAACGTACATAGTAATTTTTATAGCCATGGCGGAAAAGTCGCTTACGACGCGTATAGTTCTTCGCTTACTTACGCAATAAAGTGTGTCAATGCCGGCGGTATGACAATGTTATTTGATGAGTGGACTATTAATGAGTTTGCTCAAAGTGCTGAGTTAAGTACCAACTATTATTAACTTTTACGGATAAAGGGATGAGAACACTCATCCCTTTATATTTATTTTTTATTACAAGTGTAACTTTTTTGATCATTTCCTTAACAAGGCACGTCAAGTCCATTATGCTAGTGGCGATATTTCACTCAAATATTTTTTAAAATATAAATAACGATAGATTTTTATTCTTAGGTAGGAATTATGCTCAAGACCGCCAGCAAAGGACAGTGGGTCATAAATCATCGGCAGTTGAGCTTACATAATGACACGAAAGTAGTGGAACTAGACTCTAAACAGTATGCGCTGTTAATTTTGCTATTGAAGTTTAAGCATCAAGATGTCAGTAAATCTCAGATCCTTTCAGAGGTGTGGGGGCAGCGTGTTGTTAGCGAAGATGCGATATATGTGACAATCAATGGACTCAGAAAGCTACTTGGTGACGATGCTAAGTCGCCAAAATATATTAAAACAATTTCAGGCATTGGTTATCGCTGGATAGGGCCTCCACTGTGCGATGCATTGCCATCATCTCTTGATAGTTTGTTATTAAAAGCAGCATTGTGTTTGGTTGCAATTTCAATGATTGTTTTTTGGCAGATGCCGCGAGAGCCCGTCAAAGAGGTGATCCCTGCGCATCTAACTGAACCATTTAATCAAGCGCGCTTTATTATAAATAATCACCCGGACGATATAGATAAGGCCATAAGTTTACTTAAATCAATAACGGTTGAGCAACCTAAACTCACAGAGCCCTTGGTTTGGTTAGCAAAGGGTTATTATTATAAGCTTCGCCCACAGATGGCTGATTATCATCAAGCTAAACAACACTTAAAGGCAATTTTGGAACGTATTCTATTACGAGATCCCAAACATAAAGAGGCGAATCTACTGTATGCCAAACTTTTGTTTATGGGGGAAATGAATACTCAAGATGTTGAAACTTACTTTTTAAATGCGCTTCCAAATAGTGAAGCTCATCATATGTACGGCCAATATTTGCTTGCCGTAGGTAGATTGGAAGAAGCATTAAAGCACATCAAGATTTATCAATCCCTCGAGCCTGATGGTTATTCTAGTGAAAGCGTTGCGTGGGTTTATATGATGAGTTTGCGATTTGATGAAGCGTTTTCAGCACTAGATAAACTGAGGCCGTATTCACAGAGCAATCGATTTTACCATGTATGCCTCAGAGCAATTTATGAACAACTTGGTCAATTTGATCTGGCAGTTAAAGAGCTTGTTTGGGTCATGAAATTTGAAGGATATAGCAACTCAGAAATTAAGATGGTTGAGCAACAATTTGACGTCCATGGTATTGAAGGTGTCTATCGTTGGTTACTTTATCATGATACTCGTAAGGCAGATATTGGGCATTATGAGGCTCCGATGTCTCAAGCTCGGTATGCTGCTGCAATTGGAGAGACTAAGTTAGCGCTACATTACTTGGAGCAATCGCGATTAGCTGGTCAGTATGCCTTTATGTGGATTGCGGCAGATCCTCATTTTTTACCGCTAAAACAGGAAAGTGGATTCAATCAATTAGTGCAAGAGTACATTTTAAAAGCTGATAAATCAGGGGTTTAATAATTACTAAGAAAGTTTTAGACCGTATTCAGGACTTCTTTTCTACGTCAGATTAATGTCGCACTCGAATTTAACTAGGAGTGCACAATGACAATCTATAAAAAAATAATTGCAGCCTTCATTTTGGGGCTGCTATCTATCTTGTCGACTGTAACCGCTTTGGCGAAAAGCGGGGATTACCTATATAGCTATCAGACTGGCAGCGAAAACTGGGGGAGCATAACACTTAAAAATCATCAGGCTTATTTTGGTAGTGATAATGGCAAGGTGTATGCGTTTGATATTGATAGAGTGAAAACGCGTTGGGTATTTACAACTGGCGATAAAGTTCGCTCGAAGCCGCTTGTTGATCACCATAGAGTGTTTTTTTCTAGTGATGATGGATATCTGTATGCTTTGAATCGTTGGAATGGAAAACTACTGTGGAAGGCCAGCCTAAATGACAGCGATCACAATCGTATATTGCCGGCGAATCACGCTCCGTGGGAGTTTGACTACACCAAATCTAGCCCAGTGGCCGATAGTAACTTTGTCTATGTTGGCAGTGCCGATTCAAATTTCTATGCCATTTCAAAACGTACAGGCAAGATTCAGTGGCGTTTTAATACTGGCGGAATGATCAGAGCGACCGCCAGTATCTATCAGGGCAAAGTATTTGTTGCGAGTTGGGATGGCTATGTTTATGCACTCGACAAGCAGTCAGGCGAACTTGCCTGGCAATTTAAAACCCAAGGCGCGATACCTTCGAGTCCAGTGATACTCGACGATATACTCATAATCGGCTCTCGTGATACATACTTGTATGGCCTAGACCCTCACAGTGGTCAAGTGGTGTGGAAAAAGGCATTGCCAGGTGGCTCTTGGGTTGAGTCGAGTGCTGTTGCAGACACCGAAGGTGACTATTTCTATATTGGCAGCTCTGATGCCAAGTTACTGTTTAAGATGGCAGTTGAAACAGGAGAGATTGTTTGGCAAGTGGCGACGCCTGGCTGGAGTTGGGGGCAACCTGTTGTTGACCAAAAACATGTTTATATAGGCTCCACAGGCCATGATGAACCGGGTTGGTATGTTACTCAACGCGGATTTATGGCGCTAGAAAGAGAGTCGGGAACAAGAGTTTGGCATTATCAACCCACATTGATTCCGGGATTTGTACATGGTGGTGTGTATGCCTCACCTGCGGTCGGTGCTGGTAAGGTGTTGGTACCAGATCTGGATGGCTTTATTCATGTTTACCAACAGTAACTAGGCGATGAGGTTTTAATCCAGTATTAAGGCACGTAACTGTGCCTTAATATTTTTCCAAAAAGCCTAGTATGGCGTACTAATTTGACCAAAATAGTAACTGGCTCGCGCTGAGTGAGTATCGTGGCAAACACGCTCTGGGTCTAATCAGCGTGGTACCTTAATACATTTTTATGGTTAAGTAGCGTAATTACGCCAAATAAGATGGCTAAAACGACGAGGAATAAATACCTAGGAAGCGAAAAATCTGCTGCTGGGCTTTTCGGTGGCGCATAAGAGTTAGCAAATTGCAATTCCACCGCAGGCTGGGTCGGGAAGTGGAGCTTATGGCCGTCTTTGGTAACAAAGTAGGCTGTATCTATAACGATGTTTGTTTTGGCTGCATCGACATTACTTTTAAAGAACACACGTGCAATTCGGTTGGTGCTAAAAATACTTTTTGCTGGTGTTGATTGGTTTACGGTGTAACTGATAGTTCCCGAATGAATATTTGCTAGATTAACTTTCTCTGTTAGCGCTTTATGATTAAATAAATTGCCATGTTCCAATTGAGGAGATGTTGCTTTGTCGTGTGGTGGTAACATGATTAATTTTTTGGGATCATATTTTAGTGTTAAATGTACGCCATATATGGCTGGTAAGTCGTCTGCCATAATGTCAACATAAAACTCGCTTCCCGTTTTGATTTGGTCTACTGGTAGGCTTATGTATATCGAATTGTCACGTGCACTGATAGCGGTCACAAAAAGAAGCAAATATATAGCGATTACCTTTTCCATCTGGCACTCTCATCTTATCTTCAATTAAAGTATGTAGTTACACTAATTTATAGCTTAGTGTGTAAATCACTTTTGTTAAATACGACCTGTAGCCAATAACTTGAAAATTTCAGTATTGCGGCGCTTGTCATATTTTGGTTTCTGATGGCAGAGTAAAATACTATTGTGTCAAAATAATATAAATAGTGTGTTTACCCCAATTGACTAGTAAATTGAGTTCAATTTACACAACAAGCCCTTCTTCCAAGCCGTATTTGACTAATTCGGCAGCTTTATTGACTCCAAGCTTTCTCATCGCCTTTGTTCGGTGATTATCAACAGTTTTTATTGAAATACATAGTGCATCGGCAATTTGTCGGTTGGATTTGCCCTGTGTGATATAGCTGACGATTTGTTTCTCTCTTGCTGTAAGGAGAGACTGTGTAGTGGCTGCCCTATATCGCGCTAATTCACTCTCTATGTTAGGGCTAATAAACGAATGACCGGCAGCGACAGTTTGCAACGCTTGATTGAGTGTATCAAAAGCTTCACTTTTGGAGAGGTAGGCGTCTGCACCAACCTCAAATGCGCGATGAATGACCTTAACATCATCATGCATGCTGAGAAAAATGATGCGAGTTCTTAATTTGCGCCGCTTAACGTGCTCACACACTTTGAGGCCACTCAAATCGCCCATTGAAATATCTAGTATCGCTAGATCAGGTTGATATTGAGAAATAAATTGCCATGCTTGCTCGCCAGTGGCGACGTCACTAATATTATATTGAGTTTGTGATCTCTCGATCAGTGAACGCAAGCCCTGACGCACTAAATGGTGATCATCCGCGATTAATATGGTTAAACTATTTTCTTTTCCGTTACCCATTTTAACTCCATGTATATACTTATCTCGCAAAAGCTTGGTTGAGATAATAGTTCTAAACTATTGCCTTATTAATAAATAGCGTCGATTTTTTGTTCTTTTTTCAGGAAGTAACCGTGTTTACTGACCTGTAGCAACTAAAAGTATACGGCTATCAGATGGGTAAGTATTTTATATGTAATTGATTACGGTGCATATCGCTATCGTTAAGATTGTGCACAAATTTGAATAAGACGTACTTGTTGGTGTTTGCGGGCTTGGTTTTAACGGTGTTAGGTGGTTATAAGAGCTTGTATTTTAAGGCTTCACAGCCATAGGAGCACCATAAAGGTGCGCCCATTAGGTTGCTATTACATGGCAAATTATTGCTAACCGGTATGAATAATTGCTATGTAATTGAATGGCTAGTAAACAGTCATGTAGTTCACAGTTACATCGCCTTCGCGGTACAGTCCGTGCTCTTGATTGAAGTTCACGTCGATGGTGACTTTTGCATAGTCTGTTTGAAGCGAGTAATTACCGCCACTTGGCGTCGAGTAAGTACATTCAGTTTGTGCATATAGGTATTCAGGCTGCATTGGCGTCACAAAATAATTAATGACTTGAGTATGACAATTGTGGAAGCGATAGCCTGCATCTTTAAGCTGTGTTCTGATAGCTTGATACTTACGACCATATTCAAGCACTTCTTGAACACTTGCATAACCCGCTTGTGCAGACAGCTCTTGAGCTGAAACATTGGCAGCGGCCGCAGCGGCAATAAGTGAGAATAATACGCCAGTTTTCATAGTTAGTTTCCTTTTCTTGAGAATAAATAGCCTTATTGGCTGATAAAAAGTTAAGTGTACGGGGTTGTTTATGTCGTGCCATTTCCTTCACAACATCAAACTACAAGACAAATCACCTTGTGTTCGCACACCATTATTAAACGAATAAATGAAGTTAATATTTATGATTAAAGTCAAAAAAATGAAGAAAAAATTTATGAAATGAAATTTATGGGCATTAAATAGTCAATTTATTTTGTTGTATGAATTATTGTTTCTTTTGCTTTAGTGTTGTTATTAGCAGTGTTATAAATTAGGGAAGAAATGGCCTTTTTCTTAAGCAAAAAGCGGTGCAAAACCATAATGTGTGTAAAATTTATGCTAAGTTGATAAAGGATGAGTTAATTTGTATAAGTTATGTACTATTTATTCGGTTTGGCGGCGTTGTTTTATTCAGGTGTCGCGCTTGCAAAGGAATACAGTGTTTTGGTGTATCACGGCGCGAATCCGCCATACAACTATATTCACAATCACCAACCTACAGGGATTTTTAGTGACTTGTTTGCTCGACTTGGTGAACTCACTGGACACACTTTTAAGTTGGTACCTTGGTCTGTGGCACGGGGTCAAAAGCTATTTGATATGGGTAAAATAGACATTGAGCCCGGTGTCAATCCTATTTGGCGTGCACAAAGAAAAAATCCAGGGATCTATTCACGGTCTTATGCATACTCTAAAGAAGTGGTATTGGGTCGTGAAGGTGAACGGCCAACCGTCGATCCAAAATCTTTTTATGGTAAGGTTTTTGGTCGTGTAAGGGGTTATCGTTACGGACAGTTTGAATCTCACTTTGGTGAAAACAAAATTTTACTCTATGACAATGTTTCTGAAAAAGAGCTGCTGTCTCAGCTGGCTCACAAACGAATTGATTATCTCATGATCGGTGATGTAACGGCTGCATATTATCAAAAACACAACCCCAACTATGCGTCATTCAAGGTTGTTTTTGAGATCAGCAAGTTACCAGTGCATATGCGGTTACAACCCCATTTACAGCAATTGCAGGCGGAACTTAATCGAGCACTGCAAGTAATGCAGCGCAATGGCGAGATTGAAGCCATCTATCGTCAATATGGTGCATTGAACCAATAGCGTGCTAGACGTTATGACGCTAGTTGGGATGACAGTATATCTATAAAGTATCTAACCTTTGGAGAAAGGTGCTTGCGGCTGGGATAGACCACGTAGACTTCCACAGGCCTTTGCAGGTAGGCTTCGAGTAAAATTTCAAGCTGGCCTTGTTCAATGGCATCAGCTAGATAAAATTCGGGCAATCTAGAAATGCCTATTCCGTCAATTGCCATCGCTGCCTGCATATGCCCGTTATTAATATTGGCTCGCTTTCTAACATCAACGGTAAATGACTTCCCAGCCTGATCTGTAAACTCCCAGCGATCTGGGTGCTTTAGGTTACTGTAGCAGATGCAGTGATGTTTGCTTAGCTCTCTAGGGTGGTGGGGCTTACCATATCGCTCTATATATTTGGGGCTAGCAACAACTAAGGTTCTGCAGCGGTAAATACGTTTACAGATCAAACTAGACTCTTCAAGTTGGGTGGTTGCACGAATTGCCAAATCAAAGCCGTCTCCAACTACGTCTACCGCCCGGTCATTGAGCTCCCATTCAATAGTGACATTCGGATATTTGCGCAAATACTCTGTGACTGCCGGTCTGAGGTAATCCAAACTAAATGCGACAGGGCAGCTAATCTTAAGCACCCCCTTGGGTTTATTTTCCTGATGCGTAAGCAGTTGTAGCGTTTGTTCAGCATCACTGAGCAATTGCACACAATGCTGATAATACACTTCTCCGTCAGGGGTAAGTGCCAAAGTTCGGGTTGTTCGATTGAGTAATCTGACGCCCAATCGAGCTTCTAAGCGATTGATAACTTTACTGACATGAGATGGTGAGTGGCTAAGTTGTTCTGCGGCCAATGCAAAGCTATTGCATTGTACGACTTTAACAAAGACTGGAATCCCGTCAAATACATTATGATTCATATGGAAATAGTAAGTTTACGTTTGCCCTATTAATGTTTATTAAAACTTAATCTACACTGTTTGTCATCAAGTCGAGTAAACATATTTGACAACCCACAAAAAGTTAATTTGGAGAACATTATGAAAGTACTAGCATTTGCAGCGAGCAACAGCCGTCAGTCAATCAACAATGCACTGGTAAAATATGCGACGTCACAAATTGAGAACGCAGAGATAGAAATTTTAGATCTGAATGATTTTGAGATGCCGATTTACAGCATTGACCGAGAAAAAGACAATGGGATCCCAGAGCAGGCCCAAAAATTTTACGACAAAATAGGCGCTGCGGATGCAGTTATTGTCTCATTTGCTGAGCATAATGGTTCTTATACAGCAGCGTACAAGAATATCTTTGACTGGACTTCTCGTATTGATATGAAAGTATATCAAAATACCCCGATGGTTCTTTTGGCAACATCTCCTGGTCCTGGTGGAGCACAAAGTGTGTTAGGTGCTGCTGTGAACTCTGCGCCGTATTTTGCAGCTGATGTAAAAGCGCACTTATCTGTCCCTAGTTTTTTTGACAACTTTGATATGGAAGCGGGTAAATTAACTAATGGCGAAATCAATGACGCCTTGAGCAACGCACTAAAACAATTGGCAAACTAAATTAACAAGTTTGTTCCCAAATATACTGTTTTTGCAGCTGCCAGTATCAACGCAGAGCAGCTGCAATTTACAGCCACTGTTGCAATTTAAGATCATAAGCTTTTCACGCTTCGCAAAAAACAGCTTTACAAATTAATAAGATATAATAGAATCTTAGCGTCTTACTTGGGGCTATAGCTCAGCTGGGAGAGCGCTTGCATGGCATGCAAGAGGTCGGCGGTTCGATCCCGCCTAGCTCCACCAAACCTTATCCAGCATATTCTTGCAACAGTACCAAACTGCACAACTTAAATGAATGTATCCACCAAGATAGGGGTGAACGCATGGATGAAAACAAACAAAGTATATTTAGAGATATACCCAGAGATTTATCAGATGAATTTTTCGAAGTCATTGCCAGTAGCGGTGATGTTAAAATTGAACGTATTATCTCTAGAGGACATACTTCTCCGCAAACAGGATGGTATGATCAAGCGCAAAATGAGTGGGTAATGGTGCTGCAAGGTGAGGGGCAACTCACATTTTCAGACGGTCGTATTGTGACCTTGGTTGCCGGTGAGCATATTCATATTCCTGCACATTGCAAACATAAGGTCAGCTGGACTAAACCGGATACTGATACTATTTGGTTAGCGGTTTTTTACACCTAGCCACTTGCTTAATACAGATTCTAGCTTAGCCATTTCAACGGGTTTTGCGACAAAGTCATCCATGCCAGCACTGTAATACGTCGCGATGTCCTCTAAAAACACATTGGCAGTAATCGCAATGATCACCATTTGACTGTACTGGGGGTGCATTCTCAAGTGTTTAGTCGCTTCAATACCATCCATCTTAGGCATATGTATATCCATGAGGATTAGATCAAAATAGGTTTGTGCCACTTTTTCTAGTACTTGCTGGCCATCTTTGGCTAATACGACACGCAAACCAAACTTTTCTAACATAGCACTGATCACAACCTGGTTAATTGCATTATCCTCAGCAAGTAAAATCTTCCCACTGAGTTGCATACACTGATCAGTTTTTGCTGCGCTATAGTCGATTAAGCAACAAGGTTTAAATGGCCATGTAAAAGCAAACGTTGCACCTTCTTTTGGTGTGGATTCACAATATATGATCCCGCCAGCAAGGCTAACTAGCTGTTGGCAAATACTCAATCCAAGCCCAGTTCCGCCAAAACGTTTGGTGGTACTGTCGTCTTCTTGGCAAAACGGGTCAAAAATTTTATTTTGTTGCTCTTTTTTTATACCAATACCAGTGTCTTTAACTGCGAATAACAATTGTGTCGCATCATTTGGATTGAGCTGGACCAAAATAGATATCTCGCCTTGAATCGTAAATTTATAAGCGTTGCTCAATAAGTTGAGTAGCACTTGTTGTAACCTGTGTTTGTCGCTGACAATTTCAACTGGAGTATCAGTCACTATGGAGTGTGATAAGGCAATAGGCTTTGACTGAGCCCTTGACTGAGTAAGGTGCAGTAAATGTGCAATGGTACTTTTTAGTTCAAACGGCTCTTCGTATAAATTGATTTGCCCTTGCTCAAGTTTTGAGATATCCAGTATGTCGTTTATGAGAGTCAATAAGTTACTGCCTGAAACACTGGCGAGTTTGAGAAGGTGTTTTTGTTCTTTGTTGAAGCTTGCTTCTTGCTCTAATAGCTGGATAGTGCCCAAAATACCATTCATGGGTGTGCGGATCTCATGGCTCATATTGGCTAAAAACCGACTCTTTGCAGTAACTGCGAATTCGGCTTCGCGCTTTGCTTTTTCGAGTGCTTGAGTTCGTTTCTCTACTCTGGATTCCAAATCACTTTCTCGCGCGTAGATGGTGTCACGCATAGTTTCAAATGTACGGCTCAGTTCAGCAATTTCATCACTGCCTTTGGTTTTGAGGTGGACGTTGTAGTGACCTTTGGCAAGTGATTTTGCAGCATATGTTAAACGCGAAATAGGGCTATACAATCGATATGCTATCCACCAAGCCACAAGCATACTCAATAATGTAGCAAGCGTGAGTGTCAGCAGTAACTTTTCTTTGAGGGTTTGCACTGAAGCAAAAACGACTTGTTCAGGCAAAACTACAGCAAGACTGTAATTGGCTGCGGGAATGGGGGCAAAGAAGATAAATGCATGTGTCTGATTATCTAGCATTAGTTGCCCATGTCCTTCAAGTCCAGCGATCATTTTGATGCCAAGTGCTTTTAGCAAGGGATCTTGCTCTTTGGTGATTCTGTTGATTGTACTAGCTTTTTCACCAATATCATTGAGCACGAAGTTGCCATCTTTATATTGATGTTGAATGGTTTTATTGGTATTCCAGTGGTACATATAAATACCAGTATTAGACACCAGCATAAATTTGGCTTGCGAGCCAAATTGCTGTAGTACATGGTCTTTGACATTAACAATGAGTCGATCGACTTCACGCCAGGGAATACTGCCCCCTAATAAGCCAACGACCTTGTTGTCATGGCTTAAAACTGATGCAGCAACAACAATCTGCTTAACGCCCGTTGTGTATGAAATCATGGGTTCAGAGACATATACCCTAGGGAGCTGTTCAATGTTGTTATTTATGGTGTATTGCCAGTAGTCTCGCTGCTTAATGGTTTTTATTTTGGCTTGTGGATCAGAATCATCAAAGGTGCGCAACATTTTGTGATGCGGGTTTCCCCCTTCGGTATTATGAAAGCTGCCATCAGCATGCCCTACAATAAACTTTTCGTATACGCCGTGGTGTGATTGCTTTTCGGTGTTTAGGATAGGTTTTATTTGGTTAAAGTCCATCGTTCGAAGAGCTGGTTGTCGCGCTAAGGTTGAAATTTCGGACTTTCGTTGAGAAAAGTAGGCGTTAAATAATGCTGCCGCACTGAGTACCTCTGATTGCGCTGCTCGAATACTCATCTCTCCCGCTTGGCGTGCACTGTGGAGCATTGCAATGAAAAAGATAACAAGCATTGGCACTAAAGCTGTGACAGCTAATACCAAAGGAAGCCGGGTTTTAAGTTGCATAGGCGCAGCAGGACTGAACATTTAACTCTTATTTTAGTCAAGAATCAGTAGGTGCGATGCTTAAAGTCAGTTTAGGTCTGACCGAAAATAATAATACATTTAAATTCAGTTGCTTAAGGTGATTCTTAAAAGTTTAAAAATACCGTGTTACTGTTTGTTATTCTAAATCAAAAAAACTTTGTCTTTAGGGTGTTAGTTTATGTATGAACGCATGGCGCAATAAAAATGATGAATAAAACAAAGTGTCGGCGTAAATCTATAATGCAGATATATGAGTCCGCTGGATTGAAAACGTTACAGTGAGCATCGTGTCTCACAATAGAGCTGCGTTTTTGCTCGGTAGGGTAACACGACGTAATCGTGAGGTGATCAAATCATTAAAAGTGTAAAACTGTGCCAAATTATGACTATTGTATAAAGTGATTTTGCCATCAACTAGGTAATAAAAAGCGCGTTGGTTATAGCGCTTGGAAATAGATTGAGCAAGCGTTAATGGGAGGTCTAAACACACACTCAACTCACGATAAGACATGTCATGATTACCACCGTATAGATATTTAATTGTTGACGGTAACCGAGACAATAACGCAATATATTTTTGTTGTAAGCTGGTATTCTTCTTCCTACTTAACTGATGACCATGTGTATTCCACACGCTTATAATTGCACCATTCTTATAATGGTGAATTGGCATTAAAGGATAGAAGTATGCTTCTTTGTAAAGTAGCCATATATTTTCTGAAATATGCTGGTTTTTGGCATTGGTAGTTATATTACTCATTGTGATTATTCTTGATTGTTGGAATATTCCATTTATTTTAACTGTATGACTCATCATTGTCAGAGTTTACAACGATAGAGTCGTAATTAAGAGTTAATAAAAACTACAAAGTAGTTTCTTCTAGCCTCGTTCGGCAAGTCTTTTCAATCAACTTAACTAGTTAAACGTATAATATAACTTCTACGAAAGTCATTGCTCCTTACTTCACGTCAGTTTCACATCCATTCCCTTATTGTGATACTCCCAACCAAAAGGAGAGTCGTTATGAAAAGCCTCACTATGCTAACCAGTATTGCACTTTTTAGCTCAGTTGCCGCTGCGAAAGATCACACGAATGTATTGATGGTGGTCAGTAGCTACGGTGAAGTAAATCAAAACCAAGAGCTTGTAAAGCCAGGGTACGAATTTGGTGAATTAAGCAAAGCGTATCATGTATTTAAACGCCATGGTATTCAAGTCACTATTGCTTCTCCGTCAGGTGGTGAACCTATCGCAGACGAATATGATAAGTCAGCAATTTATAATCAAAAATTCCTGAATGATAAGACTGCTGTAGCCTCTCTGACAAACAGCTACAAGCTGGCAGATATTGATGCCAGTAAATTTGATGGCATATTTGTTGTTGGCGGTAAAGGTCCGATGTTCGATTTACATCAGCATGAACCGCTAAAGCAAACTATCTCAAAAGTTTATGAAAATAGTGGCGTGGTTGCAGGCGTGTGCCATGGGCCAGCGGCTTTTGTTGACGTAAAATTGAGTGATGGAAGCTACTTGGTAGAAGGAAAACGAGTTAATGGGTTTACCAATGCGGAAGAGCACGCATTTGGTTCTAAGTGGTTAAAAGATTTCCCATTTTTATTGCAAGACAAACTAGAAGAGCGCGGTGCAAAATTCGAGCAAGATGGCGTGATGTTAAATCAAGTCACTGTCGATGGTCGATTGATCACAGGCCAAAACCCTTTTTCAACCGTGGATACTGCACGGGCAATGGTGACAGCCATGGGCGTTGAACTACTGTCAGCTCAGCCCTATCAAGATGATGCCAGTGTCAATTTGTATGAGTTATTTTTAAGGGATCAAAATGCAGCCATTCAAAAGTTGGAAGCAACACCAGCACTTTATGACATGAAAATGCTTGCTATGCTTAGTGTTTTTCAAATTAAACATGCCACAACAGAGTATCAAGTGGATGCCAGTGCACAGCTACTAGAGTATGTGTTACCTAAGTTTTCACACCCCGTATTAGCAGTCTCGCTTGCTCAAGCCTATGTGCGTATGAATCAGTCAGATAAAGCGTTAAAAGTTTTACAATCAAGCGCGAAACAGTTTCCTGAAAACGAAAAAATCAAATCTTTTATGGCATCCCTTTAGAGGGTTATGAGGGCCTAAAAATGGGCCCTTTTAAGTCAAAATTAAGAAAAAAATACTACATCATGAATTTTACTAATGTGGATAAAAAAAGCCTAAATAATTGACTGTCATGAATACTGAAATAAACAGCAATTTTCTAAAATAAAGCGAGGGTTTTTTGTTCTCATATGTGTTTTTTTTGTATAAAACTTGTGTATCAACAGTTGACTGTTAAGGTTTTTTGTCTCTTTTGTGGTCAATTGGGTAATATGTTTCTATTAACAAAAGTCATGTGAAAATATGGCTTAGTTAATACCAATTTACTGCCTAGAGCGATAAAATATAAGCGCTTTTAAAGTCATATATAAAGGAAGTATATTGTTGATCATGAATTTAAGTGATAAAGAAAATACTGACTTTACCTTTGCGGTATTTGGTCATTATGCACTGAATAAAAGGAAACGTTCGTTAACATTCTGCGGTGAAAGGGTTAAAGTTGAACCCCTGATCTACGACTTGTTAGTTTACTTTATTCAGCACAGAGATCGCGTGATTAGCCGCGATGAATTGTGTCGAGAGATCTGGCAACAAGAGTATGTTGACAACAACGCGATAAATCGTGCTGTGTCAGAGCTACGTCGCAGTATTTCAAAACACAATCTAGAAGGTGAAGTAATCAGAACTCATTACAAAAAAGGGTATAGCTTTAACTTAAATGTGAAGTTAGATCCACGTCCAGGCCTATTTCAATGGCTAACACGACTGTTTAATCAGTCCCCGATGAGAAGAGGAAAGTTAACATAAATAAGCACCAAGTTATGAGAAAATAGAGCTAAATGTTCTTAATTTTAAAAATAAGTATAAAAAAATTCATGTTTCGTGCTTAAGTTAATTTATGAGGGTAATAACTCACTTTTACTCTCCACTTGGTGCCCACTTTTTCTTAAGGTGGCGCAAGTATTTATGCTTGGTAAAACCGATAGAGCAGATCAATCGCACTTTTTACCAAGCTTCCCGTTATTTCACAATCATTTCACAGATCCGCATGATAAGCTGTAAGCAATAACCCAATTTCTACGGTATTAATATGGATAAACACTCGTCTATGCGCAAAATGGATATGCAATTTAAAGTACTCGTGGTTGAGGACAACCTCGAAATCAGCCGCAATATTGCAGAGTACTTTGAACCACGCGGATTAGTCTTGGACTTTGCTTACGATGGCAAGCAAGGCGTGGATCTTGCCTTACAGAACTATTATGACTGCATTATTCTCGACATCATGCTTCCTGAAATGGATGGGCTAGCTGTGTGTAACACCCTGAGAAATAAAGCCAGCCGGCATATTCCTATCATTATGTTGACTGCACGCGATGCGCTGGATGATAAATTAGCGGGGTTTGAAACAGGCGCTGATGATTATTTAACTAAGCCATTTGCGCTGGAGGAGTTATTTGTTAGATGCTTGGCGCTCGCTAAGCGTCACTTGCTTAACTGTGAGAAAACTTTACAGCTTGGCGACTTAAGTCTTAATGCTCAAACTCAACAAGTGAAGCGTGGCGGTCAAGAAATTATCTTGCAGCCGATCCCACTTAAAATATTGCAGCTGTTAATGGAGCACCACCCAAGGCCTCTGAGTCGTAGTGAGCTCAGTGATAAAATTTGGGGAGATGACCCTACAGACTCAGATGCGTTACGATCCCATGTTTATCAGCTTAGAAAGGCGATTGATAAGCCATTTGACACAGCGATCATTAAAACGATTCACAGTGTTGGTCTGGCTTTGGATATTGCATAATCTTATGAAAGCTCGTCAATTACGCACTAGAATCATTGCCTATTTTGTTGGCATATCGGTATTTATCAGTTTGTTATTTGGATTCGTCTGTTTTCTTTTTGCTTATACAATTGAAGATCATCTATTTAATGTATTGCTCAAAGATGAAGCAGCATATGTCTCCAAGCAGTTAAACTTGGGCAACACACCGCAACCTCGACTTGATTTTATTCAATACTTGGAGCATAAGCAGCAATTACCCATATTTATAAAAGAGGCATTGATCGAGGAGCCACGCGCTGTTGAATTTGCCTCAATAGACGATAAGCACTATCACCTAATGTGGTTAGATAAAGGGATTTTACTGGCCGAGGTCAGTGAGCAACTGGTAGTTAGAAAAATAAAAATGGGCATGTTTAACTTCCTGCTAGTGGCGCTCGCAATCGTGTTGATTGTTGCTATATTACTGGCCTTCATGTCACTTGCCATGGCTAAAAAGCTGCTTAAACCCCTCGATCGGTTGGTTGATATTGTTGCGCAGGCGCCCGTTGAGAAGCTGCCACAGAACTTCTCCAATCAATTCGTAAATGATGAGATTGGCGGTTTTGCGCGCACACTTGAACAGGCTCTGGATCGAATTCGTCAATTTATTGATAGAGAGCAAGCATTTACCAGAGATGCTTCACATGAGCTGCGCACTCCTATTGCGGTTACACAAGGGGCGCTGACCTTGCTACAGCAAGAAGCATTGAATGATAAACAACAAGCCTTGGTAGAGCGTGCTGTATCAGCACAGGCGCAAATGGCGCAAAGCGTTGAGATCCTGCTAGCGTTGGCCAGAGAAGAAACAATCAACCAAACAGAAGTGAAACTGCTACCGCTGGTTGAAAATTGTATCTTACAGCAAGCGCATAAAATTGAGAGTAAAGATATATCGGTAGAGATCAACGTGCCTAGTGGCGCTACCATTGCGCTTGGTGAAAGTGCTTTAAACTTGATATTGAGCAACCTGATTGGAAACGCATTTTCCCATGTAGACAAAGGCACTGTCACGGTGAACTTTGCGAACAATATCTTGAGTATCGTAGATACGGGTCAGGGGATCCCAAGTGATATACAAGGGCGAATTTTTGAATCAGGGATCAAAGGTGAGTCAAGCTCAGGATTAGGAATGGGCCTATCTATCGTGTTTAGGTTATGTCAAAGATTAGATATCCACTTATCACTAGATAGCAGCGAACAGGGCAGTGCATTTCATCTCACTTGCCCAAAAAATTAGGAATTTGAGGCATTAGCCTCAAGTTTCAGTTTTGCTTACCCAGTTATAGTTTTACAGGTGTAGGTTGCTTAACTAAGCCCTTATAGAGTAGTTCTTGTGCAATTCGCTCCGATAACATCGACGCGATGGTCTTGTTGTGATCTCGAAAGGTTTTTTGCGCTTTTACAACACCAGTTGCCGTCATGGCTTTATTTTGGTCCCCTTTGTCAAATAAAGTAATTTGAAACTTGTCCGTTAGATGTACAGTGGTATACGACGTATAGTTAGTCGAGGGGGTGCCCATTGGCGAATACGAAGGTGCTGAGTTTGCGGTGAAAGTATGTGAAGCTTGGCTTTCTTGTGAAAGTAGCTCTATCTGCAATCGTGCTTGTGCACCCGTTTTGGCAAAAGCTTGCTGCCATGTTTGCTGGTTGTACTCCCGTGTTGGAGAAAAGGTATCGATCGCTTTGACGCACTTGACCTCACTGAAATTAAGGTTGATTTGTTTGCAAACCCTGTCCTCAATCAGTGTTTTCAAGGTTAAGTCGGCGATTGCTGCGTCAACTAAAAAACTTGAATATTGGGTGGTTTTAAATTGCGGATCAACATAACTTTGCATCTCAACTGATGCACAGCCAGATAAAATCGTGACAGCTAATGCTGTTACAAAATACTTCTTCATTTCAATTTCCTTACTAATATAGAACGTCCATAGAGGGCAGTGATTCTTGACTTTTAGGTGGGTCATTTAACACTAAAACTACATCTAAAGTGTACCCAAAAGTGCTGTTGGGTACAATTATTTACTTTTTAATTCAGCTGGTTACTATTTGTTCAGCCATAAATCAAATTGTTTTTCCATAAAGTCTCTAATAAGCGGCTGGGCTTTTTCATTTGGATGCAGGTTGTCATCTTGCATTAGCGACTTGTCGACTGCGATCGGCACCATAAAATAATCCATCAAATAAGCCCCAGTGTCTTTGGCTACTGTTTGATAGTTACCAGTAAACATTTTGGTGTATCTAGGACCTAGGTTTGGTGGAATTTGAATTTCCATGAGCGCGACTTTTGCGCCATTGTTTTTACTTTTTGCAACTAACTCAGTGAGGTGCTTGCGGATCAATTTAATTGGAAAACCGCGAATCCCATCATTTCCGCCTAATTCGATTAATACATGACTAGGTTGGTGCGCTTTAAGTTGGGCATCAATGGTGAGTAGTGCATTGTCTGTGGTTTGGCCAGAGACACTCATATTGATTAATGAGATCGATTTTTTCGTTTCAGCGTACTTATTTTGTAACAAATTAACCCAATCTTGGTCTTGTTTAAGTCCGTAGCCCGCACTTAAGCTATCACCTATGATCATAATTTTAGTCTCGCTAGCTGTTGCCCCAAAGGGTTGATTGAGGCATGCGAGGAACAGCATAAGTTTTAGGAAAATTCGAATCATGTCAGTACTTTCTCAGTTAAATGTTATTCAGGTCAAAGGACTTAACAAAACAGTCAGTACCTTTGAGGGTGACTTAGATATCCTTAGCGATATCAATTTCACTGTCAAGTCAGGAGAGTCTGTTGCGATTGTGGGCACGTCTGGCTCAGGTAAATCTACGTTGCTCAGTTTGCTGGCCGGACTGGATACAGGATCGGCTGGTGAAGTATTTTTGGACGGTGCGGCACTACACAAATTAGATGAAGAAGAGCGCGCGCGCCTACGAGCAGAAAAGGTGGGCTTTGTTTTTCAATCTTTTATGTTAGTACAAAGCTTAACTGCGCTGGAAAACGTCATGCTACCGGCTGAGTTGGCGGGTGATAGCGGTGCAAAACAACAGGCATCGGAATTACTTGAAAAAGTGGGCCTATCCCATCGGGTGAGTCACTATCCATCGCAACTTTCCGGCGGTGAGCAACAGCGTGTAGCGATCGCACGTGCATTCATAGGTTCGCCCAAAATTCTGTTTGCAGATGAGCCATCGGCTAATCTAGACAGTAAAAATGGCCATCTCATCGAAAAGTTACTGTTCGATCTCAATAAGCAAAATGGCACGACATTGATTTTGGTTACTCATGATGAAGCACTCGCTCGGCAGTGCGATCGGATTATTCACATTGAGGGTGGCCAGTTAGAAAAGATCCGCGACGGTGAAGGAGCAACAGTTCATGTGGTTTAAGTTAGCACTCACTTTATTTTGGCGAGAGCTGCGTCGTGGTGAGTTAACCATTATTTTCGCGGCGATAGCCCTTGCTGTACTAACAGTATTTAGCTTGTCATCTGTGACAGAGCGCATTCGAATGAACATTGAGCAAAAATCAGCAGACTTTATTGCTGCGGATAGACGTTTAGTGAGCAACCATGCCCTAAATGATGATTATATTATTGAAGCTGAGCGTTTAGGTCTGAACACTGCACGGCAAATGTTTTTTGATTCTATGTTATTTGCCAATGATGAACTGGTGTTGGGGTCGATTAAAGCCGTATCTAATGGTTACCCTTTAAGGGGCGTCGTTAAGCTCAAAGATGATTTTGCGCAAGCTGAATATGAAGTACGTGATGTACCTAAGCCCGGGGAGGTCTGGCTTAGTGAAGGGATGTTTTATAGCTTAGGCTTGGCAGTTGGCGACCAAGTTGAAATTGGCGTAGGTATGTTTCGGGCAAGTAAAATCCTTGTCAGTGAACCGGATGCACCATTTTTCTCGTTGGCGGGTAATAAACGTGTTTTATTAAATTACACTGATATTGAGGCAACGCAGGCGGTTCAGCCAGGAAGTCGAGTGTTTTATCGCATGTTGTTTTCGGGTGATGAAGCTCTGTTGACAGATTACTATGGGTGGCTGAAGCCTCAATTGAGAGAAAATCAAAGGTGGCAGGGGATTAAAGACCGTCAATCGCCACTAGGTGAGAATCTCGCGCGTTCAGAGAGCTTTTTGTTACTAGCTGGATTATTCGGAATTATGTTGGCTGCGGTGGCAATGGCTGTGTCGGCCAAGCGTTACTGTGAACGTCAGTATGATCCGGTTGCCATGATGAAAACACTCGGCGGTAGTCGAGCTACAATTCGCAATATCTTTTTGCTTCATCTCTCTATGGTGACAGCTTTTTCAGTCTCTATGGGCATCGTAATTGGCTATGGGTTGCAAGCTGTGGCAACCGATTACCTTGCCAGCTTTATGGATACGCAATTGCCAGCTGCGGGTTTCAAACCGTGGTTTCTAGCCATTACCATAGGTGTGGTGTGCGCATTGATGTTTTCATTAAAGCCGCTGCTTGATTTATTTGATATCCCACCACTGCGCGTTTTACGTCGTAATTTAGGGGATAAACTGGCTGTAAGTCGAGTTCATATGGCGCTGTCGGTGACGACAATTTTTGCCTTGATGTGGTTTTTCAGTGGAGAGTTAAAAACAACACTTTTTCTCTTTGGTGGGACCGCAATATTGATGCTCGTGCTGTTTGGCGTGTCGAGGTTGCTATTTAGCGCTGGTAGAAAGTTAGGATTGAGCCCCGGCAGCAGTTGGTCTTTGGCCATTGCCACCTTACAAAAGCGCGCCAATGCAAATGCTGTGCAGTTGATCAGCTTTGCTTTAGCGATAAAGCTGATGTTATTTTTATTTGTACTCAAAAATGACCTGATCTCCGATTGGCAAATGCAAGTGCCTGCGGACGCCCCCAATGCCTTTCTAATTAATATAAACGAATCAGAGGTCAGTGATATTCAGGACTTCTTTACGCAAAACCAAATTACGCATACGGAGTTCTTCCCTATATTTCGAGGTCGTGCAAATGCGTTAAATGGAGAAAAATTTGCGCGTAGTGCATCGAAGCAAGAAGGAGAGGAGCAAGATGAAGAGGCCACCAGAGGAGCAGGCCGAGAGCTTAACTTGACTTGGATGACGCAGCTACCAGATGGCAATGAAGTGGTCGATGGCACATGGTTTGATGCGGATAGTACAGAATTAGAAGTTTCTGTTTCTCGAGGAATGGCGCAAGGGATAGGCATTGAAGTGGGTGATACGCTGACATTCTTAGTTAATGAACGCAGCTTTGATGCCAAGGTTACCAGTCTTCGCAGCGTTGATTGGGGGTCGCTCAAGCCCAATTTTGTGATGATCTTTAATCCCCCTGTCGCGGGTAAATTTCCTGTGACTTATTTTAGTGCTGCGCAATTTGGTGAAGGAGATGAAAAAACCGTCAGTACGCTACTTAGGCAGCACCCTACAGTGAGTATGATTGATATTAAAAGTCGTTTAGAGCAAGCGCAGTCAATGATTGCTCAAGTGTCATTGGCTATTAGTTTCGTGTTGGCCATCGTGTTAACCAGTGGTGCTTTAGTGCTGATATCTCAGGTACAGGCGAGCCTAGCCGAGCGTATGCAGGAGATTGTTATTTTGCGTACTTTAGGTGCACGTGGGCGCTTGATTAAATTGGCAACCTTGTATGAGTTTTTACTATTGGGTGCTTTGGCGGGCTTTGTTGCTGCCTTGGTCAGTGATGTCACTTTACTTATCATCCAACGAGAGTTGTTTGAAGTAGACGGTAAGCTACATCCATATATTTGGGCATTGGGTCCTGCAAGTGGTGCCTTGTTTGTGGCCGCGATAGGTTACTTTATGGTGGCCAGTACGATGCGGCAAAATACCCAAGGCTTATTGAGAAAACTCGCTTAGGACATTAAAAAAGAGGTAACGAAGCAAGCCGTTTACTTAAAGTGGAGCTGGCCTGAAGGTTAATAAAAAATGAAAAAGGCTCCTTATGAAGATAAGGAGCCTTTTTATTGATAAATTACAACATTTCAATTGGAAATTAGGTTTGTCTACGAGCTTCAAACTTTTGTTGCCACCATTCTGCATAGCTTTCTAAGCCAAGGTAAATCTGTTGGGTAAAGTCAGCCAATACATCGAGATCTTTAAGCTGATATGTGTGACTCTCTGCTAAAGTCTTGTGTTTAGCTGTCCCTTTTTTCCAAGCATCTGTAAGGCTCAAATCGTCTATTGTGAATAACTCTACACCCGTTAGTATGATAACAGTAGCTCGTTGAACCCTAGACTTTCTATCTATTTCTCTTCCCCATATTGCAAGTTTTTTTAATCTTTTAATTTCTCTATCGGATAATTTATTTTTTAAAGTAGAAAATACTAATACAGCTCCGTGATGTCTGATTGCAAGCTCTTGCATAGCCTGTATGTCTTTTGCAGTAAAAGCTTCCTTTGCAAAGCTTTTGGCTTCTCCAAAAACAAGCCTTGCTTGAGAATTCACATCGAAAGCTGAAGTCTGCTGTACCCAAAGAATGTAGTCAGCTTCTATTTTCTTTTGATCTGGATATGTTAGTTCTCGTCCTGAAGTCCAAGAAATTTTTGAAAAGTTAAAGTCTCCAACTATTTCAGAAAAAAACCTTAAACTAAGAGCTGCTGAATAACCTCCCTTTGCATAATTGGGTAGAGCGAATGGGCCAATTAGTCGGTATGCCCAAGTAAGGCTGTTTTTTGTATCAAGTTTAGGGAAGTCAAAATGTTTCATGCAAAGGTTGCACTGAACTGAATAATTCAACTTAGGTAAATCAAACCAGTTTGGGTGTCCGCAATGTGCACATTTCAATTCTGCTCCAATCTCTACCGCACCACTATCAACTAATTTTTGGAAACTGTTTGTCGCACTATAGCGATTAACAGGAGCACTATTCATTTTGTTTTTAAAGGCATTTACGTTGTCAGTTTTTGAGGACGGTTTCATTGCAATCTTATTAAGCCCATCAATGACTTTTTTACTTGTTAAAGCCCTTACCCCCCAAAAACCTCCTAATGTATCTATGATTTGGTGAGTAGCTCGACCTGCATCAGACTTTACCGTTGAAATGCCTTGCGTTTCCAACCACTTTGAAATGGCATCTGTACAAGAGTCTATCTCAATATAGTTCTTGCCAAGGGAGCTACGGGGAATAAGTACAAGGCCCTCTGTCGTAGACAGTGTGATCTCTCCTCCCATATAAGGTGTCGGATACTTCGGGTTACGGAAGTCTATCGGGAACACTGTATTTATAGCGTCTCTTCCCCAATTTCTAATTTGAATGACATTGGCCCACTTATGGTTTCCACTATAAGAATCCGCAAATTCAGGCATTAGAGCTTCTGCTTTTGTGAGTTTTTCTGTTTCAGAGACTAAGTACTCGTTGTCTTTCTCTTTTGCAACAAGAAGCGGCTTTTGTTCTCTCACAATACCTTTATATTGTTTAGCATCGAAAGATGGATACCAATTCTGTATACAGTTTGCGCCATCCTTTTCAACTCTAATATAGGTGTTGAACAGGTTTTCCACTTCTTCATTCTCTATACTGCGTGAAAACATCGCTGTAGGACGAATCATCACTCCATTTCTATTACCGGGAAGAGGTCTATAGTTTTGTATAATGAATTGCTTACAAAACTCGCTTAATTCGTCCAGCCAATTTTTGGGAATAGGGACTATTCTCTTGGGGTATACAGCCCTTAAATTCCAATAATCGATCAAATCATAAGGTTTATTAATATCAAAGACGAAAAGAGCAGGATCTTTATGATGATTTGGATAGCATTTAATTTGTGAGTTAGCCATCCCAAGTGCTGAACTCGTTCCTTTGCTATAAAACTCAGCTAATACATTTGCATCGAGGCATAACTCTGTTGGTGAAAACGTATCTTTAAAAACATCTTTGTAGTAGCCGTAATTTTCTCTTGAAGTGAAGCCACCGAAAATACAGCTAGCTACCATATCAAGTGCTGGTGTGTCGCCTTCAATCAAAGCTATGTCATGAGGATCTCTATGGCTATATTTATATTCAGTATCATATAAATACTGATATAAATCATATACATCCTGACCAAAATCTTTCCATCTATGCTCATCATTTTGTGCTATTAACAATTGATCAAGAGAAATAATTCGATTCTCGGCATAACCTGAATGGGCCGCCAATCCCTCTCCACACTCAACCAAAACATCTGGCTCAAAAAAATCAAGATAACGATTTAATGCATCTTTTGGTTTTTCTTTTAAAAACTCTGAATCTGACCACCATTTAGGCGTTCTATTGAAAACGGGAATAATTGGATTGTACATGCCTCCCCATAAACATGTGTTGATTTTAAAAATCTCTGAAATATTTTTTTTGTCATTGGGCTTTACTAAAAAGCCAAATCTTATTGGTCGTAACCTAGTTTTTATATTTATTGTTTTCATTGTAATCCCTACCTTGATTAGACTCTCTAATCATATCTCCCAAAATAAATCACTTTCTCTGCTGCCACAGGCCCTTTAGCCAAGCCTAGCCGCATAGCGGGTGTTTCTCTCTTATCATTTACATTAGTGTAGTTAAAGTAGACCAATCTTTCTTTCTCAAAAAAATACACCATAATCAAGTTAAGTACCTTAATTATAGTGTATTTTTCACAAATTTAAGCTTTTAGATCCACTTTAAGTGAACGGCTTGGTAACGAAGTTACCTCTTTTTTGTGCGCGAAACGGTGTTGCTCTTTTAAATTATCTTCAGTGCCTTGAGGGTTGCATGTGCTTTATCCACGCGCACATTCACCATTTCTTTGAATGAGGGGGCATGCATATTAAATGCAAAATAGTGCGTTCCTTGGGCGTTTTCTATTTTACCAACATACCAACCTAAGTATGTTTTTTTAGCAATAGGGCCTGTTCCTGTTTTAGCGTATAGCTGATACTCAGATGTACTTTGTTTTAAGAAAATAGCATCGAAAGTTTGGTAAGTTTGCTTGCTTAATCCAAGCGTTTTTTCGTCGAGTCGACGTAAGAATTCAATTTGTTCCATTGCCGAAATTTGCAGGCTTGAATTGAGCCAAAACTCGTCTAACGGACCGTTGATATCTTGGTTTCCATAGTTAAATTGTGACAAATAGGTCTTTATTTCGGGCTTGTTTAGTGAGTTGGTCCACATTTGGTATAAGGGTAGCACCGAGTAGCTAAATGCATCTTTCACTTTAATATCGTCACTTTGCCAAACACTCGGCCACCATTTCTGTACCGGGTATGCATGGGTATCAACTTTATAGCTTGTCTTAGTATCAATTTTTTGCTCTTCAAGCAAAATCAACGTATTAGGGATCTTGTATGTAGAGAAAGGGCTAAACGCACGCTCTGCCCGGGATTTATTGATGATTTGCCATTTATCTGTTTGTTCACTGTAAACCACCATGGTACAGCGTTGATCTTTTTGGCACCCCTCTTGGGAATAGGTGTAGTGAGAAGTTGAGAGCATTAACCCGTTTGCGAGCAGTGCACAGAGTTGAAATCGCATGGTTGTTCCTTGGATCTATTTTTATTGTGCGTGCAAATTACCCAGTGACAACTGACTTTACCCTGAACTGAGTACCTCTTTGACAATCCAAGTGCAAGAACAGTTGCCAGTTTTTGGACAAAGCCTGTTTATAACAGGGCTTTGTGTTGTATTCGAGAGCGAAATTGACTTGGAGTGCAGGCCTTTATCGCGAGAAATCGCCTGTTAAAGTTTGACAGGTTATTAAATCCGCATTGATCGCTGATCACTGTTATAGGTGCTTTAGAGCTGATCAGTAATTTACAGGCTCTGGCAATACGCAACTGATTGATGAATTCCGTGACCGTTTTTTCGGTGCGCTTTTTAAAGAATCGATGGAAGTGATTGGTACTCATGTGGGCTTGTTCAGCTAATAGATCCGCATTTAATTGCTCAGTATAATTTTCGTAGATAAAGTTGATCACGCGATCAAATTTATCTTTCGCCGGATCTTGTTGATTTGCGTAGCTAAACTCCATACTAGAAAGCGTGTCATAGTCGCTGGTAGCCATCAAATTGAGCATATTGAATAACAGTACATACCGCTCAAGAGGGTTAGCTTCAGCCATCTGGATAAATAATTGCTCTGTGGTTCTAGCTAGTTGCTCACTGAACTTTAATCCACACTTTGCCTTGTGCAGCAGGGTATGTAAACTTTCAAACTCTTTGTTGAGCCGCAGCTGTTGCTCTAGCCAAAGTGCAGGGATCTGTGCGACATATACTTTTTGCATACTGCCATCTTGGTTAGGTTTTGACTGCCATGTATGGGGGAGTTCAGGCCCTAATAAGACTAAGTCATAGTCACCAAATGGCGCAATATAGTCGCCAATATGACACACACCTTTACTGTTTAATGTGAGGCATACCTCATACTCTGGGTGATAGTGCCAATTGAATGGTATCTCATTTAACTGGTATAAACAGTATCGCCAAGAACAATTGGTTGAAGGTATGATTTTTTCGCACATCGCTCTCATAATATTGTCCTTAATTTTTGTTCTTTATGTGTTTTTTAAATACTTAACGAGCACATGTTGTAAGGTAATTATTCGACGACTAAACCTTTAAGCGTCATTACTCTTTGTTACATATATTTAAATACTTAATCACCTATGTAAAACGTGGTGATACATTTCAAATCAATCATAATACTTATCTATCCACTTCTTTTTCACCTCGGGATCTCCCATGCTTTTCAGGATTAATACCTAATAAAGGTTCATTTTTAGCGATGACAGCGCTGTTTATTGATAGATTTGTACCTGTATGAGATAGAAAATGCAAACATCTTGTCTCCCTGACTGCTCAAATATGTAAAGGTTGAAATTAGAGTTGTTAATTTTAAGTAGCATTTCTCGTTACGTGATTTATTCAGGCGCTCAGTACCCTTGGGCGACTAGGTCAAGGTGTTTACTTAGTTAATAAGCGTTGAGTTTTCTCTAATTTTCTTTTCAAAAACAGATAAAAAAATAAATCAGAGAGAAAAGTGATGAAACATAATCTATCTCCATTTAAACGGTCACGTGTGTCTTTTGCTGTTATGGCTGCTGTTCTGTCTGTAGGAGCATATGCAGAGGATGCAGGTGTTCAAGCAGAACAAGTTGAAGTTATCGAAGTCCGCGGGATCAGAGCTTCTACTGAAAGAAGTTTAAATACCAAGCGTTTTGCCGATGGTGTAGTTGACTCAATTACTGCTGAAGATATCGGTAAATTACCAGATATAACCATTGCTGACTCCCTGCAACGTGTTCCGGGGATCCAAATTCGTCGCAGTGCTGGTGAAGGTTCGACTATCAATGTACGTGGTATGCCCCAAGTAACAACCTTGCTTAACGGAGAGCAATTCTTAAGCGCTGGCTCTATCACTAAGGTGCAACCGGACTTCACAGATATTCCCTCCAGCTTGGTTGGCTCTATGAATGTAATGAAATCACCAACCGCAGACACGCTTGCTGGTGGTATATCAGGTACAGTTGATTTATTAACGCGTAAACCTTTTGACCTAGAAGAGGGGTTCAGTGGTGCTGCACTGGCGGAGGCATCCACTGGGTCATACTCCGAGGAGACGGATCCAAAGTTTATGGTGTCCGCAGGCTATAACGGTGATCGATTCGCAGTGCTGGCTACCCTGTCGTACGATGAGGCAAACCTTGCAAACTACCGCTATGGTTCTACTGATGATGGTTGGGCATATGCGCCATTTGAAAACCACGAAGAAGTGTCATGTTGGTTTTGTCCCAAACAGGATATGAATGGCGATGGGGATTCTGATGATGCCGAATTCACCTATGTGAGTTACGGTATTATGAACCGCTTTACTGAGCGCGAACGTCTCGGTGCGACGGTAAGTTTTCAAGCCCAGTTAAGTGATAACTGGACCTTCAGCAGTGACGTTTTTTACACGGATATGGATGATGCAGATCGTCACAAAGGGATCACAGCTGACAATGCGTGGGGCGGCCACTGGCACTGGCAAGATCAACACGATCCGATTAATCGGGGTGTGCTAGACAATGGCCACAACCTGTATACAGCGCAAGATATTACGCTCAATTCACCGCGTGTTGTGTCCCACTCAGAAAGTCATACCAACCAGCGTGAGTCAACTAACTTTAATTTTGAATTAGAGTTTAAAGGGGACGGTAACTTTTCCGGTAAAGCACGTTTTATTACTGCGGATGCAGAGCGCAGTCACACTGAAAACGTCGCCCAGGGTTACCTAACCAATGGTCTAGCGCATGGTTTACGAAGAAATGATGGTTCAGGTCCAATTGCTGTGAACCCGGGCGGGTATGGACCAAACCCTATTCCGATGCGTTTGAACTTCAAAGGCAAACACCCTTCACTGACTGGACCTAGTGAGCTGCAAGGTGAGGTATTTGGCTCCAATATCAATCGCTATGCTATTGTCTCTACCTATTCCGAAAATAACTATGATGAAGAAGCGAGTTTAGATGTTTTGCGATTAGATGGTGAGTATCAGTTTGACTATAAACACCTTGAAAAGATGTCTTTTGGCGTGCGAGTTGGTCAGCGTGACGTAACACGTGATCAGTTTGTTTTGCTCGCGCCTTTTTCCAATCCTGTGGGTGAGGGCAGTGTCAATGTCATGTGGAAAGATCAGGGATTGGCTGCATTTGACACAAATGGTGATGGGGAAGTCAGTGTAGTAGATGGCGATATTACCATGGGGGCTAATACACCATTTAACTTTACTAGTTTGCCTGCGGGTTGGGTGGAAAAAAACAGCGACTTTGGTCCAGTTAATTTAGGTGAATACTATTTTGTAGATCCGCGTCAACTTGATGACCCATTTGCATTTCAAAATGCACTGTATCCGGGCAATATCAGAGGCGGAGTGCCTGGAAGCTCTTATAAAATAGAGGAGCAAACGCAGTCTGTGTATTGGCGTGCCGACCTATCGAACGATTTTTATCGTGCTAATGTGGGCTTTCAATACATAGAAACCGATCTTGATATCGTACAAAACGAAGTAGGCGATTCCATTTGTACTAACTGTCCAGGTGAAGTGGCAAAAGATGTGGGCGACATTGTAACTGCGCGCTCTTACAGCGATTTTTTACCGTCTGTGAATGTGGCGTTTAACCTGAGAGACGATGTGATTTTACGTACATCTTGGGGTAAAACGATGACACGTTTGGATCTAAAGGCACTTGGTGGCGGTCTTACGATTAGTCGAGCTAGAGCGGGAGATGAGCTGGCTGCCAGCGAAGGGATCAGTCCAGATCTATTGATCGCAACTAACGCAACCATGCAAGGTAACCCAGATCTTGAGCCTTGGCGTGCAGAAAATACCGATGTGACATTGGAATGGTATTTCTCGCCAAGTGCGCTGGTTAGTGTTGCATTGTTCAACATTGATTTAGAGTCATTTATAGAGTCTGCACAGTGGCAGATCGCTGCTGAAGATGGCGATGGTGTGGTGCGTCGTAATGTCACAGTGAATGGCCAAATTAATGGTCAAGGTGGCACGATGGAAGGTGCGGAGTTTAGCTACCAGCAAGCGTTTGACTTTTTGCCTGGTTTTTGGAGTGGCTTTGGTGCCGCATTCAACTATACATATTCAGAAAGTGAAAGTGGTAAAGAAGGCTTTGGTGGAGAGCCATTACCGCTTGAAGACAACTCTAAAGAATCAGGTAACGCAGTATTATGGTACGAGCAATATGGGTTTCAATTTAGATTGGCTGCAAACTACCGTTCTAAGCGCTTGCATACGGTGTCAACACCAGGTGGTATGGGTAATATAGGTGTTTGGACTGAGCCGACGACTTATATTGATATGTCGGCAAGTTATGACATCAATGATAATCTTACGGTGTATATGTCGGGTAGCAACTTGACCGAAGAGTATGAATCACAATACGCGCAGTGGGAAGACAACCGTATGGCGCAAAATATCTATGAGCGTCGCTTTACTCTGGGTGTACGTGGTCGCTGGTAGCCACTAATTTCCTTTTCATTATCGCAGCATAAAGGCCTTAACGGCCTTTTTTTGTTAGCAGCACAGTAACTTCATATGATATTTCTTCGGTGGTGAAAATTGTAAAAACGCAATCTGCCCCTCTGAGTCTGAGAAATTAAACTTCAACATTTTATAATTGCATATACATCACGTTAATGCGTCAAAAATTGTTGATACTGGTGAGGCAATAAGAAAGGAACAATTGATTATGTAGAGTTGTGCAACCTGCGTGAATAGGTGCTCAGGCATGTCAAGCACAATCAAAGTGAGCGACGGCGGGACAGGCTATATTGCAAGGTTAGAGAGGGTGCCATCAAGAGGCGAGCTAAGGTGGTAAAATAGTTGAGAAGCCTCGGCATAAAATGGTTGGAGTTTATACCAATATTATAAATAAACTTATACTTCAAAATGTTATTGTTGAATCATTAAAGTATGAGGACGGAAGCCGTAGCTTAAAGTGTCGATTTCATAGTGTCAAAAAGCAACGAAAAGTATAGATGCTAACATCGTTGATTTATGCGTATAACCGGGTGAAAATAGCACAATATCTAAGGTGTGATCGGCGCTGATTTTACGCGAGAGTGAGCGTCACAAAGCCAACTTGATACCATATACAGCTGTTATAACTTTATTTTTTCTAATACATATAATGGGTAAATGTTACCTATATAGTGTTAATTTTCGAATTTGAATTCTTAAGTGTACTTTTAATCAAGCTAATCAACGAGCATATCCGCGCAACAGCCTCTGTCCGTCATGGTTATTATTTCAGACGCTATAATTAAAGCTATGTGTTAAATCAGTATTGAAATCAAGCCTTTCAATCATACCTATCGGTGCAAACAAGGTAACAGGAAATACTAACATACAGGGATTAGTTATCAGTTGTTGTTGGTGGGCTTGAATTGTATTGATAAAGGATTGAATAGTGCCGCAATATGAGGTTAATTGGCGGCACACTAACCTTATTTGACGAGTTAAGGTGATGGCGGATTCCCCTTGGATCATTTGTCTGCCAACAAACAGATCCTATTTTGCCATCGCCTTTTTATTAAATAAGGTACTAGTAATGAAGAAGAATTTGCCTGCGGTGCTTGTGGTTCTCGCGACGTTCTTTACGATCTCTTTTATCACCAATATTCTTGGTCCAATCTTTCCTGAATTGATAAAAAGCTTTGATATCGGCATTGCGCTGGCTGGCTTTTTTCCTTTTGCTTTTTTTGCAGCATATGGAGTGATGTCAATCCCCGCAGGTCTGTTAGCACAGCGTATTGGCGAAAAATTTGTCATGTTGATCGCATTTAGCTTAGCTGCCAGCGGCTCGCTGCTTTTTGCACTCTTACCCAACTTTGCATTTGCCATGTTTGCCCTATTTATGATTGGCAGTGCTATGGCATTTTTACAAGTCGCCATCAATCCTCTGTTGCGCCGCGCCGGTGGCAGTGAACATTTTGCCGTGTTATCTGTCGTGGCGCAGTTGCTATTTGGCGCTGGTGCGACCCTCTCACCAATTGTGTATATCGGATTAGCTGAGACGGCCCAAAACTCTAACTCTTTGATGAATGTTCTGGTTCCTGAACAAATGGAATGGCTAAGTATGTATTGGCTATTTGCTTTAGTGTGCTTGGGGATGTTGGCGTGGAGCACGCTTACTCGCTTTGCTGTTGCTGACGATGAGCTCGTGGCAAATTACACCTTAGGTGACTGTACGGCATTATTTAAGAATAAAACCGTTATAAAGTTCTTTTTTGCGATTGCAGCCTATGTTGCTTTGGAGCAGGGGATCGCGAATTCTATAGCAATTTTCTTACAGCAAGCTCATGAGCTAGATGCAAAAAATGTCGGTGCTAAAGTTGTGAGTCAATTTTGGCTTATGCTGACAATTGGTTGTATGGTCGGCTTGGTCTTGATGAAGTTATTTGACGTGCGCAAGGTATTGGTGTGGTTTTGTCTCGGTGCAGGAGGGAGTCTGATAACGGCGATATTAGGCTCTGCTGAACTGGCCTTGATTGCATTTCCTGCCACTGGGTTTTTCTTATCCATTATGTGGTCCGCGTTATTCTCTCTGGCGCTGAATTCTTTTGCTCAAGGACACGGTGCGATCGCTGGGATCCTATGTACAGGTATTGTTGGCGGAGCGGTGGCTTCGCCATTGATCGGAGCCGTGACGTACTTATCTGGCTCATTGACGCTCGCGCTGTGTTTACTATTTATTCCTTTGGGGTACATGGTTTATGTGGCAAATTCATCAAATCCATTGGTAAATAACCACACATTCCGCCTTTTTGAGAAAAAATCACCAGAGCAGGAAGCATAAGATGTCAGGAATGATTGTTTGTATTGACCTTGGTGGGACCAAAGCATTATGTGGTCTAGCAAAACAAGGTCGTGTAGGACAGGTAAAGCGCTACCCGGTGCCGGCCTCAGGCACAAAACAAGAAGTGACAAGTTATGTCATCGAACTTGTTCGAATGACGATAACAGCGGATTGCATCGGCGTAGCCATTGGGATCCCGGGGGTTGTAAACAGTGATACCGGAGAAGTATTTGAAGTAACAAATATACCTGCGTGGCGCGATGTTCTGTTGGCTGAGGAGTTAAGCCGACGGTTCCACGTTCCTGTTCTTGTTCACAATGATGTCAATTGTTTCACTTTCGGGGAGTATCGATTTGGTAATCATGGCAGTGATTTTATACCGTGTAAAAACATCTTGGGCGTTTGTCTAGGCACCGGGCTTGGTGCCGGAGTGGTGATTGACGAAAAGTTATATACAGGGCGATATGGGTTGGCAGGAGAGTTTGGCAGTGCGCCTTACCTTGGCAAAACCATTGAAGATTATTGTAGTGGCCAGTTTTTTAATCAACTGGGGACGGACGGGGCGTTTCAATATCAATTAGCCAAAGCAGGTAATGCAGAATCGTTACAGTTATTTGAGCAGCTAGGTGCGCACCTTGGAATAGCGTTTGCTCATATGCAACTCGCTTATGATCCAGATGTGATTGTATTGGGCGGATCAGTAACCCAAGCTTATGACTTATTTGGCGAACACATGCTGTCATCATTTACGCAGTATGAGCAGTGCAAACAATTGAATATTCGCGTGAGCCAACTTCCTCATGCTGCATTGTTAGGGGCGTGTGCATTGTTTGAGCAAAAATATAAAGTAGCTTCTCTTGAAATGGACTGTATCTAGATGCTTTTTGAAAAAGGTATGGTTGGCTAAATCGGGCAACCATACCTAACTCAAAGGAAGGGGAAACTAGTCGACAGATGTGATCACCGTATCAATGAGGTGGACCACGCCATTTGCAGTGTAAATATCTTTTTGGATCACATTCGAGCCCTCAATTTGCAAACCCGATGTAGGCAAGCTCACGTGTGACCAATTGCTGATTTCGCTGCCTAACATGTCCCCAGGTGCCGTGTCTGATGCAAATAGATAAAGCGGACGCCCCAAATAGGCAACTTGCATTTGATTGTCTTGGCGAGCAATCAAACTCAATCCAGGAATGTTGGCTATTTGCGCTTGTGTCGCTATCACGGGGGGCCAAGCGGTTGCACATGCGTCATTACACTGGCTCTGTGCAAAGCTCAGGTCATTATCAAATACATATAGCGTGAATCCCGCTTTTTCATGCCCTTTTCCAGCGACTAAAGCTTGCTGGCCTCCATCGTAAGCAACGGTATCAGCTTCGCTATCGGTTGTTCCTGCAAAGTCTACAACTCTGATATCCAACATGTTTTTTGCAACCGTTTCAACCTGTTTACCATTGAGTTTGAGTGCCATCATCGCTGAGGCTTCAAGTGCAAGTACATGTTGAGTGAGTACTTGAGTTAATCCTGTTTGATCAGCAAGAAGCGCATTGAGTGTGTCAGCTGGAATTTTTTGAAATGCGCGGTTGGTTGGTGCAAACACTGTTAACTGAGCATTTGTGTCGGACAGGGTATCAACCAAGTTTGCTGCTGTCAGCGCAGTGACTAAAGTAGATAAGTCATCGGTCTCCGAAGCCACTTGTGCAATTGTTTTGTCAGAAGCAGCTTTCTCAGCTGGTGGCATGATGACTTTATCCAACACATGAATAACGCCATTGTCTGCTTTCACATTGGTAGTTCTTATGACTGCGTCGTCAATGAATAGCTTACTATCCACCGTGCTTAGGGCCGCCATATCGGTATTGGCCATCGTAACCATATTGTCTTGAGAAGAAGCAATTGCGGCAGCTGCGTCTGACATCACACTCTGCCCTGACACAACATGATAAAGAAGTATATCTTTGAGCATCTCGGTGTCAGCGCCTAGCGCATCTAAAGTTGTTTGGCCGAGCGCTGCAAAAGCGGCATCTGTTGGCGCGAATACAGTAAACTTCACCGTGGGATCAGACAGGGTTTGGTCTAAACCTGTTGCACTTAATAAACTGATCAAGGTGTTGAATGATCCTGCACTGGAGGCTACTTCAGGGATGAGGCCAAGAGATTCGGGTACTGTCACATCACCAACAACAACGGCATCCAATACATGAATAATGCCATTTGACGCATGTATATCAGTCTGTGTGACTTTTATGCCTGCGAATTTTAGCATGTCAGCGGCCGAGTCGATGGTCACGCTTTTTTGGTTACCCAGCAATGTGGTTGCATTTTTACCATTAAGTGACATAGCGGTTATTGCATCTACACTGCCAGAGATGATGTGCTGTTTTAAAATATCACCAAGGACATCAGGGTTAGCCAACAATGTGTTAATTGTGCTTGTGCCGAGTGCTTCAAAAGCGGCATCGGTGGGCGCAAAGACTGTGAGCGGATCTGGGCCTGTTAACGCGTTAGTGAGACCAGCGGTTTCGACCGCCTTCAATAAGGTAGTAAAGTTACCTGCTTGGGTTGCAACTTCTGCAATATTTTGGGTTGGTGTTGATTCCACAGGTGGCATGAGCACAGCGTCAATAACATGTATTATGCCATTGTCGGTTTGGATGTCTGTTTGTGTAACAGTCGCTGTGTTGATCAGCAAACTTTCACCAGATAGAGACAGTGCTATTTTTGCCCCGTTTACTGTGTCGGTTGTTTGTCCTGCTAGAGATAGCGCAGTTTCCGCATTCACCTCAGAACTGAGGACATGATAAGTGAGAATTTTACTGAGTGTATCTGTATCGGCTAGCAGGTCATTGATGGCCTGCGTGCCCAATAATTCAAAAGCAGCGTCGGTGGGTGCAAACACGGTAAATTTGTTGTTTGTATCATCTAGTGTTGCATTTAAACCCGTCGCATCAAGCGCTGCAACTAAGGTTGTGAATGATCCAGCGGCTTTTGCTGCATCATACACCGAGTTTTGAGGAGGGTGTGGCTGTGTGGTAGTGACAGGGTCGTCATCATCTGAACAAGCAGAGAGTAGCCCAACAACGGCAACAATAGCCAATTTTGCAAGTACTTTCACGATCATCTCCATTGGAGTGGTTAATTTTCCAGCAATACGGGCTTGGTTAAAATTCAGATCAGGCATTGCAATTATAAAAAATTAACTTTTTTAAATTTCATTACCGACAAAGCCAATGTTTTAAGTGAGTTGTTTTTAATCTACCCATATGAATTTATTTGATATTTATTTTTAATCTGCCATGTTCAAAGTTAATCTAAACCGCGTCTAAAAAAAGATAAAAAATTTTAACCTAAATATAATAATGAATGTAACTCAGCTGTATTTTGTACACTTTAAGTTTGGTTACTATTGACTGAAACAAGGTGAGATTTGATACCGATAAAGTGCACAAGTACCATACCTGAACTGGTGTACTAAATGAGTTCTAGATTAGTGCGCTGTTGGTGAAACTTTTTTACGAATCACAACTCTATGATTTAAATAGAATATAAAGTTAATGTATGACAAAGGAGCCACAATGCATGTCCACTTGGTCGTAGCCCACCCTGAAAGGTCTTCTTTTAATTATGCACTACACCGCATTGCCATCGAAGCCTCGAATAGTATGGGTATTAGGTATAGTAAATCTAATTTATATGCCGACTCATTTAACCCCGTAGCGGGACACGATGACGTGATAGGGTTTCCTGATGGAGAGTCTTTTAATCTTGCCAAGGCACAGCGTTTCGCGCTGGAAAACAATGCGTTTATTAGTCAAATCAAACACGAACAAAATAAACTTAAAGAGTGTGATGTTTTGGTGCTGCAATTTCCACTTTGGTGGTGGTCATTTCCGGCCATTTTAAAGAGGTGGATTGACCGAGTGCTTACATCCGTTTGCCTATGGGGAAGGTGCAACCCTAAAAGCGAAAAAAGTAATGTACTCTATCACAACTGGAGGGGCTAAAAATCAGTCTGAACTCGACTACTATCAAGCAAAAATAGACGGCTTGTATCAGGATGTATTTGCCTTCATGGGCTGGGAGATTATCCCGCCATTCATTGCCCATGGTGTGCAACAAAAAAGTCACCAACAGCGGCTTGATATAATTGCAAGTTACACGGCTCATATACAAAAGAAATTGACGTTAGCGCAAAGTTAGGGGGCTTTTACTTGAGATATTGCGCATGATTTTACAGTTATGGTTATTTATATTAGAGTTGTACCCTATTTGGGGTCTTAATATGAGTAAAGGGAATGTGAGGTTAGTTTGGAAGGCGCTAATTTAGTCATTACTCTATTAACTGAATATATCAACATCAAAGCTAGTGAATAGCATGAGTGGCGTAATTGAACGACTTAAATCGGGATTACTGTCGCCAAAATGTCAGTGAAAGGAAGCAACCAGTGAAAAAAGCACTATTCATCACAATTTTATCAATGATTTCTTGTCTGGCACATGCCAAAGGTGATCTAACCCACGCTCAGCTAGTCGCAAAAGCCAATGGGTTTGTTGCGGCACAAAATGCACGCCAACAGCCAAACTCAACCCGCAAAGATATTGAACATTTTCTCTCATTATTGGCCGATGAATTTGTAGACGAACACGTTAAATACAACTTTACATACACCAATAAAGCCGCACTACGAGATGACATGGTTGCTAAACTCAAAGATAAAGTCATCCACAGTCACATTGAAGTTAATAATATGATGATTGGACGTAATGTCGTGATCATTAAAATGACAGAATCTGGTCGAGTTAAGCCCGCACACTTAGATAGAACCATCGACTACAAAACAACCAATATAGTGTCGCTAGAATTTGACAACAGCGGATTAATTACGCACATACGACGACATCATGGTTAACAATGGCCATTGACGATGAGCTGATGGTGCTGTGTTATCAAACTTATTGCTAGATACAATACTGGTAGTTTGATCAAAGCTTCGTAAAAGTAAATAAGGGAGTAAACTCCCTTGTACTAGCGTATATCTAGGAAATAATGAACTGATAGAACATTGCGCGATCCAGTGGGTGGTTTATTAGTAGTAGCGGATCTCACGCACTCTGTAGTCATATAGTTTTGTGTTGTAGCGGCAGCTACCTACAGAGCGGTATTCAACAATATACACACCGATCCCTTTATACGTATTCACGTACTGCCAAGTACAATTTTCCACTACACCTGCTGGAGAGGTTGTCCAAGCACTTGCGCTGCTAGCGAAGACCATGAACACTGAACAGATCAATAGTTTAATTTTATGCATAGTTATTCCCTTTTTTCCATTGTGGTTTATTGAATTAAGTTCGTACCTACCCTAAAAGATGAAATTGAATTGTTCAATTGTTGACCATGTGATCTGATCGCATTTCATGTACAACCGCGTGATCAGTATTGAAGGGGTGTCTTTATTGGAAACAAGTGGTGTATTTACAGCGCTGAATCAATGGTGCGCTGTAGTGCTTTTGGCCCTAGTTCACCGCATTGAAATCTTGACAAGTTATTGAAAACCACCACGGGGCTGGTGGACGGACACAGGTGTGGACACTCAGTGTCCACACCTGTGTCACTGTGACACTATTGGACAGCGCGGGTGTCCATTCGGACACGTATTATTTCTTACATTTAAAAAAGTTTATATATTTCAATGGTTTATAATTTTTTAAATTTTGGCACTGTCCTCGCTTATACCTAGGTATATCAATTAACAGGTATAGGATTATGATTAAAGGAACTCAATCTCAGGATGAAGTCATCGCGCCAAGTAAGGCAAAAAGCAAACTTAAATATGTTGTGTCAGCGGTATTTATGACACTTTTCACTGTGCTGTCTATCCCGGCGATCAGTCAGTGGTACTCAGGGATCAAAACGGTTTCATACGCACAATTGCTCACAGCTAAGGTAATCAAACAAGACCTAATTAGAGATGCTTCAGTATCTGGTCGTTTGGTTGCAGCCAATGCTCCGCAGGTCTATAGCCCTGAGCCGGGTCAAGTTACTTTATTAGTTAAACCTGGGGATACTGTTGAAAAAAACACAGTGATAGCCACTTTAGAGAGTCCTGAGTTGAGTGCGCAAATAGAGCAGCAGACTTCGTTACTGTCGCAATTGAAGTTAGATGCCGACCGAGGCACATTGGCAGATGAAGAAGCGCAATTGGACTTAGAACGCAGCTTAGATGAAGCAGTGGTACGCCTCAATGCTGCAAAACGTGAACAGCAGCGTTCGCAAGAATCTTTCGATAGACAAGTGATAAGTGAGTTAGATTATGCGCGCAGTCAAGATACGCTGCTTGAAGCACAGCTAATGCACAAACATGCTCAAAAGCGTGTCAGCATGGCAAAAAAGCGCCTTGATTTTGAAGCGCAAACTCGTGGTTTATCTGTTAAACGACAAACTCAAATATTGCAAGAACTTCAGCGCCGAAAGCGCGCTCTAGAAGTACGCGCACCAGTCAATGGAGTGGTGGGAAGTTGGTTAGTGCAACAAAAAGAACAAGTGGCAGATGCACAGGCCTTGATGAGCATAGTTGACTTGTCAGAATATGAAGCAGAGTTACAAGTACCTGAGTTTTATGCAGATGATTTAGGCATTGGCTTAAATGTTGAGATCACATTTTCCGGTCAACAGTACCAAGGTGCGATTAGCTCAGTGTCACCAGAAATTAAGCAAAACCAAGTTGCGGTGCGAGTTAAATTGGCGTCTGGCAACAATGTAAAGTTGCGTCAAAACCAACGTGTGAATGGCCGTATCGAATTTGAGAAAAAATCGCAGGTTCTGCAAGTTAAGCGCGGACCATTTTTAACCAGTTTTGGCGGTAAACAAGCTTTTGTTATTCGCGACCAAGTCGCGCAATTAATGAATATTCAAGTGGGGGCATCGAGTGTAGAGTACGTTGAGCTACTCAGCGGTGTTCAAGAAGGTGATGAAGTGATCATTTCTGATTATGACGCATTCAGCCAAAGTAAAACTTTTAAAATTTCAAAATAATTAATAAGAATTAAGGATCTCATTATGCTTTCTATGAAAAATATTAGCCGAGTATATCGCAGTGACACCATCCAAACTCACGCACTGCGAGATTTTAATCTGCAGGTTGAGGCAGGCGAATTTGTCGCTGTGACAGGGCCATCGGGCTCAGGTAAATCGACGTTTTTAAACGTGGCTGGATTACTCGATGACTTTAATGAGGGGGAATATATCTTAGATGGGACCAGTGTAAATGGTTTGTCAGACGACGACCTATCTCGTCTGAGAAATGAAAAAATAGGATTCATTTTTCAAAACTACAACTTGATCCCTGATTACAGTATTTATGACAACGTGGACATGCCACTGCGCTATCGCGGCCTGAGTGCAAAGCAAAGACGTAGCCGTATTGAGCATGCGCTCGAGTTGGTGGGGCTTGCCAGTCGTCACGCCTACTTGCCAAGCCAGCTCTCTGGTGGTCAGCAACAGCGGGTAGCCATCGCTCGAGCTTTGGCAGGAGAGCCGAAAATTTTGTTAGCGGATGAACCAACGGGAAACCTCGACTCACTAATGGCTAGACAGATCATGGATCTACTTAAAGAAATCAACAAAAAAGGCAGCACCATAATTATGGTTACCCATGATCCGGATCAGGCCCGAGAAGTGAATCGCAATATCCAAATTATAGATGGGCAAATTACCGATTACAGTATCTATGCGCCAGTCAGTAAGGCACAAACAGCTAATCAAGAAACACTGTCGATTTAAGGAGCCTACAATGGAAATGTTTACCTATTATGTTCAGCTTTGCATACGAAACTTTAAACGTACGCCGCTATTTTTCGCTTTGATCATGCTCACTTTATCGATAGGTATTGGCACTTTACTGGCAAATTTATCTATGTTGTCTTTGATGTCACAAGATCCTATCCCCGGAAAAAGTGACCAAATCTTTAGTGTGAATATGAATACATATGCTGGCGCAAATAATACCTTTGGCAGTATGCACACTATAAGGTATAGCGATGCGAAAGCGATTGTTGATGCGGGGGTTGCAAACCGCGCTACCATGCATTATGCAACCAATGTTTATAGCCGTCGTGCAGATTCGCAAGACTTGACGCGTTATTCAAGCGCAACACGCGCAACCACAGCGTCTTTTTTCGCCATGATGGGCGCTGAATTTGCGTTTGGTGAAGCGTGGAAAAATGAGCACAGTAACAACATTGTGATTGGTCATGAGCTCAACATCAAATTGTTTGGTGGTGAAAACAGTGTCGGTGAACAGTTGGAGTTACAAGGCCAAATTTATAATATTGTCGGCGTACTAAAACCGTGGATTATGAAGCCGTTATTTTATCATGCAACTGAAGGGCGAGCATTTAACAAAACCGATGATATTTTTGTTCCCATCGAAGTCGCGATTGATAACAACTGGGCAATTCACGCGCGCGCTTTATCGACTGATGATTACACGACTTTGAGTGAAACAAGGCAGGTAAATGCATATTATATTCAAGCATTTGTTGAGTTAGTAGACGCGCAGCAGAAGCTCGCTTTTCAGACCTTTATTGATGGTCATGCCCAGCAGTTGCAGGAGAAGGGCAACCACCGTCATGAGGTCGACAATCGCTTATATGATGTCAACGATTGGCTTGAGTATAACGAAGTAGTTAACAAGGATTTATTGGCTTTTACATTTGCCACGGGGTTGTTTTTACTGGTGTGCATCTTCAATGCCAATAGCTTGATGCTATCACGCTATCAAGCAGGGCAGTTCGAATCCAATTTAAGACGCGCAGTGGGTGCGAGTCGCAAGCAGGTCTTTTATCAAGGGGTCATTGAAAGTGTTATTTTAGGTATTACGTGTGCACTGGTGTCACTGGTGTTGGCAATTAGCTTGTTAGCTTTGTACCGTCAACTCTTTGAAGACCTAGCACCCGTTGCCGAATTACCATTGCATATGGTCGTGATTGGGTTTGGTGTGGCCCTGACATCGAGTTTATTAAGTACCATTTACCCTTTAGTTCAGGGCGCTCGCACGCCACTGGCAAGTATTTTAAAGTAGGAGCAGGCTCATGAACATAAAAGCACTATTTAAATCAATGTTGCTGCGCAAGTTTGCGACGGGCTTACTCATATTTCAACTGGTTCTAACCATTGGTCTGGCATGTAACAGCCTATTGCTGAGTATTGATGCGAATGAAAAGTTATCTCGTGATGTTGGTTTTGACATGGAGAATGTGTTGGCGTTTCAAGTTCGCCCCACCTCAGAAGCCTTTTTGGACGCAGATTTCTTTTTGTCTGTTGTTGATGAAGATATGGCGGCACTGGCAAACCTCAATGTAGTAGAGATGGTGACATATACTAACCAGTTACCATTAATGCGCGGTGGAAATTATCACTCAATAGAAGATATTAACCACCCAGAAGATATGCCTGTAGAGCGTCAGTTCAGTGGCATACCTACTTATTATGTAGGGCAAGATTTCTTTAAGTTATTAGATACGCAAATGCATCTTGGAAGAAACTTCAACGCGGGCGACAATGCAACGCGTGGGTATCTAGAATCCCCTGAATTTGAACCAAATATTGTCATCTCTCGGTCATTGGCTGAAGCGCTTTATCCGGGGGAGTCTGCGGTTGGAAAGCAAACTTCTGAAGGTCGTATTGTCGGGGTTGTTTCTGACTTTGCGATCAGGCCTACGCGCGCTTATCCGCACTACGGAATCTTTAAATTTCGCAATATGGCACGTGCACAATCTAGGTTGATATATATGGTTAAAGTGGCACCGGGCGATTTAAAACACACTAAGCAAGTGATCAGGGATGCGCTGAAAAAAGTACACCCAGAGCGTGACATACGCGAAATAATCACGATGGAAGATCATCATAGTGACTACTTTAAACAAGCAACCAGTTTGGCCACATTATTTAGTTTATTGACGGCATTTATGTTATTGGTAACGATGATAAGCTGCTTCGCACACGCGCATTTCCATGTTTCAAAGCAGAAAAAACTCATTGGGATCAGACGTGCATTAGGCGCGCGTAAAAAAGATGTATTGCTGTATGTGTTGAGTGAAAACTGGTTGGTGAGTGCGATTGCTGCAGGGCTAGGCGTGGTCAGTGTTATTGCCATTAATATGTTGTTAGCTAACGTTATTTTAATGCCTAAACCTGATGTAATGAGCTATTTGATTTGTGTTATTATCGTGTTTATCTCTGGTACTGCAGCAACTGGGCTACCAGCTTGGAAAACAACAAAAATAGCGCCTGTCACAGCGACTCGCACGCTATAAATAATAAGGAATCAACATGCAGCGGCTTGATAGCCGCTGTATGTTTGCAAAGCACGTATGAACACAATTCTCGTTGTTGATGACAACCCAGATATTTTAGATGCACTAGATTTGCTACTGAGTATTCACGATTACAAAGTACTGAGTGTGACGAGTGTAAAAGAAGCACTTTTGGCTGTATCGCATCAAAAAGTCGACTTGGTGATCCAGGATATGAACTTTAGCGAAGGCACCACATCAGGGGAAGAAGGCAAGCAATTATTTAGTGCGCTAAAAGAACTCAACCCGTCACTGCCGATTATTATTATCACAGCTTGGAGCCAGCTAGAAACCGCTATTTCATTGGTAAAGTCTGGCGCAGCAGATTATCTTCCCAAGCCTTGGGATGACCAAAAGCTCCTTGGTGCGATCAAAGAGCAGTTGGCGGCCAAAGTAACTCAATCAACTGAGTGCGCACTCGTTTACCAAAGCAAAGAAATGTCAGAGCTGATTTATACGTCTACCAAGGTTGCAGCAGCAGATATCAATGTGCTTATCACCGGCCCAAATGGCTCTGGCAAAGAAAAGTTAGCTGATTTTGTGCATCAAAAGTCTCAACGTGCGACACAACCCTTTATTAAGGTTAATATGGGCGCAATTCCACAAGAGTTGATGGAAGCAGAGTTATTTGGTGCGGAAAAAGGCGCGTTTACTGGGGCAAATCAAGCAAGGGCTGGACGTTTCGAAGCGGCAGATGGTGGTACACTATTTTTAGACGAAATTGGTAATTTACCGCTTTCAGGTCAAATGAAACTATTACGTGTTTTGCAAACGGGAGAGTTTGAGCGGCTGGGTTCAAATGTGACGCAAAAAGTGGATGTTAGGGTGATCAGTGCGACTAATGCAAATCTGCAGCTCGATATTAAAAATGGTGATTTTAGAGAAGATCTATTCTATCGACTAAATGGAATGGAGTTGACTATTTTGCCACTCAATAAGCGCAGAGCGGACATTATACCGCTGGCGAACCACTTTATTGGTGACGCACACTCGTTGTCAAAAGATGCCGAACAATTCTTGATGCAATACACTTGGCCGGGCAATGTACGCGAGCTTGAAAATACCTGTAAGCGAGCACTGATTTTTGCTGAAGGGGACTGTGTAACCGCAAGTGCATTCCAAGGGCAAGAACAAACTTCAATACTGAGTGAAAAAGAGCACATGCAGCAGGTGTTGGACAAGCATAATTGGACAATTGCGCATGCGGCTCAGGAGCTCGGTTTAAGTCGTCAGACCCTTTATCGACGCATCGAAAAGTTCAAACTGGAAAAGAGCGATGACTAAGTTACTGAGCTTTTTCTTTTTGTGCCAAGTCGCTTTTTCTATTGCTGGGGTTGTATATGGCCCTGATTACCCGCTGGTTTTTTTACTGATTGGTACTGTGCTGTTTAGTTTAATTGGTTACGTGTACCACAGATACAATAAGGCACAGGCGAATATTCAGCGCAGTATTGAACAAGGCTTGTTAAGCCTGATTGATGGGGATTTTTCGGTCAGTATCGCGCCCAAAAAACACCCAATTTACGACAGTGTTTTTACTGTATTTAACCAGTGCGCAGAAAAACTGAGAAAAGAGCGGCAACATCTTTATCAACGTGAAATGCTGTTAGATAAAGTGCTTAATACATCGCCTGTGGTCACATTTTTAGTGAGCCCGGATCATAAAATCATTTTTGCTAACCGCGCTGCTGAGTTGATGTTTAATCACGGTGAGTCTTTGTTAGGGCACGATTGGTTAGCTATACGCAATGAGTTAGATGGCGGGTTTGCGGAGGCATTGCAAAATAGCGGAGAGAGCATTTTCACGCTCAAGGATGCCAGTGGTGAAGAGCAAGCATGGCACTTAGCAAAGTCAGGTATGCGCATTCATCAAGCGAGCCATACCCTATACTTGTTGAAAAGCATCACCCACGAGCTTGGTCGCCAAGAAGTACAAACTTGGAAAAAAGTCATCAGGGTACTCAGCCATGAGTTAAATAATTCCATAGCCCCGATCAGCTCCATGTGTCATTCAGGTCAGTTACTGGCGCAGAATCTAGAAGAACCTCGCCTCGATAGAGTGTTTAGCTCTATATCGCGGCGGATCGGTCATTTAAATGAGTTTATCAAAGGCTATGGTGAGTTATCCAAACTAAAGTTACCTAGCAAAACATTAATTAGGTGGCCAGCGTTGTTAGAGCAATTAAACGCTTTGTACCCATTTGAACTGACAAATGAGATCCCTGAATCTGCCCTGTATGCCGATGAGCACCAGCTGGAGCAGGTACTGATTAATATTTTGAAAAATGCCCATGAAGCACAAAGTGAGCAAGCACAAACGCCATTAGTGCAATTACGCTTTATTGAACTAGAACGACAGGGAATTACCATTGAAGTGCGAGATTTTGGCACCGGTATGGCTCAAGAAGTACTGGAAAACGCCCTGCTACCGTTTTATTCGACAAAGCACTCTGGAACTGGGCTTGGTTTAGCATTGTGCCGCGAGATCATTGATGCGCATCAGGGTAAGCTCGCTTTTCGCAATTGTGAAGATGGCGGTGCCATTGTCAGTGTTTATTTGCCATGTTGATCCCCAGTAATAATAGGCCCACTGTAACAAGGGCAGGCATTGCATAATCTGACTTATATATTCATAGTGTTATTTATTTTATTTGTACCTTTAGTGGCCGTTGGATCCTCATACCGCCGAAAAATGAGCAAGGTACATACTAGGAAATCACTAAGCGCCAGCATAGTGATTTAGTTTATCGGTAGTGCTAAGGTAAAAGAGGTACATTCACCGAGTTCCGATTGAAGCGATAAACTGCCACCAAGCTGCTTACTCAAGTTGTAACTCACCGATAGGCCCAGTCCGCTGCCTTGACCAACTTCTTTGGTCGTAAAAAATGGGTCAAAAACTTTCTCTTGAATATCCAAGGGGATCCCTGGGCCATTATCTTTCACTGTAAGCAATAGCATGTCATCAGCTTCTTTTGAGCTTAGTTCAACAAACGGGTGGTCATTACGACATTGCGCTACGGCTTGAAAAGCATTTTTCAGTAAATTGGTTAAGATCTGCTGTACAAATCCAGGATTAGAAGTTGGCTGGCAAGTATGCGAAAAATTGGTTGTCACTGAAATTGCGCTGGGGTTTTGGTTGTTCAGTAACATCAAGCTTTGCTCCACAACTGTGGCAACGTCTAGTTTGGTTTGGTGTTGATTATTTGGCGCTGTAAATGATTGCAAATCTTTGATGATTTCGCTGACTCGGCTTAACCCCATTTGAGATTGGGCGACAATTTCACGGATATCATCATAAATAAAATCAATATCCGATTGTCCTCGATAGTCACTGATTTGGTTTTTAATTTCCGCGCCAATATGCTGATTGCCAACTTCAACGGCACTCAAAAATTGGTCGTGTAAATTTTGCAAATTAAGGATGCTGTCTAGGTAATTATCCATTGAGCCAAAGTTACTTAACACAGAAGAGAGTGGGTTATTGATCTCATGGGCGATGCCTGCTGCAAACTGGCCGACAGTTGCCATTTTTTCACTGTGAGCAAGTTGTGTTTGGGTTTGCTTTAGCTTAATCAGCGCTTCTTTTAACCTTTTACATTGCTTCTTCAAGCGCCGCTCTGATTCTTTTCTTTCTAGTAAGATGGTTAATTGCTCTGCGGATTTACTGACAACGTCTATCTGTCGCATAGACACTGAATCCATTGCTTGTTCATCAATGAAAAACACCATTAACTCCAGCACTTTGTCGTAAACAACAATAGGAAATATAAGATAACTACTGAGGTTTGCCCCCAGTAATTGATTAACCGAATGAAATGTTTCCTTACTTGGTAAAAGGTCAATTTGAGGCTTTTTTTCTGTAAGTGAACGAGCTAGATAGGCGGGCAAAGTTGGCAACCCAAAAGCATCAGTCAGTGCCTTTTCTACCAATTGTTGCTGTGGCCATACTTGGCTTAGCTCACCGTCATGTTGATTGCTGATCTTAATTCTACAATGTGTTGTCGCACAGGCGATGTTGGCAAGGGATTGCATAAACGTAAGCATGACTTCATTAATGTCGTTATTGTTTCTATGTAAGTGGGCGACACTCATCAATAAATCACTTTCAGCCTTGTGCTGTGCGTTAATTTGTAAAAGTCGTTGCCAAGCTTTGAGGTTGCGCTCGATGACGCTTAAGTTGAAGGCTTCTTTGTTTTGAGCAAGGCTAATAAAGCTGGCGATATCATAGTTTTCAATCCAGCTTAATGCATCGGGCATACGCTCAGGTTGGTGCGCAACAATAAATATCATGTCCTTGTCTTGGCAACCGACTCTGACATATTCCAGTAACTGTTCAGCTAATTCTTCTGAGTCTGTGTCTTCTACGTTTAGCACCAGAAGCCCTGGCTTTTTCTTACGTATAAGCTTTTTGCTTGCTCTTAAGTTAGTGGCAGTTTCAACATTGCAATTAAGTTGTTTTAAAAGTGTTTCCAGGGACGTCGAATGTGGGCCAATGCTTAAAATGGTGTGCTGTTGTCTTTCCATAATCATTGCTGTTCTTGCCTTGTATTTTTGTTAACTATAGCCAATGATTACACTTTCTGTGCAAAGGTATTTGAGTGGCCATTACTAGGAGCGTAAGGGTATGAAGCTAGTCAGGTTGGTATATTTTAGTCAGGCATCTCGCAGTATGAGCTTGTCGGATTTACGTGATATTTTGGAAACAGCTCGTTCTAATAACGATGAAATTGCGGTATGTGGCATGCTTTGTTTTGAAAACCAGTTCTTTTTGCAAGCATTAGAAGGGGACAGAGAAGCCGTTAATGAACTTTATCTCGATATTGCCGATGATCCAAGGCATGAAGAAGCAACCATTATCAGTTACGACGAGGTAGAGAGCCCAACTTTTGCAAAGTGGCAAATGGGCTATGCAGGGGGCTCTGAATCTTTTTATGAGTTACTACGTAAAAACGGCCAAACCGAGTTTGATCCCGAGCAAATGAGCCAAACTCAGGCTTTATCTTTTTTAATGGATATGGCCGCTTTTCAGACTGATATATAGGTCGATTGTGTTTTATCTTACAGCTTTCTTTGTTGATTGAGTTCGGGCATTGCTCTATACGCTGTTGTTTTAGACTATCAAGATATGCGCTGTATGAGTGTGTGCCGCAGTCAACCAGTGCTGGTTTGCAAGCCTGAGAATAGCTAATGCTGATCTGGGCTCTTTAGCTCAAAGAGATAGAGTTGTGCTTTTAAATCGTTTGTAACTTGGTTTGTGAATTTGTCTAAACCCATATAGTTAGAGTCTTGGGTAAGCTAAATTTTAATCAACTTGTTTTTTAGAAAACAATGTACTCAACTGAGTCGGTTTTGCTGTAATTACGTCAAGGCCATTGTCTATGAAATGCCACGACTTTGGCATAAATGAGGGAGCGGCTTGGTTGGAAGAATGAGCTGATACATACTTTAATCAGCTCATATTAGATGATTTGGGCAGTAAAGATTAAGCCATAAACTTATCTGCCCAATTTCAAATTAGTTAGGGCTTACTGTTACTGTGATAGTATCAGAGTAAGTACCTGCGTCATCTAGACCGTTTGACTGAGGCGTGATTTTAAGCGATGTAGCTTGAGTTTCACCAGTCACACCTGTACCCGCTGTCGTTGCTTTTGAATGCTTGTAAGTACCAGTCTGTAAATCGATACCAGAAGTATCACCGATGTTTAGTGTGTAAGCGATTTTACTACCTTTCGCGTTGTTTGCGACTAGGAAACCACCGTTTGCAGATGTGTACTCTGTCGTTGCATTTTCGCCAGTGTTACACCATACATCTAGAGTACCGATTTCTTGCGTCTGCTGAGAAGAATCAAGCTTTAGACCAGTAACGCTGTTGCTGCTACCGCTACTTGTTTTACACATTGGTGCGATTGTACCTTCGAAAGTGAATTTAGCTTCAGTACCTGAGATATCTGAGACAGCAGCTGCTGCAGTGATTGATGTGAATGCAGTTGCAGCGAATAGTGATTTTAGTAATGCGTTCATGGCTTTTCCCCTTAAACAAAACACGAAGTAGTTTTTATATCTAGTTTTCAATTCTAGGCGTCGTTGCCTAGTTGATATTTTAAAAGCAAAGGGTGTGCCAAGAATGAAACATTATTCCAAACTTTTTGTGCTCTGTGTGATAAAAATTAATTTAACCTTTTATTATCATATGCTTACCTAGGATATACAGTGAGTGATAAATTATCTCGATAATAGCCAGCTGGCATTAGCTCGACATTGCCCAAAACAAATTCAAAGCCATACCACTTATTTTTGACACCTGAATAAAAGTTGTAGCTGCGATTAAGTTGCTCTGATGACGATATTTTGACGTTATCAAAGGCGATGGTGTAATCAATCAGTGCTCGAGTGTTGGTTTCATGACGCAATCCATTGAATTCAGAGTCCAAGACAATATCGTAAGAGCTATTGCTGAGAATTTTAATGCCCCAGTAAAAACGCATATTACTTTTCAGTTCGCCCAAGTTGATCTGGTATTGGCCATGACCACCGGATACTTTGCCTTTACTATTATTATCCAGTGATATTGACACTTGGGGCTCGGAATAATAAGTCATGTCTAGATATTGCTCTTCTACGACTTGGTTGTTTCTAACAACTGATACTTTAATGGCACCGTAATATTCACCTGCTGGGAATAAGCTGTAATGCCGCAGGCGCACCCACATTTGAGTAGAGCGATCTGTGAGCTTTGACTTCCAAATACCATTTCTCACTTTGATTTTTTTAAACTGAGCATCAAACAGCTTGGCGTATTTATCCTGAGTAGGGCCTTCAAAAACCATTGAGTAGTAGTAGACATCTTCAACCCATATCTCATCGGCGCAGTCGAGTAACCTATCTGACACCTGCACTTTAAGGGGTAAAAAGACTGAAACACGATTTTTATGCTCAGTAATAATATCGCTGGGATTGGAGGTGGCCAATAAATTACCGTAGCAATTGCGCCAGTTAGCCTGTGCTGGTGAAGTGAACAGCAGATAACTCAAAATCAGCAATACCAAGATCTTGAACTTCATCAATGTGCGCCTCCTTTAGGCTGGGCTGGTTTCAATACTACTTTACCTATTCTGACAAACCGCTGTTCGGTGTCAGCAATATTCAGTTGTCCGACTAAGTTATTCAACTCGATGTCAAAGTGACCCAAGCTTATTCCTTCTACCACAAAGCGCCCGGCGCGGTTGGTGAAAAACGGCCAACTTTGTGCTTGGGGATCGGCGGACTCGGCGTTTTGCTGTTTTACAATACGCCCTCGTTTCATTGCAATTGGTGTGCCTTTATCATCAACTAAGGTGCCAATAATGGTATATGATAAGTCAGACCCTATTTGAATATGATGGCCTGTTGCTGCGCCTCCTACTTTAACATAGATGCCAGGACCCCAGTCGTAACCAAGTGGGGCGTCGGGTACATCAATGTTAAGCTGAGTTTTACTGTAGCCGTTACCCAAATCAATGAGAGCACCTATTTGGTTGCTCGGTTTAGTTTGTGCTCGCCCAGTCCTATCAACATTTATCAACACATCTGCATCTTTAAGTGTATTGTGTTTGGTCACTACGGCAAATGGCGCGGTGGTGGTCGCCCCCATACCAAAGTGGCCATCAGCAACACCTAAGCTGGTTGATAAGTTCACACTGGCGCTACTGTCTGAACGAATGCCAAAACGGGAATGATTGTTGGCACTGATATCAGCTCTGACAAAAGCGCCTGTATAACTCGCTTCTAATTGCTCTTGTCTAAAGTCTTCCCCTTGCTCAGCCAGTACTTGATAACCATAGTCATTGACGAAATTGTGATTGGTTTTTGCGTAGCTGGCACTCGATACCTTGGTGCGACTGTTATATTGGGCTCTTGCACGATTGCTATTTTCACGGCTGTCGTAATTCCAAGTAAAGTTGAGAAAGAACTGGTTGTCAGGCTCAATTCTATCATCTTCACTTTGGGTATGGTTGTAACCCATTCTCAAGCGAATTGTCTCATATCGAACATTAAATTCAGCGGTGATGCTGTCAGTTACAAAGTTATCATCGTTTTGGGCACGCGTTGCGTTGAAGTTCAAGTCCATATGTTCATTAATAAAATAGCTATAATCAACAAATGCACGGTTGCGGTTGTTTCTGGTATCGAATTCAAGCCAAGGGCTGCTGGTAAAGTCATGGCTGATCTCGTACCCCAATCGGAAGTTTGGTGAGCCAACATTACCGTGACCGAAAATACTATGTTCAGTTTCCAGCGAGTAGATACTGCCCACTGTGCCATTCACTTCACTTTGAGAGTAGCGCAGCGAGAGATTACCTATCGGGCTATTAATGGTTGCCAGTGTACCCAGCACATGGCCTCGCGGGTGCACAGCGCCATTGAAACCAAATGTAAAGGAATCGCTTAATCCGTATTCATATGTACCAGATATGATTAAGTCGTCGTCATAGTGAAAACGTTGGTCTTCAAGAGAAGAGAGATAACCAACTGAAAGTGAGTAATCACTTAGCCCTTTTGCTAGCAATCTAGCATTGTAATGTGTTGTAAAATAAAAATCTTCTTTTTCGCCATTGGGGTAAGTTGCAACCACGTGAATATTGTTCTCCCCTGATGTGAGCGGCAGATCACTTAGGTCATATCGACCCGCTTTTAAACGCAATCGGGAGATCAAAAAATCATTGATGTAAACTTCGAGCAGAGCAGCGCGAGGAAGCACAAACTGTTGGCTATTGCCGGGTGTGATACGACGTTGTGGTTGCAATTTAGAGTAAGCTTTCTCAATACTAAATCCAGCCAGTTGGGCACCAGGTAAGTGCCCTGCGCTATTCATGCTGGTGTCGCCTAATGTGTATCGCAATGGCTTATCTGGTTGATCATAGTAAAATGCTGTTTCTCCTCGATAAACTTTACTAGATCGCTGATTGCCATTTTCCCAAAACACAGAGCTATTCATATTGATGCCGTCTCCGCCGCCAATATTTGCATCTATTAGCCATTCCAGTTGTGATCTATGGTCATGGTTGTTATTGGTTCGTTCATGATTCAAGTTAAGGTTATTCAAAACCGCCCACTTTGCTTCTCCCTCGGGGAGTTCAAAGTGCTTTTGTCTGCCGTACGACAAGCTGTCTGTGGCCATTGCCGCTTCTGACAGGGACATTTCAATTGTCAGGTCTTGTGGCTGTAGGGTGAGCTCAATCCCTTTAGCTGAGAATTCAGCCGGTGTGATGGCTGTGTCACCAAGCTCGGTTAACCATGCCAGTATTTCTTCGCTCAACACCGACTGCATTTTGTCTTTAAACTCGGTAGCGGCAATCGATTTCAACTCTATTCCATCGGTAGCGGCAGAAACTTGCCCAATCTCGGCAATGTGCAGCCGCACAGGAAAGTCCATCTCGAAGGTGGCAGACAATGTATTAGAAACCCAAAATAAAAGAAGTGCGTATAACACACACTTCAAATCAATAGGCCGAATATAAGCGCCCAAAAATAACATAGATAAAGCTACTTTTTATCGAATAGGTTTATTAGCTCTGCGCTTTTGGAAGGCTTGTCTGTAATGATGGGTTTTAAATCAACTTCCATCTTGTGCCCAGGCATAATGAAGCGCCCAGATGTAATTGATTGCAGTTGCGCCCAACTAATGACTGTTTCGCCTTGGTGGAAGTGGTAGTCAAAATGAGATAAGTCTAATACTCGCTTACCTTTGTTAGCGATTGTGAGCTTGCAATCATCGGTTTTTTCGCAACGGATCTCACTTTGCTGTTGCGCTTTAATGCCATCAGGGCTGACAAATACTAGGGTTGCAAAATTAAATACCATTTTAACCCCTGATTTGTCGTCTTCATCTGGCAATGGCAATTGTTTAAATACAATTCGGTAAGAGTGGGTTTCTTTAAGCTCTGGCGAGCCCAAGTACTTGGCGCGGAAAACTTGATAACTTTTTGCTTTTACTTCGACTTGCGGTGGTAAAACAATAAAGTCGTCTTCTGCAGGTACCAGTATTTCCTGTTGGTTTTCATCAAATGTACGCTTATATACTTCTATTTCGATGGGTAATGTGTTTTCACTAGGGTTTTGCAAACGATAAGTGACTAATGACTTGTTACCATGTGCAGCTAAGTCAACAATCATGGGTTGAACTTGATAGGCCATGGCAGGGATTGATAACCAAAAAAGGAGTAACATTAGTAAACGCATTTGACTTCCAACAAACAAGCTTGATTATAAAATTTGCTATACGATACCGTTACTATATGTTAATACAAGCATAAATTGCTCGCTCAGTAAAAAATATGAGGGTTTAAGTATTCTACTAAGCGAAATTCATATGTAAATACAGCTTCATTTAGTATCTTTCCTTTTTAACTTTAATCAATAATTTCAAATATATGGAGGTTTTTATTGCGTTAATTGAGCGAGTAACTAAGAGTTAACTCTATTTTCGTTATGTTATGAATTAAATGAGACATTCCTGCCACCAATTCAGCACTCGATGCAACTGCCAACAGTTTTAGACAATTACACTACTGATATTAAATAAATCATTGATTTTATTGGTTTATTGACAAATCCTTGCCGTTTTATAATGTAGTTTTGGCATACATAATAAAAAAGGAGTTAGTATGAAGTTAAGACAAAAAATAAGTGTGATCTATGTTGGCATATTGCTGACAATGACAAACACTTCTCATGCCAGTGACAACGCAGGCAGCGCTGTGCAGACTGAGTTTACAGATAAAGCAAAATACCAGGCTGCTTTGCCGGATATTATTGAGTTTAGTGAGTTTGTGCATAGGGTACGTTATTTCTACCCGAGTGAAGTTGTTTCAGATACTCAGTGGGACTACTTTCTAGAGCATGTCATCAGCGATATGGTAAAACAGCCTGCTACAGCGCGGATGCAATACGCCATGTTGGAATTGAAAAAGGTTGCCCCTTACATTGAGGTCGACAAAGGTAAGCTTCCTGTGTTGGATAAACAAGGGGCTGCTCGTACTTGGTACAATGGAGCCGCTCGATGGTTTTATGTATATGAACGTACGCTATTATCAGATAAACCTGAAGAGCTAAAAAGTTCAATGTTAACTGCAAAGTCTGATTTTTATAGTGACATTTATGATAGCCAAGCTGTTTATTGGCCCCTGTATTTAAGTGAACAAGATAGCCTCGCTGGTAAGGCATTTAAGGAACAAAAAAGAAACCTGTCATTGCACCAACCAGCAATGTGCATGGCTGCTCTGAGTTCAATTTGGGGTGAGATCTATCATTTTTGGCCGTACTTTGAACAAGTAGATGTAAATTGGCAAGATAGCCACTCGGTGCTACTGCAGGCGTGTATTGATGAGCCAGGCAATTTTGAAACGACAGCGCGTAGAGAGCTGAGTAAACTGCAAGACAATCACCTCTACTTTGGGCTCCCTGAGGAATATTCAGCTTATGGGCAGTATAGTTTACCAATTCGACTACAACAGATAGAAAATAAAGCGATCCTTACACACAAAACAGACTATCTATCGCAGCAAATCGATATTGGGGATGAACTACTTGCAATTGATGATGTGCCTGTGGCTGAGCTGGTAAATGAAATGCTAGGCACTAGGTTACGTAGTAAACATTTCGAAAGAAGTATCGCAATAGCTCAGCTTGCCTATACATATCAATCCCCGGATCTATACAAACTTACTTTCAAAAAGCCAAGTGGAGAAATAATCACCACCACTACGGCGACAATACATAACAAAGTGATAGATAGGTTTTACAACAACCAGACACAACCGCCACTGATTAAGGAGTTGGGTGATGGAGTTGTAGCCCTGCGTCTTTATGACATCAAAGAGCAAGCACATTATGACGCTGCAAAGGAGAGGCTTAAAACTGCCCAAGCGATAGTTTTGGACATGCGTGGTTACCCAAAAAACTTCGCATTAATTCGCTCTCTTCTGGGTTATTTCACTGACGCTAAAGCGACAATTGGTCCTTTTAAGCAATTTGTCCAGAGGTTACCGAATCAGGCAGACCCTCACACTTTGTCTTTTGATCTCGGTGTCCCTCTAAATGAAAAGCTATATGACGTGCCTACTGTGGCCATATCTCAAACCTACAATCAAAGTTCTGGTGAACATTTTTTAATGATTGCTCAAAATATGGATATTCCTATTGTCGGTGAGGTAACAGCAGGGATTAATGGCGATATTATGTTTGGAACGGTGTTTTCCGGCCAAGCTAATGGTGGGGTAACATATATATATACAGCCTCTCGTTCTGATCAGGTCGATGGGAGTAAGTTGATTGGAGTGGGTATTCAGCCAGACTACTTAGTACCAGCCACACAAGCATCTATTGTGGAAAGTCGAGATGTTCAGATGGAAAAAGCAACTCAACTTGTTCGTCAGGCGTTAGCACGTTAAGGTTCTAGCGCATATTAAACTAGCAAAAAGTGGTGCTATGAATAGTTCCACTTTTTTACCGCAGCTGTTTCACTGTATGTCTTTTTGAAGAAGTAGCTTAAAGCCCGCACTTGAGTTTAAAGGGAAATTATGTTCTAAACCGATTATAGCCAGAGCCAAACTCTATTTATTATCTAAATGTCTCAGCCTAAAATGTTAATTTTAGATTTAATATGGTGTTGAATTGGTGGTTTTATAAAACTGGGAAGGTAATTTAAAAAGAGATAAATCTATTTTATAACTGAAATTATCTCTTTTTATTTTAAAGTTTACTTGAAACTGTATTTTAGCATGCAGCAGATGGGCAACAAGCCGTTTGATTGCGATCGGTATGGATTAAAGTGTTACAGTTTTGAAATTTATTAGAATAGTAGTTGTTTGTGCAGTTATCAGTAAGGCGACCGCCAGCAATTGCTGGTGTTGCTTGATTAGGAAGCTGCTTGTTGTCTTGGCTTAGAGATTTGATTTTTTTCTTATTTAGAGAAAGCTTCATTATTAATCCTTAATTTTTATAAAACACTTTATTGTGTTGGTTATTACCTTAGAGGTGTTTTTTTATGTTGTAAATAGTTTTCTTTAGGTTTTTTTTGTGTTTTTCACTGCTTTATAAAGTTTTCATAAATGAGATTTTAGTTTTCTTAAGGTTTTAAAGAGTTTCTTTTTTGTTGAGGAGTTTTTTATGATATGAATTGTGCTTAATTTTCAATTAATGTTGTTAGCATGGTTTATGATTATGTGAGGTTTAATAACAGGAAGTTAATAGCCATTTTTGAATCTATAAGGTTGCGATTAAGCTTTTGTGGTTGTTTTTAGTTGCTGAGTCAAACTTTTGATTGAATTCTTCTCGCTTTGTTGAGTATTTAATTACTCAATTTAAGGTAATAGTCCGAAATAGATATCATTAGTGATCTATACAGGTGTGGGCGACATACGCTTTGTTAGTGTACTAGTGGGCGTTGAGTTTTTGTGAATAAAGGCGAGCTTTTATATCTCTTGTCACTGTTTTTTCATGATTTTTTCTAATTTTTCTCAGTTTTTTAGCGAATTTTGTCTATGCTTACCAAAGCTAATTTCAACTGAATTTCGGTTGGTTAGCTGTCCTTTCGAGGTGTGTTTAGGTTATATGTTTATGAGAGTAGAATCTTCATTTTATCTTTACACGCCTATCTTTATATTTATATAAATTGCATTGTGAAGAAAATACTCAGTGGCATTTGTAAAATGCAAACCTAAAGTTAGCAGGTATTTAATGCAGCCTGAGCGTTAGACTGCCATATTAGACAGTCTAGCTCGTACAGAATTAATGTTGCATCATACGTTTAAGCTGCGTAATCGCTGCTTGCATTTGTATATCTCGATTCTGTTGAATCGACTCTTGAGTAATAGGTGTAAGGATATCTGGCTGAATACCCACACCAATCAGCTTACTGCCATCGAATTGATTGGATAAAGATCCGGTATATCGAAACGAAATCCCTCCATTTGCATGGCCACCAAATAATTGAGCATGGACGTGTTCGCCGTTAATACCAGCAGTGACCTCACCTACAATAGGTATACCCATTGATTGAACCCATTGCATCATATGTTCTCCTGCACTTTGGTTATTGCGTCCAGCCATTGCTACTATCGGGACATTAAATAATTGTGGTGTAGCTGGTGTGGGTGAAAGTTGTTCAGCTTTGAATGCTTGTTCTCGGTTTGGCAATAGTTGGATAAAAAATGAGAATTCGCCAAGTTTCAGGGGGTTGTCAGTGAACATGCCCAGAGCTTGATTGGTCAACATCAGGTTAGATGGGTATCCACGCATGTCCAATATCACGCCGTGACTGTCTGCTAAAGCTAGCTTTGCGGTCTGCAGTGCGTCATGGTTTGACAGTTTATGGGGCCTGAATACTATTATTCCATCACCTAGCTGCTGAATGACTGAGCCGTCTTTTGCTGGTCTGTTAAATGGGCCTATTACGTTGTCGTGTATTGATGCCGTTGAAGTTGTGATGACTCGACCGTCAGGCTTTTTGAATTCTAGGTCAACGAGCTGTGGTGCATTATACAGCCTTGGTAACATTCGAGTGGCCATGGTTTCAGCTCTATGTACACTTTTAAGTGTTTGGTTTTTATAATTTTCAATGAGTTTATCGGTAGGCGTACCGTCAATTGAAATAAGCTCATCGCCTATCTCTGCTTGTAGCGTTAAATATGACGTTTTATTAGTAACGATTGCTTTTCCCTCAATATGGTCAATATCTAGGGGGAGTCGATAGAAGTTTGATTCACGATATTCTCTGGGTAACCCGACCCATACATGGTTGTCTTGAAGCTTAGTAAACTCAGTTCTTATTACTTGTTCTAATTTATCAATGTCACCCAAACACCCATTGAGTAACTCGACATGGCTTGATTCCCAATCTACTGATACTTGCTCAAAATAAGGCCAAAAATGATGTATTTCACCCCAGATGGAGCTTACAGCTGCCATACATGTCGCAGGGTCTTCCAATGATACTGGCCCGTCAATTGAATGATGAACCTTACCTAGATGAAGATCTTGTTTACGGCTAAATAGTGGCCAGTGGAGTTCCTGTCCATTATACCAATCGGAGTAAACCAGCGCATTTGGCGCTGGAATATATTGTGGGTCAGATTTTAATATTACTCTAAAGAAAAAGTTGTATTGACGAGGCCCAAAGTTTATCCAGTGATAAAGCTGTTCGGACTCTTTTAATTCAGGTAGTTTGCTCTTTTCGCGTTCGATTAATGGAGTAACTGATTTTAGTAGGATTAAGCCATGTTCTAAGCGATCTTCAGTGGGGAGCTTTAGTATTTCTGATATACTATATTTTAAAAAATACTCCCATTGCGTCGCATTATTTGTTTCACTTGGATAAAAATATCTTATTCTGTGTACTAGCTCAGCAAATTCAGCAATGTCTTGAATCACGGCCTTATCATAAGTAGTGCTTAATGGTTGGATGTTTTGTGAAGAAAATACAAAGTTTGAAGAGAAAAGTAATGAAAAAGATATTAATTTATTTATTTTGTTTTTATTGAAATACATGCGTTATCCTTGCTTTTTGTATTTTATGTATTTCTATTTTTATAATTGGTTTGTTTAACAGTCAATGTTTATTTATTGGGTTTTTTTATTTAAATGGGCTGGCCAGTGAATTAAGCCGGCCCATTAATATTTCAAAGTTGGCAGTTAGCTTCTCCTATGTAGTGCCAACTGTTTAACCCCTTTTGAATATGGGCCGCTGCTTGTTGTGGTGAATTACCAGAGAATACTTGCTTTATGGCCTCTGCAACAAGTTGTTGGTAACTAGGTATACCTTGATTTAACGAAGGTGCGGTAAATAAGCTCGCATCATAACTTTGCTCGTTAAGCAGTTTTGCTTGAGCACGCAAGTTTGCACTGTTAATTTGCACCTGTCCTCCGTAAGCCGGGATCTCATTTAGCGTGTTGGCAAATAAGTTGGCGAATGTTTTAGTGGTTGTAAAATGTAGCACTTTTTGAGCAAGTTCTGCCTGCTTGCTTTTCGCATTGATTTGATAGGTACCATCTGCAAATCCATAGAAATGTCCGCTTTCGCCTGGTACTGGCCAAAAATCAACTTTGTAACTTTTATCAACTTGGTAGAAAACAGAGTTTGGCCCTGCACGCCAGCCACCATCTAGTGCAATCGCCGAGTTCCCCAGCGCTTTGCTGGTCCCCATACCGTGATAGTCTTGTGTTAAAACATTTTGGTTGATATAGCCTTTAGCATACCAGTGCTTTAATGTTTCGAGTATTTTGAGGTAGTCAGAGTCGGTAAAACATGCTTGACCAGCTATAAGTTCTTTAGCGCGAGAGGCGTTGAGTAGACCCGCAGTCATGACCTCGGCAACGACTTGTGACAGATACCATTGGTCACTAGCCATTTGGAGTGGTGTCACATTGTGGCTTTTAAGTTGTGCAAATAAACTTTCCAATTGCGATATGGTGCGAGGCTGAACTGTTAGACCATGTTTGGCGAGCAACTTTTGATTGATCAACATGCCCTCAAGTTGCATGGCAAATGGGACACCATAGATTTTAGAATCAGCACCAGTTGCAGCAGGTAGTGCGTTTGGGTTAATAGAATCAGGTGGAGTCGACTGTGCTGTGATCACGCCGTGTTCAATCAATGGTGCAAGGGCAGCAGCCCCAGGCATCCACTGGAATAGGTCGACGCGACGATTTTGAACCGCTAATTGGATATGTGCCTGATAAGTATCAAAGTCGATGACTTTTACATTGACTTGAATGTCATTAAGAAGGTTTTGGCGATTGATCTTGTCCCATAGCAGCTGCTCTTGTTGGCGCCATGTATAAAGATCAAGTTGTTGCTTGGCACTGGCAAAAGCTGGGTAAGCAAACAGAAAAACAATGAGGTATATTAGTCTAGCTTTGATCATTTTGATTGCACCTTAAACTGTTCGTTCATCAATACAAGAGCGCCAGAAGCTTTATCCAGCTCTGTGGCTGCGGCATTATTATGTTGAATTTGATCTAGTGTCTGTAACGACAACCCATCGATGTTTTCGATGCTGGTACTGATTTCCTGAGCTGCAATATGTTGTTGTTTGGCCGCTTCGGCGATGACTTCATTTAACTGATGTGCATTGCTTACGCCCTGCGCAAACTCTTTGATCTGAATATCAATTTCTCTAGCCATTTGCGTGCAAGATTCAGTGTTCTCAACAGAGCTGTGAAGCGCTTTTACAGCGAGCTCCGAAGAAGAAAGGAGCTGGTTAATCTTGCTTTGAATTTGTTCAGTGGAGGTCTGTGTGCGCATCGCCAACGTTCGGACTTCGTCGGCAACGACAGCAAATCCTCTACCGTGCTCAGCTGCACGAGCCGCTTCTATGGCTGCATTGAGTGCCAGCAGGTTGGTTTGATCGGCAATGGTATCGATGACATTGACAACTTCTTGAATTTGACGGCACTCTTGGTCAAGAGATGCAACAACCTCTGCTGCAGAGGTCATATCACCGCGTAACTGTTCGCTGAGGGTTTGGTTTTCAAGCACTAACCCCTGCGACTGAGTGGCTAGTGCATCTGCATGAGCCATAAGTTGGGTGGCTTGTTCGGCGGTATCTGAGATCTCACTGGAGGTTGCTGTCATTTCAAGAACTGCACTGGCAACTTGAGTCGTTTGATCTTTTTGCTGATTGGCAATAGCGGTGGTGTGTTGGGCACTGGTTGATAAAGTATCAACTGACTCATTAATGTGTTCGGATTGGGTTTTAATGTCAGTAATGATATTAACAAAAGCAACCCGTAGACTTTGCAGCGATTGGCGAAGTTGTGCGAATTCATCTTTACCAGCGATCGTAATTTGTTCTCCCAGGTTTCCTGTCGCCAGTTTTTCGATGTCAGCCACAGTTTGCTTCAATGGCCGGCTAATACTGCGGGTAATATAAAAGGCCGTTAAGATGCCAAACATGAGTGTGGTCAGTGTCGCCAAAGAAATCCAAGTGAAGCTAGATTCAACCGAAGCGGTGGTTTGTGCCTCAACAGTTGCACTAAAGGTTTGGCTAAGCTGGCTAATGTGTGCCATATCAGATTTTAATTGTAGTAAACCGGCTTCTACCTGACTTAGGTTGTCTATCAACACATTTTTACTTGATAGGTAACTGCCTTGCAGTGATTTGATACCATCTTGTTTGCCTATGATCCAAGCCAGTTCAGTGGCGACTGCCCCCATTGGCGTAAGAATATTGCGCTGAATTGTGGTATTTGACGACAGTGTTTGCAGCTGATAGCCACTTTTTACATAATCATCTAGCCACAGTTTATACTCTTTTGATAGTGCTTGAAGCTCTTGTAAGTTGTTGATAAGCAAATACTGTTTTGCGATGGAAATGCCGTACCTTAGCTGGCTCAAAGATGCTGTAATTTGCTGATTTTGTCTGTAGCGCTTATATCGTTCTGTTATGTTCCCCAGCTGCTCATCTAGCTGGCGGATCTGACTCTGGTACTGCTCTAAGGTGGCTTTGTTCTTCAGCGCGGCACTTGCGACATTCATTGATTTCTTTTGTGCATTAAATACTTGCGCTTTGCTGGTTTCAAACTGTTCAACGACGTGTAGCTTTTCATCATTATTTGGCAGATCGGCAAACAATCTAGCCATTTCATCAAGTTGCTGCTGGATCTTTTTCTGGTATGCATTGATGGAACCTTCCAATTTTAGCTGTTCAGAAATGGTATCTGCATGGTAGTGCTGATAAACAGATAAATTGAGTTGGTCCAGCTTGCTTTCTACAGAATTTACTTTTATATCAATTGGTTGAGCTACTTGTGTTACTTTTTTCAAATTACTGTTGATCTCAGACATTCTGAAAAGAGAAAAGACGCTGATGGCAACCATTGCCAGAAGAACTACCGTGTATCCGACTGATATTCTTGATATTACGGATGCTTTGAACATGGTATGGGTAACTTATAGATAATACAGGTTTAAATTTTGCGCAATGGTAACACTGTCTATTTTAAAAGAACCTAGCCTTTATTCAGTATATTTAAACAATAAAATGTAATTTATCGCAATCAGATTGTTGAGTAAGTGTTTAGTCTGTGTTGTAAGAGTAAAAAAGTGACTTTATTCGTAATTTAGTGGTAATCAAAACTGATTTTAACGGAGGGGTTGTTGCTTTGATGTAATAAAAGGGGCTTACGCCCCTTATTAAAGTGTTACTTATTTTTGATAAACGATTTCACCATCAAGTAGCGTCATCACTACTTGGGTATTGGCAATTTCTTTTACCGTACTGTCGAATAAGTTTCTATCTAATACGATCAGGTCTGCGAGTTTACCGACTTCAAGGCTACCAACCAGATGTTCTTGCCGCATGGCGTAGGCACTATTAAGCGTGTAGGCCTCAAGCGCTTGCGTTAATGTAATGGCCTGTGGTGTGCGCGTCATTGCATTGCTGATACCAATAAAGGGGTTAAATGGACTTACATTCCAATCACTAGATAATGTGAGGGTTGCATTATTGTCTACCAAGCTTTTTATTGGCACTAAATCTTGAGAGCGCTCGCTACCAAGTAAAGGGGTATTTTCTGGCCAGTGACTTGGGTCGGTAAAGTCACCTGCAACCTGCGCATCAGCGATTACACCAAGTTTGGCAAAACGGGTGTAATCAGCAGGGTCAACAACTTCTAAATGCGTTAATCTGTGTCGAGCTGTGCCAGAAGAAGCATTTTCTATGGCGTTGAGCGCTTCATGTATACCTCTGTCTCCAATTGCATGGATATTAAAATCAAAGCCTGTTGGTTCAAGTGCTTTTATATACTTCTCCAAACGAGCTTGTGTGAAGTAATTGAGCCCTTTGTTTCCATCCAATTCTAACCAATCTTGGTGATAGGGTTCGTGCATTGCAGCAGTGGTATTGATCAATATCCCATCGACATAAAATTTGACTTGATTAACCTTAAGCAAACTCGTGGGATCTGCTTGGTAGAGAGACTTAAGTTTACTTAGTTGAGTGGCATCATTCATCTGAGGATATGCCCACAAGCCCAAATGTGTTCTGAGTGTGAGCTTATCTTCATTTGCTATTTTTAACCAAGTCTCTAAGTGCCCACGCTGCCAGTATGTTCTAGCATCGCTAATCGATGTGATCCCTGCTTTGTTAAGTGCCGGCATTGTATACTCTACCAGTCCCAAATAGTCGTTTTGCTGGGTATTGGTGAGTGAGCGCATGGCAAGCTCCATGACCTGGTTTCCTGCATTATCGTAGAGAATACCATCCAGATTACCTTGCTCATCCCGGCCAATTACGCCGCCAATAGGGTCTAGACTTTCGGTATGAAGCCCTGCTAATTCAAGCGCTTTACTGTTTACCCACATGGAATGTGACGTCTGCTCCATAATAATTACTGGGCGATTAGGGACCGCTTCGTCCAGTACTGCAATGGGGTTATCTTCCATTTCTAATAGTGTGCCAATAGCGTGTCCGTAACCAATTAGCCATTCGGCATTCGGATTTTGGAAAGCGGCTTCTGAAACTAAATTGATGTAGGTTTGCGCTGAAGTGGCTTCTGGAATTGTAAACTGGGTTGCGTCAGAGCCTGATTCCAGAGGGTGCATATGAACATCATGAAACCCAGGCATGACCATTTTGCCTTTGAGATCGATAACTTGGGTATTGTCACCGATATATTGTTGTGCCTGATCACTGGTTCCGACAAATACAATTTTATTATCGGTTATTGCAATTGCCTGAGCCCAAGGGGCTTTTTCATTCACAGTATAAATACGGCCATTGGTGAAGACCATTGTCGATTGTGTTTGTTCTGGTTGCGATTGCGATTGTTGAGGCTGAGCTGTTGTACTGTTTGCTGTATTGCTATTTGTGGGATTATTAGCTCCAGAACTTGAATCTGAATTACACCCTGACATACATAGGCCAGCTACTAATAACGGAATTAAAGACATATTTGTGACTCGCATAGTTGACTCCTGTTTGATGGCACTACAATATCAGTGGCATGGTAACCACAAGGTAACAGTGTAGAGGTTTTATGCTCGTTTTGTTGGTAGAGGATGATACTTCCTTGGCAGCCCAATTAATTGACTTTTTGCAATGCGAGGATATCGAGGTGGATTATGCCACGTCTATTTCGACTGCAAAAGAAATAGCTGCTAAAACAAGGGAATATATTAATTATGACGCCGTGATCCTCGATATGGATCTGCCCGATGGCAGTGGCTTGAGTTTGCTATCTACACAGATATTGGGTCAAGGTGTACCGGTATTATTTTGTACTGCCGCCACATCACTTGACGATAAACTCGCTGCTTTTTCTGCAGGTGCGCTCGATTACATAACTAAACCGTTTGCTTTACCTGAACTGGCTGTTCGGTTAAAGATATTAGCGCAAAAAAAGCCATCAAGTCGCACTGAGGTTTTTAAATTAGATACTTTAGAGGTTGATTTTAGCTTGAAAATTGCGAAGCGTAACGAACGAGTTTTGGTGTTGTCTCCGCAGCAGTGGCAACTTATATCCTTGCTGGCCAACCACAGCCCCATGCCAGTAAGTAAAGATCAGATCTTGGACTATATCTGGCCTGATCAAGATGTGAACAATAATATGTATAAATCATTGTTAACGCGTCTGCGCCGCAATGTATCTAAACATGATGAAGTGGAGTTGATCCATACTATCAAGAGTCAGGGGGTGGTGCTAAGGAGCGAAGGTGATTAAGCAACAGAGCTTTGCGCGATATTTCACAGTCAGGCTAGGCATTTTTTTTGTAGTGTTTATTGCCCTTTGGATCCAAGTTGCAACTTGGGTTTATCACTTTGCATGGGATGACACGACTGAGCACTACCTGTATCAGGACTTAGATTTGGCGCTGAGTGGTCAATTATCAATGCCTGTGATAAGCGACGAGAAGTATATTGGTATACTGGCTAATATGCCCGTTGAGTTTCAACATATATTGAGCACACATGATGTGGAGTTTGAACATACGTTTCTCCTGCCAAGTGCAACTGGGGATATGTATGTACTCAAAAGTGAAGGACACAGTGGAGAGCCGCTGTACGTTATTCATTTTTTCTCTCATCAGGACTCGCCCAGTTTGTTGCCTATTTTTTTGATTTTGAGCGGCTTTATGTTGTTTCCTACGGGGTTTTTAGCGTGGCGGATATGGCGCTCAATAAGCCTAGATATTAATGTGCTAAAGTACAGCTTGGAAAAAGATAATGAGCACACAATTAGATTTGTTGAGTTAGCTGAAATCCAATCCTCACTTAAAATGGCAAGGTTTGCGCAACGACATGCACAGCAGCAAGAGCGCTTGTTTTCTTCTTTTTTAAGTCATGAGGTGCGTACACCGCTCACGAGAGTAAACAATAGCATTAGTAGGCTCCAACAAATTGATGATATACCACTTGATGCACTGGACGTGATCGATGAACTTGAGGCTGGGCAGCGTGAGTTGGCTGAGACGGCGGATGCGGTGTTGTTATTGTGCCAGCCAAACAAAGCTAAGTTAGAATGTAAAGCGCTTTTTCCTATGTTGTCTCGGTGGCAAAAGTTGTGGGCACAGCGGGGTCTCGAAATTGAGTTGCTAGAAACGGAACAGCTATCAGAGCAATCAATCCAGCCAAAACTATTTTTGTTATTATTAACCCAAGTGGCAAAAAACGCGCTCCAACATGGCGAGGGAAAGTTAACGGTAAGGTGTTTGAAACAGGGTTTAGAATTTGAAAATAAGCGAAGTTGCATGCAAGCAAACTCAGGACACGGTCTTGGGAGTAAAATCATCACTCAAGTAACTGAGTGTTTTGGTTGGAAAGCAGCAGTGCACAGGGGAGACTGGTACCTGCTGCGTGTATCGTGGTAGGTGAGTCGCTACTCAATTTTTATCTCGGTATAGACGGAGTTCGCAATAAAACAAGCCTCGTGGGCTTGATGATGCAGGTTGTCAATTGTCTGTTTATCTATGGATTCTTTTGATTGTTGCCATGTAACACGAGGCTTTAATATAACTTCCGTCATCGCCATTTTTCCATGCGCATTTTTGCTCATAATGCCAGTTGCACTGTCTTCATAAGACTCCACGATATAACCTGACTTGGCCGCGAAGTGTAAAAAAAACAACATGTGGCAGCTAGAGAGTGAAGCCACAAATGCTTCCTCTGGGTCGACATTGTCTGGTTTTGAATAAGGTAGCGGAACCACTGAAGGCGATGAAGAAGCATCAATAGTGACTCCCCCGTCAAATGACCATGTATGAGCTCTACTGTATTTGGCATCAATAAACGCCTCTTCTGATTGACGTTGCCAAAAAATAGTCGCTTGATAGATAGACATAGGGTTCTCCTCAAAAAGTGATACGAACACTTTTTATTCACAAGGTTTAGTAAAGTTGTACTTAAGTATGTAATTGACACGGCATTAAGAGAAGCGATAATAGCTCAAATTGAAATGAGCTAAATTCATATCATGAGCAGCTTAAATTTATCACTTAATGCATTACATACGTTCTCTGTCGTGGCAAAAGAGCTTAATTTTACTGTCGCCGCGAGTGTGCTTCATATTTCTCCTAGTGCTGTTAGCCATCAAATGAAATTGTTAGAAGCCCAGCTTGGGATGAGTTTGTTTCATCGCAAGTCGAAAGGGGTGACTTTAACACAAGAAGCAAAGCTGCTAGCGGATCATGTGAACAAAGGCTTTAATCTACTTGAATTTGGTATTGAATCGACCAAGCGTGCAAACACAACAGAGCGTGTTGTTCTTGCGGTGATCCCCTCATTGTTAGAACATTGGTTGATCCCCAAGCTAGGTGATTTTTACCAACAATTTCCGCATATTGAATTACAACTAATTGCACAAGATCAGCTAATTGATTTTAATCGTCACCATGTGCATGCACATTTGCATTTTGGTCATGGGCAGTATCAAGGATATAACTGTACTCACTTGGGCGCAGAATGGATTTATCCTGTATGTTCACCAAATTACTCAAAAGAGTTAGGTAAAAATGCTGAGTTACTAAGTTATCAGCATGGTATAGAAGATGCGCCAGGGAATATTGACTGGAGTAATTGGTTTTCATATCAGTCAATTAATATGGAGTGCCAACCCGTAAATAGAGGCTTTAGCCACGTGGGGCATACTTTGACAGCGGCAAAATATGGACAGGGTGTGGCGTTAGGGTGGCACGTTATTGCGAGTGAGTTAATAAAACAAGGTGCCTTGAAAAAAATGCAGTTTGAACCCATCGCATTGCCATTTTCCTATTTTCTGGTAACGCCCCATCAAACTTATCAAAGCAACGCGCTGCAATCTTTGCTTCAGTGGCTGCAATTACAATTTGCTGATTCGCGACCATGTGTTTTTCATAACGAATAAACGGCACGGTTTTATCACTACATGGTGAACGCAAATATCTTAGCTTATTTGATTGAAATAAATATTGTTCTACGTAGTAAATTCATTATGTTATGTAGATTAGAGGAGTAAATGCAGAGTTGCGATAAATGCTCATATCATCAGTAAAATGCTTTAATATTATCCAAAATTTGCAATTTACCCTCGAAGTATGGCTAAATTTAGTGTACAACTTTTAACAGTTTGTCTTGTCTATATAGATTAGATTACAACGTTATTCGTTGGCTCAAGGAAGCGTGTTAATTTTAGACCTGAAAGGTAGGTGTAGGTACAAGATGTCTCAAACAAAAAGTAATATTGCACTAGGTGTTGCATCAGCTGCATTCGCATTGACGCTGTATAGTCATTTTTCTTCTCAAACTAACATTGAGGCTGCCCAAGTCAAACAGCATCAATCATCAGTAAATACCCGCCAGGTATCTAATGAGCCTGCCCATGTAAATGAAGCCTCTAAAAGTAACAGCTATGATGAGATGGATAGCAGTGCACTGATCGCACGTATTGAGTATTTAGAAGAGCGCCTGTTGGATATTGAGAATCAAGCTTACGGGAATGGGGGCAACAGTGATGTGATGGAAGAAGCCATCCTTGCAGTGCTGGAAGAAAAAGAGCGCAAAGAACGCCAAAAGAGAAATGAAGATAATCCTGTATATGGATTCTATGAAGACTTACCTAAAGACTATGATTTGAAACTTAAAACTGACCCGGAGTTTGCAAGTAAAATCAGTCAAGATTTAAAAGGTAAGGTGCTGGATCAAACCCTCACACCACAGGAGCGCCTGTCGGCAATGGGCCAGTTGCAGATGAATATGTATATTTTAAATCGCACACAAGATGAAATGTTCGACTATGAAACTGTAGACGCAGTACTTGAGATCAGTAGAAACAGTGCTGATGATAAACTAAAAGTACAAGCGCTTGAAGTTGTTGCTCATTCGCCAGTGGTGGATAGTCGAATAGCAAAATCTTTGCAGGATATTATTGAAAAAGAGCCTAACAAATATATGAAGACAATGGCGGCTGAAGGGTTAATGGGGCAGTATTACCAAGCTGGGGAAAGTAATCCAGAAATGAAACAACAATTGGCCAATGAAATCTTAGCAATGTACGACAATGCCACCAGCTCAGATGTACAGGCGGTGATGCAGCGTTTGATCAGAGATGGTGAATTGCTAGAGCAAATCCGAAGAGATGCGGGTAGGTAAACAAGCGCTCCTTGAATGTAATTTAGGTGGTTCTCTGTGCGGCTCTTAGTTATATTGTGCCGCACAGTAAATTCAATGAGTTAAACTCTAAAAAATAGTCATATTTTTGATAATTACATTATTTTGATTGAGCACATCCCAAATAGCTATTTGTTGTCATCTCTTACTGAACAGTACAAGGGAGACGTCTGTTAAGTTAGCTTTGATGTTTGTCAATATGACCCAGATCTCTACTTGGATCGAGTCTATCTCTTACCCGCTTTTTAAGCTCTTTAGCTTCTGGAAAGCCACTATCTTGTACACGGCACCATATAAGATCGTTGTCATAGTAAATTTGAAAAACACCTTTGCTCGCTGGCGCGAGCGAAACTTCTTTTAAATCTTGGCCAAATGTTGATAACAACTCTTGAGCGAGCCAACCGCTTCTAAGCAGCCATTGGCACAATACGCAATAGTGAATTGTGATTTTTGGTTTATTCATTTTTTCTCAATTTCCACAGGAGCCAGAGTCCAAAATCATGATTCACCTTCACGCTGAGCATTTTGCACAAACTCTGAATAAATACTGTCTTTAATCAGTCTATCAGGTGTAAAGGCATAATAATGTTGGTAGACATTCTCAATACTGCCTATAAATGTCACATCATAATGCCTTTCAATTTCTTCACGTATTGACAGTGGAGCCGGAAAGATACCAAACCCTTGCTGGCCCAGTGATTTCATCAAGGCACTATCGTCTACGTGACCCGCGACAGACATTTCAATCTCTAAGTCTTCGAGCCAATACTGGATAGCATTGGTAACCGGACTTGCTTTAGCAGGCAGAATGATTGGCATGTTTTTCAGCGTGTTAGGGTAATTTTTGCTCAATTTAGAATAGTATGATGAGTTGCCGTAGAAGCCCAACTGGCTTTTACCTATTTCGTGACAAAATGCTTTGAACGGTGTGGAGCTATCCAGAGGTTTATCTGCTAATACCAAATCTATTTTGTGTGTTGCCATCTGCGCCAGTAATTCTGATTGTTGTCCGTCAATACAGTGCAAATTGGTAATGCGTTCATGTTTAATGAGGGGAGACAACCATTTTGAGACCAAAGACTTTGGCAACGCATCCGAAATCCCCACTTTCAATGTGCGATTTAAATTATCAAGGTCACCTCGAGTTGTTTCCAGCCACTCTTCCGCGACATTAAACATATCATTGGCATATTGTTGGGTAAGTTGCCCATATTCAGTAAGTCTTAACCCCCTTCCCTCCCGAACAAACAGTGATTTTCCCAGCCGTTGCTCAAGGCTAGTTATTTGCGCACTAATGGTTTGTGGTGTGAGGTGCAGTACCTTACTCGCTGCGGCAATACTGCCTAATTTACTGACTTGCCAGAAATAATAAAGGTGGTTGTAGTTAATATTCATCATACTTCGTTAATTTCGATGTCTAAATAAGATTTAATCAGCTTTTATCTTTGTTTCCACCTTAGTAGATTTAAATCAACGGCGCAATCATTAATTTCACTAGAGCGTAGTGAAAAATGAATAATTATGAGCGAGGTCAAAAGTATGAAACTTAACTTAAGAATGACAGGTAAAGCATTAGGTAGTGCGGCAAAAGCAAAAATATCAAAAATGATCAGTACCCAGCTTGCTAAGTATGTTACCAACATCCGTAAGGTAAAAGTGCATATTGATGACGTACCTTCAAAATTACATGGCACGCTGACCCAATGCAGTATTGAGGTGTTGCTACCAGGTTTACCAAGCATATCTGTTAAAGCAAAAGGCAAAAACCTAGCTCAGGCTATCAGTCGTGCAGTCAGCAATAGCGAGACTGTGTTGACGCAAAAGCTATGTTGATCACGCAATTTAAGTAACAAAAAAGCGTTTAATAGACGGGGCTTTCTCCTCTTAACATATTGCGCGAATAGAAACTCCCAAGCACTTGCTGCGGCATGGAAGCTGCATCTTTTATAATCACTTCATATATCAAATCACGTACTCAAATACTTTGTTTGTTAACCTATTGCATTAAATATTTAATGCTGATTACTCATCGTTGACGTTCATGTTAATATTCCTATAGTCCTAATTTCTCCCAACTATTTTAATTAATTTGTTAAATAAGAAGTGTTTGGACGTGAAGGGGCCCCTCACATATATTATATTTTAATAAAATGTTTATTTTAAGTGACATTTTGGGGCTGGTTGTGTATTTTAATCAATGAAAAGCAGTAACATAATGCTCAAGGAAGTAACATGACATATATATCGGATACTAGTGCTCAAGACACGCAAATAGAGAAAAAAAGGAACTATAAGCTCTATTTGGCTATCGCTGTTGGTATCGTTATTTTTTTTACTTTGATAGTACCTCAACTATCAATTTGGTTCAGTGGAAAGAGTGCAGTGCGTATTGAAAATATTCGCATTGCAGAAGTTCAAAAAGGCCAATTCGTACGTGATATCTCTGTTCAAGGGCGCGTCGTTGCCGCAAAACGTCCCACATTGTATAGCCCCGCTCAAGGTACTGTGACCTATCTAGTGACACCCGGGGATACTGTTGAATTGGGTGAGTCGCTGGCTTTAATAGATAGCCCTGAGTTGACGAGCTTGCTAGCACAAGAGCAATCTGAACTAACGCGCCTTAAAACACAGCTTGAGCGTGAAAAAATTCAGGTGAAAAAGCAAGATCTTGAACAAGAAAATTATATTGGAAAAGCGCAAGTAGCTTTAAACGCAGCTAAGCGAGAAATGCGTCGAAATGAAGAAGGGCAAAAAAATCAGGTCGTCAGCGATATTGATTATCAAAAAGCCAAAGATGACTTGGAAAATGCAGAGCGAGAACACCGCTTGGCAATTAAAGAAGTTGCACTATTGAAAGAAAGTCAAAAGTTCGAAATTAAAACGCGCGCCTTGGAGCTTGAGGCACAGCAAGTGATTGTCAACGAATTGCAAAGGCAGGTGGCAGCCTTATCTATAGTGTCTCCTGTATCAGGCATAGTAGGTAATTTAACGGTTGAACAAAAAAACTCGGTGACTAAAAACCAACCGTTACTGAGCGTTGTCGATCTGTCTCAGTATGAAGTGGAAGTTAATATTCCTGAGAATTATGCCGATGACTTGGCCCTAGGCATGGGGGCTGAACTGATGCTCAATGGCACCACCTATCAGGGTGAACTCACCGCCATTTCTCCAGAAATTGTCAGTGGTCAAGTAGAGGGAAAGATTCGCTTTAAAGATCAAAATATCAAAGGGTTGAGACAAAATCAACGACTGACTAGCCGTGTGGTTTTAGAGGAAAAAAACAATGTGCATTTTTTACCTCGAGGCCAGTTTACTGAGTCTGGAGGTGGACGCTATGTCTACGTTGTTCAAGATGATATGGCAGTGAAAAAGCCAATCAAGTTGGGTTCAAGGAGTTTAGGACAAGTTGAAGTTATTTCTGGCCTGGCTATGGGCGAGAAAGTGGTTATTTCTGACCTAAGCGTATTCAATGAAGCAGGAAGTGTGAGAATCGTTCAATAGGGGGTAGGTATGTTAAGAATGAGCAAGTTGGCTAAAACTTATCGTACAGATACGGTCAAAACGAGGGCGCTATGTCCGTTTGATTTAGAAGTAAAACAAGGTGAGTTTGTCGCTGTTGTTGGTCCGTCAGGATCAGGAAAAACAACCTTTCTTAACATTACAGGGTTACTCGAAAACGCCAGTGAAGGAGAATACTGGCTGGATGGCTTGGAAGTTTCTACACTGGGGGATAAAGCTAAATCAAGACTCAGAAATGAGAAAATAGGCTTTATCTTTCAGAGTTTTAATTTAATTCCAGAACTCAATATTTACGATAATGTTGAAATGCCTTTGCGCTATAGAAAGCTCTCGACTGTGCAGAGAAAGCAGCGGGTAGAAGAAGCCCTTGAGCAGGTAGGGCTTGCTAGTCGACAAAAGCATTTTCCCGCTCAGTTATCTGGGGGACAACAACAGCGCGTAGCAATTGCAAGAGCACTGGCTGGCTCTCCGGCGTTTCTCTTAGCCGATGAACCAACAGGTAATTTGGACTCCAAGATGGCAGATGGAGTGATGTCGTTGCTTAAAGAAATCAATAAGCAAGGAACTACTATCATTATGGTAACGCATGATCTAGACCAAGCAACACAAGCCAGCAGAATAATAGAAGTAAAGGATGGTGTCATTAGTGAAGTAGAACACTGCGCTCAAGAGATAGCTTAGAAGGTGAGCCTGTTATGATAACTTACTACACCAAACTGGCCTTTTTGAGCCTGTGGAAAACGCGCTATATGAGTCTGCTGGCTGTTATTGTAATCGCCGTCGGTATTTCAGCCACAATGACTACCTATACTATCAATCATATGATGACCAAGGATCCCTTACCATCAAAGTCGGACTCAGTATTTCTCGTAAGATTAAACAACTGGAGCCCAGAAGCTGCTTATCGTAACCGAAACGAAGAAAACCCGCCTATTTATATGTCAGTGCAAGATGCTGTTAACCTAATTAATCATGATAAGGCACAAGCACATATCCCGGTTGCTGGTTTTAAAGACATGTTAAAACTACCTGAGCAAAGCGCAGTTGATGCAAAAATGACTTTCGTAAGAAGCTCGACCACAGACTTTTTCTCTTCGTTTGAAGTACCTTTTTTGTATGGTTCAAGTTGGCCTAAAAGTAGCGATGACAGTGGTGAGCAAGTTGTCGTGATTTCAAAAAAGCTCAATGCAGAACTATTTGATGGGCAAAATTCCGTGGGACGAGTAGTGCAACTTGGCGAGCACCAATACACAGTGGTCGGTGTGTTAAACGACTGGTTTATTCTGCCGCGCTTTTATGGTGAATCCATGCGTGCGTTCAAAGCACCAAGAGATATCTTTATCCCTTTTCAAACGCAGTTGAATTTGGAACTTTGGTCGTCAAATGTGCAGGCATTTGAATGCTGGAAAGATCCCGAAAATGCATCAGTCAAAGCATTGTGGGCATCTGAATGCGTGTGGGTGTTTTTCTGGGTTCAACTGAATAGCGACCTTGAAAAGCAAGAATATATGGATTTTTTACAGTCGTATGTTGAACAGCAAAAAGCATTGGGGCGTTTTCAAAGACCTACTTTAAACAAATTGCAGTCTCCGACTGAATATTTAAAGGAAAGACGCGCATTTTCGACTGATAGCGAAATCGCGGTTTGGCTTTCAGTCTGTTTTTTTGCGCTGTGTTTATTAAACGCCATGAGCATTATTATGACCAAGTTTCAGGGCAAAGCTGGTGAAGTGGCTTTACGTCGTGCGGTCGGGGCTAGTAGCGTTGATTTGGTGCATCAATATACGATTGAAACGGGAGCCATAGGGTTATTTGGCGGCATCTTGGGGTTAGTATTGACACAGGTTTGTTTATTCCTTTCTAGCCAACTTTATACGCATTTGAGTAAAGATATTATGACGATGAGTGGGGAGTTGATGGTTTCTACAGTATTGCTGTCTATTTTATCAAGCTTAGTTTTTGGTATGTTTCCCATAATTAAGGCCATTAATGTTCAGCCAGCAACTCAATTAAAGAGCTTGTAAAGGAGATAATAAAATGAAGGATTTATTACCTATTATCAAGTCACTGAAGAGCAACTATACGGCTGCTTTACTTTTTATTCTACAAGTGGCGATTACCTTTACAATACTCGTGAATGCGATTTATCTCGCTTTTGACAAGCGAGAGTTTATCGCACGTGCTTCGGGTCTGGATGAACAAAACGTGTTTTATGTTGCGACTAACTTACCAGTAGAGGAAGCTGCACAACCTGCACTATTAGATCAAGATCTTGCCAATATTCGCGCTTTTTCTGGGGTCGAGAATGCGTCAGTATCGTCGGGGATCCCTTTGAGTGGTTGGGGTCGATTGGTTGAAGTAGCAGTAAACCCAGATACCAAATACGACACGTTTTCGGGTTACTATGGAGGTGATTTGAATCTGTTAAAAGCGTTTGGTTTAGAGCTGGTGGCAGGGAGTGAGTTTAGCCCCAGCGCAGAGCTGACCGTGCGCACTGAAGGCTACAGAAATGCGATCGATATTATGGTCACTAAAGCGCTTGCTAAGTCTCTGTTTTCCGAGCAGTGGGAACAAATAGTTGGCAAGACTATTTACATCAATAACCAGCCTCAGCGCGTTGTTGGCGTGTTAGGTACGCTTCAAGCAGCATGGCCGTCTTGGGTTGTCGTAGAGCATGCTGTTTTAGCCCCAGTAAAAGAAGCTGATAGCATAGTTCACTATGTGGTTAAAACGACACCGGGTCAACAAGATGATATTTTGACGCAAACGTTAGCGTATTTGATGTCTTTACATGGCCGAAAAATTGACAATTTTGAAACCTTTATGGAAGTTAAATCACGGGCATATAGTGCTGAAAACGCTGCCAGTAAGACTCTATTTGGCGTTATTACCGGCCTATTGATCGTGACTGCCTTGGGTATTTATGGGCAATCCAGATATAGCATTGTCAAGCGTACTAAACTAATCGGAATTAGGCGGGCAATGGGGGCAAGTCGAGGTCAGATCATCCGATATTTTGTCTTGGAAAATGTGGTTCTATGCTTGGTAGGCATCTTAATTGGCGTATGTGCAGCTATTGTATTAAACAATGTGTTTAGCAATGCATTTGAGCTTGGTACCATACCTTTAAGCTACCTATTATATGGCAGTATTTGCACCATAATTTTGGGGCAAGTCGCTGTTTTATATCCAGCTATTAGAGCCGCTCAGTTGTCTCCAGCTATCGCTACACGTACTGTTTAAGTGTATCTGGGTATTTAATTTTTACTGAAATACAGATTAAATACCCAATACTTAGCACCTAAATTTGCTCCAATTAGTCCATTCTATCGCATTTGTTTTGCTATAATACCGTCGTAACAATAACAAGCTTTGTTTTTATGGCTATGCAAGCCGCAATTTGTCACGTTTATAAATAGGTATCAAATAAGGTTAGTTGATTGAGATGTTACGACTATCAAACAATGTTGAGCTATCTTCTTGGGAGATTGAGCTGACGGCTATTCGCGCGCAGGGCGCTGGAGGTCAAAATGTTAATAAAGTTTCCTCTGCAATACACTTGCGGTTTGACATAAAGCGATCAACCTTGCCCACTTTTTACAAAGAACGTTTGTTGGCATTAAAAGATAGCCGGATAAATAAAGATGGCACCATTGTGATAAAAGCGCAGACTTTTCGCACTCAAGAGCAGAACAAAGAGGATGCACTCAATCGGCTAAAGCAATTGATCCTAGATGCAATCAAAGTTGAAAAGGCGCGCCGACAAACTAAACCGACCAAAAGCTCTCAAAAGCGCCGTTTAGATACTAAAAATAAAAGGGCACAAACAAAGGTGCTAAGACGCTCGGTTAAGTTTTAAGCTTCTGTATTGTCGGCAATGTAACGGTAAACGCGGCGCCGCCAAACTGTGAATCTTCGATCCAACACTTGCCGCTGTGCCAGCCAAGGATTTTAGCGACGATTGCAAGGCCTAATCCGAAGCCCCCTGTTTCTTTACTGCGGCTGGTATCAAGTCGCGTAAAAGGGCTAAAGACGTTATTGCGTTTGTCTATCGGTATGCCTGGTCCATCGTCACATATTGATAAAATCACTTCTCCTTGGTGCAAAGCCCTTAACTCTATAAATATCTGCTTATCGCCATATTTTTCTGCATTTTGCAGCAAGTTTTGTAGCACTCGAGCGAGGTAGTGCTCATTACCATTTACAATGATATTTGGCTCCACAGCTTGTGTGATCTGTTTTCTGGACGTTGCGGCAGATTTATCAATTTGCTCCTGCACAAGTTCACTTAAGTTGACGTGCTCTTTGGTCATTTCACGTTCTGAAAACTCTAATCTCGCATAACTGAGCATTTCGTCAATCAACAGCTCCATTTCGACTACGTCTTGATTCATTGCATGTACTTGCTGAGGATCTTTGGGGGCAAGCATGGCGAGCGCAAATTTAAGCCTCGCAAGGGGCGTCCTGAGTTCATGAGATACAGCATTTACTAACTGCTTTTGGTTTTGCATCAGGCTTGCCGTTTGCAGTGCTAACTTTTGAATGTGCTGAGTAAGTGCTGAAATGGCCGAAAATCGTGATGGCTTAGTCGCGATATCAAGTTTTCCCGTCGCCAAACGTTCTGTGATCACTTTTAGTTGCTCAAGATCTCGCCAAAGTGGTCGCAACCAGAGAATTAATAGCAAACCCAGAACAGAGAAAGAGATTAATCTAAATCCATATTTAGTGAAAAAAGAAGCGCGACTAGGGGCAAATGGACCAAGCTGAATGATGCTCTCATCGTCGGACAGCAGCATGGACAGTTGATAGTTATCATTGCTATCAAATGATATCACGACTTCATCGTTTTCAAGTGCTATGCGTTGTTCTGGAAACCAAGCTACATCATTGATGTTGATTATATTTAGAGTTTCCTTCTGGTCATAATGCTCAACGCCTACCGAGTTTAAAACATCTCTCAAATTAACAGCGACCTGTGTTGCATAGCTCAACTCATTTGGGGCTTGGTTGCCCCAGTTTCGCCATATGTATTCACTGCTTTGGTTTATGACAATGATACTGACAAAAATAAAGAAATAGAGACTTGCTAATAGGCGGACCATATGGCCTTAATCCCACGCTGATTTAGAGCATAGGTATCCCTTACCCCATACTGTGACGAGTCTAAATGGTTGATCTGGGTTGTCGCCGAGTTTTTTACGTAAACGAGAAATACGCACATCGACACTGCGATCTAAACCATCGTATTCTCTACCTACAACTTGGTTGTAAATATGCTCGCGACTTAGTGTTTGTCCTGCATTGTTGGCAAGTTCCCAAAGTAAGTCAAATTCGTAGCTGGTTAGTTCCACTTCTTGGCCTGCTAAATAGGCTTTTCGTGCGGCTTTGTCTACCTCAAGTTGACCAAGCTTAATATGATCAGAACCCTCGTCTTGTTTTCCACCGCGTCTTAATAGGGCGTTTACCCTCGCTAGTAGCACATAAGGTTCAACAGGTTTTATTACATAGTCATCAGCGCCAATTTCCAGCCCTCTAACATGATCGAAATCACTGTCCTTCGCTGTTAAAAATAATACGGGTCCTGAGTAGTCTTGGCGTATTTCTCGACAAATGGAAAATCCATCCATGTTGGGAAGCATGATATCCAAAATAACAATGTCTGGTTGTTGCTGTATAATTGCGTCAACAGCTTTTGCACCATCATTCACCAAAGTCACTGAAAAGTTATTACTTTCAAGAAATTGTCCAGTCAGGGTTGCGAGTCTTTCATCGTCTTCAACAAGGATTACCTTAGCCATTAAAAAAAGCTCCAGTCAGATTTTAATTTTCGTCTATATTTTCGACTTGCCGCCGCATTGATTTTTACTTTTTGCTCAGCCAAAACATGCATGTTTTCGTTTCTGAGTGAAAATGACATGTCCTCAGATATTGCGATACTGATATTTGTTCTTGCTTTACGCTGGTTTTTCCAGCATTGCAAAGGTGCATTATCTTTGTATAAGCAAACATCCTGTGCACTGGGTATTGTCCAATCAACAGCGATTGTCATCTCACAGACTTGGCCTATGGACTTTACCATACACACCACAGGTTTAATCTTAAGAGTTGCTTTATTAGGCTGCTGAGCATGGCCTTTGACACTGATAACAGACAGTAACAAAGAAGACATAAATAACGCACATGACCATTTAAAATTCATACAGCCCTCCGATAAAGATATTGGAGGTATAATCACGCTCGATAAGTGGGCTGTTCTTTATGCCTGAGCCCAACCAAGTGTGTCTTGCACTGAATTTCAATTGCCAATCTGAGTTTAGCTTATAATTGAAAGCCACAGCCAAAAACGGGTTTACTGTCGCCTTTCCCTCGTAGAGGAAGTGCTCAGACTGAGTGTCTTGTTGACTAATGCCGTAGTAATAATCAACGAGGCTTTTATCTTTATATTCTGCACCTACTTTCACTCTCAGACGAGAAGGGTTTTGTGTATTTGTCGGGACAACAAAACTGTAATCTATACTGCCATGGTGGCCTTGGTATGTACTGGTAACATCATGGAGCCATGAAAAAGTGAGTTTTGCGTCATTTTTGAAGTACCAGTGAGCAAGTATTCCAGAGTCTAATGCCCAGTCACGCTTTGCTATTTTATCGATAGTAATGGATTTAGGAACGGGCTCTTTGTCCTCTTTATCATCGCTATCTCCCCCGTTATCTTCTCCATTGTCAGTTCCGATGCCTGGTTCATCAGAGTCATTGGGATCTGTTGTCGGGTTACCCGGTGAAGGTGTGACCGGTGGGGCATTCGATTCAGCGGTAAAAGTATTTTTTACTAGGATGTTACTTGGGTGAAAGCGCTCAAAATAGGCCTGCTCTGTATTGAGCTGCGCAATTAAACTGACATCGAAGTTTTCTTGCTCAGTAAAAGTGAACCCCAAGGTGGTATTGTCGAAAAAAAACTTGTCGCCGTAATAGCTAATGTAGGGCAGTATGACAAGTGGGATGTTGTCCCCACCACGCACTGGGTTTGTCGCAATCCCGCCACCAACGGCAACAGAAAGCTCCCAGTGTCCAATCTCGGCGCACTGTTCGTCATTTTCATTGCAGTTTGCAACACTGTTAGTACTAAATAAGTAAAAACAGATAGATAGCAAAATAGAAAACTGTTTCAATCAATTTACTCCTGTAAAACCTAGGGCTAAATTTACCAGCAATTTTAGTAATTACCAGAACTGGTTACATTAAATAACAAATAGATCGAGCGAAATAACAGAAGAATGGTGTCACTGTATTAAAGTAAAGTTACTTTCAATCAAGGAGCACAACTATGTTTTACTCTAGATTTACTCTTTCACTGGCAAAAGTGGGCGTTGCGATAGCTGTTTTGCCTGCTTTAGTTGCATGTGGCGGAGGTAGTGATAGTAATAGTGATAACAAGGTAGATCAGGGAGAGACCAAATTACCGACAAGTGTACCAGAGTTAACCTGGTTAGGTGAGTCTTCAGCAAAGCTGAAAAAAGCGTCATCAGGTGAGTTTAGTTCACTATTGAAAAACGGCGTCTATTTGAATAGTCGACCAAGTGACAAAAATGATTCTAGCCTCGAATCTCCTGTCAATGCATCGCCAGTCTCTGAGGGAGAGTCAAGCAATCAGTTTTCATCTACGAATGTTGTCGAGTCGGGCGTTGATGAAGGGGATCGGATCGAATATGACGGCAACTATTTATACATTGCTGCACATTCGGCTCAAGAGCTAGCTCAAAACGCGGTATTTAAGCAATATGTTCGCGTGATGAAACGCACGGAGCAAGGCATTGAAGAAGTCGAGAGAATAGAGGCTTCAGAGAACTTATATAGTCAACAAGAGCTCTACTTGAACGACGGGCGACTTGCGTCTGTATTTAAATATCCAGTACTGACTTTGGATGTGTCCCCTGCGTCAAGCAGTACAGCCTCTGATACGTCAGTGGTAGCGAACACCTTTCTTAATACGTTTGAATTAAGCTTTGCAGATGTAACCACTCCTGAGCAAGCCGAAGTGCTTAAGCAATATCGAGTTGACGGCAACATTCTAGATAGCAGGGTGATCAATGACCAGTTGTATGTTATCAGTGAATTTGATGCCAATTACAGTACAGAACTAAGTGATGATTTGGCGGTTTATCAAGCATTATATCAACTCAACGTATCTGAGTTATTACCCAAGATCACGGACCTAGAAACAGGAACAGTATCGCCTTTGTTTGACCCTAGTTCGTGTTATATTCCAGAAGATACGGTGGTGACTGACAGTGCTAATACCATCACTACAATCACCAAAATTTCGATGCAAAACCCATCTAGTGTTCAATCAACCTGTATCAACGTACCAACAGATGGTGTGTATGCCTCTCAGCAAAGTATTTATTTACATAAACGCTTTTGGCCAAGTGATGCTGTAAGCTTTGATGACTTATCTCAAACAGCGCTACATAAGTTCTCAATAGCGGATGGCAATATCACCTATAGCGCATCTGGGGCAGTTGAAGGATCGCTAGGGTTCGGCAGTAACTTTGGTGGCATGATTGAACCTTTAATTGTTCAAAACGTGAGTGATGCTGCTTTTAGGCTGAGCGAGTTTGAAGACAAGCTTCGCTTGGTCACAACCCGTTTTAGCGAAACGAAAGGTATGGTTCATCAGTTATTTGTGTTGGAGCAACAGGGAACTAACCTCGAGCTAGTTTCAACTTTGCCTAACGAAAGCCAGCCAACCCCGATAGGTAAAGTTGAAGACAACGGTATGGTTGAAGAAAATATCTATGCGGTGAGGTTTATGGGTGAAAGAGCGTACGTCGTGACGTTTAGGCGCATAGATCCACTGTATGTTATTGACTTGTCAAAACCTGCTGAGCCAGTAATAGCTGGCGCGCTGGAAATACCTGGGTATTCTGCATACCTTCATCCTGTATCAGATAATTTATTAATCGGTGTTGGTCAAAACGTAGGGGACTTTGCATTTCTCTCAGAACCTGCGGTCGTCGACAACAACGATGATGATACATCAAATACAGTATTCCCTGAAATCGGTGCAAAAGTTAGTTTGTTTGATGTAAGCAACATGACGTCACCAACCTTGATTAAAGAGCATGTATTTGCAGGCGGTTATACGCCAGTTGAATTTGATCATCACGCATTTAGCTGGGTGAAGGTGAGCGACCAAGAGTTTCGCATGACATTACCTGTGGAATCTTGGGAAGCTACTATTTTAGCCGATAACTCAAGTGTTTGGGGTAACATCAATGAATTGGCTGCATTTGAAGTGAATACCGAAAACTCCGGATCTTTGACCTATCTTGGTAGCAGTATTGCAACTTATGATGATCCGACAAACAGCGTTCCTTATGTGCGAGCGTCGGACGACAGAGGCGTTATCCATGGAGATACGATCTACTATATCCATGGTAACTTCGTCTGGTCTAGTTTATGGCAGTCTCCTGACATAAATACGGGCCCGTTTTAACTCGCACATATCAAGCCTCTGAGCGAAATCTCTGAGGGACCAAGCGCCACCCAATTACGCAGGGTGGCGCTTTTTTGCAGCCGGTTTGTTTAAGACAAGTTCAATATCATCCAACAAGTTACCGCCAATCATATAATTTCTCTCAATGACTTGGTGTACTTTAAACCCCAGCTTATACAGTAGTTGTTCTGAAGCGGTATTTCCTTTTGTCACCGTAGCTATGAGCGTATCATAGTGGTGTACTTTAAATGCGTTTTCAATAACGGCCATTGAAGCTTCAAAAGCAAACCCTTGTCCCTGATGATTGGGGCAAAGCATAAAACCAAGTTCAGCAACAGCTGGGGTGTCAGAAATCGTTTTAAGCCCATGCAAACCAATGGGCTCTCCCGTATCTTGTCGCTCAATAACTAGTGTGAGCCAAGTGTTTGAATATTTGTGCCAGAGGCAGCAGCGGAGATCGAAATTGGCTTTAATCTCGCTTACTTGTTGAATATCCGCGACAAATTTCATGACTTCAGGGTTTTGGTTTAATGCTTGAAAAAGCGGCCAGTCTTGTTGGTTCAAAGGTCTTAGCCTTAGGCGCGAAGTTAACAACTCCATGTTTGTCCTTAATTGTTTGAATTATCTAGGTGTGGGCATTGAGAATGTTTTTAATTTTTTGAATTTGATTGATCGCATGCAGATTGTCGCCATGAACACAAAGTGTATCAGCGGGTAAGAATAGTGTTTTCCCTGTGGCCGTTAAGACAGACTGTTTTGTAGCAAGTAGATCAACTTGCTCCAGCAATTTCTCTTCATTGTGCACGGCATTAGGCTGTGCTCTAGGGGTGAGCAGTCCGTCATCGGTATAAAGTCTATCCGCAAACGCTTCTAGCAGAATATCCACTTTATATTGGTCTGCTAAGTTTTTGTGCTGCTCTGCCTGCGCCGTGGCGAGTAGCATTAACTTGAGATTTGAAGGATAAATGCTTAGCGCTTCGAGCAATGTTTCCAGTATAGATGCATCGCGCATCATATCGTTATAGAGGGCACCATGTGGTTTGACATAGGTGAGCTGCATTCCTGCTATATTAGCCATGCCTTCAAGTGCGGCAACTTGATAGTGAATGCAATGGATCAGGTCTTGCTTTGCCATATTCAATGAGCGACGACCAAATCCTTGTAAGTCTGGGTAACTTGGGTGTGCACCAATACTAACTGAGTGCTCCTTAGCAAGAGCCAAAGTTTGCGCCATAACGCTTGGGTCGCCAGCATGAAAGCCACATGCAATATTTGCCATATCAATATGGGGCATGACATCGACATCAAGCCCCATTTTCCAAGCACCAAAACTTTCGCCCAAATCGCAGTTTAATAACATGCCAACCTACTTTCTAATTATTGTATTAACAGATCCATATCCGGCCTATCAGTGACCAACATATGTTGTGGACTATTGATAATACACAATTCTGGCGCTGCGCGGGTAATTGCGAGATGAGCGGTTAAACTGGTTGTCCAAAATACAGGGTGTTTGTGTTCAGGAATAAAAATGGGGTCGCCAAAATTGGGTTTGCTGAGATTGTTGATACCGATGTCAGCGGGGTTGCCAAAATGGACGGGGATCCCGTGTGGTACGCGGCTGATGCTGCCAGCTTGAATTGCCCGAATAATCTCTTTGGTGTCCATCGGTCTTAGGCAAACAACCTTATTGCTCTTAAATGGACCCACAGGTTGGCTTGGTATATCACTGATGTACATAGGCAAAGTATGCGCAGGGCTAGAAGTGGAGGTATCAAAGCCAAATGAATTGAGGACATAATCAAACGCTACGTAGCTGGCAAGTGCGAAAGTGACAAAATCTGTTCGCCAAATTTTTGTGATATTGGTGACTTCATCAACCAATTGACCGTCTTTTAGCACACGATATTTTGGCACATCGCTGCGTATATCAATATTGCTGCCCAGCGGGTCTAAGCGAAAATCCCCTTCATTGATACTGGTTGCAAGTAATGGGCAACAATCATGGTTGTTTTGACAGTACTTTTGAAAATCAAAAGCATATGCTTTAGGTAAAATCACAATATTACATTGTGTGAAGCCGGGCACAAACCCATTGGTTGGACCTGAGTAGTCTCCGGCTCTGATCATTTCACGAATCGCGTTAGGTGCCGTTAAGGACGCCTTAGGATCCATATTGCCCTCACTAAATTGTAGAAGTCTCTATATTTACGCAGGGCTTGTACTTGGACAATGCCTATCACTCAAGGTTAATGCTCACCGGCAGTTGCCCAAGCGCTTTAGCTTTACCGACAATCACTTTTGCAAGTGCAGTATAGGCAGGCCCGCGCACATCATTTTCTGTTGCTACATCCACATTATAGGCATAGCTTGCTAAAATCGCCTGATTGTATAGTGCATATTTTGCAATTTCGTACGGTGCACGCAAACTTATAAATATACTCGCTTTTTGGTGAGAGTGAGCATATTGCATGAGCTCTAATAGTGCCTTGGGTTGCTGCTGCTTTGATACTTCATATTCGGTAAGTTCAACAAGGTCATCCATCCCTCCAATTTCGGCAGCGCTTTGCTGTGGTGATGCATGTGCGCTGATCACCCAATCGGCTGCTAAAATCGCATTTTTTGCTCGTTCAGGCTTGAATGCTTGTAAGCTGGTAATGCTGATCTTGATATCTTTGTCGACTTCACTGAGCAAAGCTTGTTTTAATGCAGTGGCTTTTTGCCTATCAGGCATTATCAAATGAATATGTGCACCGTCTTTGATATTCAAAGGTAACAATGCCTTATTTTTAACCTCAGTGATGGCGGCAAGCGCTAAATCTGCTTCTATTTTTCGGTGTTGTGGGTTGCCAAGGGTCGCCTTTGCGATGGCTGGACTGGGTGTCCAATTATGTTTGATGAATGACGCTTTTAATTTGTCTATGCGTGCTTTGGATAGCAATAGTTCTTGTTGGTCCAGTTGACCTGACTGTGCAGCTTCATGCAGTGCACTGAAAAAAGATTGAAATGCTTTGATGTCTTCAGGTGTGCGCACTTGGATCGGCATCAAGGCAATGTCAACCCCAGCTTTGAACGTTTCGATTACAGCATCTAGCGGTGAGAAAAAATCACTGATCCCTGCCATATCAAGCGCATCGGTAATGGTGACACCTTGATAATTCATTTTCCCTCTGAGCAGGTCATGCATAATTGCCCTAGACATGGTTGCTGGACGGAGCATTTTTTCACCTTGTTTGTTTGTCACTGTGCTGCTATCAAGGGCGGGGTATTGGATGTGGGCTGTCATGATCATGCCCGGCTGTTGTCGATTAATTATATGCTCGAAGGGATACAAATCTTGTTGTTTTATCTGTGCGAGAGTGTGTGCAACCTTTGGCAAACCAGTGTGACTGTCAACGTGAGTATCGCCGTGCCCTGGGAAGTGTTTCAGCGCAGAAATGACGCCGTGCTGCTCAAATGCTTTAACCTGTGCAGCACCTAATATCGCGACTCGGTCTGGATCTTCACCAAATGAGCGTACATTGATGACAGGATTCAATGGGTTGGCGTTGACATCTACGGTCGGGGCAAAGTTTACATTGATCCCCAGACTACTCAGTTCTTTGGCAATAGTTGTAGCGACACTCGTCGCATATTTCTCACCATGTGTTTTATAGGTTGCGCCAATACTCATATTGCCAGTAAAAGAAGTGGCTTCAGCTCGATTAATGCGGGCTACACGCCCCCCTTCTTGATCGATAGAAATGAACAAGGGCGTGTCACTCGCTCGTTGTAAATCCTTGGTCAGAGACACTATTTGTTCAGTTTGCTGTACGTTTTCAGCAAACAAAATCACGCCACCGATGTGGTATTGTTTGAGTAATGTCGCCAATTCGGGCGGCAATTGTGTCATCGGTTGGCGGCAGTGTGTAGGCGCGGTGTTGTTGCAAAAATAACGTAAGTCCAGCATGAGCTTTTGTCCAATTACTTTGCGAAAGTCTACTTGGGGGTCGCTGGCACTGACTGCTGTACTGATTGTCATAATACTAATTAAACCTAGTTGTTTGAGAAAGTTGAGTATACGCACGTCATCAAATTATAAATTTTTTGCCTACTTTACCATGCAAACATATGAGTGGAGAGTTTTACTCGCTAAATTTCATGTGCTTTTACTCGACTGGTGCGGGATCAGAACAGGTGCTTTTCGAATTGAAACAAACCACTTTAACAGGGCTTTGTTGACGATAACAAAGCCCTCAAATTGCCATATATTGTTTTTTACAATGAAGACTGGGTTTATAGATCTGGTTTAATGTGCGCGCAATAACAGTTTATTCATATTGTGCGCTCACCGTTGTTGAGCGCAGATTCCAGTGTATTGGAGCATGTCAAGTCGTGCTTAGAACGTCAGTTTCGGCTATTTTGCCGCGCTACCAACATCCAGTTTGTCGAACCATTCCAAAAACTCTTGCACTTGCTCCCCTTGATATAACTTACCGTGATTTGGCGCGAGTATATTAATGTCTAACTCTTTGACTCGTGCAATCCAGTTTGATTTGGCTTGGTTGGAAGGCATCCAGCGTTTATGGAACTGCTCTATTTCTTTGATGTGCTTTGAAAAATCCTCTACATATTTGGCATCATTTTGTGTTTTGATGGCTGCGCCAACATTGGCGCTCATAAGGATTTTTGCCGCTGGGTCATAAAGTTGGAAGTTGCCTGCAGAGTGCAAATAGTGGGCGGGAAGTAACCGCAAACGAACACCGCCTAGTTGAATTTCACCGCCCTCATCATTTATTCCTTCGAAGTGCAGGTTGTCGAGATCAAAGTGTTCTATGAATCGATCCCATAATGCCGGAGCATATAATGTTGCGTTAGAAATAGCCTTATCCCATAGGCTGAGTGTGGCAATGATATCGGGATCTTGGTGAGAGGCAAACAATGTCGTCAATTTGTCGAGTTCAGTATGTTGTAAAATAGCCGCTAACATAGGAGAAAAAAGCTCTATCCCGCCAGGGTCCATAAGCATGGATTCGTGCTGAGTGTGAACAAAGTATTGATTGACACAGCCCTGGGTATTTATTGCCGAACCATTGCACTCAAGCATCATCCAGCTGTGTGTTTTGGCTTTGTATAATTCCGCTAGTTTCACCTTAGTACTCCCCGTAGTGTATGAATTTCACTTAAGTTGTAGACAACCGCAGTTTTAATTGTTTTGGCAGCGCTGGCGATAAAGTCTGATACAGATTGCAAACTGTCACTAAAATCCCCGGCATTTGTCGCTTCAACACGACTGGTGACGGCAATGTACTCTGCACTTTGCATTTGTTTTTGGATATCTTCGAAGTGGTTTTCTAGCTCGCTGAGTGCATGAGATAATTGCGATGCGGCACGTCGCTGCGATTTCAACGCCTGCTGATACATACTCTCTACTTGGGTTGATTTCATCTGCGATTTTAGGATGGTCATTTGATGATAGTACTGGCTACTACGAACCAACTTGAGTGCCTTGTTAAATAGCTGATTAGATAGATCTGCTATTTTGGTTGTTGAATTTATGGTCTGCTCAGAAAACTCATCGATAAAGTTGGTGATGGGCTTAAATCCAAGCGCAGCATCACCAGCCCTTAACGCAACCACACGCGCATTTTTTGCGGTCAATGATAGGTTTTTGGCTTGCGTTAATATGGATTCCAAATTTGCGATTATTTGTGCCACTCGAACAAAGTTTTCAACAACTTTTGTGTCGTCGCTTAAGGTCATCATAGGCTGTTTCCGATATTCTCACCCCTATTAGATTTAGGACAAAAGCCAGTTAAATTCCAGAAATATAAATAATCTATTTGTCAGCACTTACTGTAAAAGTTGCACAACAGTGTCTACGCTTAGTGAATATTGCAAATTCATTTCTAACTTAGTGATTTCGCGCGAACGCATATGAATCGACTCACTCAAAAACTTTTACTTAGCTTTTTTTTTCTTCTAGTCGGTTTGTCATTTGGTATCCAAATTAGTCAATTTGTTGAAAATTGGTTATTCACTGAAGCTGGACACTATGGCAATGAGTCATTGATTGAGCTATTTAACTATTTTTCTCTCGCGATAACAGGCTTTGTAATGGCCGTGGTGTTAGGGGGAGGGGTAATTTACTTGGCTCGTAAAAAGCAACAGGAAATTGGTTTTGGAGAGCATGGTGAGCTCTATTATGAAGTATTTAGAGAATCTTTAAACGGCCAATTTTTAGTGTGTGAAAACGGCACCTTATATGCGGTAAGTCAGGGCTTTTGCAGACAACTTGCAGAACCTGAGGAAGCGCTTACGGCCATAGGCTTAAAAGGCTTGATTGATGAACGAAGCTTTGAGCGTTTTGTATTGTGGCAAAGTGAGGGGGAGGATTTTGAACAACTATCTTTTGAATTAAACAATTCTGAAGGCAAGCAAAAAGAATTGGTAGTAAGTCTCAATCACACCCACTTAACTGGTGTGTATTTGGGTCAGCTGGTGGATGTTGACAAACAAAGCGAGCTACAAAAGCAGCATGAATTACTGGCAATTACACTTAGTTCAGTAGGTGATGGTGTAATTTGCACAGATACCAATAATCGAATTACTTTTATGAATCCCGTTGCGGAAGCTGTACTGGCGCTGTTAACTGATGAAGTTAAAGGGCAGGCTTTTGAAGAAGTGGTGCCATTGTTTCAAGAAGACAGCAAAGAGCCAATTGATGATCCAATGCGTCAATCAATGACGGAATTACAAACGGTTTGTTTAAATGAATTAATCTGCTTTCGTAATCATTTGGGACTAGATTTTGCGATCGAGGTGTGTTGCTCACCTATCTTTTTACGTGGCGATAAAATAGCTGGTGCCGTGCTGGTATTCCAAGATGTGACAGAGTCCCGCTTGCTGAGGAAAAAGATGAATCATTTGGCGCACCATGATGCGTTAACAGGTTTGCCAAACAGGTTACTGTTGCAAGATAGACTGGTGCAATCATGTAAAAGGGCAAAGCGGCATAAACATCAATTTGCGCTCATTTTTTTAGACTTAAACAAATTTAAGGCAATAAATGATTCGTTAGGACACGATAATGGTGACGAATTATTGAAGCAAGTAGCTAAACGATTAACTGCCAGTATTAGAGCCTGTGATACCGTATCTCGTATTGGCGGAGACGAGTTTGTTCTACTTATCGATAGCATGGAAGATAGACGACACGTTCGCCTTGTCGTAGACAAAGTATTTCAGGCATCTGGTGGTCACTATGAGCTAAGAGCGACTCAAGTAAATGTATCATTTAGTGCTGGAGTTGCATTGTACCCCGATGATGGGGAAAACGCAGACTCACTGATGAAAAGCGCAGATACCGCCATGTATAGGGCAAAAAAAGTAGGTCATTCAAACTATCAATTTTATTGTCCCGAGCTAGATAAAGAGGCTGAGCTGTATCTTGAAAAAGAAACGGCGATGATACAAGCACTACATCAAAAAGCTTTCTTACCGCACTTTCAGCCAATATTGAATGCGCAGACTTTAGTGATTGAAAAGCTGGAAGTACTGGCTCGCTGGCAGTGTGGTGATGAGTTGATAGTTGCTGAACAATTCGTAGATGTAGCAGAAAGTGCGGGGATAAACGGCCATTTGAGTATGTATGTTTTCGAGTTGGCCATCCCCCAATTTGTAACTTGGTCTGAGCGTTACCCTAATTTGCAGCTGTGTTTAAATTTATCGATAAAACACTTATTAAATGGCATGTTTAGTGAACAATTGATGACCCTGTTGGAGAAGTATCAGCTAAAACCGCAGCAGTTTGAGTTAGAAATAGCTGAGCAACCATTGCTTGAACGAGCTGATGAACTAACGGCAACGCTTGACTCGTTGCGCCAGCTTGGATTTCACCTAGCCATTGATGATTTTGGTGTAGGGCATACAAACCCAAGCTTGCTTAGGGAGTTACATTTTGATTCGATTAAAATTGATCCAAGCTTCGTCAATGAGATTGGAGGCGCGGAGCACCAAGATGATCTTGCGATGGTGATGATAAATATTGCAAAGAGTCTTGGCGTGAATTGCATAGCGGAAGGTGTCGAATGTGAACTACAAGCCAAAGCTTTGGCGGAAAATGGGTGTGATCAATTACAAGGGCATTTTTTTTCTAAGCCAGTGCCAAGTTCGGAAGTTGACCTGCTACTAGAAAAAAGTTTTAAACAATCAAGCGATCTATAATTCTTTTTACTCAATGCTGCAGCTACCCCCAACAAAATTTTATTTTTTTGTGCTGATAAAGGGGGGAATTGGTTGTTGCGAGCGAATACGGAAATAGAAGTAGCGATAAAAATACCTCTGTTGCAATATGTGCAATTTTTAAACCGGGGAAGCGCACATTTGTAAGCGCTCTGTATGCTTTATTTCATAGATTATTAGGCGTATTTATTAAGTTAGTAATATCGCTCTATATACGGTCTCAAAGTTGTTTTTTGTGCGTAAAAATCAATAATTATTGTTTGGTATAGATATGGGTAAAAGCCGTGTTTTTACAAGGCCTATAGCGCTGTCTTTAATTGTTCACAATGCTTATGAGATTATGTCATTAAGCATTCATAAATATGTTTAAAAATTAGTTGACTTAGAGGGGCATCCCTATAAGATGAACATAGACAGAATTTCGGTCAGTGTTTATAAATCTCCATTACGTTGTTGTATAAGTGTTAGCTTGTAGTAGTACCGTCCTGAAGTTTTATCACCGGCAAAATTTAGGTCTATGCGCCCACAAGGGCATAGGTTTGCCAGTTTATAAAAATGGATTCTCTTTAAGCAGTGTAGAATTTGCTTTTAAGGATTGGCATTTATATTTTTTATCAGGATTTATTATTATGTCTAATACTTTAACAGGTACAGTAAAGTGGTTTAACGAGTCAAAAGGCTTTGGTTTTATCGCTCAGGAAAATGGCCCAGATGTATTTGCACACTTCAGTGCAATCAAAGGCGATGGTTTCCGTACTCTAGCTGAAGGCGAGCGTGTAGAATTTAAACTTACTACAGGCCAAAAAGGTCCTCAAGCTGAGGAAATCGTTAAGCTGTAACTGTCACAGTTTTAACAAATAAAAAAGGCAAGCTTAGCTTGCCTTTTTTATTGCCTGTGACCCGTCCTAAATAGCGTTGGCATATTTCAAACTTTTTATAAAAAACTACCTTTCCTACATCGACGCTTCTTACGCCCCTTTGACAGATACCCTGTACCTTTTTATTCCATCAAAGTTTGCCCTTTTATTTTAGTGTCATAAATATGATGAATAATGTAGATATCTAGATTGTCGACAATTTATTGGTTTGCAGGTTGACGTTAACGTAAAGTGTATCTATATTGTTGGCATTCGGTAAATACAACTGTGTGGCTTTTAAATGGTTTTTTTTAAAGAGCAAGCTGTAACCTCTTCAGATAAAACATATTTTCAGTTGAGAGAGGAAATAGTAGAAGGTGCGATCCCGGCTGGAGCTAAGCTCAGTGAAGTTGAATTGTCGACAAAGTATGAGGTCAGTCGAGCAGTTATTCGAGAAGCCATTAACCGCTTAGAAGCATGTAACATTGTTGAGCGCAAAGCCAATGTAGGTGCGCGTGTCGTAACGCTTACGAAAGATGGGCTGCTTGAGTTATATCAGATCCGAGAAGCATTGGAGGGTATGGCTGCAAGGCTTGCTGCGCAAAATATGCCTGAGGCTGAGATTTATGAACTCAGTAGCTTGTTGGAGGGGCAGCAAGATGAGGTCAGACAAAGCCACACTTATTATCAAGAAGCGGGTGATTTAGATTTTCACTATCGAATAATTGTCGGTAGCAAAAATCAGCAACTGATCACTATGTTAAGTAATGGTATTTACCACTTGGCTAGGATGTACCGAGTCCAGTTGGGAATGACCGGACCTCGAGTTACAACGGCTTATGACGAGCACAAGCATATTGTAAGAGCAATTTCTAATCGAGATGGCGAATTGGCCGAAATTTTGATGCGGCGCCATATCCAATATTCTAAAAATAATATTGCCGTCAAGCTAACTAAAATGAAGTAAACATCACAGGAGAATACACCATCATGAGTGCAGGAAAAAAATTTCGTGACGCGTTAAATGCAAATCAGCCTTTACAAATTGTGGGAACTATCAATGCTTACAGCGCAATAATGGCAAAGCAAATTGGTCACCAAGCAATATACTTATCTGGTGGTGGTGTTGCTAATGCATCTTATGGTCTACCTGATCTTGGGATGACTTCACTCAACGATGTGATTGCAGATGTACAGCGTATTACGTCGGCATGTGATCTGCCTCTAATGGTAGATATCGATACTGGTTGGGGTGGTGCGTTTAACATTGCTAAAACAATCAGAGACATGGAAAAGGCGGGTGCTGCAGCCGTACATATTGAAGATCAAGTAGCGCAAAAGCGCTGTGGTCACAGACCAAATAAAGAAATAGTGTCTACTGAGGAAATGGTCGACCGTATTAAAGCGGCCGTTGATGCTCGCACAGATAAAGACTTTTTTATTATGGCGCGTACCGACGCGTTTGCACAAGAAGGGCTTGATGCTGCGATAGCACGTGCTAAAGCGTATGTTGAAGCAGGTGCAGATGGCATTTTTGCAGAAGCTATTCAAACTGAAGAGCATTACAGAGCTTTTTCAGAAGCATTAGATGTGCCTATTTTGGCGAACATGACTGAGTTTGGTAAGACCGAGTTATGGAATAAAAAAGAGCTAGCTGATTGGGGTGTAGGCATGGTCCTCTATCCGCTTAGTGCATTCCGCGCGATGAATAAAGCTGCTGAGTTGGTGTATCGAACATTATTGAATGACGGTGACCAAAAAGCAGTGGTCGACACTATGCAGACTCGTATGGATTTATATGATTACCTTGGTTATCACGAGTACGAACAAAAGCTCGATGCATTATTCGCCGAAGGTAAGAACAAGTAACTAACAGTATAGAGCGTGCACAGGTGCGCTCATAATAAAGATTTAAAATTCAGCAGGTAAAAATTTCAGGAGAAAGTTATGGCTAAAGTACTAAGTGGTGCAGGTCTGCGTGGTCAAGTTGCAGGGAAAACTGCGTTATCAACAGTTGGAAAATCAGGTTCAGGGTTAACTTATCGCGGTTATGATGTAAAAGATCTTGCCGAAAACTGTCAATTCGAAGAAGTTGCATACTTAATTCTAAAAGGCAAACTACCTAACCAAAGTGAGTTAGATGAATATAAAGCACTACTTAAATCAATGCGTGGCCTGCCGGTTGCGCTAAAAGATGTATTAGAGCGTATTCCTGCTGATGCACACCCAATGGATGTACTTCGTACAGGTTGTTCAATGCTTGGTAATCTAGAAGGTGAAGCTAGTTTCGATGAGCAGGGTAAAGTGACTGATCGTATGCTTGCCTGTTTCCCTAGCATCATTTGTTACTGGTATCGATTTAGTCATGACGGTGTACGCGTTGACGTTGAAACAGATGATGATTCAATTGGCGCTCATTTCTTACACCTATTACGCGGCGAAAAACCATCAGAGCTTCACGAGCGTGTTATGCACGTATCTCTTATTCTTTATGCAGAGCACGAATTCAATGCATCGACGTTTACAGCTCGTGTTTGCGCGTCAACGTTATCTGATATGCATTCTTGTGTTACTGGTGCAATCGGCTCTTTACGTGGTCCTCTTCATGGTGGTGCCAACGAAGCGGCGATGGAAATGATTGAACGCTTTGAGTCAGCGGAACATGCTGAGCAAGAAATGATGGGTATGTTAGAGCGTAAAGAAAAAATCATGGGCTTTGGTCACGCGATTTATTCAGAATCTGATCCACGTAACGAAATCATCAAAACTTGGTCTGAAAAGCTTGCAGCGGACGTTGGTGACTCGGTGCTTTACCCAGTCTCAGTGCGCTGCGAAGAAGTGATGTGGCGTGAGAAAAAGTTGTTCTGTAATGCGGATTTCTTCCATGCATCTGCATATAACTTCATGGGTATTCCAACTAAATTATTTACGCCAATTTTTGTGATGTCTCGTTTAACAGGTTGGGCTGCGCATGTTATGGAACAGCGTGCTGACAACCGTATTATCCGTCCTTCAGCTGAATATACCGGCGAAGAGCTTCGTCCAGTGCCTGCTATTGCAGAGCGTTAATACTCGCGACTTTAACAACCTGTTTTAGTCGCCGACATGGAGCACTTAGTAAGTGCTCCATGTTGAGTACACCGTCACTTCTCCAGTTGGAAAGCAGTTATGAATACCCAATACCGTAAACGATTACCTGATTCGACCCTATGCTACTATGATACGCGCGAGGCCATAGAGGCGATAAAGCCGGGTGCCTATGTCGAGCTACCCTACACTTCAAAAGTACTAGCAGAAAACTTAGTTCGCAGAGCTGAACCTGAAAAACTTAATGATTATTTAACGCAAATAGTCGAACGTCGTCGAGATCTTGATTTCCCATGGTTTCCAGCTCGTGTTGTCTGTCATGATATCCTTGGTCAAACTGCCCTTGTTGATTTGGCGGGTTTGCGCGATGCGATTGCAGCTAAAGGGGGCGATCCGGCGAAAGTGAATCCAGTTGTGCCGACGCAGTTAATTGTCGACCACAGTTTAGCCGTTGAGCATGCAGGTTTTGAAGAAAACGCGTTTGAAAAAAACCGCGCGATAGAAGACCGTCGCAACGACGACCGTTTTCACTTCATTAACTGGACCAAAACCGCGTTTAAAAACGTGGACGTGATCCCACCTGGAAACGGTATTCTGCATCAAATCAATTTAGAGAAAATGTCGCCAGTTATTCAAGCGCGCGATGGTGTTGCGTTCCCTGACACATTGGTGGGGACTGACAGCCATACCCCGCATGTAGACGCGTTAGGCGTGATTGCAATCGGTGTCGGCGGCCTTGAAGCTGAAAGTGTCATGTTAGGACGTGCGTCCTATATGCGCTTACCTGATATTGTTGGTGTTGAGTTAGTTGGCAAGCGTCAACCTGGGATCACTGCGACAGATATTGTACTGGCGATCACCGAATTTTTACGAAATGAAAAAGTCGTTTCGACCTATTTAGAGTTTTTTGGGGAAGGAGCTAATGACCTCACCCTAGGTGACCGTGCAACCATTTCAAATATGACACCAGAATATGGCGCAACGGCGGCAATGTTCTACATTGACCAAAAGACCATAGACTATCTAAAACTAACAGGCCGTGATGACGAGCAGGTAGAGTTGGTAGAGCAGTATGCAAAGTTGACTGGGCTATGGGCGGATTCAATGACAGAAGCTAAGTACGAGCGAGTACTTAAGTTTGACTTGTCGAGTGTGGGTCGTAATTTAGCAGGTCCTTCAAATCCACATCGTCGTGTCGCTACGCAAGATTTAGCCAAACAAGGCATAGTTGCAGATTACGAAAAGTCTGAAGATCAAATGCCTGATGGTGCTGTGATCATCGCAGCTATCACCAGTTGTACTAACACCAGTAACCCGAGAAATGTGGTCGCAGCGGGCCTGTTGGCGAGAAATGCAAATAAGCTAGGCCTTAAGCGTAAACCTTGGGTAAAAACTTCGTTTGCTCCGGGTTCGAAGGCAGTGCGCTCTTATATGACAGAGGCAGACCTATTACCTGAATTAGAAGCGTTAGGTTTTGGTATCGTAGCGTTTGCATGTACAACTTGTAACGGAATGAGCGGTGCACTTGATCCTAAGATCCAACAAGAAGTGATTGATAGAGATCTTTATGCAACGGCCGTTTTATCTGGCAACCGTAATTTTGATGGTCGGATCCACCCATATGCTAAACAGGCGTTCTTGGCTTCGCCTCCTTTGGTTGTCGCGTATGCAATAGCTGGTAGTGTGCGTTTTGATATTGAGCAAGATGTATTGGGTCATGACCAAGCAGGCAACCCGGTGACACTGAAAGACATTTGGCCTAGCGATGAAGAAATTGATGCAGTGATAGCTAAGAGTGTTAAACCTCAGCAATTTAGAGAAGTATATGACCCGATGTTTAACTTGAGCGTTGATTACGGAGAGGACAATGACCCTCTGTATGATTGGCGTGAAATGAGTACCTATATTCGTCGTCCTCCATACTGGGAAGGTGCGCTTGCTGGTGAGCGAACAATGAAAGGAATGAGGCCTTTGGCTATCTTAGGGGATAACATCACAACAGATCACCTTTCTCCTTCTAATGCAATAATGGCAAGCAGTGCGGCGGGTGAATACCTAGCCAAAATGGGGCTGCCTGAGGAAGACTTTAACTCATACGCAACTCACCGCGGTGATCACTTAACCGCTCAGCGAGCTACTTTTGCTAACCCGAAATTACTTAATGAAATGGTTAAGGAAAACGGGGACGTGAAACAAGGTTCTTTAGCACGTGTAGAGCCAGAAGGGCAGGTTACGCGAATGTGGGAAGCGATTGAGACCTATATGGACAGAAAGCAGCCGCTGATCATTGTTGCTGGTGCAGATTATGGTCAAGGTTCTTCACGTGACTGGGCAGCCAAGGGGGTTCGTCTTGCGGGTGTTGAAGTGATTGTTGCTGAAGGGTTCGAGCGTATTCACAGAACTAACTTGATTGGTATGGGTGTACTTCCGCTTGAATTTAAATCTGGCACGACAAGACTGACGCTTGGCTTAGATGGTACTGAAACTTATGACGTAATTGGTGAGCGTACACCAGGCACGACACTAACTCTGGTGATAAACCGCCAAAATGGTGAGCGTGTTGAAGTGGCAGTAACATGCCGATTAGATACCGCTGAAGAAGTATCAATTTATGAAGCTGGTGGCGTGTTGCAGCGTTTTGCGAAGGACTTTTTAGAGGCTAACGCTTAATTAAAATCATCAAATTAAACCCAAGCTTAGCTTGGGTTTATTGTTAGGAAGGACTATGAGTTTCAAACCACAAATCAAAATACCCGCAACTTATATGCGCGGTGGAACGTCAAAAGGCGTCTTTTTTAATTTAGAAGATTTACCGAAAGGGGCACAGGTTGCCGGTAAGTTGCGGGATGATATCTTACTGCGGGTCATTGGTAGTCCAGATCCTTATGGTAAGCAAACCGATGGCATGGGCGGTGCTACGTCAAGCACGAGTAAAACAGTAATTTTATCAAAAAGCACACAAGCAGATCACGATGTTGATTACCTTTTTGGCCAAGTCGCAATTGATAAAGCGTTTATTGATTGGAGTGGCAATTGCGGCAACTTAACCGCTGCTGTAGGTGCTTTTGCTATCAGCAATGGCCTAGTTGATCGAGCGCGAGTACCTGAAAATGGTGTGGCAATTGTACGAATTTGGCAGGCTAACATTGGTAAAACCATTGTCGCTCATATCCCAGTGACAAATGGTGAAGTGCAAGAGACGGGTGACTTCGAACTTGACGGTGTGACTTTCCCCGCAGCAGAAGTTGTGGTCGAATTTCTGGACCCGGCAGATGCCGATGCAGATATGTTCCCAAGTGGTAACTTGGTAGACGTGTTAGAGGTGCCTGGCGAGGGGGCTTTTGATGTGACCATGATAAATGCAGGAATTCCAACGCTCTTTTTCAAAGCAAATGATTTAGGCTTTGACGGTGTTGAGTTGCAAGAAGCGATAAACGGTGACGATAAAACGTTGCTGAGACTCGAAAAAATCCGCGCTTACGGTGCCTTAAAAATGGGCTTAATCAAGGACCTTGAAGAAGCAAAGGTTCGGCAGCACACACCAAAAATTGCATTTGTGAGTGGTGCTAAAGGGTACACTGCATCTAGTGGTAAGGTCGTTGATGCACAAGAGATAGACCTCAATGTGCGTGCCTTATCTATGGGGAAACTGCACCATGCTATGATGGGGACTGCGGCGGTTGCAATTGCGACTGCGGCCGCAATACCTGGGACTATTGTCAATGAAGCTGCTGGTGGCGGTCAACGAAATCAAGTTACATTTGGACACCCATCGGGCACGCTTAAGGTTGGCGCAGAAGCTGAGCAAAGCGACCAAAGATGGTTGGCGAAAAAAGCCATTATGAGCCGCAGTGCCAGAGTCTTAATGGAGGGGGTTGTTCGTATCCCAGATCCAGAATAATAATCAAGGGTTTAAGACGACATGTCTTGAACCCTAATTTTCCTCACATCCTATCAAATTAACAATTCATCAATTTTAAAAAACGTTTGGAGATCTCATGCTAGAAGCTGTTATTTCTCTCGCAGTCACGGCTTTTTTACTTTTAGGTTCACCTGGCCCTGCCCCCTTAGCACTGGCTGCTGTTGGCGCAAGTTCAGGGGTAAAAGCGGGGACGCCTTTTCTCTTCGGTATTTTGGCTGGTCTCTCAGTTGCTATTGTGGCCGCAGCAACAGGGCTGGGGGCACTATTGCTCAGTTTCCCTCAGTTGACAAAAAGTTTGCAAATAGCCGCGTTACTTTATTTATTTTATGTCGCTTATAAAATCGCAACCAACCGCAGTGGCCTTTCTAGCGCAGGAGACAAAACTGTTGGGTTCTTAGACGGGTTCATTTTGAATTTATTTAACCCCAAAGCATATGCAGCATGCATTGCGATATTCGCCAATACATCAATTCCTGTGGCGTCTCAGGTTCAAGCAAGTGCAATTGCCGCCTTAGTATTGTTTTTGGTCGCCGTGATTGCTGATTCCCTGTGGCTTTATTTTGGTGGGATCTTGCACCGTGTAGTAAAAACACCGCAGCAACTTAAGTATTTAAGACTATTTTTTGCGAGTTTATTAGTTTTACTTTTAGTGTATGTCATTCTATCCTCAAACTTAGCTTAACTTTATAAAAAACGGCAAGTTATGTGGATATCTAAAGAGCAGTTTATCGGCAATGTTCAGACCCTTCTCAGTGCAAAAAAAAGCACAGTAGCTAAGGCTGAGATCAAAGCAATGGTGGATTACTTAGGAAAGGTGACAGGCGTATTCAGTAGTACAGATATGAACACTTCTGAAAAAGCACAAACTGCATCAGGGGTTGCTATTTCACCAGTTCAAGCTGCCAAATGCTTTGAAGAAACGGTACGTACTCAAGTGTTCTGTCAGGGGGTTGCCCAAGCAATACAAGATAAAATGACCCACAATTTGTCCCCTGTTCGGGTTTTATACGCTGGCACTGGGCCGTATGCAACGCTTTTGCTCCCTCTTTTGGCTGCAAGTGATAACCTACCGCTGGAGATCACTTTAATTGATATTCACGAAGAGAATATCAATGCGGTGAATAAGCTAATTAACCATTTTGGTTTAGAGCACTACAATATAAGTGTCATTCAGGAGGATGCCACGTTATGGCAAAAGCCACCATCTCAGAGTGACTTTGATATTGTGATATCAGAAACGATGACAGCATTACTTAAGCGAGAGCCACAGGTCTATATATTTAAACACCTAGTACGGTATTTGAAGCCTTGCGGAGTGATGATACCGGAAGAAGTGAGTCTCAAAGCTTGGTTAGCTAAAGTAGAAGGTGAGCGACAAAGCACTCAATTGCTGGGTGAATTTTTTCGACTAGATAAGCAAACGTCACATGCTTTGAGCCAAGGGGATCTCGGGTATTTTAAGTCAAACTTGATGATCCCAAACGGAGATTGGTCAGGCTACACAGTTAAACTTACAACGGATATTACAGTCTATTGCAATTTAACTCTAACGGAAGGGGATTGCAGTTTGAATATCGCCTTTAACTTTAGTCCTTACGATGTTGTTCTTGAGCAAAATCACCCCATTCGTTTTGAATATGTTGCTCCACAAAGCCCTGATTTTTCAATATTATTTCCCAAAGCACAGTGGCAAGTTAGCAGTTACACTTTGCCCGATAGCAGTGAGCTGGGCAAATTGGGCTTAGTGCATTTAAAACGAACGTTTCAAAGAGCATATATGATAAAGCGAGGAGAACGTTTTACTATTGCACCACATGAGTGGCATGCTGAATTAGGCTTGTACGAAATGCTGGGGCTGAGCTGTGCTCAAGTGTCGTCAAAAATGTATGAACTAGAAAGTTTTGCTGAGTTTGAAGCTTGGGTAGAGGCGCAGGTCGGTAAGCTGTCAGAAACGCAAACCCAATCAATCAACACTACATTTCACGCTAATTTGGTTATGTCTGAACGGGATTAAAACTGAGCTTGCATAGACATTTCAAGAGATTGTTCATCATCACTTTGCTCTTGATAACGTGCTTTGACAAAAAAGCTATGATTGACAAAGTATTTGCCTTCAACGAGTAAATGAGACTCGTTGCTGCCTAAACCGAGCGCAAAGTGTTGGTTAAAATAGTAGTTAGCGACAAAGTTGTTGTGATTTTTGCTGCTAGAGTTTTCATGTGTCAGATCCAGCGTGAAATATTGTTGATCTCCCAGATGCCGGAAATAGCGCACTTCAACTTGCCAGTTTTCAAATTCGTCATCACTGACAAGTGTTGTGCCTACATAAGAATTGGTGTCAATATCAATATTTAATTGGCCTTGCAGCCAAGTTATATCGTCACCGCTTGCTTGACGTTGATGGCGCACACTGAGCTTTAAACTATCGTAAAATAAATAACCAAGACCTAGGGTGTTGTTATCGCTAGTATCGCCAAGATCTTCAATGCTCGCAGTGGCAAACCAGTTGGCAATAAATAACTCACCCTCTACGCCTGAAAATACATTGCGTTCGGTATTATTGTATGTGAATCGAATATTGGAGTCGGTATCTAGGTAGCCGAAATCGTCCCAAACCCAAAAATAAGCTTGTGGCGCGAAATAGTAGTGTGTACTCAATTGTAACGTTTGCGTGTCAGCATCTTCTAACTTGGTGTAAGTGGCTTGATTAAACCATGTTTTTTCCGACTGCGCATAACTATACGAGGTCATGATGCTTAAGAGCATAATTGTAAGTAATTTCAAAGGGTTTACCATTTCTTATACTTTATTTAATGTGCAGTTTGATGAGAGCGTTTAACTTTAATGATAGTCGATTTAATAAAATGTGCGTGATAGTCCATTATGAACTATTGTAAAAAGGGCATTGTTTACTTAATTTTTACTTTTCAAGTTGGGACGGGCAATGAGCGAATTCCACGGTATTTCAGTGGGCACGGAACGCCGGGACTTTGGACTATTACTCAGTTTTAAAGCGGTTGGTCGATTGACTCACAAAGACTATGTCGTCGTTTTACCTATTGTTGATCAAGTCGTATCACAATATAGGAATGGCGAAATTTACGTGCTGATAGATATAACTGAATTGACCGGGTGGGAAGTGGGAGAGGCTGTGACAGACATTCGTCTTGCCTTTCAATACAGTGATCAGTTTAAGAAAACGGCCGTGATCGGCTGTACGAAATGGCAGCGGATCACCTCCATTGTAGGAGGTTGGATATTAGGAGGAACAACCCGTTATTTTTCAGAAGTACATGCCGCGCAAAAATGGTTGAATCACAGTTGAAAAATGCGCTTTTTAATGAGATTCACTCTTGATCTAGAATACTTTTTCCGACAAAAATAGCAAAACCATGAGTGTTATAGAGGAAGTTTTCGATGGCAAGTGTCTTGATCACAGGTGCAAATCGAGGGATCGGTTTGGCGTTGGTGAATATTTATCTAGCGTGTGGCTGGCATGTATACGCGACGGCAAGAAACCCAAACTCAGCTAAAGAGTTACAACAATTGAGCGCCCAACAACAAGATGAGCTGTTAGATATTCTCCCTTTAGACGTAACCGATTACGAGCAGCTTCATCATCTCGCGCTGTCCCTAGCCTCTCGGCCTATTGACGTGGTAATCAATAATGCTGGTTTGTACGGACCAAAAGGCTATGGTTTTGGCAATTGTGATGTAGATGCGTGGCGCAGTGTAATGGAGGTTAATGCGATTGCTCCAGCAAAGCTTGCAGAAGCGTTTTACCCAAATTTATGCTTGGGTGAGCGCAAAGTATTTGCGGCGGTTTCTTCACGAGTTGGCAGTCATACGGAAAATACCAAAGGTGGCGGTTATATTTATCGTAGCTCAAAAGCTGCTTTAAACTCAGTCGTTAAAAGTTTGTCCAATGACTTATTACCTGAGGGGATCAAAACTGTTGCTTTACACCCCGGTTGGGTTAAAACAGAAATGGGTGGACCAAATGCGCTTATTTCAGCGCAAGAGTCAGCTCTGGGGCTCAAACGTGTCATAGATAATTTATCCGACTCAGACAGTGGGAGCTTCTTGAGTTTCGATGGCAGCCATATCCCTTGGTAGATTCGCGAAGTGCAACACCCCAATACCTAATAAAACCCAATTAGGGCCATCGTTTTTTATAAATTTCTTAACCAAGGTGAAAATTTAATTGGAAATTATTTTCACCTTTAATTATGTATGTTTAGACGTTTTTTATAAAAATATTTATTTGTAACCCATTAATATTTAAAAGAAATTTTAGCTTTTGTTTTACACGAAGTTGATGTTTGTGTAGCATTGCATTTAAGAAAAGCTTATCTATGATGGGACACACTTTGAGCACATGTAATCAAGAAGGGAAGCTGCGATCAAATCAAGCTCAGCTAGAAGTGCAATATGGACTGAGTACTTTAAGCAACGAAACAAAGCTAGCTCAAGCGCAGTTGGGTAAACCGATGGCGGTATTTGAAAACCAAGTCACTAACTGCAATTGGGAAAGTGGTAAAACAGCAATCCCATTTATAAAACTTTTAGATATATTAATGATTTGCGGATCATCAATTGACAATTATTGTCGATTTTTGCGTGGTTTTGACCAAGTGGAGAAAAAGTAATCCGACCAGCTTATTTTTATTTGATGATTCGCTGGTAAGCATTGATACAAAAAAGTAAAGATAAAGCCCACAAATTGATGTGGGCTTTTTAATTAAACGTCGTAATTACTGACACTTAATTGTTGCATATAGCTGGTAACACTGGTTTTTACTACCGGTGCTTTTGTAAGTCCATGACTTCCCATACCAATCGTAATTTGCGTACGATGACTCATCTTCACCACAAGTGATTGTGCTACCACTTACTTCTTGGTTGTGGCCGCGCTCTTCACAAAATTGATTACCGTTTGTTGGACCAACAAAAAACTGTTGTAGGCGGCCATTTACCCATACGCGAGGACTGTAATAAGTTACAACACCTGAAGCGAATACGCCTTGGCTTGCAGCAATTGTTACTTCAGCTTTCTCAAATGCAACGTTACTATTTTCAGCACTTTCAAGTTCAACAGTATTTGCAGCAGCTACACTTGAAAGACCAGCAAAAACACTCGCGATCACTAACTTTTTCATTTTATTTTCCTTAGTTGATTTATAATTGCCTGTTCCATTAAACGGTTCAAATATTGAAATAAGATGTGATTTTTGTGTATTTTTTATTCAAATTGAATTTGCTAACTAGAGCGCATATAGCGTTAAGTGAGCCTGTTATTAAAACAGGCGGTCTTTAAATTGAGCGTAGTTATAATAACCTAGCTGTCCTAATCGACTGAGCCGGGCGAATGGCACGCTGGGAGCGGCTTTTCGATAGATTGGTAATGTAGGTGTTGATTTTGCAACGGTCATTTGAGACAGGCGAAAAGCCGCTTGTGTACTAAAAGCGACTCCAGCGCCGCAGTAACCAATGGCATAACCAACATTGTCATTGAAGTGTATATGTGGATGGTCATCTAGCGTTGCTGCGATATATCCATGCCAATAGTATTGAGCGCGTAATGGACTTAACGATGGAAACCCAGCGTGCATGGCATCAGTGAGGTGTGCTTGATACTTTTCCTTATTTTGATCTTTTCCGTAGACAGCACCTCTGCCACCAAACAACAATCTATTGTCTGGCAATAAACGGTAATAGTATTTGAGTGTGCGAGTATCCATCATCACTTGGTGAGTTTTTAGCCCCGTTGCGGCTAGTTCATCCGCTGTAAGTGGTCGTGTCACTAAAATACTACTTAAAATGGGAATATATTTTTTGTCGATGGTTGGGTGAAAATTTTGGCTATTATATGCATTGCCTGTTACTAGCAGTTTTTTGGCTCTAAGCTGTTGACCATGAACAGATACAACATGTGTTTCGCGATCTTTGAAAACGCGTTCAGCTAGGCTATTTTCAAAAATATCAGCGCCGGCTGATATGGCAATTTCTTTATAGGCTTGCAGTAATTTTAGTGGGTTTAATCCAAACCCATGCGAATTTCGAACTGCACCATAAACGTTGGGCATGTCGATGTAGTTTGATTTTAGCTCATGCTGACTGATAAAAGAGAGCTGTGTATCTGAAAAGGTCCGCTTTGCAAATTCAAGTCCGGCTTGTAATGAAGCCTGCGCTTTTTCTGAATGCGCAATTTTCAAATAGCCGTGTTCTTGTTTGTCACAATCAATGTCGTGCTCTTGTATTAATTCATCTAACCTTAAAACGCCACTTTGGTATTCTTGATATACTTGTCGCGCAGTATCCTCTCCCCAATTTTTACACATGTCTAATGCACTTAGTCGCCCTGTAGTTGGCAGCGCAAACCCTGCGTTTCTAGCACTGGCGCCAAAACCAACTCGATTGGCTTCAAGTACACATACCTTTTGATCATAAAGTTTTGAAAGAAAGTAAGCACTTAACAACCCAGTGTACCCGCCGCCAATTATGATGACGTCATAATTGTCAGACAGTTTAGGTTGACGAGTTATATTGTTTAATACAGCTAAACTCGCCCAATAGGTGTCTGGGCAAGGTTGTCCCTGGCAATGATTGTTATATAGCGGGTCGTACGTATTCATGTGAACTCGATCACCATTTCAGCTGCCTGACAATGGCACTCGTTGCCGCAGATCGGGCACTCGTAGCCATCGTTGATGCAGTTTTCTAACCAGCGATCATCGTGAAGTTTGATGAGTTTTCCGCCTGACTTAGTAAAATATTTCACAGCACCATTACCTGGGCTTTGTTGCCATAAGTGAGCTACGCCGGCTTTTGCACCTTGTTTTTTCAATACTTCTATTGATGCTGCCAATAATTTAGGTCCAATTCCTTGGCCTTGTGCTCGTGGATCTATCGCGATGCACTTAAAGTAAGCCATCTGTTCAATATCGACAGGCCAGTCGGCTGGCGTACACCATTTATCAATAGGCCATTGCTCAGCACAATAAGTTAGTCGAAAGCCAATTACTTGATTTGATTCATCGATTGCAACAAAGGAGGCGTTAAGCGATTTTTTAAGCCCCATTTGATAAATTTGCTCGAGCCGCTCGCTATCAAGGTAGTTATCGCCATGTACCAAGTTTCCCAATGAAATAACTTGAGAAAAATAATCGCGACTAAGTTGCGTAAGTTTAATCATCTTACTTGTTCTTTTTTCTAATAATATTTCCCTATTTTGCAGAACATCGCCTGAGAATCAAGTTTTCAATTGTTCAAAAAATAGGTAATTCACATTGACAGCGATGTCAATGTGTAATATTTGTTAATTTGATGAGTATTGATATTCATCAAGATTAAAGCAGCTGGTTACTGCTTTTTAGATACAACATATAAAGAGAAATTGAATTCTAATTCTATTTAATTCAACAACATGTAAAGGTAAATTATGAATAACTGCAAAATAAAGGTAAGCAAACTTGCTGCACTGTGTGTGACTGTATTGTGCGCTAGTCCATTCACTCACGGAATGAATGTACAGCCGGATCCCAATAACCCCGGTGGTTATCTCGTTTCACGAGCTGATTTAAATACAGCTGAACAGACTCTCACAGCAGATCCAATGTACGCAATTTGGTCAAAAGCGCTGGAAACTCGCAGTAATGTGGTTGTTGAAGCAATTGTCCCGGGCGCTGCGGCAAATCCGAGCAACGTAAAGCGTGTAGAGCGTGTTTTTGGTCAGACTGAGTGGGACTATTTAACTCAGATGGCTGCGCCAGAATACACTTATACTCGCTTCTTACGAGCAATTGGTAAATTTCCTGCGTTTTGTGGTGAATACACGGATGGTCGTGATGCAGATGCCATCTGTAAAAAGTCTATCGTGACAGCGTTTGCACATTTTGCCCAAGAAACAGGCGGCCATATTTCTAAGGACAATACATCAGACAATCCTAATGGACTGGAAGAGTGGCAGCAAGCACTTGTTCATGTTCGTGAAATGGGATGGTCAGAAGGTCAAGGTGGTTATAGAACGGGATGTGGCCAAAATGATTGGCAAAATCGCCGTTGGCCTTGTGGCGAAGGACAAGGGTATTTTGGTAGAGGCGCTAAGCAGCTTTCCTACCATTTTAACTACGGCATGTTTTCTGAAGTCATGTTTGATGGTGATGCAACCGTGCTGTTAAATGACCCCGGCCGAGTTGCTGACTCTTGGCTCAACCTTGCATCCGCCATTTGGTTTTTCTTAACGCCGCAAGCACCTAAGCCGGCTATGTTGCATGTTATTGATAGAACTTGGGTACCTTCTCAAGTCGAATTAAATGCAGGCATTGGATACGGTTTCGGTACGACTATCAATGTGATCAATGGTGGTATTGAGTGTGGCGAGCACAATCGCTACAAAGGCCAGCCTGTAAATCGTATTCGTTACTGGGAGGGGCTTTCGCACTACTATAATATTCCGATTGAAGCGGACGAAGAGAACACTTGTTGGCAGCAAACTCCATTTGGTAGTCTGAACTTAGATGGTGCCAGTGGCGTTCTGTACACAAACTGGGAAGCTAACTGGGCACACTATTCTGACCGACCTGGCGGCCACTCATTTGAATGTAAGCTGGTTGGCTATCAAACTGCATATTCAGCTTTGGTACCGGGAGACTATGAAAAGTGCGTAACTAATTTCTATCAATCTCATACTGGTTGGCCAAGTGTTACAGCTGTGGATACTCTGCCACCGATTGACGTGAAACCGCCTGTAGGTGGTGTTAAAGCGTGGGACAGTAATAAAGTTTATCTCAAAGGCGACAAAGCCAGCTACCAAGATAAAATCTATGAAGCAAAATGGTGGACAAAAGGCAATACACCGAGCCCTACAAATACCAATGGCCCTTGGAAATTGATTAATTAGTCTTAAAAGATGCAGGGAAAGCAAATAGCTTTTCCTGCCCACGCTGTGTTTAATTTACCAACGGCGTGAAATACTGTAGCTAGCAAAAGTATCGAATAACTTTGATTTGGCGCGTTTTTCAAAACTTTCCAAACTACTCAGGTAAACGCTTCTTAAATCATTGAAATCCTGTTCACTATTCAATGCAGTTAACGTGAGTTTAATCGATAGATTTTCAGGTTCGACAGCTTGGTATATATCGCCATACGTGAATAAAGGAATGGTTTCTTGACCATCGGTGATAATCTGCCAACTCACTTCCCCCTGTAAGTCATTTTTCCAAGTGTAAGTTAAGGTTGCCATATTAACACGTGGATCAATGGCGCTAAAATCCAGCATTGCTGTGTGGCTGTTATTTGGGTCTCCAAAAGAGTTTGAAAGGCTTTTATACGCAGAGGTGAGTGAACTATCTTCACTGATAGGTTGTATGTTTTCAACTTTGCCAGTGTTGTCGACTGACGTTAAAACATATGAATGCGTACTTACGTCCTCGCTAAAATCAAGACTTGATCCCGTTTGGCTGATAGACAAATAACTGGTGGTGTTGAGCCCGTTGTAAATGACCAGTTGATTTTGCTCTTGGTATGATGGGTGATTGTAAGCCGCATTATTGACCACGGTTGAATGGACTTCATCATTACCAATATACGATGATAAGCTAATGACTCCTCTTGCTGGCATATCTAAGCCAGAGATATCTAGTGGCGTGCCCTGTACTGTGAATTGAGCAGCTGTTAACTCAACGGTAGCCTGCTCAGATGTATCAATTAATGTACCTGTGTGTGCTGACTTGGATTGTGTAAATATCAGCTTTTGCTTTTCAATAACGCAAGAGGAGTATGTATTCTCTGCATCCTTTAGCTGCATAGGGGGTGCACCGATATTAAATATCGTTGCGTCTGGCACTTCTGCTTTAAGTGAGGCCAAGTCGTATTTAATACTGCTGCAAGCACAGTTGCTTTTATTCTCAAAGCTGAGTGAATCTACAGCAAATCCAGCTTGCACATTTAACAGCGTCTGAATTTGCAAATACTTTTTCCCGTTATTATCGGTGGAATGGTATAAAAGTGAAATATGCTGCGTGTTTTCAGGTAATGTCGAGTTGAGTTTTCCATCGATAAGGGTTTTATCTGAAGAAATAAAATTACCATCTGCTGTGTGATAAACGACATCTGCAATGATAGGCTCATTACCACACGCATTTGTTTGAACAGCTTTGAGTGACACGTTAGGCAAGGCGATTTGGGATGGCGCAGGTTGTTTCATAACGTTTGGCTGGTTGTTCATTGTATTGGTGTCGTTGCCGCCACCTCCGCCACATCCAGAGAGGGATAGTGCACCAACAACAGCGAGAAATGCACCACTAAGTTTTAGCTTCATAATATAGTTCCTTTAATAGACAAACAGTATCCCAAAAGAGGACTATATATTTTCTTGGTTATTTTTTAAACTTAATATTCTGCTCTATGAATAAAAACATACAGAAAACTTTTCTATTTTTCGCCTAACTTTGTAAAGCCTATACATGAAGTGTATAGGCTTTATATTGTTTTAGTTTAATATCATCTCAATTCTAGCTGGACCTTGTTTATTTTCATACTTAAATACAAAGTCTTTTTTACCATTTTGGTCCACATCAATTAGTGCGATGTCATGAGGGTTATCTGGTAATATTCGGCTGATTTTTTTATATTCATTTCTTAATAATTTTCCAGTTGAACCATAGTAAATATAAAGCGACTTATTACTAGATTTAAAAACAATATCATGTTTATTGTCTCCGTTGAGGTCTCCGGTATAAAACGGTAGACCTCTCATTGAGCGGGTCATGTCTATTTCCAATTCAACTTCTTTTTCAGTGCTAGGACTTTTATCGAATAAAGTATGTGGCTTTTGCCTGAAAAAGCGCATCTCGACATCGACATCTGCTTTACCGCCGCCAAGTGCGATTGCAGCAATGGTAGTTAGCCCGATGTCGACATCCATGGTTTGTAAGTCTAGTAGTCCATCACCATCGAAGTCGTACTCCACTCGCATGCCACCTACGCCTAAGGTGTGTGGTAGTTTAATTGCCCCGGAATTAAAGCCTTTTGGTTGTCCTAAATATAAATCGTATTCAACCTTGGCTTCTAGTGCAGAAATCCCTTCTGTGATTGGTCTCGTTCTGGTTATTAAGTCAAGATGACCATCTTGATTGATATCGACCAGCTCCTGAGTCGTGCGTACTTTTTTTCCTTTGAGTTTACCAAAATCTGTTGGGAGGTGAACAAGGTCGACCGCGTTAGCAAAGCCATTCTTTGCGCCATATAAAACGGCAACTTGTTTGCGCGTGCGAAAGACCAGATCGTTTATACCATCAGCGTTAAAGTCATGCACTATGGGTAAAGAGGTAAAATTTGTACTGATTTCTAGTTCTTCACTTTCACTATATGTGTGACTGCGAAGTGGGAGGTTATAGTTAAAAAAATGCTGTTTAAACTGGCCATCTTTTTGCTGGATATAGAGTTCACTTCGCGTAAAACCGGGTAAATATATGTCGCTGAGTCCGTCTTCATTAACATCTAAAACGAATTCTATTTTTTCGAAGTCATCAGTTTCCAATCGCGTAAGTAGGCTGTTGGAGCTGATTAGGCGCTCGGTCTTTGCTTGAGTGGTAACATAGACGCCTTTGCTATCTAATATGAAGGCTTGTACTTCCTTTGAGCCCGCTGTGGTCCCATAGTGAAAACCTTTGGAATCTGGAGTAATGTGCAGTAATTGAGACTTATTTTGGCTAAGGTCTATTCGCTCGAGTGCTTTTAGCTCCTCATTTACAGCGAAGACAATTGGAGATTCAGTGAGTATCAGTGGGTTTTTTGTTTCTAGTTTAAGTGCAAACTCAGTGGCATGACCTTGGCTGGCGGCCAGCAAACTTAGCGCAAAAATGGCTTTTTGCTTCATTTTTTTATCTCCCAAATCCTATTTCACTTGTCACGGCTAAAAGACGGTTGTAAGTACATTATCCATTCTAATATTGGTCACTAACATGACATGCTTTTGTTTTTATAAAGTAAAGTATGTTGGTTACATTCAATACTATCTATATTGAATGAGATGCTATTTGAGGGCTATATTTTCTGCAATGCAAAGGATGTAATTAATTGTGATCAGTTAAAGTCTAAAGTCGCTCTTAATGCAGTGGTGTAAGACAGGTAAACAAGCTACAATTCGCGCTTTGTATTACAAGATGAGAATCACCGTGACTGCATCCCGTCAACTGTTAGAGTGCTTGAATAGTGCATTTCTACAAGCTTCAACTCTGGAGCAATATGCCGACAAAGTGGTACAACAGCACTTAATGATAAATGCTGCTTGGACAATTGAACAACGCGCATATTTTGTTACAACTCTCTACAATATGGTCCGCTTCAGTCGCAAATTGTGTTGGGCAATCGGGCGCAGTGATTTAATGGACTCACTTTCTCAGTTAAGTGTTGCTGATGTTTGGAATATATGGGGGGCGTATACTTTATTAAATGAACAATCGCTACCGGATTTTCCCGAAGTATCAACGCTAAACTTAGCTGACGTCCAGTCTGCATTGTCATCTGCACCGCAAGACGTATTATTGAGTATGCCTTCTTGGTTACATGAGCGAGCAAACGACGAGCTGGGTGATATCTGGCCAACGGTAGCAACCGCATTAAATCAGAGCGCGGAGCATTTTATCCGAGTCAATTCTCTTAAAAGTGATGCCTTGTCACTGACAAAGAGTTTAGCCAAAGAGCAGATCAAAGCAGTGCCAGTAGACGGTTTGCACAATGCGCTCAAAGTCGAACAAATGGGTTACCTTTTCCGTACTGATGCCTTTCAACAAGGGCACTTTGAAATGCAAGATGCAGGATCTCAACAATTGGCCACGCTGCTTGATGTACAACCTGGTATGAAAGTGGTTGATGCATGCGCAGGATCTGGCGGCAAGAGTTTACATATTGCGGCATTATTAGAAAATAAAGGGCGTGTGTTGTCACTAGATATTCATCAACACAAGTTAGACACTTTAAAAAAGCGCGCAAAACGTGCAGGTTCGCATGTTATTGAAACTCGTCTGATCCAAAACAGTAAAACGATAAAGCGACAAAAAGAAAAATTCGATCGCGTATTATTGGACGTGCCATGCTCTGGTACTGGTATTCTGCGACGAAATCCAGATGCAAAATGGCATTTAACAGAAAAAAATATCGAAAACCTAGTCGCTTTGCAGCAAGATATTTTACAACGTTATAGTCAAATGTGTCGCGTGGGTGGCAAGCTTGTTTATGCAACCTGTTCCATTTTACCATCTGAAAATGCGTGTCAGGTCGAAAGGTTTTTAGCCAATAACCCAAATTGGCGTCTAGAAAAAGAACTGAGCTTAATGCCCGGGGTTAGCTCCGCGTTTGACGGTTTTTACGGCGCATTGCTGGTTAAAAACGATAATTCATAGTGCATTGGGTTGAAGTTTTGATAGTTTGACCCAACAGACATAAATACAAGTTATTAAGCATGTGCTATGTGAGTACTGCCAACATTTTATTCGTTAAAGGTTTGAGAATGAATCCAATCATTTCATTGCTAAAAGAGCACAATATTTCTGATGAACAAATTAAAGAGGTATTTCAGGCATTAACTGAAAACCCTTTGATGGCTATGGCGACTGTGCAGCAGCTTGCTATTCCACCTGAAAAGTTACAGCAGCTTATGGGGTTGGTTATGCAAAATCCGGGTTTGATTAAAGAAGCCGTTGCTGAACTGGGACTCGATTATTCGAAAGTTGAAGCTGCAAAAGCGCAGTTGAACAAGTAGCCCATAAAAGCAGATCTTGTTATCGCAATAAAAACCTCTTAGAAAGGGATTTATTGCGATACATTAAAATGAATATTGTGCTTTGAGGGAGACATAGCGCCCACGCCCGCCACCGTATGCACTGTGAAAGTTACCATTTCCGCCGATAATAAATGGTCCTTTGTTGTCGAAGAGATTATGTATGCCCCCAGAAAAACTTAGCACTCTCTTTGAGGTGATCTTATGCCGATATGAAACATTGAGCGCGTGAGTGGTGAATGAAGGGAGGTCATTACCCCAGAGCAATTCAGGAGTTGCAATACAAGAGTCTAAGCTTCTATTACAATTTTCAGTGTTTAAGGCCATATTATTGTGCCAATTTTGATACACTCGTTTGCTACGTTTTATCGGGCCTTTGTAGTATGTACTCCAGCGAACTCGCCAATCTTTGTTTTGCCAGACAACAGAAGCGGTGGCTGTATCTTCAAATATGTTGTGATCTAAATAACCTTCGTGAGACTCATACTTTTTCTCTTGCGTGTTTGATGAAGCTAAAGCGTGTTCAATAACGTGATTCCAAGTAAGGTCAAAATTAATTTGCCCAATCGTGTTGAACGGAAAAATATATTTGACCGTGACATCATAACCCTGAGTGATCAGCTCATTGGCATTAGTCAATCGTTGTTTTAGTTCAATAATTTGCCCATCTTGGTCTCTTTTTATATCTTGGCACATGAGGTTTTCAGTACTATTAAGCGCACTGCTTTGATAGCACTGCATCATGATATCGTGATGTGACAGCGTGGTGATCACATCTTCGATTTTAATCCGATATAAGCTGGCGCTGAGGGTCAAATTTGGGATAACTTGTGGGGTCACGACAAAGTCTAAAGTAGAGGTGTATGCTGTTTCTGGCTTTAAATTCGGATTACCGATGTTTGGTGAATAGCTATTGTTATGGTCGTGGAACACGCCATCTTGCGCTATGGCGGATTGTATTCCTAAGTTTTTTCGGCAGTTTTCATGTCCTGCCAGTGTTGAAGTGGCTGTTACGCCATCACAAATATCATAAAATGCGTTGTAATCGCCTCTAACGGGAGACATTAGCTCGGTAATAGTAGGAGCACGCATTGCTTTTGCCCAGTTTAGTTTGAGTGAATAGCTTGACGTAGGTTGATAGCTCAGACCAAGATTATAGCTTTGGATTAACCCCATTTTTGCCCAACTGTAATCAGCTGCACGCGCTGAGAGTGATAGATTTAAATGTTTGGCAAACGGGAGATCATTGAGAAGAGGGAAGGACAGTTCGGTGAATACTTCATAGCTAGAAACATCGCCTGAAAAGTTCGGTATATAATTGAATGTAACGCCGCCATTTGGAACATTTGTCGACACGGATTGTTTGTCTTTGCGATAATCAAAACCGAAAACCGCATCTACTGGACCACTTGGTAGTACCACAAGGGGGCCAGAGACATTTGCTGAAAGCGAAACTAGAGAGATCTCAGTGTCTAAGGTTGGATTTGCTCTAATGTAATTGGCCGCTGCGTCACTGATTGCCCCTTCTCCAAATAAATTAATGGGGACACAACCCGACTTTCTTGCTTTTGGATCCCGACAACGTATTGAGCCATCTTCGAGCTGTTCGACTGTTAATGCCTGTCTAACATGGGCAACTCTGATCTCATTGAATCGAGTTTGCTTTTGCTTAAACATACCGTAGCCGACGGCAGTATCCCACTGCCAGTCATTGTTGAAAAAACCATTGAGACCAGCCCAAGCTCGAGTGGTTGCCCTTGTATTGTCATTTGTCACCAAACCTACTTCTTGAAATAAGCGATCCCATTTGATATCGGCGTGGTTGACCTGTGCACGGATCTGGGCGGGAACATACGGGTTATCAAAGGGAATTGTCCCAATACAATCAGAGCCGAATTGCTGCTGGGATGGATCGAAGGTGATAACCATATCACATTCGTCTTCATTTTCTGGTGATTTTACATTGTGGGCATCATTTTGGCTGTGGTGTATTTGAAAGTAAGCGCGATTGCCTAAACTCAAATCAAGTTCACTTTTTACAGCTATGTTGAACTGCTTATTTGGGATTTTTAATTTGTTAAATTGATTATAGTGTATGCCATGTGCTTCTTCTTGCCAGTCTTGACGCAAGGTTTGGCCCTCATACCAAAAGCCAGAATTTGGCTGAAAGCTGCTGGTTTCATTGAACACACCGCCGGGTAAAGCGTCACTTAGTGAAGTCCATTCTGATTGTTCGATGTCGCGCATACACCGATAAGCAGTTCGATAATGGCTATCATACATGGCTGTAAGCATGGTATTGCACATTCTTTTATGATCATAACGCCAATCATCTTGCTGCTGTGCGCGAGACCTATCCCAATAATCTAAGCCAAATTGTTCTAAATATGAGGTGCTTAGCAATAACATACCTTGTCCATCCGCGAAGTGGGTGCCGATATCTCCATTAAAGGCGACTTCACGATCGCCGCCAGACGTACTTTCCCCAATACGCACCGAAAATGACATATCATCTTTCGCTTGTTTTGTAAGGATATTGACAACACCGGATATTGCGCCTGAGCCGTAGGCGGCTGAAGCACCTCCGGTGATGATTTCAACCCGTTCAATTATGCCTTTGGGCAAAGTTGATAGGCTGACTAAATCACCAGAGTAGCTGTTAGAAACGACCCTGCGACCATCAATCAACGTAAGTGTACGGTTGAGCCCTAAGCCGCGTAAGTCAATGGTAGAAAGTCCTGAGTTATGCGTACTATTTTGAGAATTCGAGTGACTGATCCCTTCATTGATTTGTGGTACTTCACTGATTAAAACTTCTGATAGTGAGGAAAAAGCAGAGTGTGCAATCGCTTTGTCAGAAATAGTCACGAGTGTATGAGTACTGTGGTTTTGCCCATGTGTTAGGTGAGAACCCGTGACAGCTATACGCTCGATATGGGTATGGTTTGTATGACTCTGCCTTTTAATCGTTGAGGAGAGTTCAGGTACAGATATATCGCTTGCTTTACATATGCAACTTACGCCTATAACCATAGAGAAAGCAGCTATGTTAGGTTTTTTACTTGATAACACTAAACTTCCTTAATCACACAAATTAGTCAGTAAAAAATCAAACATTGAGTCGATGTACATGACAATACGCTCAACATCCGTGACTCAACAGGTCGTATTGCAGCGTATCAACTGTTTATTAATTTATAATTATATGTTTATTAAATGTAAATTAAAAGGGTGGCAAGATGAGAATAATGAGCGTGATCATGTTTGAGACGCTTTTAAATAAAACGTATTAAGTAGGAGTAGTGCAATAAGGAATAATGATGTATAGAAACGATAAAAGGGCCATATAGGCCCTTTGGTGAAGTATCGTTCAAGTTAGTATGGTTACCCTAACCCCTTAAGGCAACCAACCAATTGTTTTGCAAAAGCGGCATATCTCGTTAAGTTTCTAAGCTAGCGAGAGGAAAAAACCTGCTATTGCTGCGCTCATTAGGTTAGCCATTGACCCTGCTAAAACCGCCCTGAGCCCTAAGCGTGCGATATCCTTTCGACGACTAGGGGCCATACCGCCTAGTCCACCTAGTAAAATTGCAATCGACGACAGGTTAGCAAATCCACATAACGCAAATGTGACAATTGCTTGAGTATGTTCAGATAACCCATCGCGATAATTCATAAAGTCTAAGTAAGCAACAAATTCGTTGACTACTAATTTCTGGCCGATAAAGCTACCGGCTGTTACAGCTTCTGCCCACGGTACACCAATCATCCAAGCAACCGGTGCAAAGACATAGCCTAAAATCTCTTGCAACGTCAGTTCAGGGTGATCAAACCAGCTGCCGATGCCACCGAGTAAACCGTTCATCAGCGCGATTAGTGCGACAAAAGCTAATAACATTGCACCTACATTAAGTGCTAAGTGCATACCACTTGAGGCACCCGCGGCGGCTGCGTCAATGACGTTAACTGGTTTGTCTTCGCCACTGTCTACTTCAGCTAAATTTTCTTTGGTTTTTTCTGTTTCAGGCACAATCATCTTGGCCATTAAAAAACCACCTGGCGCGGCCATAAAACTTGCTGCAATTAGGTATTTTAAATCTACGCCAATCGCAACATAACCAGCCATAACCGAACCTGCTACGGTTGCAAGACCACCCACCATGACGGCAAATAATTCTGATTGTGTCATTTTTGGAATGAACGGCTTCACAATCAGAGGCGCTTCGGTCTGACCTACGAAGATATTCGCAGTTGCAGAAAGAGACTCTGGGCGTGATGTTTTAAGTAGTTTTTGTAATCCACCACCTAAAATCTTAATTATCCATTCCATAATCCCTACGTGGTATAAAACGCCAACCAACGCGGAGAAAAATACAATTACAGGTAGCACCTGAATTGCAAATACGAATCCAATCGTTTCTTGAGCGGCCAGAGGGCCGAATAAGAAGCTGATCCCGTCATTGGCATAACCAATAACAGATGATACAGCAGCTGACATTGCTGCCAGTGCGTTTTTACCTGCTTCTATAAATAGTACAAAGCCGCCGATGACGACTTGCATTAAAAATGCGATGCCTACAGTTCTTTTGTTTATTGCGCTGCGGTTCGTTGAAGCCGCGAAAGCAATACCTAGTAGCATCATCATGCCGACTAGGCTCATTATTGTTGTCATGCCAAAATGTTCCCGTTTTATTCTTGCAGCAAATATTTTATTTTACTTTTAATAATATCAATCGCAACGCGATTCATACCGCCACGGGTCACGACCAAGTCGGCATTGTGCTTCGATGGTTCGATAAATTGATAAAACATCGGCCTTACCGTTGCTTGATACTGCTCAACAACAGAAGAAATGCTTCTGCCTCTGTGCTCGATATCACGTTGCATACGACGTAATAAACAAATATCAAGCGGGGTATCAATAAATACCTTTATATCAAATTCTTCTATTAATGCTGGGTCGCTTAACAGTAAAATCCCTTCGACAATTAAAATTTTTGCCGGATTCACTGTGCGTGTCTCACTACTGCGTGTGTGTTGAGCATAATCATAAGTCGGGACTTGTACTGATTTACCTTGACGCAATTGTGCAAGGTGCTCTTTCATCAACGCATGCTCAAACGCATCCGGATGGTCATAATTTGTTTGAGTTCTATGCTCAAATGGCAAATGCGATTGATCTTTATAGTAAGCATCTTCTTCTATAACGGCAATAGTGCCTGACTCAAGTTCATTTACTAGCTCGTTATATATAGTTTGACTAAAAAGAGACTTACCGGACGCAGAAGCGCCAGCTATGGCTATAATTGTTCGTGTCACTAAAGTTCACACCCAGCTATTGTTAACGTTGGAAGATCACAATAGCAAAAAAGACACGATTAATCTCTTTTGCCTCGCTTAAGGATCAAATTTAAATGTTTTGGCCTATTCAAAACAGGACTTATGTCCTCTGGTATAACCAGATTTTTTATTTATTTAAAATGGGTACTGTGAAGATATATTATGGTTTTGTGACAGCGGACTAATGTCCTGTACGATATATTTAGGTAGCAATAAAGTAACGACCTCTGGGAGCACAAGTGCTTTATAAAAACAAAATACGGCCCAGACAAAAGATGAGAGGTGATATATGGCAAGAGCAATTATATTAATGGCAGATAGCCTTGGAATTGGAGCAGCACCAGATGCAGATGAATTTGGTGATGTAGGTGCCAATACGCTTGCTCATCTTTTACAAGCATATAAAGAGGAAAAAGGTGAAGCGTTAGCAATCCCTAATTTGAGCAAACTTGGGTTGGTTGATGCCTGTGAAGCCGCAGGTGGTGAGCTATGCCAAGTGTCAGAACGTCAGCAACCTACAGCTGCTTGGGGTTATGCAAAAGAGCTTTCGAGTGGTAAAGATACCCCGTCTGGTCATTGGGAGATGGCAGGCGTACCGGTTTTATTTGACTGGGGTTATTTTCCAAATACTCAACCTTGTTTCCCGCAAGAATTTATAGATGAACTGTGTAAAAGAGCTGATATTCCGGGCATTTTAGGGAACTGTTACGGCTCTGGCACAGTGATTTTAGAACAACTGGGTGAGGAACATGTCAAAACAGGCATGCCAATTTGTTACACCTCAGTTGACAGTGTATTTCAAATAGCCGCTCATGAGCAGTCATTTGGCCTTGAAAAACTTTATCAAGTATGTGAAATCGCACGGGCACTGCTTGATGAAATGAACATAGGTAGAGTGATTGCGCGGCCGTTTATAGGCACTTCGAGTGCCGACTTTATTCGTACAGGTAATCGTCGCGATTACTCTGTGTTGCCACCGGCGCCAACTGTATTAGACAAGTTAGCAGCCAATGGTGGTGAGGTGATCAGCATTGGTAAAATTGCAGATATTTATGCACACCAAGGTATCACTCAAAAACATAAAGCGCCGGGTTTGATGAATTTGCTGAATAAAACCAGCGAAGTGATAGATTCTGCGCCAGATAATAGTTTGATCTTCACTAATTTAGTGGATTTTGACGAAAAATTTGGACATCGACGCAATGCCGTTGGGTATGCCGAGGCGTTAGCTGAATTCGACGCGTATTTGCCGACGATATTGGGCAAATTACAAGACGACGATGTGCTGATTATAACTGCGGACCATGGCTGCGACCCTACAGCGCCTGGTACCGACCACACAAGAGAATATGTGCCTGTATTGGCATACCGTAATGGAATGAACAATACTCCATTAGGTGAAAGAAACAGCTTCGCAGACATAGGTCAAACGCTTGCCCAGTGGTTTAACCTTGAAGCACTTGAATATGGTGACGGCTTTGCCGACAAGTTGGTTACAGCTTAAGTTAAAGGAAACATGTTATGAGTACTCCGCATATTAATGCAAACCCAGGTGATTTTGCTGAAACGGTATTGATGCCTGGTGATCCACTACGTGCAAAGTATATTGCTGAGAACTTCTTAGAAGATGCTCGCCAAGTTACTGACGTTCGTAACATGTTTGGATTTACTGGTACTTACAATGGTAAGCCTGTGAGCATTATGGGCTCAGGTATGGGCATCCCTTCGATGTCTATTTACGCTCGAGAGTTAATTGTAAGCTTTGGTGTTAAGAACTTGATACGTATTGGTACGTGTGGCGGGATCAGCCAAGACACAAAAATCCGTGATGTGATTTTTGCACAAGGTGCAAGTACGGACTCAAATGTAAACAGAGCACGAGTACGTGGCTACGATATGGCTGCTATAGCTGACTTTGGCTTACTTGAAAATGGCGTTAATGCAGCAAGAAAGCTAGGTATTGATGCAAAAGTGGGTAACGTATTTACTACAGATACATTTTATCAAGCTGACGCAAGTTTCTATCAAGAGTTAGACAAGTTAGGTGTCTTAGCTGTAGATATGGAAACTGCGGGCATGTACGGTGTTGCAGCGGAATATGGTGCCAAAGCAATGGCATTATTTACGGTAAGTGACCACGTAATCACAGGCGAAGCAACGCCACCTGAAGAGCGTCAAAGTACGTTCAATGAAATGGTTAAAATTGCATTAGAATCAATTTAATTTAAAGCAGCGTTATTGCGACGCTGCTTGAACAGTTCCTTGGTAACGTAATCGCAGAGTTTTGGAGACACGCCTAAAACAAAGCGAATCACACCCAAAAAGCCGCACCTAGTGCGGCTTTTTTTTGTTTGTTGACCCGTCCTAAATAGCGTTGATACTCATTAAAATTATTATTAAAGCTAAATAAAATCCACGATTAATAGTATTCGACTAAGTTAACTCTGAGAGAGTTTGCCGCTGAAGTAACATATTTCAAATTTCCTATCAAAGTTTTAGCGCGTTAAAAATTGATCAACGGGATCTTGAGGAATAGGGTTACATCAATCGCTATTTGCACTGAATAAATGACGATTACTATTTAAGAAAAGCGTTAATGGCGCTGCGCAAGGGGGGCTTTCTCGGGGGCGAAAGTTGCAATAAGTATCCGTGATAGAATACGCCGTGAAACTGCTATCTAGGGTGTTCATTAGTATGGGTTGATATGGCTGAAAAGAGTGGAAACTTGTGACAATGAGATTGAGTGTCCTCAAGATGCATAATCGAGTTAAAATATGCTGGATCTTCACTTGAGCGCAGCCCTTTATGCTCATTCAGTGTAAATCAAATAGACTGTCTGTGTGGCTTTGTCATATGCGACTATATTTAATCTCTTTATATATTAGCAATTTTTAAGGTCTCCAGTCGATTTTCGCATTTAAATCAATGTTTCTAAAAATGCATTGTTGTACTATGGTTAACTCATCAAAGCGATTCGACAAACCGAATGAAGTACTTAAATTACCTACTGGCGATGTTAATAATCACTCACTGTGATGTATTCGCCACTGTGATACCTGCTTCTAAATTTGAAGCCGACCCTAAAGAAGTGAAACACCTTGCGCTAAATTACCCAACTCAAGCGATTGAATACTATAAAAAGAATTCAGAAAAGTTGTTGCAATTAAACAGTGCTGAGGCCCTTTCTATTTACAGCAGTTTACTCGCTGCGGCCAGTAAGGTTCAAGATATTGAATTAATTGAAGAGCTTGCACAACATCTTTCAGACGAGCGACTCGTGCCTTACAGCCAGCCTTACACGTTTACAGTAGTTAATGTAATAGGTGTAGCCTATCGTCTAACTGGACAACTTGATGATGCGATTAAAACCTATAAGTGTGCATTAAAACACAGTCAAAATAACGTAGAAAAAATGACTGCTAAAGTTAATTTGGCCATCGCTTATCGCATGAACAATCAACCAGCTATTAGCTTTCAAATTCTGCAAAGCGTCGATGAAGCGATACTCAATGGAAGAAGAAAAGCCGGATTATTAGTGGTTAAAGGCAATACTGCAATTGTGTTGGGTAACTCTGAGTCTGCTGTTGAATACTTTATTGCGGCTCGACGTCACTACCTGGCGGACAAACACCACCGCAATGCGACACGAGTAACGGTTAATTTACTTGGTGCGGCGTTGATTGAAAGGAAAGTTGAATTGTATGAAAATTATCGTGAAAAATTACGCGCTACATCTGATACTTATTTACCTGACAGTGATAAGCAATATCTAAAGTGGCTGGATTTCATGGCTAAAAGCGTTAAGTCCAATATGATCTCAGAGCAGGCGGCTAGTTATACAACTCGTCATGTGGACTTATTGCTTAAAGGTGGCTATGAAAACCCAGTTCGTAAGATCCTTAAGTCACTCAACGCTGAATTTCTAATACCGCAGGAACCAAAAAAACGACCTATGAATAAAAAATTGCAAGCTAATCTGGCAAAACGATGGTGTCAGGATCTTTGACAAGCCTCCATTCTATGCCATTGTTTTAGTATATGCATTTATTGTGGTGCAGGTATGTCAAACTGGGTAATTGGAAAAGTTATTGAAGTAAATTGGTGGACGCCTAGCTTATTTAGTTTAAAAGTAGCGGCCGATATAGAAGGGTTTAAAGCAGGTCAATTTACAAAACTGGCGTTGGATATCGATGGCAAACGGGTTGCGCGCGCTTACTCATTTGTTAATTCACCAGCGGACCCGCTACTGGAGTTTTTCTTAATAGAAGTCCAAAACGGGTCTCTATCTGAAAAGCTTGCTCAGTTAAGTGAAGGTGATGACTTGTGGGTTTATAACAAGCCTTCAGGCTATTTTGTTTTAGATGAAGTACCGCAAGGAGAGACCCTTTGGATGTTGTCGACCGGCACTGCTGTGGGACCATTTTTATCAATTATTAGTGACGGAAAGTTGTGGAAGCAGTTTGATCGTGTTGTATTAGTACACGGAGTGAGGCTTAACACTGATCTATGTTATCAGGACTTGATCCGTGCAACCGAAAAGCTTTTCCCGCAATTTACTTATGTCCCTTTGGTGAGCCGCGAGAAGCCTGAAAATGGGCTCGGTGGTAGGGTTACAGGTATTTTGAAAAACAATCAGTTAGTGGAATACTGCAATATGACATCTATGCCACAAAATAGTCACTTTATGCTTTGTGGTAACCCCGATATGGTAAAAGACACAGCAGCTCTATTGCAGGAAATGGGTTTTAAAAAACATCGTAGGGCTGAGCCAGGGCATATTACGGTAGAACAATACTGGTGAACTGAATGCGCGCTTAACTGTATTACGGTATATAAACTTGTTATACTTACTTGCCCGTACCAAATAGGGGGAAGTATGAGGTATATCGTTTTTTTTGTACTCGGTTTAAGTTCTTGGCTTGCATTCGCAAACCCTGCATTTGAAGACAAGGCAAGTGAGTATAACCTGCAAAAGTCAGATCAAGAAAAAGCGGCTGAAGCAGTCATTGACAAGTTAATTTTGGCATATAACAAACAAAATATTCGTCAGTTTTTGGCGCTTTACGATGATGATGTTGAGTTTTATATGTACCCGCAAACGCTCATGTTTAAGGGAAAAAAGCAGTTAATTAAACGCTATGGCTTGATGTTTGAAAAAATGCAGTGCTTGAAATCAACGTCAATAAAAAGAATTACAAATGGTAATATTGTGATAGATCATGAAACTTCTGAGATTTGCACACAAAAGCCAGATGTTGTGGATAAGCGATCGGAATTCGTTACGAGCTACCAGATTGAAGAAGGCAAAATTAAAAAAGTGGTCTTTTTTAGGTAAAAATACACCATTCTTAATTCGACTCCGCTTAAATGCAGGCGGAGTCTTCCATTTGTGCAACTAATTGCTGATTTTATTTTTATGATTATCTCTTAACGTCTATTCTTAAAAGCATCACTCTACCTTAATTATGCTTAGCAAGCGCACTGATTTCGTTTATAGAGTAAGTTGGAGGAGCCGCGTGGCAGACAAGCTAGCACTGATATTAGTGCTTTTATGTTGCTTTCACCAAGAGAGGGTTTTTGCAAACTTGCCAAAACTTCAAGTGGTGACTGAAGAGTGGGTTCCTTATAATTATGCAAATCAAAAGGGCGAAATAGTTGGCCGTGCTACTAAAAAAGTGCGCGAAGTGCTGGAGCTCGCTGGTGTAGAGTACGATATTAACCTATATCCTTGGGCTCGCTCGATGAAGCTGACCAGAACTCAAGCCAATACCATGATTTATTCAATTTATCGAAGCGGTGACCGAGAGACAATGTTTGAATGGGCATGTCCTCTAATGCGGCCTGTTCGGCAATATTTATTTAAGCTAAAAAACAGAGATGATATTCAAGTTGCCTCATTGGAAGACGCAAAGAAATACGTGATATCTATTGTTCGAGGCAGTGTTGTACATGAATATTTGGTAAAACATGGGTTTGAAGCTGGCATTAATCTAGATATTACAGCCGATCCCAGTGCTTCTCAGCGCAAGCTGCTCGCAAATAGAATCGATTTTTTGTTAACAACTGAGTACACCATGTATGAAACCCTCAAAGCTATTGGTGTGAGTTATGATGTTGTGACGCCTGTTATCGAAGTGCGTAATAATTCTGATAGGCGTGCTTGTATGGCGTTTAACCTAAATACTGATAAAGAGCTTATTAACAAAGTAAGAAGGGCCTTAGCAGAGCACAATCGTAAATATGTTGGCCCTTAAAACTTCGCTATAGAATGGTGATATTTTTAAATGCTCTCTACCAAGGTTTCAATGTGTTACGGCCTTTTTTTGGCTTATCTACTAGATACTTATCAAACAATCGCTTACCATTGTCATATTCGAGTGGCGCACGTTTTGTTCTAGGATTTGAAATGATTGCGAGCAGAGCTAAAAGTGTTGTTTTCAAGAACTCCATTTCAATTAAGTAAATTAATGACATCGTTGTCATTGCTATACAAGTAATAAAACGAATTAAAAAAATCATTGCCTATCCCTTTGCAAAAATGATGTGCTAACTCTAGAGCCTTTGTTTAGCCCTTTCAAGAGGTCTGATGAGTATTTAGGCACAATTACACTCAATGACATGAATCACGCACAGCGCATGTGGGTAATATCTTACAAATCAACTACTGTCGATGCATTTTAATGTCAATTCAGGGATAAAAATTTATGCGTTTTATGAGCAAGCCGGGTTTCTGTGACTATGCTGTATTAAATAATGATAAAAATTTGGAAAGACTCATGCTGAAATCCTTTTTGATTTTTTTCGTGATTTTATTGGCATCTTTTAGCGTACAAAGTAAAACTGATTTGTGGTCAGCGCCACAGCATAAATCAATGAGCGCCCAGAGTGATGGATTAAAGCGGACTTATTTAGATACGGCCAAATTGTCAGATCTATTAGTTGGAGAAGGGGTTGTTCAGATAGAGCTTCCAAGTCCAAGTGGTGAATTGTTGCTATTTAACTTAACGCCCTATTCGGTGATGCCAAAATCGTTGGCAGAAAAGTATCCTGAGATTAAAACCTATATTGGCGTACAGGCTAACAACCCTGCTGTGAAAGGTACATTTGATTATTCACCCAATGGTTTTTTTGGTGTATACGACTTGGCCGGGAAACGGGTGTTTATTGAACCAAAAATGACAGAAGCAGCGTCAGCTAAGGTGCTTTACCGAGTGTACTACAAATATGCCATTGCAAGTCATGGTCGTCACTCGGATTATCTATTGCGGGAACCCAGAAAACACAATAACTCTTTTGAGTATCGCGCGCAGCGGGTTGATACACCAAGTCTTAGTACACCTATCACCAATGATTTAAAGTATCGCTTAGCAATCGCAACAACAGGAGAGTATGCTCAGTTTCATGGCGGAACTAAAAGTAGTGTTATGGCCGCTTTAGTCACATTAGTCAATCGCGTTAATCAAGTTTATATGCGGGATCTATCTACTTCTTTTGAATTGGTTGAAAGCAACGATGAGTTGATATTCCTTGATGCGTCAGCTGACCCATTTGCCAACGAAAGCTCTGATATTGATGAAATAACAGCAGTGATTGATGCCCGGATTGGGGTATCTGGGTATGACATAGGGCATTTAGTTGGTACAGGTGCCGGGGGGCTTGCCGGGTTTGGTGTGGCTTGTGGTGAAGCTAAAGCTGAAGGGATAACCGGTAATCCACAGCCGATTAATGATGCGTTCGCAATTGATTATGTTGCTCACGAAATTGGTCATCAATTGGGAGCTGATCATACATTCAATGGGCAGATGGGAGCTTGTGAATCAAGTAACCATGTTGCAGGATCTGCTTTTGAGCCGGGTAGCGGCTCCACAATTATGGGTTATACGGGAATTTGTGAAGCGCAAAATCTACAGGCTAGTTCAGATCCATACTTTCATATCCACTCGATAGAACAAATGGCGACCTATACCAGACAAGGTGGAGGAAGCTCATGTGGTGTGAGAAACGCCAAGGCTAACCAAATGCCGATTGTAAATGCTGGAGATAATTACACTATACCAGCCAGAACCCCCTTTAAGCTAACTGGGAGCGCGACAGATGCGGATGGAGACTCTTTAACCTATAGCTGGCAGCAATATGATTTAGGAAGTGCAACTAATAGCCCACAAGAAGATGCAATAGATAGAGGTACAGGGCCTTTATTTAGAGTTTTTAACCCCACAGAGTCGAGTACTAGAACTTTTCCAAAAATGTCAGATGTTCTATCGGGCTCTGTAAGTTACGGTGAAGCATTACCAACGACCAGTAGAACATTGAACTTTAGACTATTGGTGCGAGATGGTACAGGCAATATTGCTGATGATGCGATGACAGTAACTGTGATTGGCAATCAACAGGGGTTTTCTGTACAAGAACCAAGTGATAACACCGAGTGGACATTGGACACACAAACTGTCAGGTGGCATACCGCAGATACACAAAATGCGCCTGTATCGTGTAGCTCTGTTGATATTCTATTGTCTTTGGATGGAGGAGAGACCTTTCCCACTTTGATTGCAGATGATGTGACTAATGATGGTGAGCACGATGTGGCTCTCTCTGGGTTAGCCAGTTCGTCATTTGGCAAGATTAAAATAATGTGTAGCAACAATGTATTTTTTGCAGTCAACAGTGGCAATATTCAAATCCAAGGAAGTACCGAGCCTGTTGCTCCGCATATATCAGAACAAGAAACATTAGAAGTTGCAGAAGATACAAGCATTACTTTATCTATAAGCAACTTTAAGTACCAAGGTGGTTTTAACGCTGAGTCTTTAACCATCAGTAGTGGCAACAATTATACGGCTAGTGGCCTCACGGTAACTCCTGCTGCGAATTTCAATGGCACATTGACGGTGCCACTTACAGCCACACGCGGCGAATTAACAAGTGATACCTACAATGCGACAATCACAGTTACAGCAGTGAATGATGCGCCTACTGCGCAAAATGATTCATTTACGGTGAACGTCAATAGCCAAAGTAACTTGTTTAATGTTCTAAATAACGACAGTGATATTGATGGAGATGCGTTGTCAATTGGCACTATAAATTATCAGGGAACTGGTAGTGTATCTGTGTCGAACAACCAGTTGTCCTACTCTCCTGCGGCCGATTTTTCTGGAACTGAGCAGTTAACATATGTCGTGCGAGATGCCAGTGGGGCTGAGTCGACGGCACAGGTGGCAATAACTGTCTCAGTTCCACAATCTAGTGATAGCGGTTCATCTGGAGGGATCTTTTATTTAATTTGGATGATGGTGGCTTTGCCTATATTGAGGGCTGTTCCTGGGAGAGGAAATTGAAAATTCAACTACTTTTAGTTTTTATCGGCGGGCTTTTAAATGGATGTGCGGATAGCTACGGAGATACTCACAATGAGCCAAAAGATAAAATGGAAAATAAGTTAAGTGTTTCCCAGGCCGTGTCGTCTGCGCTTGAGAGTAATGATCTTAGGTTATATGCAACAACTGGACGTCGGCCTGTGATCCCCGGGTTAGAGAGTATGGATTTCACTGCGCTGAAAGCGCAGTGTGGTATAAAGTATTTGTCTGGAACAGGTGATGTGATTAAATCTGAACAGGATAAGAGGACGCATTTACAGCGATATGAATTTGCGAAGGCCTATAATTTAGAGATATATGCTCGGTGTAAAAAGTCTTCGTGATATTGTTTTTGAGGTATGCACAAGCCTTTCGACAACAGGCTGCACGAGCTGTCGATGCAAGATCATGGGTAAATGTGACGTTATTGTAAGGACGTGAGGAGCGTTTTAATACTCGCCCTCACCTCGTCGATGTCGTTTACTATCAGCTCTACAGACTGATTACTAGTTGATATGTTTTCCCAATTTTGAGACCACGTTTTTTGTAGGTTAGTTGCGCCGACTTGCACTTGTTTGTTGGTCAAATAGCTGAAATCTTTAATTAGCCCTACTTTAATCCAACCTTTACGAGGGCTGGCAGACTGCATATCTTGATCATAGTGCGCAACATATAACAATTGCTCCAATGCCGCGAGTTCTTTAAGTATTTCAAAACTCGCTAATCTAACATTATTATTGTATTCAGAAACTTCAAGCCGCCAAGTGTTATAGCTAAAGCCAACCAACGCAAACAGCATACTAAATATCACGCTGATTTGGTAAAGCTGTAGCTTTTGCTGTATTTTCATCTCAATTCCTACTGAGAGCCTTGAGGGCTAGCAATAAACCAGCCCAATTCAATGCCTTGCTGGAGCAATTGCATGACTTGCAGTGTGCCTTGTTGTTGGTCACCCACGACATTGGCTGCGGCTTCACACACAAATCCAAACGGTAGACCTTTTTCAATGCTAGTCAAACATTGAAAGTGGCATTGTGACAAAGGATAGAATCCAGTGCGTTTATCCGGTGCTCGTGCAACAATCCAATGACGTAAACCGCCTTGGTTTGGCGATGGCGGTGAGCCGCCATTTTTTAGTGCTTGCCAGCTTTCCACAGCCGAGTATTCACAGCTTAGTAGCTGAACGCTATCATGAAGTTGAAAAACGATATTTGGCCAGGCGCTTTGTTCTATGGATTGTAAATGCGCCAGTTGTAAAGTTGGGCTATCAGCAGCATCAAATGCATGTAACAACAATCGCTCAAAAAGCGCTATTTCGGCTAAAATACCATGCTCTTTAAAGCGTGGTGATGATTTTAGAAGTTGTGGTATACGATCACCAAATTCTCTAAGCGAAGCAGAGCGGGAAGGGTACTGACTTAAATATTCTTCAACCATGTGATCAAACAACTCATCACCAAGGTATAGGCCTAGCATTTCATGATCTTGTTCTAGTACTTTTTTTAATCTTATTTGATAAGCGTTTTGATAAATTTCACCGCGCTGGGCTGTAGACAGTCCATTTTGTTTGGCGATGTGTTCAGTAAAGGTTGTGTTTTGCTCTTGGAGCATAGCAACAAAGTCATGCTGTAATTTTTTAAGCGTACTCATGTTTGCTCCAAGAAGCAGGGGCGAGTCCTCTAGCTTGCTCAAGTTCAGCCATGATCTCTTTGAAACTTGGGAAATTATCGTCTCTCTCTATCATGGTGTTGACAGGCATTCTCGCCTTCGCAAACTGTTCGAACAATTGCCAAACTTCATCACAAATAGGTTGATCATGAGTATCTATGATATGACTGCCAAAATCACTGTGTCCGGCAAGGTGAATTTGTGCGATTGCTGATTCAGGTATCGCGTCAATAAATTCCTGCGGCGCAAAATCGTGGTTTCTTGCACTGACATAAATATTATTAATATCGAGTAAAAATTGGCATTGTGTTCGTTTGTGTAATTCCGCAAGAAATGCCCACTCACTCATTTCCGATACTTCATAGGTGAGGTAACTAGAGACATTTTCCAGAATTAATGGCCTTTGAAGGTAGTCTTGCACAATAGAGAGCCTTTGACTTAAGTGATCAAGTGACTCTTCGGTATAGGGCATGGGCAATAAGTCATGGCTATTGAACTCCCCAAGGGAAGAAAAACATAAGTGGTCAGAGACCCAAAGCGGCTGCACACGCTCTATGGTTTTTTTGAGTTTTGCTAAATAGTCAAAGTTCACGTCGGATGTGCTACCAATTGACATCGATACGCCATGCATCACAATGGGGTAACGCTCTTTAATTTGGGATAGGTAGTGCCAAGGTTTGCCACCGGAAACAAAGTAGTTTTCAGAGATAATTTCAAACCAGTCAACATTAGGTTCTGTGTCTAGGATCTCTTCAAAGTAGCAAGTGCGTAGGCCTAGACCAAAGCCGACAAAAGGTGGGGGTGTATTTTTCAATCTTATCCTCACAACTTAAGTTGAAATGAAAGCCTACGCGCAGGTAGGCTTTTGACATGTCATTTAGCTACCGACCTTACCGCCAATATCTTTACACGCTTTTGCTGGCATATTTACAAATCCAGTGCCTTTGCATGAAGCTTGTGCTGCACATGCATTATTTGCAGTCTTACAATCGTTGTGACCACCGCAAATGTTAACATCATGACAATGCACTAAATCGGCTTTCGCAACACTGCCAACCCAGTTGTCTTTTTGTTTACCACCTACATCAGCACACGCTTTTGCAGGCATACCCACAAAACCAGTTCCCTTACAAGACGCTTGTCCTGAACAGGCGTTGCTTGCTGTTTTACAATCGTTGTGTCCACCACAAATATTTACATCATAGCAATGCACCAAGTCTGTTTTAGCGCCACCTGAACTTGCCGATGCACCAGAACTAGCTGATTGGCCTGAGTCCCCAGTGGCATTACAGCCTACAAGACCTGCTACCATCATTGCCATTGCGGCGCCTGTTAATGCTTTCATTGTCGATTCCTCGTGTTTTGGTTATGCCAAAATATAGAGCTAGCTAGAGTGGGCTGTATTTTATTTAAGGAAAAGCACCACTCCAGAGCTCGATTTATTGACTTTTTTTGCAAATTCGCGCGATACAAAAAAAGCAAAGTTTATGCGCTCCGGACGACTTGCTACAAAAGACCTTATGAGCTGCAGAATAATTTCAGTGTAGACGAAAAATTTATTTATAGAGTAAAGGAGTAGAGGGAATTATGACGAAAATTTAGCAATTGGAGCGCAGAATGAAGAGAAGTACTTAACTGCTCAGAAATCATTTAGAGTGATAAATCTCTAGCAAAGAAGTTGAGTTGAAGGCGCTGATTTACTTAGGCAAGTGTTACCGAAGCCTTTTGTGCCTTTAATTGTGTGCGGTGGCGGCAAACTCTAGCTGGCATCATTTTACCAGTTAGAGTCACCCTGTACCAATACGAATGCGTCCTAGCTCTTGGTATTAACTTTCATTTCTAACAAAGAAGGCTTAAATCCGAGCTTTTGATATGCATTAATTGCGGCTTGATTGTCGTTATATACATCGAGGTAGAAATCATAAACGCCTTTTGACTCAGCCCAGCTCATCAAATGTTGTATGATTTTTTTATTGAGCCCTTGGCCTCGAAACTCAGGGCTGACGAACATAAAACCCAAATAACCGTGGTTAGCGTGGGTCAATGACTGTTTTGAAGGTCTGATCTGCACATAGCCTGTTGCGATGATTTCATTGTCATATTCTGCAACTTGCAACCAGGCATTTTCACTTTGCAGAAGGTCGTTTAAATTGTAGTAATATGCATGTGGTTTAATTTGCGAATTGTACGGTCGTTCAGCGTCAACGACGGCTTGCTCTAATACCAACAGTGCGGCTTTGTCTTCTAATTTAGCTTTTCTAAACAGTATTTTATCTGGCTCTATGGTCATTGTATTTCCCAGCCCGTTGCTCTAAAAATCGTCGGTTTGGATAAACCTATGTCCAACCTAGTGTAACTGAATTTAACGGTTGCTTGTACCCAATAAGTTGTTAGGCGTTTTTATCAATTTATTTTCTAGAGTCTAGCCAGTAGTATAGGGCGTTTATAGATAAATAAAGTTCATTATGTTTGCGAAAAAGTCTTTGCCCATTGGCACAATATTTAGTTTTGTTGCCGTGATTGTGTTTTCTATTTTTGGATTAGGGTCGTGTAGCAACCCGAGTACGCCAGCAGGCTTCGAAGGGTATGTTTATGAAAAGCCGAGAATATTCGGTTCTGGTGGTTATCAAGGCACTCTTCAAGGGCCCAGTAATTTTGGTATGTCGCTACTGCGCAATGAAGTCATTAACATTGACATGCGACCCAATACCTATACGGAAAATTTCAAAATACTTGCCAATGATGATTTAAATATTATCTTTGACTTTCATGCGGTGGTATCTATTCGCGCAGGAACAGTGAAGGCCGTTGTTGAAAATTATGGTGGCGAGCACTGGTATGCACGCTTTGTGAGAGAGACATTTAGAACCTATGTGCGAAATGCCGTGCAAAAATTTGATAGTGGTGAATTAAAAGCGCGTCGTGATGACATCGCCAAAGAGGTCACCGTTAAATTGCAAACATACTTAAATGCCACTCCATTTGAAGTAAAAAACATCGTGGTTGGCAATATTAATTACCCAGATATTGTCGCTAAAGCTGTGGAGAAAAAATTGGCTGCGCAGCAATTGCTATCTGAAAAAGAAACTCAAAAACAGATAGCAAAAAAAGATGCGGAGATCCGTATCGAAGAAGCGAAAGGGATTGCCGAGGCGCAAAAAATCATAAACTCGACATTGACCGAAAATTACCTCCAGCATGAAGCGATTAATGCACAGCTTAAAATGGCTGAATCACCAAACCACACTACGGTATATATCCCAGTGGGAACCAATGGTATGCCGTTAGTGAAAGGGCTTAAATAATTTGAACTACGTGCTTTTCGTTAGTTAGTGAAATGTAAGGCCAAAATAGCAATGCTATTTCGGCCTTGTTGTTTTACTGACTTTCAACTTTGATTGTAATATCAGCAACAATACCTTTATCTGTGGTGTCTAAAGAGAAGTGCACTTTGCCACTTTCTCTCAGTAACTCAGCCATATCATCAGTAATAGGTTCACCAGAGAGCTCTGCTGCTTGGAGTAGCATAGGCATGATCTTGTCCGTATTGACAGCGAAGTTCACCATTCCATTAGCCGTCACGGTTTGCGTGCTCAACGCATCCGCAGTTTGCTGCGCTGTTTTACCTATGTATAGAGTCAGGTGCTGCCCTTTTAATGCTAAGTATAGCGGCGCTGTAGATTGGTAGTCTGGAGGTAAATATTGGTTGACTTCAATGGCACTTCCATCGGCAGGTAGTGTCAATCCCGCCAAGTCTGGAGCGAAGCTCTTTGCCATATTAAATAATGCTAACATGTCGTCAGCAGATACAGTGAGTAACATATCAACAGAACTCAAATCTGTATTGTCTACTCTAACTAAGTCTGCGATGTTTGCATCAAATACCGTGAGACTTACACCTTTTAGTGTGCCAAGCATACTTGTTGCCATCGCTAATGGTGCCGGGTTGGCATCTTTACTTTGTGCTTGTAATTGTGCGAGTGGTTCGCAGTTAAATTGTGCGCTGGCAAAAGCTGCCCAGATAGTATTGACTGAAGGCGAGAGCTGACTCGCGTTGAATCCAATACCCAGTGCAAGCATGGCGTCGCTGTCACTTTGAGTATGCTGTGGTAAAAAGCCGCGTATATTTTTCAGGGCATTTAAAACTTTGGTATCAGTAGATGCAATTACGCTTGATACTGTTATGTCACCGTAGTTATTTGAAAATTCATACGCTTGAGTACCCGTAATGACGGCTGGCCACTTGTTCGCAATGTCAGAGAAGTCCTGCTGGCAGTTTGGGTTTCTCACACTGTCTAATGCATTTTCGCTGTCTGTGAGCGCCAGTATCTTATCCAGCATTTGTGTCGACTTACTTTGTGGATCTTTGGCAGTAAGCATATCCGCTAAAAGCCTTGTATCAAGATACGCAAGTGCATGTCCGTCGAGCTGGTGGTCCTGGATGTAACGCTGCACCTTGTCTGTGCTACTTAGTGGTGTTGTTGGGGCTGTAATACCGAGCGCAATTTTAAGATCGTTCTGATCGTTGATTGGGGTATCAAAGGTAACCGTCACCCATTTACCGTCAATAGCGACCAATAAATCAAAGATTTTATTACCTTCTTGTTCTATCAGGAATTTGGTGACTGGAATACCTTCTATATTGGTGTCTTCATATTGAATATTTGCTTCTTTCGCTGCGTTGATAACTGTGTTTTTAAACACTTGAGGGTCACCCAATTCAGCGCGAAGGACAGGCAGTAAACCGACCGAATAAGCAAGCGCTTGAAAGTCGCTATTGACCCCCCAAGTGCTGGTGAATTGTTTGGATGATTTTAAGCTATTAGCATATTTATCCAATATATTTAGTAAGAATTGAGTGTTTGAATCAACCTCTTGGCCTTGCATCGCTGCAACAAAATTATTGATATCATCAACATTTTTTAATGTATCTGGTAAGACATCCAAATATTGTAGATAAGGAAAACTGTTTAATTGTGACCACAAAAAAAGCGTATCGTCAGGCACGTTGTCTAAATGTGCAAAGTTATTATTATTGGCGCCTTGTTGTGCAATAAAGTAGCCGCCGGACGCAATGGCGGTACCTGTGACGAGCGCGAGAAGAGATTTTTTCATTGTTGCTCCATATGTAGTAGGTCTTCCAGTTTAAAATAATGATATCAATATATTGAGAATGAACAAATCTATTATTTGGCTCGTTTTGTCATGAGCTGTATAAGGCTGTTCGGCATAGTATTTAAGTGTAGGCTGAACTGTGGGGCTTGCAGATATTACATCTGGAGTTTGATTTCAACGGTTGGCAACCGTCTTACCACAATATCTAATTCATGCGCAGCAGACTACTAAATATAGTCTTGCACGGTTTCGTCTTTCGAAAAAAACAACCGTCTTATAGGTAAATTAGCCTTAAAGATGAGTTTACAATGAATCAAAATGAAATTAGCTCCGCAGTCGTTATTGGAGCAGGGCCTGTAGGCCTAAGTGCGGCCGCCCACCTCCTTGCTCGTAATATACAGCCAATTGTGATTGAAAAAGGCAGTGCAGTGGGCTCAGCCATATCGCAGTGGGGACATATTCGTGTATTTAGCCCTTGGAAATACGTAATAGATCAACAGCTTCGAGTGATATTAGAAAACAATGGTTGGCAAGCACCGGATCCCGAGGGCTTGCCAACTGGTCATGATATTGTTGAGCAATACCTCCAACCGGCTGCGTCTACACCGGAACTTGCGAGCGCTATCAAACTTCAAACCGAAGTGATTGCAGTTTCAAAACACACTCATGCCAAATCCTTCTCAAAAGAGCGTGATCAGGCTTTGTTCACAGTTCATATTAAACATAGTGATGGAACAACAGAAGTCATACTTACTCAAGCTGTGATTGATGCCTCAGGGACATGGAGTAACCCCAATCCAATTGGATTGGATGGCTTACCAGTGCCTGGTGAAATCATTAACAAAGATGCAATTTGGTATGGCTTGCCCGATGTCGTTGGACGGAACAAAGTTGACTATGCAGGTAAACGTGTATTGGTGTTAGGTGGTGGCCATTCCGCCATTAACATCATATTAGAGTTACTAAAACTGCAAAAGCGATACCCTGAAACACAAGCTGTTTGGGGCTTACGGACCAACCATTTAGAAAAATTGCTTGGTGGAGGAATAAATGATGAACTACCAGCTCGCCAAGAGTTAGGCTCCGCAGCCAAAAGTGCGGTGGATAATGGTCAGCTTGATTTACTCGCGCCATTTGCTATTGAAAAAATAACTCACACATCAAGTGGACTTGCCATATCTGCGACTGTTGCAGGACAAGTTCAATTTATTGAAGTTGATCGCATCGTAGTCGCAGCAGGATTCAGACCAGATTTAAGCATACTGCGAGAGTTACGCCTTGATTTAGATAGCATTGTGGAAGCGCCAGCTGCATTGGCGCCATTGATCGATCCTAATCTACATTCTTGTGGTACAGTTCCTCCGCATGGGTATAGAGAGCTTGCGCACCCAGATAAGCACTTTTTTATCGTCGGTATGAAAGCGTATGGTCGTGCGCCCACATTCCTTATGTTGACAGGTTATGAGCAAGTTAGGTCCATTGCGGCAAAGTTGGCTGGCGATGAAGAAGCCGCGACGCGAGTAGAGCTGGTGCTACCAAAAACGGGTGTGTGTAGCAGTGAAAGCAACGAGTTAGATTGTTGCCACTCAAACACCATCTCTAATGAAGCATCATGTTGTGGCTGAGCGGGACCAAATATGAATGCCTTAAAAGCGAAGATATATGGCTTGTCTCAGGGGGAGCCGTGGGCTCTCAAAAAGTCAGCAGGTAGCTTTCCAATTGCACTTCTGGGCTTTGCCCAGATCTGCTCTTGGGGGACGCTTTATTACAGCTTTCCACAGCTAGCCCAAGCTATGCTCAGTGAGTTTAACTGGGCGAAATCGGAGACATATGGGGCGCTGTCTATCAGTTTGCTATTTTCTTCATTTGCGGCAATTCCGGTAGGCAAGCTCATTGACAAAGGGTACGGTCGAAATGTAATGGTGATAGGCTCAATCGTCGCGGGGGGTTTACTAATAGCAGGTTCTCAGATCAATTCTTTATCGCTTCTCTACGGAGTATTTGCTGCAATTGGTATCGTTCAGGCCACAACCTTATATGAAGCGGCTTTCGCAGTTATTAATGCTAACCATCAGCACGAGGAAGCCAAAGGTAAAATTGTCACATTAACTTTGTGGGGAGGGTTCGCCAGCACTGTTTTTATCCCATTTATAGAATTGCTAATAATACACTTTAGCTGGCGTATAACCTTTGTGGTTTTGGGTGCCGTAAATATGTTTGTCTGTTCAATTTGCTATGGCTTATTACCCAGAGGAATCATAAAAACCAAAGACACCAAGGTGGTAGCACAAGCTGATAGTCGCAATATCAATGTTGCATGGGCTTTAAAGCAACCGATTTTTTGGGCCTTACTGCTTTGTTTTTCATTGTTTGCTGCGGGGGCGAGCACATTTAAATTTCACCTCTACCCCATATTAGTTGAAAGTGCACTTTCTCCTCAGCAAGTGGTGCTTATTTTAGCTGTTTTGGGGCCTGCTCAAGTGTTAGGCAGGGTCGCCTTGAAATTTGCAGGGGCGAAAGTATCGGCATTGCAACTTGGTGTACTGACGACGTCGGCGCTCCCTATAACGTTTGTTGGTATGCTGTATTTACCTAGTCAAGTATGGCTGTTAATACCCCTTATTACCCTATTTGGTGCAGCTACCGGAATGATGACGATTGTTAAAGGCATTGCAATTCCAGAGCTGTTAACGAAGGAAGCATATGGCGCAATTAATGGCGCGATGAGTATGCCTATTCAGTTTATTAAAGCGGGAGCACCAGCTATAGCCGCTTGGATATGGATGATAACGCAAAGCTATGACATGGTACTGCTGGTGCTCGGTGGCATAGGTATTGTGGCTGTTGCATGCTTTGTGCTAGTGAGGCAGTTCGCTCATTTTAGCCGTTGAGACATTTGTCAGCAGCGACGACTTATTTGCTAAGGAGGTGCGCCAAGTTGTTTGAGAGCAGGGTCTGAAAGTGAATTTGTCGGTGAAGTGGGCAGCTGATTGCCGTTTTGATACGTAAATATTTGCCGTATAGTCAAAAAACGCTGCAAATGCAGCGTTTATTCTTAGTGGTTTGTGGGCCGGTTAACGATTGTCATGTGCTTGCCATTGGAGCATAAGCGAAATGGTGTGGCCGCCAATTTGGCCCGCTTCAGAAACATCATCATGCAGGATCATTGCCGCTTCGCGATACATCGCCGAAGCGCTGGTTAGCTGAAGCTTATATGCGTCTCTGCATTCCCATACCAAAGTCTCAGTCGGTAGATCGTCGCAATCGCGGTAAACCGCGTTTAATTGGTCTACAATATGGATTTTAAAGTGGTCAGATAAATCACCCACATAAGCTGTTATAAGTGGCTCTGAGATGAATTCAATGGCTTTACTAGAGGCTTGTGCCGTCCAACAACGCTGCCACGTAGCAGGAAATTGCTGCTCTGTATTTTCCAAGTGTGTAATGTGATCTGTGGCGTTATGCGGTAGGTTGCCAAAGCTTAAGGCAATATCAAAGGCCGAGCAGTTTTGCGGGGCTGCTATCAACGCTTGTTTAGCGCTTCTGTATACCTTGTCATACGACTTCCAAGCTGGGGCATAACTGTATGCAAAATTGAGCCAAAGATGTTGTACAACATCTAAAAAGGTATTGTGAAATCTTGGATCATGCGCCGTTCCATGTTTGGCAAGCCAGTTTAGATTACTTAGTGCTGCTTGATTTTCATTGTTTTGAATGAGTTCAAAGGTTTGCTCAAGCATTTTATCTACATCTATTGCATGGGATTGTGCAAAGCCGGTTGCACTGTAGGTTGATGCGACAATGAGCGTCGCTGAGATGATTTTTTTCATATTTCTTTGCTCCTTAAAGATACGTTTTAATATTTTGAAATCTGCCTTTCATGGCATAGAGATAGGCTTGCTAGTATGAAGTTACTATGGTGCAAGCATTTTTTAGTAAGCAAGGCGTATGCCATTTAGTGATAAATAATTAAGTTAGTGTATTTTATCTAGTTATTTTGTTTATTAAGTGGCATGGCATAAAAGCGTTGTTCACCAGCGCTGGAATTAGCGCACTGTGATTTGTGTTCTGAAAACAAAAGTTTGGTACATGTTTTTGGTTTAGGAGTATGAGAAGTGGACCATTCAGGTCCACAGGATATGGTTTTAAATACCAATTCATTCAAGCAACAATGTGCAAGGTGTGCACAAGTGTTGCTTGAACGCTAGTTTTACTGAGTATTTGCCAATACCTTGGTGTAAACATAGTTCACGTAATTGTGGCCAGTACTGCGCAGCCCTTCAGATAGGTAGATAGCCCATGCACGGTTGAACAGTGTAACGACACGTTCTCGGTTGTCTGTGCCTGTGTAAGGGGTGATCAACCTAGGTGATGTAAATCCGTCATATAAAGTGCCGATAGTGCTGTTTAATGAACCGTTTTGTTCGCCACCATAATAGATTTTGTTATTGAGCTGAGTAAAGTGATTGATCATTTCTTGCTTACCGTCATGGTTTAAATCAGCTGCCACCAACATGTCACTCGTTGACGACCCTGTGTAGAAATAGCTGCCAGTGCCAAATGCCGGTAGCTGTCCTGAGGCGGCAGGTTTACTTTCGTAAATCGTGTTGCTGTAAAAGCGCTGATACATGCGCTGTTTTTGATCTGTACTTCTTAGGCGACCAGCCTCCATCAGCGATAGCCTCTGCGTGCCTGCGTAAACCGTTTGGTTTTTCCAACTCGATGTATTTGCATCCCAATATATGCCAACAATTTTTTTATCGTTGAAAGCGGCGTAGAGCTCCTGATTCGCCCCAAATGTTTCACCTGCATTAGATAAATCAGCAGCTTGCAGCATCTTTACAGGGTTATTGATTGAACCAGTGTAAATCGGATTGCTCGCAATGGGGTGACCCGCGCCATTAAAAGTAGAGCCCAATATTGCCCCATTTCCTGTCCAGCTGGTCACAAGCTGGTCTGGCCCTGCTCGATTAAATGACACAGCTTTGCTTGCAATTAAGCTCGCTGAATTGGCGTTGTGGAACGTCCAACGTGTGTTTGCTATATCGCTCAACTGCCTGTTTTGAACATCATTACGGCTATTAAATAGTTTGGCACCATATAAGTTACTGTTGTTTTCTTGGAAATAAATCTCATCCAGCCCATCTCCATCCAAATCAGCGACTTCCTTGATGTTTAATACTTGCCCATTGGCATTGACCTTTTCATGAATACCTGACTCACCAACTAAAAAGATATCGTTTTGTGTGCTATCTAGTTGTACGAGCAAATGTGGAACACGGTTGCCACTTGGGTTTTCCATCGTCACAGCTTTGGCCCATATTGGCTCTAAATTACTGCGATACCCGCTTGCAACAGGGTTACCTACACAATCTCTACAATCGCTTTTGCCACCAGCAAATAGCTTGGTACCGCCAGAGACTGAAATCAGCGGCGCGTAGCGAGAGTCTTTACGCGTGTGGAAATACACCTTTTGCCCAGCACCTTTGACCATATTCATGCCAATGCTTCGGTCTCGAGTCGACATCCTTTGACTGAAAAAAATTGACAGTTCTTCATGACCTTTGGTGTTGTAGGCAACATTGTTATAGGCAACATGGTTGCTCCAATAATCTTGTCTTTGACTATCTTTTCGCGTTTGCCCGCCAGATGTCGAGAAAGAGAAGTCTGGATAGACATTTGCTGGATCTTTTTGAGGGTTATAGTAATCCCCTGTGCTTTTGTCATCAGCTGGGTTGTAAGGAACTATGGTATTGTTAGCGATGGTGTTAAAAGTGCCCGACAATAATATGGATGTTCTTGGTATGAGTCGGAAGGTGTTGTTTTGGATCCGTGTTTTGTAAGCCCCGGCGCGGGTTTGTTCATCGAGCGGATCTGTTGGCAGTCTGCACTGTGAAGCCGGGTCTTTACAAGTCGAACCACCGAGCTTAATTGCAGCGCTTAAAATCATTTCGATGTGATTGCGCTCAATAATGGAGGGCTTCATGGCGCTTAAAATATAAATTGCGTGATCAGCAATTTCTTTGATCACGTTGTCGGTGATAACCCACTCTGAGCCGTTACCATTTACGCCTTCGACAAAGTTTTGAATAGTATTGTTGTAGACATTGGTAGGGCCATATGAGAATTGTTGTGCAATGCCAGAGTGAAATCCCATACCCGCAGAGCCAATATCTAGGTACGTAGATAAGGCTTTCGAAGCATCAACAAGATCAGCCAACATATTGTCTTTATTAGCCATCGGCACGACGCCTTTAATAATGGAGTTTTGTACCGTTGCTCCACCTACGATGGCAATGCCTGCTCGTGCAGGTTTGGTGACAATCACATTGTCGATGGTGACGTCATTGCTGCCACCCGTAAGCCCAACCATGATCATACCTGACCATAGGCGGCGATCTCGGCCATTGAAGTAGAGCTGGCTGTTGTTCTCATGCAATGTGAATTTAGGCGTTTTTATATTGTCCCAGTTATGGTCGCCCTCAAACTCTAAGTTTTTAATCGTGATGCCCTGTTTGTTACTTTGAACCATCAGCAGCACCCGCCCGTGGTGCAGCCCGTCAGCGCCTGCCCCTGAATAATACAAGCGAGGTTTTGATTGAGCTGAGCTACCTTCAATGGTGATATTATTTTGCGCAATAAACAGCTTTGGCAGAAATGCATTGTGAATTTTATCTTCAGGTGCATCTGGGTGTGCGGTGTGTTCATCACTAAAATCATAGTGGCAAGATGCGACGACAAGTTTGGTACGTACCGGGCTTGGTGTAATGTTATTGGCCACGTTTACAGCCCAGCGCAATTGTTGTGCTCGCTGTTTATCTGTCATGCTGGTATTGCTTTTTAAATCCAGAGGCATGTTTGCGGTAATGGTATTCACACTCGCACTATAACGACCTAGACTTTGTGTATTCCAAAATGAATTGCTGTATAGAACCAGCTCGCCGTTGCTATTTAAGTAACTTTGCGGCGCTGAATTGCAGTTGTTTGCGTAGGCCTGATTCGTGCTTATTAAAAGCACGGCCCAGGACGACAGGAGTAAGAGTTGAATTGCTCTTTGTATCATAGCGTAATGGTCCTTCGATTTTTGTTTAGTTTGTTATTGCTACAACTTATTAATAACAAAATGAATACCTACAATCACTATATTTATCTTACTGGTTCTCAATATGAATTTGATGAAGTGCAATGTCTGGAACAAGTGTCTCGGAATATTACGAGGTATAAAAACCTCGTAATTAGTGCTAGATGTAAAGCCCTTGCTGGTTGAGTGTCAATTCGGAGTTTGCTTCACTTAACCACCCTAACTGTACAGGTAGTGTATAAAGTCTTTGGTTACCCAGTTGCGGCCACATATGACACAGGCCGGGCACAAGTACTTTAACCGTGTGTATAGGTAAATCTTCTCTGCTGTGATCCACAATTAGAGTGTCTAACCCTACTTGCGCTAACTGCTCCACAATATTAATTATATTGTCACTAATATCATCACAGTAGGCCAAGGTAGTTTTACTGGTTGCGCCATCTTGTGCGGGGTACATAAACGGCTCATTGGGGATTTTATCAAAGTCGAATAGAGACTTGTTGGCATCACGGTTTGGATAAAGTTGACACAACTCAGTCAACGCGCGCTGTGCAGCCAAAACGGGGTTGAGATGGCAACCTAACCCTATTGTGAACTTCTTTGTTCTATTTTCTTGAGCAACAGCGACCATAACCGAAACTTGATTATTATTTGTCACGTCGATAATCCAAAAGTCCATATTACTAGGTAATGTTTGTTCAACTTTTTCAATGAGGCTATCGGGCAGGCTTTCTAGTGGAAAGCTTGGGCGACTAATTTTGTTATACCACCATATTGCAACCGCATCTCGCTCAATCAATTCAAGCAAACCTTGAAGAATAGCCTCTTCTAGATTGTTGCCCGCAGCACAGCCATTTGATTGCCATAAACAATACTCATCGTCATTAAATGGCATATTGGAAATACAGCATGCCATAGGGACATAGATACTGCTTTGTTGAGACATAGACCATGCTTTTAGCCAATGAATTGGCTGATCTTGATAAGGTTTTTTAGCATACTTCTCCTCCCAAGAGGAGTGCAGAGAGTGTTCGAAAGTACGGTATTGCAATTCACTATATGGCGTCAGGTCGTGGGGACTGTAGCTTGGTCCATCCAACGCTGATTGGGTCGACAAAAATAAAGGCTCATTACCTTGATATAGCGGTGCATATCGTTCGATTGCTTCACACAGCGCACTAACCTTAGATTGAGTATCAGAAACACCTTTACCTGCACAAGCCATAGAGAAGTCAGCTAAAGACAGGTTAGAGAGTTGGCGCACTGAAGGGGTTTTTGAAAATCGCGCACAATATGTTTTTAGCGGTTTACCTGACTGTGGCTCCATGCACGCAAAGTAATTAACGACTCCGGTAATAGGGCTTATCAACGGCTGGAGTTTAGTTAATGTTTGCTCTGGTGAATAGCTTCGAGAGCCACCATCGTTGTCAAACTGGATAGCCCGTTTGTTCAAAGTGATAGGTTTCCCCAATCGTTGTTCAAGCGTATCCATGCTCACTCTGGTGATCTGCTTAAATGGGTGGTAGCTGACTTGCTGAGTTTTACGAACAAATACACATAGGTGATGACTATCATTCTGTAGCTGCTTTATCAGCAGTCGTTGCAATTGCTGCTGTAGTTCAGGCGCAAGCTCTAACGGATTTTCAAAAGGGATCTGTTGCGCTTTATTGAGCTGTGAGAGTACTTTTCGCTCTGGTTGATTGTTGGCTATACGTGTTTTTATCAGTGACCAGTTCAATGAGCTGCTGCACTTTTGAGTAATAACCGGGCTGAACCATAGCCTTTCCCCCGTTATTTTTAGCATAATCCAGTGAGTAGATTGCTCTATAATGCTGTCTATTGCAGGCTGGGTAAAGTCATCGACAAATATAATCGTTGGTTTATTCACGAGGTTAAATGCATTTAGTAAATCTTCGTGCGAGCAAAGCTGTAGCCAAGCTTGCAAAAAGCTAGGCTGTGCTGCTGATAAGTTGACCACAGGCAAATTTGAATGGTGTTGCAGCGTTACTGGATGCGCCAGTCGACTTGTGGAATATGAATGAGGTAAAAAATCCGTAGTCGCTTGATCATAAATTAAACCCGCATTCAATAAATGAGGTGAGTAACGATTTAAATGTGCTCTTAAGTGGCTACGGTTGCTGTGCTGCGCGTTTTGCTCCTGACTACCATCTGTGCCGATTAACTCAAGTCCTGGATAGTGTGCAAATTTTAAGAAATAAGACAGAACTTCGCCGACTAGCAAAATACCTTGCCCACTTATCGTTACTTTTAGAAATTTTGGATGCCAATTAAAGGTATTCATATCTAGTACCCAAAAAACTGCTTTGGGTTGTGTTGCAAAATATCTACTAGTTCAGCCGGTTTAATGTCGGCGTTTTGGGTTTCGAGATTTGTATAGTCGAAATGCAGATGGTCGGGGTGAGGGAAGTCAGTACCAAAGAGCAGTCTGTCATGACCTATGGTTTTAATAACCTGCGCTAAACATGGTTCATCCATCTCGATTGTGACCCAACATTGACGCTTGAAATACTCAGAAGGTCGCATTTTAATTCGGTTGTTAATTAAACCCGGAAATTCGGTATAACAGATATTGTCTAGCCGCCATAACCAGCTTAATAGCCAGCTTGAGCCCGCTTCAAAAAAGCCTAATTTAAGTTTTGGGTGTCTCTCTAGTACGCCTGCGTCCAATAAAGATAAAAATGCCAATTGCATTTCGTGAAAATGGGAGCATGCATGTAATGCAAAGCGGCTCGTATAACGTTCTGTACCTGCGGTTGGAGCTTGTAAATTGGAGCCTCCATGAAACGCAATGCTTATCCCTTTTTCTTCACACGCTTGCCAAAACTCGTTGTACGCTGAACTGCCAAGATGATGGCCGGCGATAATTTCTGGGCGCATCGTGATACTGGTCCAACCCATTTTTTCAATGGCTTCTAGTTGGCTGATCATGGAACTAGGGTCGTGGCGGCTAATCAGGCCCACGCCTTTGAGACGTACTGGGTTGTGGCTGCAATATTCGTAAAGCCATGTATTGTAGCCTCTCGCATAGGCAATGGAGGCTTGGTGGCTAATAGATTGATGATTGATAATATAACTCGCTACATTGGGAAATAAACTAGCGCTGTGAATATGCGTATCGTCCATATCTTGTAGCATGGTATTTGGCGCTGCTGCGCGTTTACGTTTGTCGATGCTTTTGTGAAACACCTTCGCACTTTCAATTTGAATGTCTTCATTCCAGCAATTGAGTAAGGGGTATTCACCAAGCTTTAATGTTGGTGGCAATACAACCCTTGCGCTTTGCCCAAGACGCAAGGCGCGTTGTTCGGCTTTATGCTGAGTGTCATAGGTTAAGTTGTACTCAAACCCTTTTATTTCAGCTGTGTCGACATAGTCTTGCCATATATCAGGTGTTTCTATCACGTGCCTATCTGCATCGTGGATAAGTATTGTCATTGATTTCCCTATTTTTATACAGAAATATCAAGCTGATAAGTAAAGCATTGTCTTTACTTATCAACCTTTGTCCGATTACTTGGACTAAAAATCAGCAGGCCGTTGCATTGGTAAATTTGCAATACTCACTGATTGCAATGGCCTGCGCATTTTTATTTTCTGGTTTTACCGGTGGGTGATATGTAAAGGTGTTTCTTGGTATGTTTTCAAAAACGCTTAAAAGAGGTTCATATCTATCGAAAACAAATTTGAAGTGGGGGTCTGTTTCAAAAGTAATATTTACATTCCAAGGCAATGTTTTTTGTAAAAACTTTTCAATCAACTCTTGGCCACTATTGGGGTTTTCAGAGGTTAATATATCTCTGAAGTTAAGGAGTATTTGCTGCTCTTTGCTTAAAGTATCTGGATTAGGATTTTCGCCTAAATCATGTGCCTCCCATGCCATCGTGATGATGGAGTTGGTGTATTCACCAATTGCCAGCCAATCCATATCATCATTGTCTGTATATGGGTGGCCATCTGCAACTAGACCCATAAATGTTGGGAACATAGAGGCATAAACAGAAATAGCTAGCGCCCGCTGCTCTTTTGGAGGGGCTACAGGCAATTTAATATGAATACTGTTCAAGCTACCTGCCCACTGACTAGAGTAATATGGGTTCCATATATTGCTGTTATTAACATTAAAATCGTCAATTAATAGCTCACAGTGAGGCAAAATTTCATTAAATGTTGAGACTTCCCCGTTGTTATTGAACTTTAGATATCGTTTGTGTTGACCTGTGTCGGGGCATGATTGGCTTTTTGGCAGTGTAACAAAGTAAGGCCCTTCAGGATCGAGCCAACCTGCGGCGACATAGACTGAATAAGTCGATACTATTTTTTGGTAGATATTTTGCATTGCGTTGTCCTTAATCTAATTTAATTGAAACGATTAAACTTTATACCAACTCGATGATATAAATTGGTTATTCAATTGGTTTTTTACCAGTATGTCTTATATCGCCTTCTGGTATCTGCACAGATAAAGCTGCCGCTTTTTCAAGGTACTGCGAATAACAGCGTTCGTAAGGCGCTATTTTGCCTTGCTGCAAAAAGCACTCAGACTTTAGCCACAACAATTTAGGTAAAAAGAGGTGCTCGTTAAACCGCTCAGTTTGTGCAATAGAGGCATCAATTAATTGCAGTGCTTGGTCGTATTGGCCTATTTCAACGTGAACTTCAGCTAACATAGCGCTCCAAAAACCATGCATTTGCTTGGCACCATTAGCTTCAAGTGCACTTATCGATTTACTGATCTTTTCTGGGATGTTTAGTAGCCAGCCTTCCAAAGAATCTATAACGCCTACCCAATTGGCCAAATTATCTTGTTCGCAAATGGCCCTTGATTGGTCCAAGATGGCTTTGATTGTGCCCTTTTGATTGGCGAAGTAATATCCACACGCAGCATACACTTTTACTAAAACAAGGCAGTGGCTGCTCTCTAGCTGTTCGGATAGCTTTTCAGCTTCTTCGATAGATTTTGCAAATTTGTGCATATCGCCCATATAAGCATGCATTAAAGAGCCTATACTCAATGCCCAAATATTAGAGTCTTGGCCATATTTAATAGTATGGTCACTGTGCTTTTCAGGATCATATAAGCGTCTTACTTCTGCAACACAATCTAACCCCTGATGCAGCCTGCCTGCACGCCACAGTGCGTGGCATTTTACTGATAGCAATGCTGCACGTTGGCCATTGTCTTGTGCTAACGGCAAAGACGAATCTATGATCTCAAGTACTTTGTTTACATCTCCTGCGACATTGACATGATTTGCAAGCAGAATTGCCGTATCAATAGACTGCTTATGCTGACCCAATCCTTCTAATAATTGCTGAGAATATTTGATAAGCTCTTCGACTTTGGCGGACGCCCAGCCAACGACCATCATAGAGGCGGTGATTAGCAGCTGATTTATTTCTAACAGTTCTTGGCCTTCGGCATCTATTTTTTTCAGTGCATCCATGGTTGCATCTGCATAGTGAATACATTGCTCATAAGCACTTTTTGTTATTGCCAAAGTTGCTGCTTTTTTTCCAAAGTACGCAGCTTCACGATACGACTGTCCAGCTAAGTAGTGGTAATGGAGAATGTCGTTAGCGCTGTCTAGGTTGGTTTTAGGATTACTCTTTATTGCTGAAGCAATTGTTAGGTGCGCTTTGTATTGCACGTCTTTAGTCATACTTTCATAGGCTGCATCGCGAACCAGCGCGTGTTTAAATATATAGCTGTCACCAGCGACTTGACGTTGCTTATAAACTAATTCGGCATCGATTAGTTCTTCTAAATCAAATTGAACCTGCGCCTCCTCCTTTTTAGATGACGCAATCAGTAAATCGTAGTCAAATTCTCTCCCGATAGTCGCACCTAACTGAGCGGTCTCTTTTGCGTGTTGCAACTGATCTAGTTTTTGCTGCAGTGAATCTCTGAGGGTTAAGGGCACTAAAGCTTCTTTGTGATCGTCAATAAAATTGTAGGCGCCATGTACTTTATGGATTAAATGTTGTGACTTCAGAGCGGTTACTAACTCTTCGATAAACAGTGGGATACCATCGGTTCGCTCTAATAACACCTCCATTAGTTGGTTGCTAATAGGTTGTTGTTCAAATAAGTATTGAATAACCTCTTGTGCACTTTCGCGATTTAATTTCTTCAATGGCAATGGAGTAAAACTCAATTTTGACAGCTGCTCAGGCAGTACTTCGCGCGATGTATTGACCCAGCTATGTGCGCCAGATTTAAATATATTGGACGCGGTAAAGTAAGCAATAAAGTCTTTACTTATCTGATCGGCCCAGTGTAGGTCTTCAAAGATAAATAAGTGAGCAGGGCGAGTTTCGGGGATTTCATTCAGCGATAGGGGTTGGCAAAGTAAATGTGCTAATAAGTTGAATAGATGCTGCTTTTGTACTTCCGGCGATAAGTCTGTGATCGGGTTTAGCTCGGGCAGAGGCAAGCTTAACCAAGCAGATAAAATTAATACGCCGATTTCTTGCTGTTCCCTATCCAATTCTGTTTGCGCTACAGCGTCTTTGAGTTTGTGCAAACTTAAATCCGGCGATAAAATATCAAGTGTATATTTATACTTTATGATGTTTAAAATAGGGTGCAGAGCATTGTTTTTGTGTTCGGGTAAACATTGGGCTACAAGTTGGGGCCTATGTTTTGCTCTATCTCTGAGTTCAAAGATTAAACGAGATTTCCCAATGCCAGCTTCGCCATAAATATGAACCAGTGGCAGGGGTTTATTTGTTAGTTCAGAGTATTGAGTTGCTGGTGTGACTAATCGATCTACTAGTTCCTTCAGCTCTCGCTCACGACCAAAAAAAGCGTTATTCTTTTTGGTGCCGCGTAAAAAGCCAAAGGCTTCAACTTGGCGCTCGCCAGCCAAAATAAAATTATTGGTGCTTTTATTGGTGTCATCAACCACAGGTTTGAAAGACAAATAATTATCGAGCAATAGTTGCACGTTTTTTGAGCATAAAATTTGTCCGATTTTCGCTTTTCGACTGAGTTTGAGTGAATTGAGAGCGGTCTTACCTGTTGGCAAATCATCAGCGATGCTCAGCATCATGCCCGTTTCTATGCCAACTTGTATCTGACTGTGAATGCCTTGGCTTTCCCGCAAAATGACATTTTTCTTTTGTATATTACTGATCAATTCCAATGCAGTACGCCCACACAGGCGACTATCATTGTCAGTGGTATGTGGATAGCCAAAATAAAACTGTAGCGTATCTCCTAATATCCCAACGTGGTATGCACCATAGCGAATGGCGATATCAATACATTGCTGCATTTGGTCGGCATGAAAAGTATCAATAACATCTTGATCTTCTGAACTATTACAGTCTATTTGCTCACAATTTAGGATAAGGCTCAACACAGTGATCTGTTTTCGCTCTGTCAACCGAGTGTAAGAGTATCTAGCGTTGTTAATTTGGGTATTGAGTAGCGTTTTTGTAACGTCCTCGTACTGAGAGTGACCTTCTTGTCGACCTTGAAACTCTAAAGTGCCGACTAGGTTATTAAAACTCAGTTTTTTAAATGTATGGTATAGCCCGGCTGTATTACTCGGCCGCTCTGAAGATTTTTTACTTAATACCCTGCGAAGCAAGCTCGCGGATTCATGACCTGCTAGTATACCTAGAGGAATATTCGCTGAGCTCAACTGCTGATGAAATACCGCGGCGAGAGAGCTACCAGATATTGTGGGTTTGCCTGTTAAGCACTCTAAAAAAACGAGCCCCCATAAATAAATATCAGTTTGCGGCACCGGTGGCTCGCCTCTTAATTGCTCCGGCGAGCTATAAGACGGAGTGCCTAAAGTTTCCTGTGTGAGAGTAATACTTTTATAATCATTCTGCCGAGCTTCTTGAGAAATCGTGCTAATCCCGAAATCAAGCACCTTGGCATGGACTTTTGCACCCACTTTGTACAACATAATATTGGCAGGTTTGATATCTCGGTGCACCACGCCTTTCTCATGGGCGTTGGCTAATGCATCTAGCACCTGGGCCATGACATCTGCCGCCAATGGTGGCTCCAATGCGCCAGAAACAAGTAACTTTTCCTTTAGACTCTGCCCTTCAATATACTCGTAAACCGCATATATTAGGAAATCACCCTGTTGACCTTTATCGATAAGTTGAACAATATTTGGGTGATTGAGTTGGCTGACAAGGGATACTTCTCGGTGAAATCTATCGATGCAGCGGCGATTTTTATCAATGTTGGCTTTGTCTGATAGCGCTAAAAATTTAATTGCGACATTTTGACCTGTACTGATTTGCGTGGCTCTATAAACTTGGCCAAATCCGCCTTCACCTATTTTTTCGGCAAGTTGATATTTATCAGAATTAAATACTTGGGGTAAGTTAAATGCGACTTCGCTGCTGGCTTCCATTTGTTTTGAATTCACTCTTTTTCAGTAAGTCAGAATCAAGTAGTAATCGTCCCCAATATGGAACAAATTACATTTAATATACAATAACACGTCATTTGCAACAACGTATTTAATATTACACCATAAGTGTTAATTTTTTACTCATTCCAATTGATTGGAAAAGTGTCGGTTGCACTATTGCAATACAGAATCTACAAGGGAACAATCTGCCGAATATTGGCCCCAGAAAGTTATTCCCGACGATACCTACTATGGTGAAGTATTTAATGAGACGTTGAGGTCGATGTTTCAAATCCACAGCGCACTAAGGTGGTTAATTGCGCAATTTTGTACAAGCACTTCGTAATCAGTTGCGTTAAGCTGAGTTCAGTTAAGGGAGAAGTGTATGCAGCATTCAAAGTTCAGCTTTCATCACGATTTAGGTGGTTTGGAAGTACTTCATAATATTGATAAGAAAACTGATTTCGGACGCCATAACCACAGCGGGTATACAATCGCGCTGGTGGACTGTGGGGCGCAACGTTTTTTTCGCTCAGGTGCTCAACATCTTGCAGGCAAAAGCAGCTTAATTTTGATCAATGCAGAGCAGGTTCATGACTGTCGGAAAGCTTGTGAAGGTGTTTCATCATACCGTTCTATGTATCCAACACCGGAGCTTTTTAATAACTTGATGGATTGCGAAAAAAACCGTGCGCCGTATTTTTCAGAAGCAGTGGTACACAACCCGGCACTGGCATATCAACTACATAGTTTGTTTGATACGTTAGAGTCACCAGTAAGTAAACTGGAGAAGCAAACGCAAATGGTGCGGTTTTTAACCAATCTGTGTGCATCTACAGGAAAGCAGGTACTGTCAGATGAGCTGGCCTCTGTGAGGTGTCGTATCGCATTGGCTAAAACTTATTTGCAGGATAATTTATTTGACGATATTTCGCTTGTTGATTTGGCTAATTTGATCCATATGAGCCAGTTTCATTTTGTACGGTGCTTCAAAGCGCAAACAGGACTTACTCCCCATGCGTTTCAGATTCAGCACCGCCTAAATCACGCAAAGGCGATGCTGCGCCATGGCAAGAGTATCTCCGATGTTGCCAGCCAAGTTGGTTTTTATGATCACAGCCATTTTAGTCGGCACTTTAAGAAAAATATGGGCATCACCCCAAACCAATACAAACAGGCTTGTTAGAATCATGAATATCGCGATAAAAAAAGGGCTGCTAGACATGCTGCCGCTAAATCTTGCCGTGCTTCCTTGGGGCATATTGTGTGGCTCTTTGGCCATCCAAAACGGCTTTTCCGCATTGGAAGCGCAGCTGATGTCATTACTCGTCTTTGCGGGTTCCGCACAGCTGGTAGCTATTGAGTTGATGGCAAAAGGCGCATCTATGATTACATTGGTCATTACCACATTTATTATCAGTGCGCGTCATTTGCTTTACGGCTTAGCGATACGTAATAACATGATAGATAAGCCGTTGAAATGGCGTGGGCCTATTGCGTTCTTTTTAACTGATGAGTTATTTGCATTCTCGCACCATCACCGGGCTTATCAAGGTAAGTTGCGGCTTATCTATGCATTAGTTGCTGGTGGTAGCTTCTATCTAGCTTGGAACTTGTGGACGTTGTTTGGCATCGTCGCCGGGCAGTTTTTACCTGATCTAACCAACCTCGGATTGGACTTTGCGATAGCCGCCATTTTTATCGCTTTAGTTGTGCCAGGGGTTTCGAATTTACCTGTATTTTGTGCCTGCTTAGTATCGGGTGTGACTATGCTTTATTTTAAATGGATAGAGTTTGAATTTGGCTTAGTCGCCGCAGCTTTGCTTGGTATGAGTACAGGATATGTTTTACAGGCAAAAGAGGACAAATCATGATAGCTACCATCGTTGTACTCGCATGTGTCACCTTTGCCACTCGTTATTTGTTTTTAGCAAAAAACTTACCGTTTACTATAGGACCTAGATTTCAGCGTTTGCTCAGTTTTAGTGCGCCTTGTGTACTCACTGCTATCTGGGTGCCGATTGTTTTTATGCCAAGTGGGAAGTTCGTAAATGAGTTGAATAACCCATATTTGTTAGGGGCTTTAGCGGCCGTTTTTTTGGCGTTTAAATATAAAAATCTTTACCTTACTACCTTTGGAAGTCTGATTGTGTTTTATATGTTCTTTTGAGCCAATATGGATCTTGAAACGATATATGTTTGATGTGGTTATTGGCCCTGAATCAAGTTCAGCGTGACGGGGTGTGAGTTCAGAGGGAAGGGTTAAACGAGTTCAGAGTAGTGGGTTATTCTTCGTCATTGTGGGCTTGCCCCGCAATCCATGTTTGATGTCGTTAGGGGCCCTAAATCAAGTTCAGGGTGACGGGTTGGTTGAGCTCAGGGTGACGAGGTGTGAGTTCAGCGTGGCGGGTTAAATGAGCTCAGAGTGGTGGGCTAAACGGTTTCAGGGATACCGTAAAAAAGCCCCTGAAGCGAAGGCGACAGGGGCTTATCACTATACTTTTTGTTATCGTCTGCGGCGTACTAGAGCAGGGAGAACAAGTAGCAATAGGAATACAGGCATTGAACCGCTTGAGGAGCGAACCGTTCTGGTCTCTACACGTTCAATGATATCCGTTTCCTTTGTTGGTACTTTCACTGTTATTACTAACATGCCAGATGCGTTAGCACCTTGTTCATCCGCAACGATATAATTGATAGTAACTTTACCTTCGCTGTTTGATGCTGGCTTGAAGGTGATTGCACTATCTGTAAATGTCACCTCACCGGAGTCAGCTGTTGCGCTAATAAGCGTCAACTTACCACCTTCAGGATCAGAGTCATTATTTGTCACGTCAACGGTCACTGTGTCGTTATTAAACACTTCAGCCACATCATTAATGGTAACTGGTGGTTGATTCTGCTGTTGAGCTTGTGCAACCACATGTACCTGTGCAGTTGCAGTGCTTGTTCCGCCTTGACCATCACTGAGTGTGTATTCGATGGTATCAATACCGACAAAATCCAGCGCACTTGTATATTGTAAACTTGAATCTGTATTAATACTCACGACACCATGCATAGCTGTAGCGCTAACTATGTACAGTGTGTCGTTATCGGCGTCAGTGTCGTTTGTTAGTACTTGTAGCGTTACCGACTGATTAAGAACAGCTTCCAGTATATCGTCGACCGCAACCGGCGAACTGTTGTCACTTTGCATGATGCTCACACCACCAGGGTCAACAATTTTACCGTTCTTAATGCCATCGGCATCATACTCCCCACCATCTACCAGTGTTAATCTGACACACCATGCACCTTCGACTAAGCCTTCCTGCCAGCTACTATCATTCATACTTGGACAGTAACCTTGTTGGCCTATGGCTGAATGCAATACGTTGCCATTTTGTGCAGAGAATGTAACCCACCCTTGGTTTGGAAGGTACTTACGATATTGTGCATTTGCGGGTATTGCAGCTTGCTGTGGCAATATGATTTTGACGCTGTCCATACCGCTTGGTACATCCACTACAAAGTCAAAAATACCACCGCGATTTTCCATACCTTCATCCGCAGAGATTAAACCTGTTTGCGCTGCTTCATCGGCATTGAGTGAGGCTGCATTTTTGTTGCTACCCAAACTCAAACTACCAAGAGACATGCACACACCAGCTTCAACTTCAATCAGATCTGATTTCCAGTTGTTACCTGAAGAAGGTAGCACATTACATAGTGCATCAATCGGGTCTAAGTAGTTAGGGATACCATCGGCATCGTCATCGCCAAAGCCTTCTTGTGCATCGCTAATGAGATCGCCATCCGAGTCTGTATTGTTGTCCAATGCTGGTTGTTCTGAGACCACCTTGAATATCACACTTTGTGTATCAAATAGGCCTGCGTTGTCAGTCGCTTTGGCACTGACTTGATAGACACCGGTAGAAAGCGTTGAAGCATTGACGCTAAACTGAGTTGGGTCAGTACTTTCGTTGCTCAAACTTGTTGGTGTTGTCCACTCGATAATGTGAGTGTCAGTGCTATTTTGGTCCATCACATCAGCTGTAATGGTGATAAGACCTTGCTCTGGGATCATAATAGAGCGCACTTCATCTTGTTGCACCGTATTAAGAGTCAGTATTGGTGCAATGTTCGACTCTACGATTGTAATTTCATGGCGCTGTTCAGCAATTGCATTTAGTTCACTTGTGTCCAATGTGATCACAATAGTTTCGTCTGCGTCGTTAACATCATCAAGCGTAGTTTCAACAGAGATGTGGCCCTGTGTACCTGACTCTATTGTGAGCTGTCCAGATATTGACGCGTAGTCTTCTTCACTTGCAGTGCCAGTAACTGTAAAGTCAATCGTGAGTGGATATGTGAAATGTTCACCACTGAGTACTACAGGTACTGTTGCCGTTTGGCCTTCAACAACAACTTGGCTTGGAGATGGCAGGCTTACCATTGGACGTACGTTGACCAACTGCGCAACTTTTTCACATACATTGTCAGTACTGCATGCCTGCCAATACACTTTGTTTGCACCGGATGGCAAGAAGTTGTTACCAAGTAGCTCAACTGCGATAGATTTACCGCTGCCATCAACCGCTGTGGCTACGCCTAAATCGACCTTGGTAAGCAGGCCTGTTGCATTAACCGTACGATCAGCCGGTACGGTGATCACAGGAGCAAAAGGTTGCTCTTGACGTAGTTCCAACACAGCTTCTGCGTGACCGCCAAACCCATCCGAAATTGCATAACGAACCTGAGCTACACCATTGAATGTGTCCGTGGTATTAAACAAAATTTGGTTGCCTTCAATCACCGCATTACCAGCATCGGTATTTACAGCGACCAATGACAATGTATCACCATCTGGATCGCTGTCATTGTCTAAAACAGTTATTGTTGCTGATGATTGACCTTCAGCCAATTGCACAAAGTCATCTTTGGCAACAGGTGCAAGGTTGGCTGTGCTAATTTGTACATTTACCGTTGCCTGCGCAGTGTCAGTGCCATCACTGATAGAGTAGCTGATAGTCGCATGGCCCGTATTCAATGCAGGAGCTTGATATTGAAGTACATCGCCGTTTATTTCAACGCTACCTATATTCGCATCTGCCGAAGTAATACGAAGCGTATCGCCATCGATGTCGGTGTCATTCGCAAGTACGTTGATGTTGGTCGATACTTTTGCAGAGGCCACTGCTGAGTCATTGGTTGCTGTCGGCGCGTCGTTTTGCGGTGCAACAGTGATTGCCACCTGTGCACTCGCGCCAAGCCCACCTTCATCACTGATCTCATAAGTGATTTGCGCTGTACCATTATAGTTTTCAGCTGGCGAATAAGTAATTGCAGAGTCTGAATACGTTACTTGGCCTAGGCCAGAACTAAGAGTTGCATTGGTGACCTTCAAGCTCGCAGTGTTTTCGTCGCTATCGTTACTCAATACAGATACCGTCACGCTGTGATCTTCAAGTGTATTTGCTGTGTCATCAATCGCGATAGGTGCTTGGTTTTTGGCGATAACATTGACCGAAATAGTTGCACTTGCCGTTTCACCATTGCCATCAGAGATGGTATAGCTGATCGTTGCCTGTCCTACGAAGTTGGCACTTGGTGTAAAGCTTACTTGAGCATCAGAATAGCTTACGTCACCTTCGCCTGAGGTGAGCGTCGCGGCGCTGATGGTTAGTGGATCAGAGTCTGCATCAGTGTCATTTTCCAATACATCAATTAAAATGCGCTCACCTTGTACCGCATCAGCGTTATCATCATTAGCAACTGGTGCTTGGTTGTCAGGCAGGACAACGATTGATAAATCGAAGTCAGTGATAACAGGGTCGTGATCAGACGAGCGATAAGGAGAGTCTGAGAACCATTTACTTTGTTGATCTTCAGATTTGCCTTCTGTGTTGTAGTCTAGGCCAGCAGCCTCATCGGCATTAATATGCCAGAGCATGGATTGAGCAACACGCTCCATTGAACCGCTTGCTGTTAACATGTGATCCAAACTACCAGCTACACCGCTGAAGTAGTATGAATAATTGTTACCAACGCCTTTCTCAATGCTGATATTTGTGAAACCAGCGTTGTAAAACTCAAGCATCGGCGCTTCATGTGTATAGGCATTAAAGTCACCTAAAATGGCATAAACTGGAGAGCTTGTGATTTCACTTGATTCAACATTTGATTGGGTAAGCGCTGCAACTACCGTCTTTGCAGCTAAGATACGCTGACCATTACATGCACCTTCTACTGTGTCGTCCATGTCTACGCCACATGATCCACCTTTAGAGCGGAAATGATTCACAACGACACGGATGTCTTTCCCACCATTCATTGGCTTGAATGTTTGCAGCATAGGTGGTCTATGTGCCCTTGTCGCTTCATCAAATGGCGCGTCCGTTATTACTTGAGCACTTCCTTGGGGCACAACGCGATTGGCACGATAAACAATGCCGACAGTGACTGCATCTGTACCAACTTGTTCTAGCTGAGGATTAATAAATGCCCAATCATTCACATCATCGCGTTCATTCAGGCCATCAATTAGGTTCTTGATAGCACTGCTGTCGCCGTAACCATTGTTTTCGATTTCCATCAGGCCAACAACATCAGCATCTGATGCCACAATTGCACGGATCACTTTACTACGTTGTCGGGTAAACTCTTTTTCATTGTTTGCACCGCGACTGTTAAAGTTGACGAAGTAGTTCATTACGTTAAAGCTGGCAACACGTATATGCTGTTCTGACTTGCGCTCGTAAGGTCTAGTACGACGAATATTAGACTGTTCAAAGCTTGGCAAGCTGGTTGGAATGAGCTTGTAATTGCCATAAGTGTAGTGGATAACCCCAGACATGTTAGACACCTGGTCGCCAGAACGGAGCGGTGAATCTGCACTAAAGCTCGGATAGTAACTGATTTCTTCAGGGTTACTTTGTGTTGAGTTGTCATCAACAAGTAGACTGTTTCTTGCGTTCAGTTCAGCAAGCGCTGAGCGACGGGGGTCGTCTTTAGGATACTTATTGGTAGGTTGCATTCGCATGCCTTGAGACAAGTAAATCTCACCATATTTAGTAAAATTATGGCTAAGCGTTACATGTAACTTTTGTGGCATTGATACCCACATACCTTCAAGTGACTCTTGGTCAAAGCCTGCTGTAAACGGCAGACTCACTTGTGTTGGTGTGACTTGTGTTAACACATTTGTCGCACAAGAGAGCATATTTGTCACAGCATTGATTTGCGTTAAGTCGTATTTTTCAACAACATTACCCAATACACGAACTTGCTCACCCACTGTGACCTTTGTATTTGTATCAGCAACAAAAATACCTTCTGATGTAGCGCTGTCAGAATCTGCATGTTGATCTTCTTCTTGAATAAAGAAACCGCCATGTTGCCCCGCATCTTGAAATGCTGCTACCACCACACCTTCAATCACAACCTGTTGGTCCACAAGTGGGCTGGCAGCTCCGTTACCCTGAATTGCATTAATTAAAGTTGCAGGGTCATTACATGCGCCAATCTCAATTTGAGGTGGTGTTCCACCATCAGTACCACAGGCTAAAACGCCGCTACAGCCTAGGCCATCGGCAGTATTTTTCTCGAAGCCTTCCCACTCAACACTTGGGTCAAAAGCATCATCTAAGGTTGTATCACCAGATGTGATCCCTTCTTTGCGACGCAGAGTTTTATCTTTTGTTGAGGTGTTACCGCTGCCCCATGCACTACCTGGATCTGTCCCTACTTGACCAATTACATCGGCAATTTGGCCGTCAACAGCCAGCACTAATGCATCATCACCGTTAAAGTATGTGATGGTACTCGTGCTATCTTGACGGCTCTTAATGTCGTCATTCGCACCGCTGTTGGCAATAACATGTGTTTCGCCATGTTTTAGCTCACCAGATAGTGTTTGTGTTCTTAATCCTTCGGTAGACAGTGGTTTACCATTGTCTGCCAATGTGATTGTGACACGGCTCAAATCCAGAGTCGCGCCGGTAAAGTTTGTGATTTCAACCGCTTTATTGCTGCTGCTGCCTTCAATATATTCGGTGAAGATAACTTTACTCGTTTCGACCTGTTCACTGACCTGAATCGAAAATTCGGGCAGATTTACAATACCTGTATTGCCATCAGTTACACCAATGACGATATTATCCGTCACGCCAATATCTTGAGATGATGGAGTGCCCGACAATTCGCCATTTTGCGTGTTAAATGTCGCCCAAGTCGGTTTATTAGTGATTGAGAAAGTCAGCGTGTCATTGTCTTCATCGTTCGCTTCTGGTTTAAAACGATACGCAATACCCACAATCGCACTGGTACTTGGTGTTCCTATGATAGTAGGCGGGTTTTTAATCGAACTTGAATCTACCACTTCAATATTAAAGCTTGGTAGAGACACGGTAGATGTACCATCGGTTACTGAGATTTGAATATGTTCATAAATCGCAATATCAGCAACAGCAGGTATACCAGATAAATGACCTGTTTGCGTATCAAAAGTCGCCCATGAAGGCTTGTTCACGATCGAGAAGGTTAAAGTATCTTTATTTTGATCAGAGGCCGTAGGGGTGAAGCTATATTGACGACCAGTCCCAACGATGAGCTCGGGTTGACCACCAATGACAGGTGCCACGTCGCCTAACTTTGGACAAGTTTCACCGAATAGTATTTCTGCAAACTCAGGATTATCAACAAAAGGGTTGCGGTTACCTTGTTGCTCAACAATACGTTGGTGTCTATCAAGCTCTAGCTTATCAACGGTATCTTCACGATGCCAATCCATGAGGTTACAAAGCACGCCTAAAGTAGGTGAGCTACTCGCGCTAATATTGTTGACAAGCTCAAGGTCGGGCATGCTGCCGTCTGTACCATCATAGCGAACTGCCATGTAGAACATCATACGCGCAGAATCGCCTTTGACTGCATCTCTGGGCTCAAATGAGTCGCTGTCAGTAAAGTTACCTGGGGCGCCATCAACTGGGTTACCACCATCGTCATAATCTTTGCTGCTTCGCGTTGAGTTAACCTTTACATTTGTGGGTCTAAGGTGGTGAATGTCGGTGTAACCATATTGGTTTTCACTCGGGAAACCATGGGATTTTGGCCAGCTATGTTCACGGTTCCAATCCGTTGTGCCGCCACCGTTGGTATCTTTTGACTGACTTTTTCCTGTATAAAACAGCAGCACATTGTTTGAGTTATCTGGATCTTCATCGGTATACTTTAGAGCATCCCATACTTGCGAGTAAGTCATTCTTTGCTGACCTTGTCGCGCAACTAAAGACAGTGCGTTTTCTAACTCAGCACCGACTTTACCAATTGCTGAAGCATAGTACGTATTGTAATCATAGTTGCTGCCCGGTTTGTCTGTAACCGTAATTGAAAAGGCTGGTAGGCTCACCGGGGCATTGAAACCATCAGATACAGAAATGATGATGTTTTCATTATTGCCGGTGTCAGACTCCGCTGGCGTGCCAGCAAGTTGGCCTGAAGCCGTATCAAAAGTCGCCCAACTCGGCTTGTTGGTGATGGAAAATACTAGACTGTCATTTTCTAAATCGATGACATCGGGTGTAAACGTATAGTTTCGAGTTGCCTGTACAGAGGTGTTTGGTGAGCCAGTTATTAGCGGTGCATCATTGGTGCCTGCTGCTCTTACCAAGATTGAGAAACCGTTAAGTGCATTGATGACTGTGCCATCGTTAACGGTGATAACAATGTTGTCATATATACCAATATCGGCCGCTGTCGGCGTCCCTGATAACTTCCCCGTGGCTGTATCAAAAGTTGCCCAATTTGGTTTGTTTTCGATTGCAAAGACCAGTGTGTCATCATCTAGGTTGGTGACTGTAGGCGTGAATATGTAATTGTCAGTGGCATTCACTATGCCTTTTGGCTCACCACTTATTTCTGACGGGATATTGCCGTCGCCGCCACAGGCTGTGATACCTGAGCAACCAAGACCATCAAAAGTGTTTTTTGCAAAGCCTATCCATTCATTGGCTGGATCAAATGCATCATCTATGGTGATGTCACCACTTTCGATGCCCATTTTGCGACGGAGTGTTTTATCTTTTGTACTGGTGTCACCTGAACCCCAGCTGCTGCCCGGATCGGTACCAACTTGACCAATGCTGTCAACGATGACGCCATTGACCATTAGGGTTAGTGCGTCGTCACCATTGAAATAAGTGGCGGTGCTGGCGATATCGCCAAGCGCTTTTAGTTCGTCACTCGCACCGTTGTTGTAAAGGACATAACTGCTGCCCGCTGCCAGAGTTCCGGATAGGGTGAGTGGGGTGACCTCATCCAACTTTTTACCATTTGCAGTTAGCGCAATACTGACGGTACTAAGATCGATACTATTGTTGCCAAAATTAGTAATTTCAAGCGCTTTGTTATTGCTGCTACCTTCGACATATTCTGTAAAGATAACGTTCGCATTTGCGTGGCCAATAACGACACTTGAACACAGCCCCATAGCAATGCAGCGGCCCAAGTATCGCAGTTTTCCACGATGCTTATTATTAGAGTTCATATTTTTCCCGTGTGTTTATCACTCTGTTTTATCATTTGCGAGCTAGATTATTTTTAAGGGTGCAAATATTCCCATTAAAAAATGGGAGGCGAATATAATACTCTATTATGAACTTTTTATTAAAACTGCCTTAAACATAGGACATCTAATTGCAACAATTGGTCGCATCTATTTATTAACACAAGTGCCAGTTTAAAGTTTTTAATAGGGACATTTGTCCTTGCATAACGTAATGATTAGTATGGGTTTCTGTTGGGGGCGGAATTTTGGGGGCCGTCAATCTATGAGTAGTAATGCTGATAAGTCGTTATCTAAAAAATCATCCCGTTAACATTTTTTCATTTTTAAATTATTTTTATATACAAAAAAGAACGTTCTAATTTTTACAATTGTTTACGAAGTGAGTGGGTTTTAGCCAGGTTGTATGGCTTTTTTGAATGAAAAATGGTTAAAAAACCGATAATTGCAATAATGGGGGTGACCATCCACAGTGCACTATGGCAAGGTCGGTTTCAAACAGTATGAGAGAGTTCTGCTATTTAGTGATGCATTTACCTTAATAGCTGGAGGTGACAAAAGGCAATATTGCAGACACTCAATAACAATACAGCTAGAAGCTCTACATCTTTAGGCAGTAGCTTTTTGAGGTTGTACAGTCACTTATCGCGTTCAACAGCGCGCTATTAAAATGAATAGTAAAACCTATAAGGGCAGCCATCATGGTTGAGGTTAAATACCCTAACTTTATGGCTGCCCGGTGTTGCTTAATTTAAGAGCTTTAAATAATTAGCTCAATATGTGGGCATTGCTGAGTAATAAATGATGTTAAACTTTCTCTGTCCTGCGCCTCTAGAGAACTATACACCTTGAGCCTGTTCATATTATGTTTGGAAGCATATTGGATCAGGCTTAGGTACTCACTTGAAAAGTCACTTATTGCGAGTTCTTCGGGTTGAAGCTCCTCTATCAATTGTTTGATTATAGGTTCATGAGCCCACAGTTGTTTACAGAAATTTATATTGAATGTATCAATAGGGCCAGAATTCAGTTGACGAACCTGCTCGAATGCTGGGAAGTAGGGACATGCCAAATGCTCACTGTTTTCTAGTACTTTGTTGAAGTCACCGGAAATTGTAAAATAACTGATGCTAAAGTCTGCATTCAATAGAAATGAAATACGGCCTTTCATTTCCCCTTTGGTGTTTTCAATTCCTGCATTCCAATCTTGCAGTTGGCCACTTAAGTCCCATTCGTGCATTTCATCTAAGCAAAGCTGCTCATTCACCATTGTTTCTATTTGTAGTTCATGTATCGCAGTTGAATTGTAGTGAAAATGGGTGTTCTCACGGTTCATACCACGTATGAAAACATCTTCGCTTGATACTCTACCTTTTGGATAAATGCCGTATATGGTCCCAGTATACCTCTCGCCATTTAAATACATGGGTTCATCTGTGGTGCAATCGACCAAATCATCGAGTATGGCATGTGTTGTTTTATTTAAATAAGGCGGTTCGTAATCATACTCCTTAACCCCATTTTTATACACATGCCGGCTGGTTACAACCCCGTCGGTATGGCTAATTGCCATACCGCTAAACAGGGTATTGTGATAGTAATAGTGCCCTTGTTTTAACTCTAACGCCTCAAAAAGCACCATTAATAACCCGTTTGTATTCATTTTCCTCCCCGGTATTTGTCCATATCTGTTAAGATTTCTAGGCCTTTAAGGATCCCACTACAATTTTGACAAGCCGTAAAGGCCTCGCCTACCCCCTGTCCTTTAAGTTTAAAAGTGGCGATAGAGATTTTAGTCAAATCTGTGCTCACATTATTTAGGTACCAGTTTACTGCTCTAACCTCTGCGTGCAACCCAGGTGCTCCTGCCGTTCCATTTGGTATGGGTATGTTATTGGCTTTGATATATTCCAAATAGTCTGAGATACGTTGTCTCATGATGGGGTGAAGTGTCCCGCCATTTTCAGTGGTGTAAAATTTCTTAGCTATATAGTCCAAGTAGTTTTTCACATTTTTAATGGCTATTGATTTGTCTTTTTCAATCCATTCAGCATAACCTTTCGTAACTAGACTTGATGCTTTAGATGGGTTGCCGGTAAAATTATAAAACAGTGCAGACTCAGAGCCTTGTTTACCTGCTTCAAAGAATTGGGCAATGGCCGTTCTGTTTTTCACCTCTGGTTTTCTCCCATCGCCAATCTCGAGTAGGACTTTAGTCTTTTCACGCAGTGCGTTAACAAAATTGAGCTTTTCTCTGTCGACCCCTTCGGAGACAGCCCTCGCTGCTACATTTCGCGTAACAGTCTCAGCCGCTTGGGAAGCCGAAACGGCCACATAGCGAGATGCGCCTGCAAAGGGAGCGATTGCGTCTATAATTCTCCAATCTTCTAGTGCATCGGCGCGTTTATTTCTAAATATTTCTCTAAGCGTTTCTGCACCTTGGACATTATCATAGGCTGGGCCAATTACATGGTAGTAGGCTTTGTTGAATGCTTCCCATGGACCCTTAGTAATGGCTTCACGACCAAGTGAGCGCCAGTTATATCTAAGTATTTGTCCATCAGTGTTAGAAAAGTTCTCTACTACTGCATTGCCATATGTTTCGATGAGTTTGGCTTTTTGCTCTGGCGTGCCTACACTAAGTGTTTCTAAAATTGCGATTTCTTGTAATAACAGAAGATCTCTACCAGAGATATTGGCAGGGGCTATGGAGGGATCGTTATAAGCAGAAGGGAGTAGGATATTTTCTTTTTTTATATCTTCAACTTTATAGCCATGAATTTGTGCAGATTGAAGTATGTGATGCTCATCAAGCACGGCAAGTAGAGCGGTTGCTTGTTGATACTGAGGTGACATTTCTCTCATGAGGCTTGAGTAAGTGACATTGCCACCTTGCTCCGCAGCTCTTGAGATAACTTCACTGCTGCCTTTTGCTACAAAAGCAGTAAGGCCTGCCACTAAGCGTGAAATATCCGCTCCGGCTTCTTGTAACTGTCTAACCTCAGATGTGGCAACTTTAAATCGGTTCCACTGGGATAGTTCAGCGGCAGAGACTTTATGCGTATTTAAGAAGTAGTTGAGCTCTTTTTCAGACAGGGTTGATGGGTCTACACCTACGTGCTTTTCTAGCCAAGCTGCGACATCCTCACCTTGCTTCGTGAGTTTATCAACTCGGTGATCGTATCGACTCGCAACAAATTTAGCCGCTACAGAGCCTGACGCACCTGCTAGACACTGTTGAGAGTTATTGCCATTTGTTGAAGAGACGTTTGCAAGCAAGCATCCGGTCGCGGCATGCGCTATGTACTTCGACGCTTCTGAAATATCGAAACTTTCAATTTGGCTGGTAATGCCACGCCCTAATGCGCTAACAGCACCACTGCGTAACCCGGCTACAAATGAGTCAGTTAAAGTACCAAAGTTGCCCCCTTGAATAACTGTTTCAATGCCCGCTCTAGCTGCTGAATCAGCGACAATTTGCAGCGCTTGGTTTCCGACAGATGCAAGTGCTTGTGCTGAAGCACTGGCAACATTAGGGTCTACTTCAAAGAAACTGATAGCATCTATGTCTTTTAAGACGCCAGCTGTTGCCATCGAAATCGCCAGTGAGCGTAAATTATCACTGTCTACAATTGACTTGATTGCGCCATCTATGCCTTCGCCATTGGCAAGGCTTGTGACAGCTTGGGTCGTTAAGGTCGCTGCACCCGCTGACAACGCTGCTGCAGAAAATGTACCTTGTCCCACAGCGGTAGCGATTGCGCCTTTAGAGCCAATCCACCCTGCACCTTGAGGCCCCATTGCAACTGATACTGCAATAGCAATGATTGCCATTGCAGCTGGGCTGAGTGTGCTTGTTTTTTCATGTATGTGGATCTTTTCTAGTTTGTGATAGACCACATCAAGTAGGTTGTTACAGTGCTGGAAATCAGGGTCGTGCCTCATTGCCTCATAGGCATAGGCATTGTAGCCTACAGGCGCTTGATGAGATGACGTTGAAGGGCAGTTATATCTAGGGTCATTGTAGATATCAGCCATCCAGCTCAAACTATCAGAGCCTGCAAACTGATTAACAACGTGAGAAATATCCTCCCCTTCATACTGTCCAAGTTCGAGGGTTAACCCATGGGTGGCGTGAACTTTTACTCCGCCAATTATTTCATTGTAGACTGCGGTATCGACCTGATCTTGCTTGGTCTCAGTCTTTATTTTCCATGTGCCCTTTCTAACTTTATTGTAGAAGTAATCTTTTTGCTGTATTGCAAGTAGTAAGTTTATTCTGCCATTTGGGGCTTCGATAGATGTGCCTGTACCAGACTTGATCTTTGTTGCTTTTAGAGTGATATCACCTAAGTGAGAGGCTATTTTTACACTTTTCCCTGCTTCTAATGCAGAGTGAATGGCCATGGTCTGAAGTTGCTGCTCTTGTTCAGTGGTTTTACCCCACTTGCGATTATAGCTACTGCTTTGCTCACCTAATTCATTGAGAATATAAACACCATTTTGACCAAGAATATCAATGATACCTTTATCAGCGTGTAACTCTGATGCCTTGATTTCAATTACGCCAGCAGCGTAGAGGCTAATGTTATCTCGGGCTGACAAAATAGACTGGACATAGCTAATGCCTTTTTCGTTTTTTTGGCCTCCTTTGATTTTAAAGCTTGCAGCGTTTTCTAGCTTTGCAGCTCCGATATAAATGCTACCGTTACTATTAAGCTTTATACTACCGCCAGCTGCATTTGCAGTTGCTCCCTCAAAGACCATATTTCCATATGTATTTATTGAGATACTGCCACCTGCATTAATTGAAGCGACTGTACCTAAATGATCTTCATAGCCGTGAGCAGACCTAAATCTATGAACAAACGTTTTTTGTTCGTAGTTTCCTGCAACTATCTTTACATTTCGCGCGGCATTGATTTGACCATAGTTATACAGAGTGCCTGAAGCCACGCCTTTGATATTTCCGCGACCGTCTTCGATGTAACTGACACCAGCATAAATGTTTGAAGCGCCGCTACTTAAGGTGATGCTGGATTTTGAGCCAATGACTAAATCATTGATAGTGCTAAAGGAAGCGTCTCGCTGAATTTTTAAATCAGCGTTTGAGATAGAGGCTGATTTAAATGAAGCATTGGACTTTCTAAATTCAACGGTATGTGTGCCATCGATACTTTGCGCGTCAACAACACTGGTACGCAGATGAACAACAGGTACTAAAACATAGTTGCCAGCGATATTACGTGATTCAGGCCAGATAAAATCAATGTTAAGTGTATCGGCAATATCACTTGGCAACGGCGCACCAAACATATGAGTAAATGATGAGCGTTTTGCAACCGTCATCGCATTTACATATAACTGATTGATTTGTTGCTGTTCACTGGTAAAGGTGTCTTTGTAATAGGTTCGGCCTATCTGACGTTTGATTTGTGAGCCAATTAACTTCTTTTGTACAAAGTTATCACCAACTTGCTTCTGCAGCGGATAAGTTGTTCTTTTTTTCGGCACGAAGAAGGTAATATTGCCAGTGATTGGAATATAGTCGACTGACTTTATGTTGGGCAGGCGATATATTGCTGAGGTCTTTAATTTACTGTGAAACTCGGCAATACTCTGGTTGCCATATGCACTGGACGGCTTTGGTATGTAACTAGATCTTTGGTACAAATAATCGCTAACCACAGATCTTATAAACATTTGTTCTGAAGTTAAGTCATGTTGTACTTGTTCGTTTGAAACGCTTGTCAAAGCTGACGCTACACTTGGCAGCGTGAGTTGCAGCATCATAAATAACGTCAACCCATAACTGGTGGCTTTGTGCCATAGGGAGCGTTTTATGTTTTCCATTGATGTATTCATTATTATTTTCCCTTTACTTACTCTAGCTCACAGCCTTCACATGGAGGCTTAGGTTCAACGTCACCGCCGCCGCCGCCGCCGCCACCACCACTGCTACCGCCACCGACGTAATCCACAGTTTTTTCCGTCCATTCGCTGAAAGTTCCGCAATGTTCAATATTTTGATATTTGGTGCATGCTTTGACTCTAAATTTGACTTTGCCATCCGTTTTTTTGGTAAATGCACGCCAGCTTGTTGCGGTACGTACTGGTGAATTGCTTAAATCGGTCTCTAAAATGTAGCTGTGATGCGGTACTAGTACATCGCTCCAATTGAATACAAGCCGACCTGTTTTATTGTCGTAAGATATTGTTTTGTATCCTGGAGTGGGAGGGGATGGAACCTTTAAGTCGTTGTAGGCAATCACTTTACTGTACTCTCGGTAAGGATTGTAATTTACCAAATCCACATGTGGGTTTTTTAGGGCTGTAGTTTTAAAGAAGTGGCGGAAGTATTTTACTTCTAGATCGACAGTACCACTTGAATTAATCGTTGGCGTGAAGAAAGCGTTTGAATAGACGTTGCCCCAATAACCCCGCACGATTCGGACATCTGGAAAACCTTCGGCATCTTTGTAGGTTTGTTCCATTTGAGCGCCTCTATTGTATCTACCCATGTAGATTTTAATTAGCTCACCTAACTGCTTCGCTGTATGGGCTGTGCCTGGTATCGGACGGTGCGCGGCAGCTTCTTCCAAAATCTCTGAAAATGGTTTGCTATATTCTTCTGGTACACAGCGCTTGTTACCGAAAGTTTCACCATCTTGCAAGATACTGAGTCTACACTCATAAATAGTAATGATGAGGTGTCTAGCTGAAGTCGTTTTTTGTTCCGCTACGTTGTAATAGAACATCTTCCCGTGTTCTGGATGAAATTCTTCACCGCCGAAAGCTGCTTTTTTCTCTGCAATGAATTTTTCTTTGAACCACTTGATGTCGGCGTCGATAGTTGCTTCAAGCTGTAAGTTGGTTTGAACTAAAAAGTCTGTACTTAGTCCATTCACATCATCCAAAAACGAAGTAAATGTGGTCTGCGTATAGTTTTCTTCGTAGTTTGAAATATTACATGCATTGGTGATACATGCTGGAGTTAGTCCTTCTTGATACTCGGATGAAGCGGAGATTGCGATGGAGCCGAAGGTGGTGTTGTAAAAGTTAGAGCGGCCATGAATTTGTAAAAAACTTGCAAGGTTAGTGAATGTTGTCGCTGCGTTGCTATTTAGAGGAGAGTGATTAAATTCGCCAAAGCTGTATAGCGCCGCCATAGGTGAAATAGCATCGACATGTGCCGATGCAGTTACTGCCAGTGGACTCTTAACAGCGTGTTTTTCATTGGTGCTATCATGCTGCTTTTGGTGGAATACATAACCTTTTGAATCGAATCTGTAACGCTCATTTTGTAGTTTTGGCGTGTTAATAGTGAATTCACCAGAGCTTTCAAGACCAAGTATGGCACTGCTGTTTAATACGTAAGTACTGCTATATAGCTTTAGAGTGTGCTGCGCGGTTATACTTACTTGCCGAGATTTTCCGTAGTCTAAACTAACTTTTCCTGGCCACGCTGCATCCCCCCGCTCTTTATAATAAGGGTTAATGTTTTCCAGTATTTTTGCTTTGATATTTAAGTGAGTTGCACTGATATGCGCAGGTCGACTAGCAATGAGTTGTTGGCTCGTAAATTGTGAAAACTGATTACTATTAAAAATGCCGTATTTTTCTGCAGGCTCTAAACCATCTTTAATGGTTAACGCTGTATGTTTTTTTATCGTAGGAGTAGATGCATTGCGTGAGCCATTAATAAAGTAGTCAGTATCAAATGACACGTTGTAACCAAGTATACTGCCACCAAAGTGGTTAAATACTGCATCACTTGCGTGCACGCGTAATGTGTTGCCTGCTAGTTTATTACGGTTATCAATTGCTTTTGCACTAAGCTCAAAATTACCAGATATTTCAAATGTGCCAGTGTTTTGAAGTTCGTCATTAATGGTAATTTCAGCGTTGTGGCCCTTAATTGTCCCGCTATTATATAGCCTAGTGGCTTGCAGATTTACTCCGGTATCAGACAGCACAGAACCTTTATTGTTTATTGTGCCTAGGGTTGGTGTTTGGCTGACCGTAACAATATCTATATTACCAGTCGGCGCGAAGAAATCGTCACCTATATGGCTTGTTGCCATAATATCTGATTGTGTTGTGAGTTTGGCACCTGAATTTATCGTGACAGGCCTAGCACTGACTATAGAAACACCTGCACCGTGAATTGTTCCTGAAAAAGTATTTGAGCTGAGTGAGACCTGTTTCGCGTCAATAATTTCGTGCGTGTTGTAATTAACCGTCATTCGACCAATGAAAAAGTTGAATCCGCCACTAACTCCAATTAGCCCTGAATTACTAAGCTGATGTTGTGAACCGTGCGCGCTGGCTCTGAAAGTTGAACTAATATTTCCAGTGGTTGAAACGTATTGGGCGTGTGTTTCAATAGACGCTGCATCTGGTGCAGATAAGTTGCTTAGGGCTATCTGGCCTGCATTCCGATTCGTTAAATTGCCGAGGCTGCTCATGTGCTTAGAATAGCCTGTTGAGCTACTTGCTACAGCGAGCGTGATCCTAGGGTAGCCTTTAAATGAACAATTATTGCAACTAATTGAACCATTATCGGAATCTACGATAAATACTATGTTTGCAGCAATGTCTCCTGAGGCAAACACAAGTTCGTTTCTTAATGACAAACTATTAGCATGGATCACTATTGTTTTTAGTTTATTTCCTGTGTTTGAATTAGCTAACCCATTTGAATCAAGCATCAGGATAGGTTTATCTACAATAAAATTTGTAAATCGATTATATGAAATACCATGTTGATTTGGTGGGGCAATGATGAGTTTATCTTTATCACCGCGTAGAAAATGTATATTGCTATCAGAAGTGGTCAGGCTAGAGGCACTGACCAAAAAGCTCGGACCAAGCAATAAAATTAGTAACGTTATTTGGACTAGTTTCATTAATTACTCAATAGCTTTTTTAAAGCTTATGTTAAGAAGTAGATTAGGGAAGGGATATAATTAGAAAATTTATTCATCCACACTCTCTTATCCTTGATGTTTTATTTTTCATGAAATTTAATTGGAAATTTTATAATAAATGGAAAAATAGACATTGGATAAACCAAAGTGGATTGTGTACTTCCCTGATATTTAAAAATATGCCAGAAAAAATTCTTATGTATGTTTCGCTTTGGTTAAACTCCTTTTAACTTGCGTTTTTTATTTTGTTATACTTTATTGGTTGTGTTTGTTTTTTTCAAGATGTAAGTTGAATGGTTTTAGCGATATTAATATTTTTATTTTCTGTTTCTTTAAATCTGTGTTTGTTGGTGGGTAGAAATATTAACATTTAATTTTTGTGAGTTGTTTAGAGTAACTTTGCAAACTAAAATATGATATTGATTGGTAAAGATAGATAAAAATCATTATCTTTTTATTGGAGTTTAGTTGTTACGTGATTTCAATTAAATTGATAACTACTAGGATGAATATTGAAGTTAAACGTGGAAAATAAAAAAATAGAGTTAATGGCATTAATGTATGCCACCGTCAATGATATGCGTGAAGCGAACTGGCTAAGAGATCCTCAATATGGTAGCCCAACAACTTTGGCAGAAGAAGGCGCTTTATATAATAAGTATCAGGAGCTGCTTGGCGAATTAATAAAGTTAAACGCTGACTATGTTAACGAGGATATCCATATAGTTAATCAATATGGTGAAAGTTTGTCTTTTGCGCAGGCTCAAGAGGTGATAAACATTAAAATTAACGCTTTTGAAAGCGGTAACAAAAAGCGTCAACAGATACAGACGAAGATGCTTGAACAGCAGCGGTTGGAGCAAGATGCCATCAAAGCCAAGCGATTGGAAGAAGATGAAATAAAACATCAACAGCAGCAACTAGCAGAATTAAAGCAATCGCTTGCACCATGGCGATGTATTGCGCCAAAGACCGCCGTCTACGAATCACCATCTCAAAAGCATCAGCGTATGCAAGCACAGGCTGAGGAATTTGGCTTTAGGTCTTATCTTGATAGCTTTCGCGAAGTGTATCAAGCGTTGCAACTTGGTACGCCACTGGTTGAGTTGAAGCGATACACAGTGATCCCTGAAGAAGACGGCGAACTGTTTTCCCTGCTTTGTATTGTTGATGATTTTGCGATTTATCAAGGGACAGAGCGAAATATTGCTGCAGGATCGAAATTCACCCGACTGATTGCATTAGAGTGTGAAGCAACACAGGTGTACGAGCGTTATAGCATGCTGCCCAAAGGGTTCTTTTCATTGCAAGGAAAAAAACGCTTTGCGGTTAAACTGGCGACGGGCTTGGCATTTCAACTGATTAATGCCGAGCAGGAGGTATTGATATATAAACATCTTGGAGCCACTCAGTAAATTATCAACCATATCTATATATAAAGCGCATATTTTTCTCTCGTTTGTACGTTACCATATTTTGTCCTTGTTTACATTGTAGGGACGTGGTAGCGTGCCCCCTCTTTTGAACTGCTAATCGTGGTTCTAGTCTATTGAAATATAAATATAAAAATACTTGTTTTTATCGTATTAACATTTAAATGAGGTGTATATGAAGTTATCCGAAAGAAAGGATTCTTTGCGCATTGTCGTAAGTAGTGTGGTGTTTTCAACTGTATTGTCGGCCTGTGGCGGCAATGACACTGTTGATGTGGTGCATGTTCAGGCTAAGCCCGAAAAGGAGCCCGTGGTCAACCAAGCTGTAGTCGTCGGAGCTGGTTTGTCTGGTTTAACCGCAGCATATGAATTAGAAAGTATAGGCTACTCTGTCACAATACTCGAAGCTAAGGACAGAATAGGTGGTCGTATAGGCACATACGATATGGGACAGCAACATGGCGAGATGGGAGGTGAATTTATAGATGGCCCAACCGTTCACCAAGAGATCCATCGATATGCCAGTTTATTTAACGTTGAGCTTGCTGATACAGGCTATTGGGGAGAAATCGAGAGTGGTGCTTATTATGTTGATGGAAAGTTAGTCAATTACACTGACTTTGAAAGTAACTTTGATGCTCAAATTGTCAATGATTACAATCGCTTTTATGAAGAACTCAGTTTGCTTGCCGATGCAGTCCCCGATGCAGATGATCCTGCACTGCTCGAAAAAGCCAAAGTATATGATTTAACCACAGTTCAGAGTTGGATTGATGATCTACAACTTCACCCAGAAGCAAAACTGCTTGCGGAGCAATATGTCAGAGGGGATTTTGATGAGCCTAGTGACCTTTCTTTGTTGCACTTAGCCCAGTACGTCAAAGTGTATGAGCAGGTGTCTGATGACGATGTTGAAAGCCATCGCTTTTTAAAAGGTGGCAGAGCTATGGCGCAAGCATTTGCGGATAATATCGAAGGGGATATTCACCTAAATCAGGCGGTAGTTCGAATTCAAGAGCAAGGTGAGCGAGTGACAATTGATACGGTATCTGGCGCCAGCTATGAAGCCGACGTTGTGGTGGTAACCGTGCCTTTACCAGTGTTAAACAAAATTGACTTTTCACCTCGATTGCCTCAAGCAATGAGTGACGCAGCAAAAAACATTAATTATGGTTCACATTCAAAAGTATTGCTGCAGTACAGTAAACGATTTTGGTTAGATCAAAATCTCGGCGGAGATACCGCTGTTGCTAGTGGTTTATCAACAGGCTGGACGTGGGAAACGACCGAACGCCAAGGGGGTGAAGGGGGGATTTTGATCACTTATACCTCTGGAGACTATAGTCAGATACAAAAAGATTGGACAGATCAACAGATCATAGCTGCAAGACTCGATGAGTTATCCATCATGTACCCGGGTTCTGGGCAATATTTGGTTGATGCAAAAGTACAAAATTGGGTTGCTGAAGAGTGGACTCAAGGTGGTTTTATCGCTTATGGACCAGGGCAAATAACTAAATACTGGAAGTTATTTCAACAACCTGTAGGTCGTATTTATTTTGCAGGCGAGCATACCGATACGCTTTATTTAGGGTTTATGGAAGGTGCGGTTCGTAGTGGTATTCGTGTCTCTCAGCAAATTAAAGAGTTAAATCTATAGGTAATTGGGAGAGTGCCTGCTGTCAGGCACTTCCTATGACCAAATTGAACAGCAATCAATATGTATTTGATAGGCTGCTATGAGGTTGGTTTTCATTGCTAATTTAACGAATGCGTCTAGTAAGTGATAATTTTTAAGAGAACTCTTTCCAAAGGTTATGCCTAAACATTTTAATGCTGATAGTTCACTAGGCTATTTCAATATGATTGTAGATACAGCCATACAAGTACTTTGTTTAGCCAAAACTTGTAAAAGGCAACGTGAGATTGAAGCTTTTAAATTGTTATTTTTAATTGTTGGTTTATATGTGTTAATTTATTTTTTGTTTTGGTGAGTTTTAAACTCGTGTAAAAGGGGGGAAAGGTCGGTTTGCATTAACTTTTAGGTTTTTTAAAATTGGTTTTTATTATAACTTCATCGTGGTTTATGGTTTTTGAATAGTTTATTTGTGTCGTTTTTGTTAGTCTGGCGCTGTGTTTATAATATTATTTATAATTAAATCTAATAGGTTTATTTGGGTTTCTTTTTCAGGTAACCTTCCGCTCGATTTTCTATACGGATTATATTCATGAGTAAAATGACCCAATTAGCCTTTCTTCCTATACTTTTTGCTTCTACACAAAGCGCTGCTTATTCAGTAGACAACCCGGTTACAAGAGTAGGTGACTATTCCGTACAATCAGTACATTTTGAGCTCGAGGATATATACGTTGGTGGCTCCCAACAATCAGCTAGAACCATTATATTTGAGCCAAACAAGCAAATCAGTATCAGTGACATGGATGTATATGAAGCAGGTGTTGGAGACTCATTACAGCTCAGTTATTCGGTTTCAAACAGAAAATATTGCCAACCTATTCAAGGAAACTCCTCCAATTGTCAAACTATCTCTATTGCCCAAGCGAACATCATAAAGTCAAAAGATGGCAAGTTTGATAAACCCGTTTACTTTGTTTCAGGCCTGAATGTGTCAGCTAATGGAGTTAATAGCGGTGTTTATGATCTAGAAAAGTATTGGTCAACATTTAAACTTAAAGACGTCTTCAAGACACTATTGGATGCCGGAAAAGACATTGTCTTTATCGGTTATAATACACACAGTGAATATGTCGAAAACGCCGTAGGCCAGCTCATACATTATGTTGAAACTCGGCATAAGCAGGGTGACTATCACAGTACAATGGTAGGCTACAGTTACGGTGGTATAATGGGCCGTAAAGCACTTAATCGTTTTGAAGATTCAACATATCAGCACGAATTTGCAAATTATATTTCTATTGATGCTCCACATAAAGGAGCCATAATTCCACCTTCCTTTATACATGCAGTTGAACGTATAAAAAGTCGCCTTGACGATGTAAATAAATTGTGCAGTACTACATTGAACTCGGCGTGTAATGTAGACAAAGAAAGAAAGCAGATGGGCGCATTATTGGCTGACATGACTGAAGGGGCCGCAAAAAATCTATTGGTTACTGGCGATAATTCTTATACCTACTTTAATGACCTAGATGCACAAGGCTTGCCGTCTACTTACAACGTAGCGTTTTCAAACGGTAGTTACACAGGTACCTCTCAAGGATTGCCACTGGGCACCGAAATGGCGAAGTTTGAAAATGACTACAAAGCGTATGGAAAAAGAGAATATACGCTACAGATACAAGATTTAAGCTCGTCTTCGACTTCTCCAAATTATAAGGCGCCTTTCTACTATCGTAACTATGTGTTAGAAAATGCACCAGGCTCCTATGCCATTGATGGAAATATGGTGAATTCGTTCCTAAGAAAGCCTGACGGTACGGTGAAAGACAATGTCACTATCTTACACACTAATTTACTGAGCTCGAATAAAGCACCGACTTTCATTACCACTGACAGTGCTTTGGCGCTAGATGTAAACGATGCCGACGTGGCGTACGACCTATCTAGCGTAGCAACACCTTTTGATAAGGTCTACGCAGTCAACGGGAAAAACCTATCGCATTCTGATTTTACTTATCACAGAAGGTCTTTGCTGTATCAAATCAATAAAAAAGAAATTGATACGGTGGTTACAGTGATTACTTCGACTATGCTTCTGGAGTGATTGTATGACGAATTTATGCGTATTGTAACAAGGGGTTGCAATACGCATTTTAAGAGGGGAAGTTAGAGTATTTTTATTTTCCACTCATTTGTATTACTACCAATGGGGTTCTGATTTTACCCTATTAACTACCTAATCCATGTTATGTTGATATCCTGAGTGAAGCCAAATGATGTGCATAACAGTTATTGAGACTAGAGTGGCTTACAAGTGTATGGGGAGAGCTGCTAGGTTGGCCATTGGTATTTTTATCTACAACGATCATTAAATAACTCTCGCCCTTGCAGCCCATGACTTTATATCAGCTTCTTATTTTCTATAGTTAACCAACTGACTAATTGTTATTAAATTTGCAATGAATTTATTCTTATGTGGAATGTGAGAGATCTCAGGTATTTTCTTTATTATTTTTTGAATGCGATCTTTAGTTTTTATTTTAGCCAAGTGTTATAGTGTATCAAAATTTGTGCTGTTCATTTTTTATAGAGTAAGTTAAGGTTTTTTTTAGTCTCTGTTATTTTCATGGCTTTTATTCGTTTTCATATTCAAGAGTTAGGAATACCGTTGTTCGGTAAATACTCTGGCTGACAATCAAGTAAATAAATATGGAAAGAATAATGAAAAAATATACACTGAACTCGCTAACAGCGGCAGTTATTTGTGCACTAAGTGGCTATGCACAAGCTCATTCGCATGCTGCAAACACGCCAACAGATAACGTAACCATTGATCCTGTTCAAGTACAGAAGTTGAAAAAAGATGCTGAGTTACATAGAAATTTAACAGCTGATTTTAATGCACCACTGGTTGTAGATAATACCACTGACGCATCACAGACCCGCGAATGGCACGGCCCAGTAACAACACGTAAAGTGCTTACCATTTTGATGGAATTTGCCGACGTTCCTCATAATACAATAAAGCCAGAAAATATACCTAGTAGACATTACTATGAAAATTATACACCTGAGCACTATTATGAGATGACATTTTCGAAAAATGGCTACGAAGGGCCAAGAGGTGAAACACTACCAAGTATGCGTGAATATTTCCTAGATCAAAGTGGTGGTTCTTTTGATGTAGAAGGGGGAGTATTTGGCTGGTATAAAGCAAAGTTTGATCACCCTCATTATAAGCAGGACACTCACGCACTGATAAAAGAAGCTGTATATAATGTATTAGCAGATGAAAACTTTAATTTGAGTGATTATGACCTTGATAATGATGGTCAAATTGACCATTTAAGTATTATTCACTCAACATTAGGCGAGGAATCTGAGCCGCGTGCACTACGTCCAGATCCAAACAGTCCGTTTAATAATTATATTTGGTCTCACCGTCACTCAATTAACCAAGACGTATTTAATGAATCAGTGGGTAAAACTGCGCGTATTGGCAGTTATGTCATCCAGCCAATCGATGCAACGATTGGTTTGTTAGCGCACGAGTTAGGTCATGATCTAGGTCTACCAGATGAGTATGACACTGTATATTCTGAAGATAAACATGGTGGGGTTGGTGAAACTGTTTCTGCATATTCTTCGATGGCTTCAGGTAGCTGGGGTGGTGTGATCAGAGGCACAAAACCGACGGGTTATAGCCCATATGCAAAACTGTTCTTACAAAATAAGTATGGTGGTAACTGGATCCAATCTCAGGAAATCAATGCTGCTGAGCTAACAGGAAAAGGTGTAACGGTTAAGTTCTCTCAAGCTGGTACGAAAGGTTTGAACAACGACTTGGTTAAAATTAACCTGCCAGAGCAAACGAAAAAGATCTATGAGCCATTGCATGCCAATGCATTTGACCTAACAAGTTATAGTGCCATCTCTTTTGCACAATCAGTAAAAGGCACTGAAGCTGCCACTTTGAGCTTTAGCTTAAACTCAACACAGTCTATTAACGGCGCTTTTGGATTGAGGTTGTTGGTGGATATTCCAAGCGCGGGTATTTCTGGTGCTTTAGCACCGGCAAATGCAGCTGATTTAGAAATGGCTTCTGATGGTAGAAAGATTCTTACCACAGGTTCAACTTGGACAACGGTTAATTACGATATTTCATTTTTAGCACAGTTCGATGACGTCACTTTTACTGTTGAAAACTACGCAATAGGTGGCGAAGCGACTTACGTCGCGGTTGATAATATAGTCGTGTCAGATGGTGATAAAGTACTCAATGAAATCACTTCAAATACACCTGAAAAAGTTAGCTTTGTAAACAGCGCATCGCTGTCTGATGGAACAATTCAATATACACCTTACTATCTATTAGAATGGCGCCAGCACGTTGGGTTCGATGCGAGCTTGAAAGAGGCTGGAATGGAAGAAGGCCTGTTAGTTTGGTATGTTGACCCATCTTATGTAATTGAATTCTTTGATGTACCAAGTGCTGATAACCTAGTGGGTGCGCACCCTGGTGAAGGCTGGATTGGTATTGTCGATGCAGACAGAAACCCAATTTTAGAGTATGTGACCGAATATAGCAGCACAGGTCAGTGGGTAACAGATCGAAGCGTAACACCACTAAATAGTCGCAGACAGATCAAAGATGCCGCATTTAACACTGTGCCGCAATTAGGTGATGAAGGTCGCACAACGCGTACGGATTTGGCTAATGGTGGATACCTTGAGACGGTATGGAGAGATCAATTCACAAATGCAAATCCTCGTTTTGCAGATTGGGATGACTATACAAACTACATTCGCCCAGCAACAGGTAAAAAGCTGCCGAAATTAGGCCTTATGTTTGAAGTCGTTGATCAATCAGCTGATGGTGCGACAGCAGACGTAAAAATTTCTAAAATGTGGTAAGCCTTATTAAACAATGACGTTGTGTTTGAGCCTAGCAATTGCTGGGCTTTTTTCATACTACAGTTTTAAAATTGAACTAACTATGCAACGGAATAACCCCTATTTTATCGCTCTATCCTTTGAACTAACCTCACTTAAAATTTCCATAATATACGCTAAAAATACTCTATGCTTAGTCTAACGTATTCATTTTGTTGCGACATCGCATTGGTAAGGCGCAAAGCGGGGAGAAGATGTTTCGAATAAGGTCTGCAAGATTCGTTAGTCTTATATTAATCAGTGCTCCTTTTTCTTGGTTATCTACGATGTGCCACGGAGCACAAGAGATTGAAAAAATCTCCGTGACAGGCACTAGAATAAAGCGCTCAATACAAGCCGATAGCCCATCACCAATATCTAGCATTGATGCAAAAACGCTCTCTTATATTGGTGCCAATGATGTGCGAGACTTAATTGAAACCCTATCATTTAATGCAGGGGCGCAGAACAACTCTGATAATTTGACACAAAACTTTACGGTTGGCACTTCAAATGTAAACCTCAGAGGGCTGGGCGTATCTTCTACTTTGGTGCTGTTGAATGGTCGGCGTCAAGTGACATCTGCAGTGGTTACCGATCAAGGAGCCAGCTTTGTCGACACCGCATCACTGATCCCCACTTTGGCAATAAAGAGAGTCGAAATATTAAAAGATGGCGCATCGGCTATTTATGGCTCTGATGCTGTTGCGGGGGTTGTAAACTTTATCAGTAGAGATGATTTAATAGGTAGTGAACTTCAATATGAGTATCGAAATCGCTTAAGTGAAGGCAGTCAAGATGAAACTAAAATTGACTTCGCTTATGGCGCTGAGATTGGCAACACTGGACATTTGCTGTTCGCAGCAAGCTATTTAGAAAGGACCAGTTTAGTGCTTGGAGAGGTTGATTGGGTCCAACCGGCATTTAGCAGTTTTGGCAATCCCGGTAGTTTTGTGATCCCTTCTCTTGCCAATGGACAAAACCCAACGGGTCTCACAGTTGCTGACCCAAATTGTGAGCAAAATGGAGGTGTTGAATCCGAAGGGAGTAATGGTAATACATTTTGTCTGTTTGATTTTGCACCGCAAATCACAGCGGTGCCGAATGAAGACAGGCTACAGGTATATATGCATGCAAAATGGGAACTAAACACTGGTATTGAGCCGTGGTTTGAAGCGGGTTTTGCAGATAATGATATTTCTCGAGAAGTCTCACCGAGTTTTCCTGTGTTAAATGCGCCATCTGTGCTCTCGTCACATCCAAACAACCCCTACGACGAAGATATATTTTTTAGAGGGCGACCATTTGGTGTTGGCAAACCAACTGAGCGGAATTTTTATGAGCACCGTACTTCACGGGTCGCATTTGGTGTAGACGGATCTATTGGGTCGAACAAATACTGGCAAGTTTCCTACGTGAGTGCGCAAAATGATGCATTTTTAAATCCCAGAGATGTCTTAGCTGACAACTTTCAATCAGCTTTATATGGGTTTGGTGGGGTGAATTGTGACAACCGAGCCGATCCAGTGGCAGGCACAGGTTCTTGTCTATATTTTAATCCTTTTTCCCCTCAGGATAGCGTGAATGAGCAATTACGCAGTTATATCATTGGTGATTATATTGGTAATGTTAAATCGACATTACGTGTTTTTGAAGGCGTCTTTGCGTTTGATGAACTGTTTGCAATCGGCGATGACTACAGCGCATTGGCGATTGGTATTCAATATAGAAAAGAGTCAATCACCTCTGTCTATGATTCTTTGACGCAACAAGACAGGTTTGCGTTTTTAATCGGCAATCAAAATGTATCTGGAGAGCGCAATGTTAAAGCGCTATTTTCTGAGTTGCGACTCCCGCTTATGGCTAAGTTTGAGCTGGGATTGGCCATTCGATATGAAGACTATGGAGATTTAGGAGGTGACACCACAGATCCGAAACTGTCAGTGCTTTGGCACTTATCACCAGATTTATCGTTTAGAGGCTCATACAGTACATCCTTTAGGGCGCCCTCTGTCCATCAATTAAAAGGCGTTCAAACCAATTTTGCCAACATTACCGATCCCAGAGATGGTTCGACGACATTTGGCGGTAATCGAACAGTAGGTGACGCGAGCTTGGTGCCAGAAACTTCAGAAGCGTTTAATTTTGGCATTTCATATGCGTTCGACACATTAGATATCGATGTAGATTACTGGCGTTTTTCGTTTGAAGAAGTGTTAACTCGAGAAAGCCATCAAGCGGTTGTCAATGCGTTTCCAGATGACCCTAATCGGGTAGTACGCACCTCCGCAGGTACAATTTCAATTGTGAATACGCGGTTTATCAATGCTGAAGCGATTGACACGTCAGGTGTGGATCTGACAGCCATGTATCATTTTGATATGCACTTTGGACGGGTAACTCCACAGCTTTCAGCATCTTATTTGTTGGAGTATGACTTAATGGATGAAAGTGGCACTGTTACGGACGGTCTGGGGAAGTTGAATCGCAACACAGTCGGAAATCCGGCACCAAGACTCAAAGGCAGCATGGGCATCAATTGGACCATAAACGGCCATAGCGCAAATGTGTTTTTTCGCCATGTGGCCAGTTACGAAAATGACGTAAGTCTAGAAAAAATAAACTCTTTTAATACGATAGATTTACAATATGAAATGGAGTTTAACGAGTCTTCTATTCTGGCTGTTAGTGGGGCGATCACCGCTGGTGTGGTAAATATAACGGACAAAGCCCCGCCTTTTGTAAATATTGCAGGTAGTTATGACCCCAGAACAGGCGATCCGAGAGGACGCAGAGCGTATTTAAAGCTTAAGGTGCGCTTTTGAATTTTATGGTTGGTTGGTGGTATATGGCAGGTCATTCTTCCAATAGACGTAAACATGGGCATATTCGACTTCTCGTCATCGTCGTCATATCTGTGATTTTGCTAGTCCATAGCTGGGAGGGGAATACGCGGACTTTGCGTTTTGTCACACTTGAGTATCCGCCATATCAGTATTTAGAAGATAACAATGCTAAAGGCATTGGCGTAAATATGGTTAACGAAGTATTTAACCGTATGGATAAGTCCTTTGTGGTTGAGTTTTTACCTTGGGGTCGTGCTCTTAGAGAAGTTCAGGCTGCACGTGCCGATGGCATTTTCACAATTTATTTTTCTGAGGAGCGACAGAAAAGCATGCTGTTTTCACAGCAGGTATTGATAAACCAATCGGTTTCAATATTCAGCAAGCGTGATAGTGGTTTAAAATTGACTGGCAATATCAATGAATTGAGGCAGCTAAGAGTAGGGCTGGTTAGAAATGTAAGCTACGGCAAAGAAATAGATTCAGCCATAGCGCAAGGTATTATCAACAAAGTGGTGGAAACGACCTCTGGTACTCAGAGTTTTAGGCTTTTGTTGGCTGACAGAGTAGACGTCGTAATTAGTAATCAGCTCGGAGGGGTGGATATACTTCGCCGACTTAACATTCAGCAATTGGTTCAATTTCACCGTGAATATGAGTTTGTGATCCCCAGTTATTTCGCGTTTCCTAAAACGTGGCGTGGCGAAAAGCTTAAACAGCAGTTCGACACAACGCTGCGAAAAATGAAAAGTGACGGAACGTATGAGGCGGTATTGGCGCAATCTTTACGATGTAATGGCAATGATTGTAAAAACTAGTCAGGGAAAAGTGGCCCTAGAATAGGCCACTCAGTTTTATGTTATATCAAGCATCTGGCTAGTTAGCGTTTAAACCTCGACGTTTAAGCAAGGCGTCTGTCGTCGGTTCTTGACCTCTAAATGCTTTGTAAGACTCCATCAGTGGTCTTGAATTACCAACTTCAAGAATATTTTGACGATAGAGTTTGCCTATTTTTCTGTTCAACCCGCCCTGAGATTGAACATACGCAAAGGCGTCCGCCGCTAAAATTTCGCTCCACATATAGGCATAATATCCGGCAGAGTAACCGCCGCCCATTGAATGGGAAAAGTACGCAGATTTATAACGAGGTTGAATATGAGGTAAGTACAGGTCATGTTTCTTAAGCACTTTCTGCTCAAATGCTTCTAAATCTGTGATTTTGTCCTCCGGTTTCAGGGAGTGCCATTCCATATCTACGACCGCAGCTGCGACGTACTCTAAAGTATCAAACCCTTGGTTAAAACTTCTTGATTTTACTAGCTTGTCTAATAGTTCATGCGGTATCGCGGCATTTGTTTGGTAGTGTTTCGCATAGTTGGCGATAACTTTTGGATGAATTGCCCAATCTTCCTCAAATGTAGATGGAAACTCCACGAAATCTCTAGATACCGCAGTTCCAGCCAGAGAAGGGTAATTGACGTCAGACAACATACCGTGAATTCCGTGGCCTAATTCATGGAAAATGGTGGTCACCTCGCCATAACTCAGTAGCGTTGGCTGGCCTTTCGGTGCTTTAGCAATGTTCATTACATTGACCACAACTGGTGTTTGATCAAGCAAGTGAGACTGGTCGACAAATGAATTCATCCAGGCGCCACCTCGCTTGCCTTGGCGTGCGAAGTAATCAGCATAAAAAATAGCTAGGCTAGTTCCGTCATGGTCGAACACTTCATACGCTGTGACATCAGGATGATAAACAGGTAAGTCTGGGCGAGGTTTAAACTCTATACCATATAGCGCTTTCATGGTGAAAAACACGCCATCTTTGAGTACGCGGTTAAATTCAAAGTATGGTCTGACAGTGCTTTCATCCAGCGCATATTTGTCTTGGCGGACTAACTCCGCATAATAAGCCCAGTCCCACGGCTGCACGGTAAAGTCGCCACCTTTTTGGGCTATTTTTTCCTCAATAGCTTGTGTTTCTAGCGCTGCGTTTTCCATCAGTTGTTCAGTCATGTCTGAGAACATTGTGAATACAGCTTCAGGTGTTTGTGCCATTTGTGCCGACAGGCCATATTCAGCCCAGCTATCAAAGCCAAGAATATTAGCGCGTTCAGCGCGGTTTTGCGCGAGGCGACTTACAATCTCTGTATTGCTGGTCTCACCGGAGCGCGCCCTATTTGCAGAGGCTAACCATATACGCTCTCTTAAAGCGCGATTTTCAAGCTGCGCAAGAATGGGCTGGCGTGTGGTATTGGTAATACTGATTAGATACTTACCTGTGTGCCCTGCATTTTCGGCTGCTGCCGACATGGCGTCTATTTGTTTGTCATTTAGGCCCTTAAGTTGTGTTCTATCTTCAACCAAAACGGCAATATTTTGAGTTTCTTTTAGCAGATTTTGACTAAATTGGGTGGTTAGTTGAGAGTGCTCTTTGTTGAGCATTCTGATCTGTGACTTTTGATCTGCATTGAGCTTGGCACCTGCGCGGACAAATCGTTTGTAATATACCTCTGTGAGCCTGAGCGATTCAGCATCAAGTTTTAGTGTATCACGTTGTTGGTAGATGTGTTGCACTCGACTAAAAAGTTGTTCGTTCAGGTAAATATTGTCGTAGTGCTGTGCCATCAAAGGAGCAAATTTTTGCTGCAGGGTTCTGCGTGTAGGCGTTGAATCGGTCGCACTGATATTTGAAAAGTAAGCACTAACACGGGTTAGCTGCGCGCCACTTTTTTCTAAAGCGACAATTGTATTTTCAAATGTGACCGTTTTTTGGGCTGTTATTTCGTCGACTTCCGCGAGCTGTTGTGCAAAGCCCAGCTCAAATGCTGGTGCAATATGTTTGTCCTTGATGGCTGAGAAGTCAGGTGCTTGATATTGCAATGAACTGGGGCTGAGCAGTGGGTTTGTCAAGTCGACCTGCGCTGTTGATTGTAGCTTTGATATTGCTGATTGTGGCGCGACATTTTGGCTATTGCAAGCCCCAAGCAACAGCACTGAACTGATTGCAGCAGCGATTGATTTTCTTATCATGGTGTGTTTCCGAGATAGTAAAACTTTGGATATTTAATGCAAAAATTACGGTTTTATTGGTAAAGCCCTTTGATAAAAACAGGTTGGGATTGGCTTCTATCAAGATGCTTTGAGCGTACTTTTGTACAAGCTACCCGCAAGGTTGAATTTCCGTGATATGTTATACTGTAACAAAATAAATGCAATTATAATTCTTGTTTATTTACTAGTGAAATTTTAAGTGATTGATTTTTAATTTATAAAATAGGTTCATCTTCAAGGTTGATGATTTTATTGCAATAGCGAGTTGAAAGCTCTTTTTAAGACATGATTGAAAAACACATGGAAAAAGCTTGCAAATTACCTGAGCATGATATGTTATATTATAACAAAATTTAGATGGGACAATTATGTTTAAACTTTCACCACTGATGCTTGGCTTGATAGCGCCTTTATCAGTACAAGCGTATGCTCAAAATATTAGCGGCCAAGTTCAAGACGAGCAGGGTAAAGCAATTGCAAATGCGACGATTTCAGTTATGGGTTCGCAAAGAACAACCCAAACTGATAGTCAGGGTAAGTTTGTTTTACAAACAAATGTAAGCGGTGATGTGGAGCTTCATATCACGGCGGCTGGGTTTGCACACCAAAACAAACTTGTTGCAGCATCAGATACAGGTTTAAACACCATTGTCGTGACATTAAATTCTTCAGCTATTGAAGTGTTAGACGTTAAAGCATCACCATTTCATGCGTCGATGATGGAGTCATCTATGCCGGTAAGTGTGTTATCCGGAGATAAATTGCGCGAGCAGCAGGCTGCGACCTTGGGTGATACCTTGTCTAAACAAGTGGGGGTCCACACCAGTTTCCATGCAAAAGTGGCAAGCACACCAGTTATTCGGGGGTTAAGTGGTCCTCGTGTTTTGATCACACAAAATAGTTTAGATGTCAGTGATGCTTCTCGTGTTGGCCCAGATCATTCAGTTGCTTCAGAGACTTCAACCGCGCAACAGGTGGAAGTACTTAGGGGTCCTGCAACACTTTTTTACGGCAGTGGTGCGATTGGCGGGGTTGTCAACGTGGTGGATGAGCGTGTCCCAACGCGCAGCGAGACATTTGGTGAGGTACTGGTTGAGCATGCGACAGGTGATGAGCAGAAGCTAGCGAGTTTAAATCTAAACACTGGTACAGAGCAATTTGCGTTTCATGTTGACGGTTATCTGAGAGACTCAGAAGACTATGACATTCCAGTACCTGCTGAAAAAGGGGCTGATGAAACGCATTCTGGTGATTATAAAGTTGAAAATAGTGCAGAAGAGTCTTCGGGCGGGACGGTCGGTGCTTCTTATTTATTTGAACAAGGTTATATTGGCATCTCTTACGGAAAAATGACCAGAGAATACGGGATACCAGGCCATAGTCACGGCGACGAAGCGCCAACAGTTTATGCTGATTTAGACCAAGACAGATGGCAGATGATTGGTAAATACAGCTTCGACCATCAATGGCTAAGCGAAGCAAATTTTCGAGCTGCGTATACTGACTACGAGCATGCAGAGATAGAGCATGGTGAAGTAGGGACTATTTTTGCGAATGAAAGCCAAGAAGTACGATTGGATTTGATGCATCAGCCGATTGCACAATGGCGTGGTGGTGTCAGTGTGCATTACAAACGCAGTGACTTTTCCGCACAAGGTGCTGAAGCATTTACACCGCCTTCAGTGAGCGAAACATTTGCGGTTGCGCTGATGGAAGAACGTCATTTTTCGGACGTGTTAGTGCAACTCGGTGCACGGGTAGAGCGTGTCACAATTGATGCTCCAAGGGTTGTATTGTCGAGTGGTGATTTGCAAGGTGACGACCACGACCACGACCACGACCACGACCACGACCACGACCATGATCATGAAGGCGAGCAGGCAATTGCTGAACGTATTTTTGCAGTAGATCACGAGTTTACACCAATAAGTTTGTCGGCCGGTGCTGTTTGGGATTATCAACCGGGTTACAACATAGGTATTTCCGTGTCTCGTTCAGAGCGTGCACCAGCAGCGTCTGAGCTTTTTTCATTTGGTCCTCATATTGGAACAGGTACTTATGAAGTTGGCGCATTGTTTAGACAAAAGGCAGATAGTCTATCGTTTGAATTAAACCCCGCAGACATAGAGCTGGAACGCGCGCACAATATAGATTTAACTTGGCGAAAGCTAGATGGCGACTTTGGTTTTGTACTGAACGCTTTTTATAACCAGATTGACAACTATTACTACCAAGTTAACACCGGCCTAATGGCGGATGATGGACATGACCATCACCATGATCATGGTGAACACGACGAGCATGGAGATGAACATGATCACACAGATCATGAAAAGCATGGGTTACCTGTTTATGTGTTTAAAACTGATGACGTGATCACACATGGATTTGAAGCGGAGTTTGCTTGGCAGGTAACTGAGTCATTACATGCTACTTTGTTTGCTGATTTGGTACGTGCGCGTTTAAACGACGGTGGTAATTTGCCTATGGTTTCACCAGTTCGCTTTGGCACCAAGCTGACGTATAACTTAGAGCAATTCACGTTAAATCTTGATGTTGTGCGTTATCAAAAGCAATCCCATATCGCGGCTCATGAGACCGAAACGCCAGGTTACACCCTAGTTGATGCCAGTATCAATTATGATTTCGCAGCCTTAGGTCAGGACTGGGTATTGTATCTAAAAGGTCATAACCTAATGGATACAGAAGCTCGCGTTCATACGTCATTTTTAAAGGATAAAGCACCTATGCCGGGCAGAAGCTTTGCGCTTGGGTTTAGAGGGTATTTCTAACTTTTTGTCACTGTAGTCAAAGGGGCTTAGGCCCCTTTTTTTGTCTAGCTATTCAAAACGCTTAAAGCAACCGCAATGCAGAAATGAACAAGCGCGAAAGGCGTTTGTATATTCAGTGACTTTCATTGGAAATAAACTGAATCTCGGGACTTTCAATTGTAAACATTTGCCCATCATCCAATTCGATCTCAATATAAAATGTCATAGGAAACTGCGCGTTTGGTGGCGTATTTAATATGAGGTCAGTTCGAAGACCAAGAGGTGTTAAGGGCGCGTTATTTGCTGTTTCAATATACGTATTTAATGTGGTGTAAATACGATTTTCCTCTTTATAGGAAAAGTATTTATTCGGAAAAGTTGCGAAAGTCACAGAGAAGAGCTGATTTAAAATACTGCCGGCTAAAAAGTCTTCGTTGAAGTCATATGCAGAGGTTATTTTGATAGACTTTATACTTTCCTTGGTGGTTTTTATCTCAGGGGAACGGGCATAGGCTTTACTGATAATCGCAGGCCACATGGAGCTGGAAAAAGAGGATGCAATAACAACAGTTTCAGTTACCGTATCCAATCCGAAAATTAAGTTTTGGTGTGCAACTGGTGTGTTTGCTTGATAAGGGGAAGCTCGCTTTATTATATGCGTATCGATTTTCTGGTCGACCTCGCGATTGAAGAGGTACAAATCAATGCCCTTAGTGACCTGTTGAGTTTTCTGCTTTTCAGGTGGTTCAGGAAGGGGAGTAACACTCGAATCAGAGCCACAGCCCAAAAGCGTTACTACTAATATAAATAAACCTATGGCGCGTAAATACAGCATGCTAAATCCTTTTTCGACTGGTTTTAAAACATGGAGTATTCCATAAAGGGGAAGAAAGTATTGTTACTTATTGTTACTGGGGAGTTTGAAAAGTATCAAGCTTGCGATAATTGGGTTGTTCAGCTTTAGTGCTGGCTGAACAACCCAGAAGTCTTAAATTTGAGTAGCAAATTGCGTTTCACTGAGTGCTTGCTCAGACTCGGCTTCACCTCTGTGATCTGTCGCTAGCTTTTCGTAAAGTAACGGCAGAACAATCAATGTAAAGAAAGTGCCAATCAGCATGCCTGCAACCAGAATAATACCTATGCTGTTTCTAGCTTCGGCACCGGCTCCCGTAACCAGTACTAGAGGGAAGTGGCCCAGTACAGTCGCGCCAGTTGTCATCAAGATTGGGCGAAGGCGGGTTGCTGCTGCACCTTTGACGGCATCAAACTTGTTTTTTCCTTCAAGTTGCAAATGATTGGCAAATTCAACGATTAAAATACCATTCTTTGCGATTAATCCTATCAAGGTGATAAGGCCAATTTGGCTGTAAATATTCACGGTAGTGAGTGATAAAAACGGCAACATAAGCGCACCTGACAATGCAAGTGGTGCACAGCCTAAGAGCACCACAAGTGGATCTCTAAAGCTGTTAAATTGGATTGCGAGTAAGAAGTACACCACAATCATGGCCACCAATAATACACCCACCATGGTGTTACCCTCCTTACGAAGTTGCCTTGACTCTCCAGCATAATCAATAGAGTAATGGGCAGGTAAAATGTCTTTGGCAAACTCTTCAATGCTGCTCAGCCCTTGTTCCTTTGTGATGTGAGGTAATACACCCGCCAAAATTCTAAATGAACCTTGTTGGTTGAAAGATCCGAGCACTCTTGGACTTGTGAAAGTTTTCAATGTCGCAAAAGCTGATACAGGAATTAATGTACCTTGATCTGTTCTGACCTGCATATTGAGTATATTTTCAGGGTTATAGCGCTCATCATCGCCAACAATCGGGATCACACGATAGGCCTTGCCATCTTTATTAAAGTAGTTGGCGAAGTTATTTGACATCAATACGCTGAGTTGGTTATTGACATCTGCAAGGTTTAGCCCTAAATCAGCCACAAGTAAGCGATCTATTTCCAACTCAGCCTGCGGTAAGTCAATTTTCAGATCTGTATTCACGAACATGAACTGACCACTGGCATTGGCTTTGGCAATGATTTGGTCAGCGTACTGTTTCATCGTTTGTGCATCGTCACTAGAGCGTAATACAACTTCTACATCAAACTGACCTGCGGTAGGTAAAGATGCCGGTAAAATAGGAAACAAACTCAAGCCTGTCACACTGCCAAGGCGTCCGTATAGATCAAATAGTAAGTCGTGAACAGAGTTCTCGCGTTCTTCAAATGGCGCAAGTTCTACACCACCGAAACCAGCGGCAGCTGTGACTATTTGCCAAGTAAACTGACCACCTTCAGTTGCATTCATAACCCGTGCTGTGTCATTCATTTTTTCCGCTGTATACACCTGAGAAGATTCTGGTGGCGCCTCAATAACAACCTGAACACTGCTTTGATCCTCAATCGGGGCAAGCTCTTTTTGTGACAATAAATAAAATGGCACTGACAATAATGAAAACACAATGGCAACAAAAAATATCTGAGGTCGCCACTTAAACAAGGTATCTAGGCTACGAAAGTAAAATGCTTGTAGCCTGTCAAAATAGCTATTTACAGCTCGTGTAAGTTTGCCTTCTTTACCGCCTTCAGGGTTTACATAAGCACTCATAATGGGCGAGAGTGTAATCGCAACCAGTCCTGAAATCAGTACGGCAATCGCCAAGGTAAAGGCAAATTCTCGGAATAGAAAGCCAGTTAAGCCAGTTAGAAACCCTATTGGAGCATATACTGCGGCGAGGGTCAGCGTCATTGCAATAACTGGCACAAGTAGCTGTCTTGAGCTGATCAGTGCAGCTTGCAACCTTGGCTTACCTTCTCGCATGTGACGGGCAACGTTTTCAACCACTACAATAGCATCATCGACAACCAGTCCGACTGAGAGCACAATGGCCAAAATCGTTAGTAGGTTCAATGAGAAACCCATCATGTAGATCACCGCGACGGCACCTAAAATAGAAATTGGAATCGTGATCAAAGGCACCATAGCAGTTCTAAATGAGCCCATCATTGCTACAACAACGATACCTACTAGGAGTACAGTTTCGGCAAGCGTGGTGAAAATTTCTTTGATGGAATCACGCATATAAAGCGTGCCGTCATAGCCAATCGATATTTTCATATCATTTGGTAGGATCTGATTGATTTCGTCGAGTTTTTTATAAAGAGCATCACCGATATTAATTTCGTTGGCACCTGGTAGCGCCCAAACAGCAAGAAATACTGTGTCGTGATAATCAAGTCGTGCTGTGACCATACCTTGCGCTTCGCCGATTTCAATGTCTGCGATATCCCGAAGCTTTAATTGCGCACTGGCAGTTTCTTTCACGACTAGATTTTCAAAATCAGCTGCGCTTTTCAGGCTGGTGTTTGCCATTAAATCGATACGTTGACGGTTGTTTTCCGTGTAACCAATGGTCGCTATGGTGTTGTTTGCTTGCAGCGCTGCAAAAACGTCGCTGGCACTGAGGTCGTAAATGGCCAATTTATCGCTATCTAACCAAATACGCATCGCCGGGTTTCGTCCACCTTCTAGGGTGACTTTTTGCACACCTGGAATATCCGACATAGATGGCACAACATTACGAACTAAGTAATCACTAACTTCATTTCTGGGTAGACCCTGTGACTCCACATCAAGATAAAAAACGGCATAGGGGCTATCTGCGCGAACAATTTGAATGGCAGGATCTTCAGCGCCAGTTGGTAGTTCAAACTTAATTTGGTTGAGCCGGGTTGTAAGTTCGGCTAGTGCATCGGTGGTACTGTGGTTGAGATCTAACCAAGCCGTCACTTTACTCATACCAGAGGTTGTGACAGAGTCGACATAGTCAACACCAGGTACAGTTGAAGCTACGCGTTCGATAGGCTCTGTGACATAACCTTTTACAACATCTGCCGCAGCGCCTGTATAAACGGTATTGATCACCAAAGAAGCACTTTCAATTTTGGGGTATTGCTGTACAGAGATCTGCTTAGCCGCGTTAACACCAGCTAATATGATCAGCAATGAGAGTACAATTGCCAATACAGGTCGATTGACAAAAATGTCCATTACCGATGGTTTATTTTCGTGTAATGAACTCATTGCTGTGCTCCATCTTGGCTGTCGATTGATGCTGTTTGCTCCGTATAGACCAATAGATTTTCACTGAGCTTAAACGCCCCTTCACTGGCAATAAACTCACCACCAGAAAGCCCTGTCAGAACGATCTGGTTGTCTTGTATCTTGTCGCCCAATGTTACTTTGACCGGTTTTGCTCGCCAATTCTGTTGTTCGTCTTTTTCGAGTTGATAGACAAATTCGCCAAAATGACTACGCGTAATGGCGTTAGTCGGGACTAATACTGCTTTGATGGTATTGGCGGGGACTGTGACCATAGTCATTTGATTATGATTAAATTGATTATCTGAATTTGGTAGCAGCGCGCGGTAACTTTGTTGTCGAGAATCAGAATCAATGCTGGGTTTTTTGGCTATGATCTTCGCGTGGAAATCTTTGAACTCAGCACTACTTGAATCAGTCAGTGAAATACTTACTTGGCTGCCAATATGTGGTTGTGCCAATGTTTGAGGAACATGGAAGTCTACCCATATCGCATTGTCGCTACCAATCATCGTGGTAATTTGACTATTTACATCTAAAAACTGACCGATCTGGTATTGGTCAAGGCCTGTTTGACCAGCAAATGGAGCACGGATGGTTTTTTTAGCGATCAAGGCTTGCAGGTTTTGCACTTCAGCTTCGCCAATACTGACATCGGCTTCTGCTTTATCAACTTCGTCTGGACTGATCCGCTTTTGTTTCAACAGTTTTACGACACGTGCATAGGTAGATTTGGCTAATTTGACGCGTGCCTTAGCGGCTTTTAAATTTGCTTCGTCAATACTGGTGTCAAGTTGCAACAATACTTGCTCAAACTCTACTGTGTCACCCGGGTTAAAGCCAACATAGGTAATTTGCCCTGGATATTCATTACTGATAGTCATGTTTTTTCGTGCTTGTAGCTGACCAACCACTTTGATATTGCTGGTATGCTCAATCGCTTTTGCATAGGTGCTTTTTACCGATGCTGATGGTTCAGGAAATGATTCACCAAAGGCAATTTGAGCTTGTATTTGACTAAACTTGATAAAGCCCAAACTGGCAATCACAACGAGGACAATAAAGGTAGCTGCGAGCCAACGTTTAATATTCATAATTACTCCTATCTGTGATTAACGCAGGTCTAGCGCAATCAGTTTTTGTTCAATATGTTTAAGTGAGGCGTCATTTATAGGCTGTCGCCACGGGTAGCTATTGAGTAGACGTACCGAGCTTCTGATAATTGGGTGGTTAAGGGGTAATGGTGCTAACAATGAATCCGTTCCTTCTATAATCTGTTTAGTCTGCTGCACACGTTGTACTTGTTCATACCCGACCGTCATCGCCCAGCCGCTGATGATGATTTCTTCGATTGCTTCAGATAAGTTCGGTACATCTTCAAGCTCTCCGGCATTAATTGCTTCTACCAATGCTAATTTGAACGAAGACTCACAACGAGACTGTGCTTCAATAATTTTACCGGTCCAATAAGTAGAACCTTTTTTGATGACAGCTTCATTGGTTGCGTAAGTTTGCAGTGCGTAATCAAATTCGAACAATTGTAACTTTAGCGGTGAAATAAGGCTGATCGCGATAATCTTTTCGGGTGCGCTGAGTTCAAGGCCGAGAACTTGGTCGAATATACTGGAGAGATGTGTAAAAGATTCATTGGCAAGGGCAAGCACGATATCCTCTTTACTTTGCACAAACTTGTATACCGAACCCATTGAAAGTCCTGCAATGCGTGCTATTTTGGCCATGGTAAAGTCAGTGATCGACGCTTCATTGATGCATTGTTCGGCAGCGGCAAGGATCATTTTTCGCTGAGTTTGTTGATCATATTTAGGTGCTGGTGCCATCTTATTACTCCATAGGTGACCAGTTTTGATTTGCATTCGAATGGCATTCGAATGCTGTTATTTTAACTCTCAAAAACTTGATGTCAATCGAAACAGGCTATTTAATATTCAATCTTGTCTCCCCCTTAGAATAATTAAATAGGGGTCACTTGAGCATCTCGCTGGTCGAATATGAAAGGTTTCGTCTGAAGTGGAGCGTTAAAGTGAAACAAGTATTTAGTAGTAACTTTTTGAAAAATATAAATTAAATGATTGTTTATGTTAGTGTGAAATGCTTTTGTTATCCTGAACCATATTAGCGCCAAGCCTTATTGTCAGGTTTGTTAGAGTTAAATTTAGCATCTATTTGTGCGCCTAGTTGATACCTCTTTTTAAGTTGTCGTTTTTATTCAATCTCGAATATATAAATTTCATTAGAATTGCTTTCATTGAGTCGTAGTTGAGGACGGTTTTTAGTGCAAGACTACGTAATTTAAGCAATATAAGTAGGATTGAAGTGATGTTAAACATCAAAAAAATGACTCAGCAAAATGAACTCAGCGATTTGAAAACCGCTTATTTTAACGCATCAACAGGTCCCTTAGATGGTATGTGGCACTTTGGATTCGCTCCAATGGCACAGCACTTCGGTTTTTATGAAAGTGAAGTCTTGGTTGGCTTTTGCTGTATCAATAGTGAAAAGTACCTTTTACAGTTTTATTTGTCAGAAATAGCTAATACATTGCCTAGCGAACTATTTACGTTAATTATTAATAACGAAAGTGAGACTGTAGGCGAAGTTAAAGGTGCTTTTGCCAGTACTGCGGAGCCGCAATACCTATCATTATGTATGGATGGCTCAACAGCCCATTCGGTTAATGCACTTATGTACCAGCATTGTGAAGATAAAATCGTGAGAGAAGCAGAAGAGATAGAGCTCATCTTAGCAAACTATGATCAACTAAACTCGCTAGTAGATTTTGCTTTTGAAGCGATAGATGCACCGAAAGAGTGGCTCACAAGTTATTACACGCGTTTAATCAGCCGTGACGAGTTATGGTATTGGGCAATAAATGGAAGCATTGTCGCGACAGGTGAGTGCCGATTATTTGATGAGCACCAAACACAATTTGCAGACCTTGGAATGATTGTATCGACTGAACACAGAAGACAAGGTATAGCTACTCGAGTACTAGAACAATTGGTAATGATTACTAAAAGAAAAGGGCTGAACGCTATTTGTTCTGCGGAAAGCGGCAATATAGGGGCACAAAAAGCTATTCATAAAGCGGGCTTTAAAGCATTGAATAGAATTGTGCAGTTTGACTTTTCTCATCGTTAAATATTCAGTCTCAGCCGCGTTTTGTGTTTTAGGCCAAAAGTTTTTTCGGCGGTGTAATCAGCTACTATAAATGAATATTACATTTACACGTCAGAGAGTATTATGATCCAGTGGTTACAATTCCCTAAGTGTTCTGTTGTGTCTACTTTTGTCGAGTGTTATTGGCTGATTGAGAAGAGGAAGCGAGCGCAAAGTTTTGAGTTTCCTATGCTAAACCCAGATCCCTGTGGTCATTTAATCATGTCTCCCGAGGACCAATCTTATTCTTACAATTTTGGCGGCAATATAGAATGTGGCTTTGGGGATCATATTCTATTTCCCCATTTACAAACCTTACAGCTAGATCACTCCAGTCCTTTTATTCATCTTGGTATTAAGTTTAAAGTCGGCGCGTTCTATGCCATTAAAATCCCCGGTTTTGGTCACCCAACATTGGACCAAGTCGCGGCAGTTGATTTACAGGCCCTTCTCGCAATGAGTAAATTAGAAGTAGTTGATTTGCTATCACTCGCTCGAAAAGACAGTGCTTTATGTCGCGATAATCTTGATAGCGTATTAGTACGTTGGCTTACTCAATTTCATCATGACAAATACGGTGAATTAACTTCTAGAGTTTTGAAAGTAATCGATATAGAGCCGATAGCTCGGCTAGGTGAGCTATTGCATTGTAGTCAAAGAACACTAGAAAGAGCATTCAGCAAAACGACTGGCTTTACACTGAAACAATGCCAATCAATGAACAGGCTGGAAGCAATGCTCGAATACCTATATTCACGCAGCAAAGAGGAGATAGATTGGGCGGAAGTTGCATGTCGATTTGGTTTTAGTGATCAACCTCATTTGATTCGTTATCTTAAATCTCAGCTTGGATTAACGCCCGCTAAATATGCCATCGACAGAGGGCTAACTATCGATGCATATGGCGACATATCTAATTATGTGCATGAGTCTACTTGATGGTTTGTAATAAGCTTATTCTTGCAAGACGAAGCAGCAAAGAACAATTTCATATGTTTAGGTATCTGCTTCTTAATATCTAATGTTCACATCTAAGTCTCAACTCTTTCAAGCACGAGTTTATTAAATATTTCACGCCGCCATTCGTATTAATAACAAAGAACAAAAGGTATCAATGATGGCTGCTGGCAATTATCGCAAAACAAAAGTGTTAGAGAGTGAATATTTATCACCGAATATGAAACGGGTTGTGTTAACCGGACCCGATTTAGCAAGTTTTCCTAGTGGTTTTGAAGGTGGCTATGTGAAGCTGCTATTTACCAAACAAGGTAGAGTACTGCGTGAAGATGAGGCGTTTGAGCAGTTGAGCCGTCAAAATATCATGATGCGTACATACACAGTACGTGGATTTGACAAGGCAACACAACAACTCACCCTGGATTTTGCACTGCATTCTAAGGAAGGCTGTGTGGCACCAGCTTCAGATTGGGCTAGGATGGCGCGGGTTGGAGATGAGATGATCGTTGGCGGGCCAGGAAGTACGATTGGCGTCGATCACAATGCCGATTGGTTTTTGTTTGTTGGTGATATGACAGCAATACCTGCCATAAGTTGTTATTTAACGCGATTACCAGACCGTGCTAAGGGAACTGTAATACTAGAAGTGACGCAACCAGAAGATATTTTGGATTTAACGAAACCCAGTGGTATTGAAGTGATCTGGAAGGTAAATAATACGCCTGGTAAAAATAGCCAATTATTAGACACTGTACAGGCACTAGACTGGATGCAAGGTCATGTTTTTGTTTGGTGTGCTTGTGAATTTGATTCCATGAAAGCATTACGTCGTTGGTTTAAGCGAACAAAAGGCCTTGAAAAAGAGCAGATGTACGTGAGCAGTTATTGGAAATATAACTGTTCAGAAGACGAACATAAAGTCGAGAAATTAGCGGATTCACAACTTTCAGGCTGAGCCTAGCGGAAAAGGAAAGTTGAGAGGAAATTAATCAAGGCGGTACTTTCTTTCTATCTCTTTAAGCCTTATTGGTACATTATGTGAATAAGTGTGATGAATAGGGCTCAATCAAATCTGACAGTCGTGTATGTGCCAAAAGCGGACCTTAATGCGTAACTTGTTTCTGCCCCAAAACGTGTTTAGTCGAATGCCTCAAAGAATAGCGGCCATTAGAAAATTATTTTAAAGCACTGATCTTATGCCCAGTTGTTTTGTGTTTTTTCTATAGTCAAGAAAACGACCCATTGGGTCGTTTTATCATTTCCATAATGTCTATAATGATTGAAAAATATATCTGTAGCAACAAGTTAGTTATTGTGATAAAACTGGTACAATGAGAAAAATGCCCCATGGCTTGGTAGAAAAACGACCCATTGGGTCGATATTAAATTGTTATGTGTAAATGGAAGTTCAATTGTGAATTCAAATTTCGATAAATATATTTCTAATCTTGTTACCAACAAAGCGAAATTTCCTGAACAGCTCTTTGAATTCGCAACGGATCTTGAACGTTACGCGTTAAATCACCCCAAGTCGCTTCATGATAGTTGGGTTTCATCTTTAACTATTGCCGAGAATCGCAATAAACAGCGTCCTTTTGATGCTTCGTTATCAATCATTTTAAGCCTAATCGGGCAACAGCATGATCGCGACATTGTTTTAACCTATAACAATGTTAAATCCTACAAATTAATCGGTCATGAAAATGAATTTAATTACAATGATACTTTTCATGGTGATGTTTTAACTCACGAAGTATCGTTGGAAAATGGGCTATACAAACATATTGTTGAATTACGCTCTGGCTCTATATTCAAAGTGTATTTTACAGATTTCAAAGTTACAGAGCGCGTTTACACATAACAAATGCATCAACGCATGGACTAATAAAGCTTGGCTTGGTTCGTGCCTCACCAATGTTAGCCAAGCATTATTAGCCCATTATACGGGTGTTATAAGCTACAGGTAGAACATGCGTAACCTTCTAGTTTTTTTGTTATTATTCAGCAGCGCTTCTTTTAGTAGCCAAGGTGTTTTTGAGCGATGGACTGCAAAAGGAAAAGAGTGTGTTTTTAAGTTTCAAATACCACCTAGCGTAAATTGGGATGGTGAATCTAAATTGCCTATTTCTATTAAGGGCATTAATACCGCTTTCAAAAATTGGACTAATGCTAACTTAAGCAGTGGCGAAGAAGCGCATGTTACAAATTACAATTTAGCATCTGTTTTTTCAGAAGAAGCTACAACCAATTACTGGGTTTATAAAGTTGGCTATGTTGTTTTTAATAATGGTTCGCCTACACAAAACTTTAATCGTAAGGTAGTAATTGACCTTTCTGGTAAAGTAATCACCCCAGTATGTGGCTTATAACAAATTAATTAAAAAATGGACGCAAAACAGCAGGCTTGCGCTCATTCTTCGCTAAGTTTAGCCTGCTATTTTCCGCCGTTTATTAAGGCGTTATATTTTTAAGGGATTGCACATGAAATATATTATACTGGCAATGTTGGGGCTTTCTAATATTGCTTATTCATCTCCTGATTTTCCTATCGGCAATTGGGAGGCTGTAAGCCGATCTGATCAAGCTATTTATGGGAGCTTTACTTTTACGAAAGAAAAGGTCTATTGGGGCTTGTCGCCTGATGCTCCGCCCTGTAGTGCCAATTATTCAGTTAAAGTAACGAGCCCTGAAAACTGGGATATAAAGTTCTCAAATAAGAAATGTGATTATGATGAGATGAATAATAGCAGTCATAGTAGAAGGCTTGTCGGAATAAATTTACGTATCGACGCTAGCCTTAATAGTAAATATGATAAGAACAGTATAAGGGCGTGGGTGTCTACAAAGTCTGATGGGTGGAAATCTACTGGGGAAGGTATGTATCAACTTTATAAGTGGAGTTTCTACGAAAAAATAAAAATATAACAAGTGCCTAAAAGCAGGCTTACGCTCATTCCTCGCTTAGTTTAGCCTGCAATTTTTCGTCGTTTATTAGGTGTTATAAGCCGTAATTCGCAATCCGTAATCCGTAATCCGTAATCCGTAATCCGTAATCCAGTATGGAGTATACCTGTGATTCTTGTAAAGGATTATGATGGAGTTGGCTAAAAACTTTATTGATGTGCCTCAAACAGAAAGAGGTGGCGAAATGGCTCAAAAAGGTTTTGACTTTCTAGCCTGTTGGGCACTTTCTCATATGTTTGAATATGAACTTCAAGGTAAGGAGTATGTTTTTTTTAATATCATGACGACGTACTTATTCTTGACTCTGAAAAATTTCCATAAAAAGCTACGTTTTCGCAAGTTAAAACTAATGATAAACCTTGGGAATTAAGTAAATTAATTTCAGCAACAAAGAAAGATTATATTTAATTTATTGAAAATTTATTTGAGTAAAGTAATAAGTTCAATAATGCAGATGTTGAATTAATGTTTGTTTCTTATGCTTACTTTAGTTTTGATAAGAGGAATATGTTCAAGGCTGGTGAGATCAAACCAGAGGAGCAAGGTGCTTTAATAAGCAAAGTATCTTAGGTGCTTATTTGTCAGGTTGGTTTTTAAATTCATGAATGTCAGCAGTTGAGGGAGGAGAGTGGGTGTGAACATTATATTTTAATTAAATTTTAGTTTCTTCTCATGAATGGTTGTGAGCTTAAACCAGATTTTAATCGGTGGTTAATATTATTTCGAAATGCAGCTCTTTGAGATAATTTAATATGGTGTATACAAATTATGCATACACCATGTTTTCTAAAATAGCCTTAAGCTATTTTTCCTGGCACCAATCGTTTTGGCCACCTGTAAGGCAATTGAACGTGAACTTAGCACCACCAGCAATATTATTTGTCTGGCTTTTTGCTAATTCAGAGTTCTTAAGAGTAAGAGATTTAAGGTTCTTTTTTTTGAAAGATAATTGCATGAGAAATCCTTTATAAATATTTCTTGAAATAAAACGTAATTTCCAAGATTCGAATTTAATATATTTTTTAAATTGTTAGCTGTCAACATTTTGTTTCTCATTATCCATTAACTTACTTGGGTTTAGTGTTTTTAGCTTTCTTTAATTTGTTTTTTTATTGCTCTGACTGTTTTCTTATTGAACTCTTTTGTGTTGTTTTTATTTTTTTACTGTTTTTGTTTTGTTAAATTTCAAGGTTGCTTTTTATTTTAAATTGGGTTTTTACTTTGTTTCTAACGAGTGGTTTTTGTGCTGGTGGCAACTTGGTATAATAGGTTTGTAATTTTTTCTTATTCGGTGCAATAAAAAGCATAACCAACTTTTCATTCGCATATTTTTGTCATTCATGCGGGTTTAAATCTTCATCTCCCTCATTTAACTCAGTGTTTATTATTAATTTTTTAATATAATCAGCTGGATTTCGAAAATCCTACTGAGTTCTTGTTTATATACTTGGATTACTATCCAAACTGTGCTACTAGTAAATTTACTTTAAATTGTTCAAAAAATAATAAAGAGGTAAGGATGCGTTCAGTTCTATTTTTGTGGTTGCTCCCTTTGAGTTTTTCATCTAGTGCCGCCGATATCTATTTTCGCGGTAGTGAGTGCACCGAAGCTGCTAATGCTAAAGAGGTTTACCTTAGAGAAGAGGCTAGCTTTGAGAAAGGAGAAGCAAGAAAAGAGGTTATGTCAGCATTGAAGCAACGCTTGCTAAACAAAGCATCTCAGTTGACCTATGAAGGTAATAGTACTGGCTATATCGTGGAGTCACTTAAGTTCAAACTCGATGAGGCTAAAATCAAGGGAGGCAAAATTACAAGAAGCACACGGGTAACCGGCTTTTTGCAGCTTTCCCCTGTTTCACAGTGCAGCCATGGGCAAAAGATAAAGCAAGATGAAGCGAATAAACTCGGTTTTGTTTATAACTATGCGAAAATCTCACTGGAAAAAGTAGAACTTGAAAATGCTATTCGTGGGCAACAATTGCGCTCTGCGCTACTGAACAAAGATAGCGTATACGGACTTAAATTAGGCACTACATATGAGCAAGCACTGAACAAAATTGGTCGATTTAGTTTTGATTGGCAAGTCGATAGTAAGTGGCGGTTAACCACCATTGGTCGTAATACTGCTTTGTACTTTCACCAAGGCGTATTGGTTGGAGCGCAATATAACCGACAGTTGCTCCCTATGATATGGAGCAATCTCATCGAACTTGCAGCCACAAAACCTACCATGGAAGCAGGTGGTGTTGAAGTCAGTTTACTTCACCAGGCAATTTCGGATTCATATTTAGCTGAACTTGAGCATAAGTATGACATGTTGGACTACGATACATTCAGAGTTTCAGAAGATGAAGTTGAGCTAAGGCTATCAGGGGTTGTGATAGGTGATACACTGTCGTTGAAGGAGGTTGTACCTACCATGGCCTGTTATGATGAGCGTAGAGGTGTGCAAAGCTTTATTGACGAATATGGAGAGCAGTTACCTGCCTTTTATGATCAGTTGGGTAATAAGGGCTTAATCACTGGGTGCAGTCAAATTATTAATCTATGGGATGACCGAAATTTTAAGTCTTTATCTTTAATTGAACAGGCTAATTTTAACAGCGCCAAATTACTTTTATCTAAGGCCATTTCAAACGCTTTGTCTGACTGGTCTTTTTATAATGTGAAGTACCTCAATGGTATTTCGGCACATCCGGAACTGGTCATTAAAGACAGTAAAGATGGTATATATGAAGTTCAAATTGGCGGTTGGTTTGGGCACTTTAGCACGGATCAAGAGTTAGCTTATGAAGGTGTCTTTTATCTTCAATAGCTAATAAGTCAGGGGCCGTCCACTTGCCGACGGCAATATGCTGCTCACTTTTAAATGCTGTGGTGAGCGGCAGCATCCTTTGCCTGAGGTGGTCATTTGTAGACAAAAAATAGGTTTGCAAAAAAGTAATATTAACACTGCGCCAATTTAGAACAGAAGCGGCAATAGATAAGTTTGCTGACTGTATTGTTTCATTTGGGATAGATTATTTTCCAAAAATCGAGCTTAGCTTGAAGGTACTACAAATATTGTATAAATGTAGGGGGCGTTAAGCTGCGTTAGCCTCCAACTCCCGCATACGATTTGGCTGAGAACATGACTGCCCCACCACCAATTTTTCAACTTTAATATATTGATATATATACTTACTTTCTTAATCATAGAAAAGTTCGTGACAAATCAAGTAAACGTCAAGTCAATTGTTCCACAGTGGATATGCTGCAATCAAAACGTTGATTAATAAAACTGAGGAGTTATCTATGGGAAGCGTTAAACCACTGTGGGCAGGTGCTGTGTTCATGGCATTTGCTATGACTGACTTTGCTTCGGCAATGGAACGTAACGGGCCAATGGTTGGACCCTATTTGGGCCAGAAACCACCAGGTTCGGAGCCAAAAGTATTTGCTCCGGGAAGTGTGTCTGCGAAACAGCGTGATACCAATCCATTTTTTTCCCCAGACATGTCGGAGTTTTACTTTACGAGGAAAGATCCCAAAGCCAACAAGTGGTCGCTTATTGTATTCAAGCAAATTGATGGTAATTGGCAAGAATCGACAGTAGGGCCGCGTATTTGGCGGCCATTACTTGCACCTGATGGCAAAACGATGCACATGGGTAAATATGTAATGATGAGAACTGCGGCCGGATGGTCAAAGCATCGAATATTGGACCCTATGTTTGATAGAGAAGATTGGGGAATAATGAGGCTGACAGCTGCTGCAGATGGCACTTACGTATTAGATGATTATAAAAGCGGAGACGTCCTGCGAATATCATCTCTGGTGAATGGAAAACGAACTAAACCTGAACGATTAGGCCCACAAATCAACACGGGCAAATATAACGCTCACCCTTTTATTGCACCGGATGGGTCGTATTTAATTTGGGATGGTGTTCGTGAATCAGGCTACGGTAATTCTGATTTGTATATAAGTTTCCGTGACAAACAAGGCCGTTGGGGTGAAGCCATCAACCTTGGTAGCAAGGTAAATACCAGCGCAAGAGAGGCTTCTGCCAGTGTGACTCCAGATGGGAAGTTCTTATTCTTCAATCGGGCTACCAAGGAAAATGACAGCGACATCTTTTGGGTTGACGCCAAAGTGATAGAAGACTTAAGGCCAAGTAATAGTTAGGCTATTAGGCAACATGCACAGGGTAGTTGTGTTACTGAGAACTTATTGCAACAGATAAGAAAAAGCTGATACGCTCAATGGCTAGCACAAAGTATATTTAATTACGCTCATACTTCGTTTATTAATATTTAAATCATATCCAATCATAAGCGGTGTAAAAATAAAAACAGGGGTTATATGAAATATATTTTACTAGCCTTGAGCTTTATAGCACTCAATGCAAATGCCATTATTATTCGTCATGATGTTCAAGAGACTAATTATTTAGCAAAACCTGATGACTTTCCAGCACTTGCAACATTTTACATAGATGGTGCTCATGGCATCCTGATTTCATCAAAATGGATTCTAACTGCGGCACACACAACATTTTGTTTAAACTCTGGCACCAAGATAAAAATGAGCAAGGGCAGTGCGACAGTCAAAAGTTTACATATTCATCCTAATCACACTCCGGGCATTAGTCATGATATCGCTTTGGTAGAGCTCATGGGGGACGTCGCGCATTTACCCCCTGCAACCTTGTATACCAGAAATGACGAAACAGGGCTGCCAATTTGGTTTATTGGTATAGGCGGAACAGGCAATGGTATTACAGGTATCACCGTTGATAACTATGAAAATAAAGGGGTTCTCAGAAAGGCTCAAAATCGTGTAGAGGAAGCGAAAGGCCCGATTTTGACGTTTAAGTTTGATAAAGGTGAACATGCCTTACCACTTGAAGGAATATCTGGCGGTGGTGATAGCGGTGGGCCTGCCTTTATTGAAACTGAGCGCGGATATCAAGTATTAGGCATAAGCTCTCGTTACGGTGGTGGACCGTCTGAGAAGTATGGTAGCTTTGAAGTGTACTCACGTGTTTCGCATTTTACTCCTTGGATTAAGGAGGTTATGGACAAGCCAGACAAAGCGGTTAGCTCAGGTGTGAGTCTCGACAAGTTGAAGCACCTACCGGGCGGATTGAAACCGTCAGATCTCCCTGCTTTATGTCCAGATATATTGATTAGCCATGAAGCGTTGAGCAAATAGCGTATGTCAAAGTAGGCAGCCAAACGTTGCCTACTTGGTATATCTAGTGCAAGAGTTACAAGGCGCACTACTACTGCAATTTTTTAATATGCATCTGAGGGTGTTTTTGCATCACCTCATTAAGCGCTTCGTGCTGGTTGTCGTCAATTTCAACATGCAAAACTAGAGGGTGCCTTTCTCCTTGAGTGAAATCTTTACACATCATGTAATATCGTATTAAGTCTGAACCCACCATGCCACATACCCAAATGCTAAACAGTGCAAGCACAACAGTCCCTATTACGGCGGCAGTTGGTGGTATAAGTACCCAGGTAACTGCGAAATACGCGCTTACAATGATTGCCAACAGCACAACTATCTCTGATTTTAAAATCCCGACAATATGATTAGTAAGGCAGTCATGTAAAGGATGTGCCTTGTTATCACACAGAGCGCTGACATCTTCGGTATCTAGGTGCAGGGCTTCCAGCTCATCTTGTGTCTCACGAAACGCAGTGTAATCGTGGCCTTTGATAATGTAGTGATTCATACAACCTCCCAACATTCAGTGTGTACATCTATACGTTGAGAGAAGCTTCATGGTTTACTTGTACAAAAATGCCAATAAAACCTAGGCTAATTAGCTGATAATTATAACTTTATTGGTTGGTTGCTATTGACGTTGCGTGTGACCATATTGACAAAGGTAATATTAAATAACTGGCAATATTATCTAGTTCGATTATTGATATTTTATTTATATTAATGGGGGCGGATTTATGTGTTTAGTTATTTTCAATGTTGATTAAAGTGGGTGGGTTTTAATTGTATGAAAAATCAATAAAGCGCATTGGTTTATAAAGATGGTTTATCGTAATGCTTTGTAATGTTTAAGCCTCATATTTATTACTAAGCTAATTTACCGAAACGCTCAGTCAATTAAATTAAAAGGAGATGAAAATGAAATTACGTAAATTAGCAAGCGGTAGTTTAATCGGAGTAACTGCACTTATTATGCACTTTTCAAGCGTTGCAGGAGAATCCAATGTTAATACTAATGACGTTCCAAGCAACGTAGATTATTATCAAGATGTCGGAAAGTATGTGACGAAAGTTGGAGAGTTGTCGCCACATGACAGGCAAGAAATACAAGCGTCGTACTGGGAGCGAATGAATGGCAATGGGTCAGGGTGGTACGCAACAAATGGTGGGATCCGCGCCGTATATGGTGCGGGTGGCAGTGATAGAAGTGTTGAGCAATTTCTTGCAGATACATATGGATCAGTACCTTGGTACTGGGCTACTACTGCAACGGTAAAGGTACAAATGGATGGCAACGGTTCTAAAGCATACCGTTGCCCAAGGAATCACCTAGTGACTGAGCTTTATTATGCTGATAGCGGCGATGACAGCGTTGAGGCATTACGGTGTAAGGCGATGAGGTCGCATTCAACTGGATCAGAAACCGCTGTCCGTGTACCTTATACAGGTGTTGCTTATTGCCCGAGTGATTATTACTTAACGGGTATGCGCTATAAAGATTATGGTGATGATTACGTCGAAGAAATAATTTGCTCAAAAGTTTATTAATCACAATTTAAAAGTTGTTACTTGAATTTGTAAGTGTGATAAAAACACACTTACAATTTTAAAATAAAAATTATTATTTTTAATGTTATTTTTTATTATATTGTTTTTGAAATTTCGTATAACTTTTCGACTAAGTTTTCTTGAGTTACTTTCGTATATTCTCTTTCCAAAGATATAAGGTCTCCAACCACATAAGCAGATTGTGCAGCTTCTAACATGGCAATATCGTTTTGGTCATTCCCCATACATAATGTGTTTTTCATATCTAGGCCAGCCCGCAATAGCGCATTTAATTTATTACTGTATTTGGGCACGACATCAAAACTATTGCACCCATTGTGGTGATAAAAATCATAGTCACTGAGTGCAGTATTCAGATACGCTTTAACTTCTAGGTGGCGATTTTCTTCTAGTACCAACAGTTTGACGATGGGTTCTAACCTAAGTGATTGGTTACAATATGGGTTTCTACCTAACTTTTTAACTTCTAGATGAAAGTGATGTGGCGTGTCTGAGATCGCATATTCCTCAATGCCGTCGTATAGGTATGGAATTTCTTTTTGATCAAGCCAGTTCAAAACTTCGATAACTTCTCGTTTATTGAAGTTTAAAGTGTCGTAAACGACTTTGTTTTTACTAATCATCGCGCCATTGCAACCAATGATCTGATGGTGCCAAAAGTGTTTTGGAAGTACTGGCAAGGTGTCTCTTAGCGGGCGTGCCGTCGCAAAGTGTATCGTTGCGCCTTGTTGCTCGATTGCCCGTAACGCTTTGGCTACTGCATCTTGCATAGGCTGACCTTTAAAAATTAGAGTCCCATCTAGATCGAATACGACATTCATTATTTTACATCTCATCATTTAAGTTGCGTTTACTTTGCCAAAAATTCGCGATATAAATTTAGTTATTGGCTCAAAATTATTAGGTATTAGCTCATTAGTAAAAGCAAACCCGCTCCCGTTCGATTTACCATCAATGAATCTGTTCGTGTTAAGCATATTCAAAATAGCCCATTGCTGTTTGAATGGCATCAACATGATTGTTTTGAATTAATCTTAACATTGGGCGCAAAAGGCAAGCGCTTTTTGGCCGGTGATGTTCATTGCTTTGAGGCGGTTGATCTTGCCTTAATTTTACCTGGAGAACCCCATACGTGGGACAATACAGATCAATTAGCGCCCGTCGGCGATGTGGTTGTCGTGCTTTGGCCAAAGGCGTTATTTTCAGTTGAGATCAGTGAATTTGAAGTGATTCAAGCTTGGCTGACTGGATTGGAAGCTGGCATCGTATTTTCAAAGGAAATAACAGACAAAGTGATGCCATTAATGCTGAGCATGAACAGTGCCCAAGCACTTAAGAAGCTCACGATATTGGCCGATGTATTGTCGCAGTTAATGCAATCACACATATCCCAAAGTGCTATTTCAAGTGCACCACGTCGTAATACTACAAGGATAGAGCCAGTACTGGATGTCATTAAAAATAACTTGGCTTGTTTACCAAGTCTGACCGAATGCTCTTTATTGGCAAATCTCAGTGTAGCTACACTCAAACGATTGTTCGCAGACAGTCTTGGTATGAGCTACTCACAGTATTGTGACCACCTGAGAATAAAGCGAGCGAGACACCTACTTGCGACAACACACCAGCCGATAGGGGTTGTTGCGCAACAATGCGGTTTTAACAGTTCTGCGTACTTTAATCAGTTTTTCAAAAAGCACGAAAGTATTACGCCGAGTGCATTTCGAAAGCAGTTTACATGGCGAAAGCGCCGATAGCATGATTGATAGCGGTGCATACCCATATGGGTATGCACACAGGCTCAAATTACAATGTTTTTAAGTACTCTATCAACGCCATTTTCTCTTCGTGGCTGAGTTCTCTGCCTATTTTTCCCGGTACACTTGTATCGTTTGTAAAGGCGTGGCCTGTATTGTGATTGCCAGCTTGACGCGTATCGAGAACAAAATAGCCTCCTTGGTAATCATCGACTTGATTAGCTGGAGGTAGGTCCTTTCGGGTATTTAAGGCTTCAATATGCTTACTTTGAGTTATGCCAACATTGACAGGGTCAAATTCGAGGCGGCCTAGCTCGACAAAAGTAGGCCTTTGTGAGGGCTTCGAAAGTAGGCTATACAGGTTTGGGACAGAACCATTATGTAGATAGGGGGCTGTCGCCCAAATACCATTGAGCGGCCGCGCTTTGTAGCCACCACTATGCCTTAAGCAATTGGGCCTGCCGCCCTCAAGCTGCTGTTGAGTGTCGAATGGTGTGTAGTTTTGTTTAAACCACTGCTGGTTGGTTTCCTCTACAACGGCGCCGAGTGCGAGTGCAAAATTACTGGTAGCACTGTCTTGTACATTGATAAACTGTAAATCAGAACGCATTTCAGGCGTTTTTTGATATTTATCAACCGCAACGCACAAATCAGTATTGAGTCCCAGCTCCTTGGTATTGACGGTCCGATTTTTGAGAACTAGTGCTTGGGCAGGATCGGTGCCAATCTTTTCTATAGAGTAAAGGTTAAGATTTAAGTATTTGTGAGTAGTAGACTTAACTTCACCATTTTCTTCGTAGCTGATCTCGTGCCAATTATTTTTCCAAAAATCGGGGCTATCCATTGGCTGCAGGTGACATTGCTGGCAATTCTGTTTGTACAGTTCTTTCCCTGCTTTTACCAAAGAGGGCTTGAGTATAGGCAAGCTGTTTGGCCATTTTGGCGCGCGAAGGCCATTTATTTCTCCTAGTTGGCCTGATGCTCCTGTATAATTACGTAAAGGGTACTCACCTGCCAGCCACTCTTCGATATCGTATAGAGTGTCTATCGGAATTGAGCTAGAAAAAGTAGCTGGCTGTTGCATGATATTTGCGGGTACCTGCATGTCTACATATGCCGCTACCCCGAGTGCTTCGCCAGCATTTCTGATCAAAGGCTGCATAATTGAGCCATCGTATTGAACCCAATTAAACCATGAGGTAGTCCAGATATGAGGGTAGTTTACTGGAGCTTCGATTGGGTTATAGTTTTCAGGTCTATCCATGTTGTCCGCAAATACTTTATTGCCGATGCGATTTAGTGCATCAAGTCGAGTAAAGCCTTCCGTCACATTGATGGTATCCTGAGTCTTGGCAAGCTGGCTGACAGTATCGGTCAGCGCACTTTTAAGCTTTGCTTTGCTCACAACATTGTAGTTACTGCCTAATACTTTCTTTGCAAAGCGTTCAAAGCGGCTGTCGAATGGCGCCAATTTACTCGACAAGACAGTTTGACCTATGGCAGCTCCCAGTGATTTGGTTAGCAAGCCCAAATCGGTCATCGCAGGCCCACCATCAACAACGTAGCGAATGTTGTTGTAGGTAAACTGCCCTGTATGGCAAGCCGTACAAGTAAAGCCAACCGCAGTTGCTGAGCGATTTAAGCCAGGCATTGGGATGCTGGCTGTTTTTGCCAGCCCTAAAGGCAATTGTAATTGAGTGCTGTCCAAATCTGTTGAAGGATTCAAATTAACAAAACCAAGCCGGTAGATATATTCAGATAAAAAGGCTTTTTCTTGACCAAAAAGAATAAACCAAGGTGTATTTTTCGGTGCTTCAAGGGCAATTAACCACTCATAAGGAATGGGCAAAGTCGCCGTACCTTGAGATGCATGGTAAGGCCATTCATCACTGTAGTGTTTAATACTTGGCCAACCTGATTGATTAATAAACTTGGTCTCTAAGTGCTCATATTTAGGGAGGTTTGGTGGTGTCAATCCATAGTTGAGTTCGCTTAAAGCCGTTACGGTGCGAAACACCACAACTAAAATAGCGAAAGCAATTAGCGTTGATATTATCCAAGGCCACTTCTTTCGAAGCCAGCCGAGTATTAACGGGTAATCTCTGGGCATAAATTTCTCTGACGGTAATGGAATGTTGTTAATATTTTTACATAACTTGTTAATTGCAAAAATTACATGGGATTACACTAGGACTGAGAAAACAAAAAGTTGTGAAAAAAAGGAGAGTGATACGCAGGACTTAGGTTGCCAACTAAATTAAATGCTGTGCTCTGGTGCAGGCATCAAGTCTGCGTGTTCGCGGTGAGTAGAGCCACGCCTCCAGCTTAGAGCCTCGTCTAGGCTTTAGCTTTTTGCTTTGAACATTTGTTCTATAAAAATTCATTTTTAATTTCATTTTTTTAACTAAGCTTAATCCTTAAGGTTTAATTTAAGGGGGTTCTTATGGACGCATCTTCGTTTGATCCGCAAAAAGTAATGGACTTAGTCACAGAGCATGTCGTTAATTTCGCACCGAAACTGGCGCTTGCAATTATTACTTTGATAGTGGGCCTTTGGCTAATTTCGCTTGTTGGCAATGCCATAGACTATTTACTTGAAAAGAAAGATTTCAATATATCGCTGAGGAAATGGCTCAGTAGTGTAGCAACGGTGTTGCTCAAGGCCTGTTTGTTTATATCAGTGATCTCCATGTTGGGTGTTAAAACGACATCCTTTATTGCCATTTTGGGTGCCGCGGGGCTCGCTGTGGGCTTGGCGCTACAAGGTAGTCTTTCAAATTTTGCGGGTGGTGTGTTGATACTCATTTTCAAACCTTTTCAGGTTGGTGATTATATTGTTGCGCAGGGTGAAGAAGGGGTGGTTGAGGCCATTGATGTATTTTGTACTTTTTTAATCACGTTGGACAATCGGCGTATTATTCTGCCTAATGGTCCCTTAGCAAGTGAGCAAGTCAACAATGTGACACATGAACCCATTCGACGAGTCGATTTGTCTGTTGGGATCAGTTACAACAACAGTGTTGATGAAGCTGAGCGCGCTATATTGGAGATGGCGAAGAGTGACGAGAGAATACTAAATGAGCCAGCTCCCTTTGTTGGCGTCGTGGGGTATGGCGACAATTCAATTGATTTGACGATATGGGTTTGGTGCAAAACTGATGATTACTGGGATGTGTATTTTGCGACGAATAGAGCCATTAAACCAGCACTAGACAAAGCCAATATTTCAATTCCTTTCCCTCAAAGAGATATACATATTATTGATAAAAGCGCTTAGAGTGGAATGAAAACGATAGTGGGAATGTGCTGTTCCCACTATGTTGTGCGTTTAAAAGTTATATCTAACAGTTACAAAATGATTCTCGTACACATCTACGTTTTGGTAGCTTGCGCTGATAGTAAAGTCTTTAGTAATGTCATAAGCTAATTCAAATTGGTAGGCAAATTCGTTCTTATCTTGCGCTCTACTAAAGTGTTGATAACCGATTCCAGCTGTCGCTCTAAAATTATCTAAAAACGCAATGTGGTAATTTGCTTCGATACCGTATGTGCTAGTATGGAGTTGTGTGTCATAGTCTCGTTGAAAGCGAGGATATAAGTGTTCTTCTCCATGAGTGTCTAAATAGTTAACTGTTTGTTTTATAAATCCATCATTATCCATATTAATTCGGCCAACTGAACCAACAAGTTCTAACAATGTATTGTTTTCAAAGGGTATAATATAGGCTGCGTTTATATTCCACTGCGCGATGTCACTGGTGCTTTCCACGTATGTTGTATAAACTTTATCGCCATATTCAGAGACTCTAGTATCAGCTTTATCAAGAGATGTATCTAAATACTGAGCAGAGATAACCCAGTTTTGATCAAGCTGTTTACTCGCTTCTACTGTAAATCCATTTAAACTGTCATCGCCATCTTCATCAATAAGCTTAAATTTGGCGTAGCCTGCGCCAACGTAATCAAAGTTAACCGTGTCGCTAGCAAATGTTGCTGTTGAAATTAGAGCACTTGATAATGCTAAGGCAAGTAATTTCATTTCTATCCTAATATGTGTCGTTTTAATCGGAACGGATAATACTGTTTATTGCGCCTGTGTAAAGTGATCAAGATAAAATTAGGGTGTTTATCATTATTTATGGTTATTCAATAGCTTATCGTTAATTTATGATTCATAAAACTGCCTATTTAATTGCCAATTTAGTAGCCCTTGCAAATTGACTTATTTATGAAAAGTCTCGCTTCTATACTGTAGTTAGACCAAAAAAAGCATATGGCGACGGACTTGATTGAGACTCAGGCGGTCTACTTTGCCGTGAACGCGGTTGGCACTCGGTGCCTTCAAAGTAGGGTTTGCGCATCCCTCAAAGTTTGAGTTTGTTGAAGTTAAAATGGTCATGGCATCAGAGCTCTATATTGAGAATTGCGTCCAGATAACAGGGTAAAAGATGAAACTAGAGAATGTTGTTTTTGAGGATATTGAAATAGGTCAAAGTGCAATACGTACTCGACTGGTGCAATTGAGTGACATTCAAGATTTAAGCATACTGCCCGAAGGGCTGAGTCTAGATAATTGGGCACAAGAATATGCTAACAATATGGCTTTCCAAGGCGCAGTCGTTCAGGGTACTTGGACTGCTGCGCAGATCTCTGCGGTAATCAACACCCAGCTTCCGGGCCCAGGTGCGGTTTACCTCTCACAAGATCTAAAGTTTGCTTTGCCTGTTGTGGTAGGAGATGTAATCACCACAAAAGTGACAGTGATTGACAAAGATTTTCGACATGGTTCATTGATCATCGATTGCCAATGTAGCAACCAAAGAAAGGAAGAGGTTGTGTTTGGCATTGCAACGGTCCGTGCGCCAACTGAAAAGATCTGCATCGAAATAAAATCTACCAAGGAAAAAGCACTAAATAGCGCCTGCTAACCCATTTTTGGGATGTATTTTTTAAATTAAGGGTAAGTATATTGATGATCTTTTAACAATAAAAACCAGCAATGTGTAGCCGTTGTATTATATTTTTAGAATCGTATATCAAAGGTATGGATGTACCAGAAGGTTGATATGTTTGCACAGCTAAAAATATCGAGTCGGCTTGGTTTGGGTTTTTGTGTGTTATTGCTCCTTTTTAGCTGTGCTGTTTTAGTATCTATTCAGGCACTAAACACCGCATCCGATGGCTTTAAAGAGTACCGCTCACTAGCAAGAAACACCAACAACGCAGGGCGTGTTCAAGCGAATTTACTGACGATTAGAATCGCCGCACTTCATTATATTAACACTGGTAGCCAGATAGCATTGCAAGAAGAGCGTACAAGAATGGCAACGCTGAATGAGCTATTGGCGAATGCTCACCATGATGCTATTAGCAATGAACAAGTACAAACCTTCATAGATGTAGAAAATCTCGCAACACAATATGCAAATACGTTTGCGAAAGTTGAAGAAAAAATTGCTGAGCGCAATGAGATTGTACACAAAAGCTTAAACAAAATGGGGCCATTGATGGAGCAAGATTTGTCTCGGGTATTGCTTAGTGCGCGCGAAGACAATGATATGGAGGCTGCATTTTACGCATCTTTAGCACTTAGAAGTCTATTGTTGATGAGGCTTCACGTTATCAAATTTTTGGATAGCAATGACAGTGCGGATGTTGAGCAAGTGAACAGAGAGTACAGCGTATTTTTAGGAAACCTCAAACAATTAGATGAACAGCTACAAGATGAGATACGGCGGCGATACTTTATCAACGTGCGCAGCCTTGCGCCTAGATATATGAGTCGCTTTACAGAACTCGTTGACGTTATTAATAAACGTAATGCCCTCAAAAGAGAGCGATTAGATGTTATAGGCCAACAAGCTGCGCGTAAAATTGAATCTTTAAAATTGAATATTAAAGATAAACAAGATGACTTAGGGCCGATACTACAAAAGGACAACAGAGTATCTCAAAATTTCGTGATCTGGGTAAGTGTGTTTAGTCTCTTAGCTGCAATTTTATTGGCTGTTTTTATTTCTCGTTCTATCACTGGGCCAATAAATGAAGCAGTTTCTATTGCAAATGCGTTGGCGCAAGGTCATTTGCATTTCAAGAGAAAGGTAACCGGTAATAGCGAGACTGCCAAGTTAATACGTGCGTTAAAGGGCATGGCAAAGCAGTTTAAAACAGTCGTATTCGAGGTGAAGCAAAGTGCAACGGCACTTGAGCAATTCTCCTCACTGGTTATTCGCACAGCAAAAGAAATGGAGTCCACGGCGATATCTCAAGAGCAAAGTGTAGCGGACACAAAACAAGCCGTGACATCGATTAGCGAATCCATCAAAGCGAATAGTGAATTTGCGCTCGCCACAGATCAGGTCGCAATTAACACGACACAGGAAGCCAACGATGGCGGACAGAAGGTGAAAACAACGATAGAAGCGATGAAGACCATTGCCGAGCAAGTAAAGATCATCGATGAGATTGCCTACCAAACAAATTTACTCGCTTTGAACGCGACTATTGAAGCCTCTCGCGCAGGTGTACATGGTAAAGGGTTCGCTGTTGTGGCCAGTGAAGTCCGTAAACTGGCTGAGCGTTGTCAAAATGCATCTGAGCGTATTGGTAAAACAGCTGACCATAGTGTTAGCTTAGCTGAAAATGCGGGTAAACAATTGGAGACTATTATCCCTGCTGCCAATAAAACGTCGCATTTTGTGCAAAACATCATGGCTATTTCGAAGCAGCAAGAAACCGGGCTCAATCAAATTAACCAAACTGTTGAAGCCGTCGATGCTACAACAAAGCGCTCGACACAAGCCAGTAACGACTTGTCTAACTCAGTCAAAGAGGTTGTCGAATTATCTGTCAGATTGCGTTCATCTGCGTCATTTTTTAAATTATCATAACTCGAAGGGTATAAAGGTAGCGTGCTGTGCAGCACCGCTACCATGCATAGTTACTTCTGTGCACTCAGTGCAACTATTTTGCTTGTGTTGCTATTACGGTCGTTCACGGTAATAAACAGTTCACCTGATGGTGCAGTCACTACGTCCCTAATTCTACCAAGCCCTTTTAAAATTATTTCGTCTTCAATTACCTGATTGCCCTTGAATCTTATCCGGTGCAGTTGCTTTTTTGCTAGGCTGCCAACAAAAAGGTCCCCCTGCCAGTGTTTAAACTGACTACCAGTATAAAAGTTCATGCCTGCAACAGCGATAGAGGGTGTCCACTGGTGAACGGGTAATTGCATACCGGGTAGATCAGTATGAGGTGTAATTGGTGAGCCATCATAATTCATACCAAACGTAGTTTTTGGCCATCCGTAGTTCACGCCCTTGCTGATCAAATTGAGTTCATCCCCCCCTCTAGGGCCATGCTCTGTTGACCAAATTTGGTTGGTTTTAGGATGTTTGACTAAGCCTTGTGGGTTGCGGTTGCCATAGGTCCAGATTGTTTTTAGGCTGTCTTTTTTATTGTAAAATGGATTGTCTTTCGGAATTCGACCGTCTTTATAAATACGGTGGACCTTACCATTTTGGGTTGTCAGATCTTGTGCATCATCCTGATGGCCTTCGTCTCCGTTGGTAAAATAGAGGTATTCTCCATCAATGGTAAATCGTGAACCAAAGTGCCAGCCTCGGTTCTTATGTGTGTGTTTTGGTGCTTCAAATAAGGTCTGTTGTTCTGTCCATTTACCGTTTTTAATTTTTCCACGAACAATGGCTGTGATCCCTATGTCACGTCCAGCCTTGTCTTTGCCTGTTTTTTTACTGTAAGACAGGTATATCCAGCCATTTTTTTGATAATCAGGATCAGGAAGCACATCAAGCATGCCACCTTGTCCTCGATGCCAGACTTTGGGGGTATTTTTAATGTGTGTACGATTTCCTTTGTCGTCAACATGCCACAGCTCACCTTGGCGAAGTGTATATATCAAGCTTCCATCAGGCAAAAAATCTAAAGCCCAAATAATACCTTTGGTAGAAAGTACCTCTTGAGTATTTACATTGTGGCGATTTGTTTTGAATTGCTTGTTTAAAGTGGGAGTTTTGAGTTTGGCAGTGTCGGCATTATAACTTGTTTCACGAATATACACGACCAAGGTGCGAATAGTTTGCTCAGTTAAGGCATGCCCAAATGCAGGCATTCCGCGATCGAGTAGTCCATTTTTTATGGCGTTTGCTAAAGCTTTATCTGAGCCATCAGTGATCCACTGCGTATCGAGCAGCGAGCCAGCCATAGCCCCTTGTAACTGAGCTCCGTGACAAGAAGCACAGTTATTTTTAAATATGTCCTCAACATTTTCGTTCGCCGAGGCTTGATTTATTGCGGCGCCCAGCGCCGCTACGATACTTGCTACAAAGTTGATAGTTTTCATTTTTATACGCGCGTTTTTTACTCACAACCCAAAGAGTATAAAGGGAATGTGAAAATATAGTACGTTTTATTCGATGAGTCGGAGGTAAATTTGTAACGCTAAATAACAACAAAGAACGCATTTATTACCTATATTGAGACTCAGTTAATTGTCTGGTAGTGTAGCTTTTGGATTAAAAAGTAAACAAAAGGAAATTAAAAATGAAACTTAAATTGAAAAAAAGAAACTTCAAACAACTTACACAGCTTAATAACGAGCTAGAAAATCAAAACACACCAAGAGTGGCTGGTGGTCGTGCTCACTCAGATTTTGGCTGTGATATTACGGGCAAAAAGTGCCCTGCAACTTTAACTTGCCGTGCCTGTGGTTCACGTCGCTGTTAACAGAGCGAAAGACGCCATATTGGCGTCTTCACCTGCCCAGATTCTAAAAATCTGATACTCGCATTAAAGTATCTCGGGCTGCCGAAAATTTCTCTGGGTGCGTATCTCGTAGCCTTTTTAGTGAATCCAATGTCATAACTTGTGCACTGCCATCGTAGGCGTTCTCGGTTCCAAACAGCAATGTACTTTCAAATGCTGGTAGATTGAAATTGAGACCATGTAATTTTGCAATGCAATCAGTATTAGGCTGTTGCCATATATTGTTTAGAAAGCTTTGCATGACATCAACTCCACAATTATTCCCTGTATTTGTATCAGCAGGGGATTCAAAGATTACGGCATGTGGGGTTTGTGGGAATTCAATGTAACGCTGGTTTACGTTGGTAAAAGTCCGCATAAAGTCGTACGCGTAGCTATGCGGTGTTTGCGGATCTAAATCACCATTGAGCATGAGTGTCGGGATGTAATGATGAACGTCAGTATAGGTAAACTGGCTACGATATTTGTCTCCCCATACGGCCTTTTGAATATAGCGGCTATACAGCAGTGCTTTAGGAATACAAGATACCGCATCCTTACAGTAGTTGAGGCGCGCCTCAAGGGATCTATGTTCTTGGCTTATTTCGTTGTGAACGATGAGGCTGGATAATACCTGAGAGTAGTCATTTTTAGGTTTGGGCTGCAACTCGAGTAGTTGACGACCAGTACCTTCAAAAATGAATTGATGTAGGTTGTTAAGGGCAATGACATCGTCACTATTACACCTTGCTAGCCGGTAATATGCCGGCATAAGCGCGCCCTCTATTGAGCGCATCATGAGTAATGTGGATAGTGCTTGCAGTGAGTCTTGATTGAACTTGGTCTGCGGACAATGGGAGTTCGAATAAACCTTATTTAACAATGTTTTGATTGTATGCTCTGAATCATTTCCAAGTTTACTTTGACACAAGGGATCCGCGTTACAGTATTCAGCTAATCCACTAAAGATATAGTTAAAGTTTTCATCCCATAAGTCCAGACTAAACCCTTTAGATGGGACGATGGAATCTAAAATAATCGCTTGTGCTCCCTGCGGTGCGACTTGAGTAAAACGTTGCGCCCAAAGCGTTCCATATGACGCGCCATAAACGTAGCTTGGCAACCAGTTTGTCGCTCGGCTTTTGTCGATAGAATAGGCTAAATCTTGCGCGGCACCCGTGGTATTAAAGTGAAATAAATCGTCGCCCCATTTCTGATGGAGTGCGTCATAGCACGACTGTTGATATTGTTGGTAGTCGCCATCTGGCTTGTTTGGACATTCTAAATGTGTTGACCAGCCCACACCGCGGTGTTCAAGAATGTATAAATCATAGTCTTGTGTGTATTGGGAAAGTGTCGTGTCGTAGTGCTGGGCGTAAAAGCTTGCGGAATAGCCTGGCCCTCCTTGTAGAAACCAAATTTGGCCTTTGGGTTGGTTACTTTTTGCAGGATATTTCGAAACTAAAATATCTATTTGTTTGTCATTTGGTTTGTCCCAGTTAACAGGTACTTTTGCAAAGGAACAGAGGTTGCGCTTATCAGGGGTGGCAAAAGAGCTGGGGCATTCGCCCCAATTAAAATTAACGTAGCGATTATATTCAGAGGTGTTTGAGTGTGCAGCAACACCCTGTGAGTATCCAAATACCGATAAGCACAAAAGCGCCAATTTTACCTTATACATGTTTCATCCTTTTATATTCTATAAAGCGTGTTTCGAATGATGTTGAAATAAACTCGATACATATATAAATGTATATTTTTTGTGAAAATAACACTTGGACTTAATAAACTTGCACTAGCATGATCGAAGCGACGTAACGGCCTCTCTGAAATAGGAGATAGATTTTTAACATTTGGTGATTTTAATAGTTATATTTTTCAAATATATGGTTTGCCAGCGACGGGAGGGAAGTGGCACTCGAACATTGGCCGATAATGGCCAAAAATAACCTTAATAGACTAACTGTGAATCAAATTTTAAATCCTAGCTATTTGAGCTGGGATGGCCAATAGCCTTGAAATATACTTTGTCTGAGTTAATGTCTTTTTAAGATACTAGTATTGCTTACGCACTTTGTTATGCTTGAAACATAAGACATAATATGTCAAATGCTCGCTATCTGATATCGATAAATGTTCAAGAATAAAAAAATTAATAATATTAGCTTTTTCAAACATTAAAGTTATTTTTACGTTGACATCAGGCGGTTTGAATACCTAATATAGGTCCTTGTTGAGGCTTAGCGCTACAGCGAAATCAGGGTAATAAAAAAATAATAACACGCCCTTAATATCAAGCAGCCTTCAGTACGAGGATGCATGATGTTCCAACTAATAAAAAGAATAAGGGACAAGCCAGCTTGGCCACTATGGCAACTCCATGGCGGGGTTGCCATAGTTTTTCTTGTTGCTTGTTCATTTTACTGATGATATTTCCGAAAGCTTCGTCACCAAAGCCTATTTTCACCTAACAAAACTGACATAATTACATGCTTGAATAACCACACTGTTTGTTTTTCTGGGCAAAGATCGTGAAAGCACTCAACCTTAAGCCAGTGATCGTGACACATTCAAATAAATTAGATAATGCTTATGAACTTGTGGATGACTTTCCTTATGAACATAACGGTCAGGTTCGTTGGGTACCCAAGTTCTTCCAATATGATGGCGCAAGTATTCCCATATTGGCCTATCACATAGTAGGGACCCCATTTAATCCTAGATATATGAAAGCTGCGTTAGTACATGATTGGCTCTATCATACCCATGAGATAGAGAGAGCAGCAGCTGATGCGCTATTTTATTCCATGTTATGTGAATCAGGTGTCGGAGACACTAAAGCTAAATTAATGCGCTTTGCAGTAGAATTATTTGGGAAGTGGTATTGGCATAATGACGATGCAGACCAAGCCTATAAAAAAGAGCTGAAAGAGTTGATACGGCAAGACGGGAGAAACCCCTGCGTATATGGGTTGTAGTGATCTGGTCAAGTCAGCACTCGATGCAGTGCTGACGTAAAGCTTGGATCAATGGGGCAGGCTTAGCTATCCATTTGTTTTATTCGGCTTAACTTGTTTTAAATGCAAAAACACTAAACCAATAATACCTGTCATTGCCAAACCCGATAAAATAAATGGGTCCATAGCAATGTGCTCATGAAACTTGAAAGTGCCTGCTGAGATTTTCTTCCAGCCCATAAAATGCTGATTTGCAGCGACAACCGCGCCAAAAAAACCAATAACAAGCGCAGCGTATTTGGAGAGCCAATGAGATGCACTGGGAAGGATCAACAGCAACCCTAAAAGACCAATGGCAGTTCGCTGTGCTCTACAATAAGGGCAAACATATACGATGCCGGTCAGTTCAACAGTCCAAGCGACAATGCTGATCAAAATCGCTAACAAAGCGACAAATTTGCTGTATTTGATGTATGTTTCTAGCTGCAAAGGTGCCATTTAAATACCTATAAATAAAAATGAAAGTCGTAAATAGCGTTACATTGTAACATTAGTATGGAGGGCGTGGTAATTTTTCTATCCTATGCTTATTTCTTTGCAATATAAAATTCCGTTCAACTTTCGACTCTACTTAGGGTGGGGGCTTTTAAATACTTGCTGTATTCAGTAGGTGTTTAAAAAGTAGGAAGTTGACCTCGCTATAAGGTCGACTTCTTTATATAAGGTCAGAGGTATAACTGACCTTAACTTCCATCGTTTAGTTATTATTTATATAGCAAATCACTAATTCGTCTTTAGGGTTATCTCTTGTGTCTTCCACCAAATATTTTGCTTCAATGCTATTTTGGCATCTACACATATCATAGTGACTGGTTAGATAAGGGCGGCCATATTCATCTTTGTCTGTTTTTGTGATGCTACAAGTTGGCTCTCTCCAGCGGTCATCCCAACCACTTTTACCAAAAGCAACAATTTTAATCTTATTTGATAATAGTTTAGCGTTTAAATCTTCACTATTTGCTGAGGCGTTAAATGCGCACAATGCCATTAGGCAGGTAATTAGTTTTTTCATTATTCATCCTTAATAGTTTGTTATATAGAGCTTGTGCTCTATTGGTGGGGTATTCTATTCCCAAAGAATGTGTTGGCAAGCTTTTTTTTATTTTTTAGACGGGTTTTACTCGACAAATACTAATTGTGTTTATAACTGAGGTTCACTAAATGTGATTGATCTGAATTAAAATTGGCAGTGAGTTAAAAATAGAAGCCTACGAGAAGTTTTTGGCCTAGGGGGAGAGTAAATGCTCTATGTTTTGTGCCTGATAGATTTGTGGAGTTGTGGTAGCGCAGTGAGCGTTTGGCGTAAAAGCTAAGGTTATGTCTAGGAAAAATGGTGACTCATGAGTGAGGCCACTCTTTGCGGTTAAAAGGACATATATATGGCACGCCGAGCGATGAAGGTACATGTCGTCAACTACACTAATAAAATTTAAATTGTGTTCAAAAACAGAAGCTTAAAAAGTCTTATGCATTATAGACGTAGATAGTAAAGACCAAAAAATGTTTGCTATAAGCCAGCGTACGCCCGTGATGAATTAGTTATGTAATTTGTCTAGGCTAGATGAGTAGACTAAATTGTTCGCACGTGTAATACTTTGTAATAGTTGAGCTACAAGGACTTTTATATAGTTATTAGTGTTAAATAACTTGCAATAAAGATGTGCTATGGACCATAAATTGATCGAACAAATTGAATACGAAGAACGCGACAACGAGGCGCGCAAGTATACCGAATCAAAAAAGCACTTTATCAATGCGACTTTGCTTTTGGATGAAGATGTTTCATCTGTAGAAGATCGGACTAGGCTTTTAACTCAATTAAATTTGTATCGCCATTCTGCTTCTATCGAGATAGAAGAGGTCGCGGAGGGCGTATTTAATATGCGTTTTGCTTTACTAAACTGAGTGAAGCATTCAGCTGTTTGAGTGTATAGTTTAAGTTGCGAATAAAAGGTAATGGATAAGGTTATATTGCTTTGATTGAGGTATAACGAAATGCACTGTGCGCTATCCTTCCTTGAACTAAGTTTAGAAGCTGGTTAAGTATACTAAAATGTAAATTGATTATTTACATTTTAGGTGTTTGGCTTTAGATTAATACTTAAACAATAACAATTAAAAATACATCCAGCAGCTATCATATTCAAATTGTTAAATAACTGTGATATCAGTGCGAAGCTTCTGTAACGCCAATATCACCGCTCTGATGTGGAAAGTTTTGTCGATTATTATCGAGTTGAATATTGAAGACGGCGGCTGCATGAGTAGGGAATTACGATGCAAGATGGTCAATACAGTATTTACTATAAAGATAAACTAGACGCGTCATGCGGTAAGCCTAGAGCTGACGTTGAGGCGAGCTATATTATACATATCAAGCAATTAGAATCTGGTTATTTACAGGTAGCATTTGTGGAGGGCTTTGGGCAGTTCATCATTGCCAGCTGTTTCCCTACTATTGAAATTCCATCACTGCCAATTCAAAATGATGAAAAAGTTGAATTTACGGTTATAAATGATGCCCAATACGGCATGTGTTTATCGCAAAATAGCCTGCCAGACAAAGATCTGCTACATATCTTGGACATCGCTTCTAAAGCCGGTGCGTGTTCAACTGAGAGTGTGTTCCAGTTGATACAGACACACATCGTCAGAGACCTCTCAATCATTCTTTTAAAAGAACTAGAAAATAAGCACGAACTTGGAGAAGGAGAGGTGGTATTGGAGAAAAATTTAAATCGAGTGAAGCTGTGCAAGCGAGAGTTGAACAGCTTAGCTGTTAGAGTATCGACATTAGACATGAAGCGGATACTAGACGACGCTTCAGGTGATCAATTTGATTCATTGCTAGCAGATCAATGGTCAGCAATAGGAAGCGAAACAAGCTATCAAAATACAGGGGCTCATTTTACCTGCCATGAATTGAATGAACAGGGCGAATTAAGCTGCTATGAGCAGGTTTATCGCACTTGGACACCATCTCAAGAAAAGCAAATTACGAGAAAAATCATAAAAATTGACTGAGTAAACATCTTCACTTTTTATTTTTTGAAGTTCCTTTACAATTCTCCTTAACTTATTGAGTCAAGGAGATAAAAAATGTGGTTATCAAGTGGAACAATAGAAGGAGAGGTTGTATTACTAGAGCCTATCGCACGTTCACACTGTGAAGATCTAATTGCTGCAGTTAATGATGGACAAAATTGGCGGCTTTGGTATGCGTCGGTACCTTCTCCTGAAGACATGTATTCTTATGTCGATAAAGCGCTAGCCAATATGGAACATGGTGAAATGGCCTACGTAGTCAAAACCAAAAGTGATAATAAAATAGTGGGCACTACTCGATTCTATGATGTCAAAGAAAACCATAAACGGGCGTCTATCGGCTATACGTGGTACTCGAATTCAGTCAGAAGAACAGCAGTTAATACAGAATGTAAATACTTACTAATGTCTCACCTTTTTGATGCACGTGATGCGATGTCATTAGAATTTAAAACCCACTTTTTCAATCAGGCTTCTCGCACCGCCATAGAAAGGCTGGGCGCAAAACTAGATGGTGTACTAAGAAGTCATCAAATTATGCCTGATGGTTCAATTCGAGACACCGCAGTGTATTCAATACTTGCTCACGAATGGCCAGCCGTCAAAAATAATCTGCTGGCAAAATTAGAAAAATACTAATCTGATATGAGCAGTTAGTCGCTCATGTCGATTAACTGCAAAGCGAGATATTTGTTTAGTCGGTGCTTCTGCGTTTTACACCTCCCCACCTCTCCACCTTTACTATTTTACTCTCAATTTCTAGCCGCAGCTATGCAATGAAAAATGAGCCGAATGGACAATGCCATAGTGGCTGACAGGCAAAATAATCTAGTCAATTTGAGGTGGTTGTAAAGTGTTGCATATATTCACTTTTGCAATACTAAAGGGTTTTTTTTGGAGGTGTCTGAGTGCTAAATGAGCAAATAAACTTGCGTTTTTATCAAAAATGCTATTGACATAATATGTCATGGCGTGCAAATCTAAGTACGTAACTCATACAAACAGGCAGGCTTTATCTACTAGATAAATGCCAATTTGACATAAGGAATCTGTTACATGGAATTAAATGAGCTTTCAATTAAACTCTCACAATATGAAACTGAAGGTGCCAGTTTTGAGTCGTTTTTTATCAACAATGTTGGACAAGAAGTCCTACAAGTAATCGTTGATGGAAACGATGAGCTTCCGATTTTTGTAACACGCACAGAAGAGCAGGTACTGTGTATTTGTTACTTGTTTACAGAGCAAGAAATAAATGCCGACAAACACGCCGAGCTAAACGATACGCTATTACGTTTGAATGTCCCCATGCCCTTAAGTGCATTCGCTAAGATTGACAATAAATACGCAATTTTTGGTGCGCTTTCTACCAGTTCTACCCTAGAACAATTAGGCCATGAAATTGTCACCTTATCTGCCAATTCAATTGATGCTTTGGACGCGATAAGTGATTATTTGACTGAATAACAAGGAGTATTAATTATGAGTATATTAAAGAAGTTGTTTACTGCGGTAAAAGGCGGTGTGAATGAGGTGGGTGAAGGTATTGTAGATGCGAATGCTATTCGAATTTTTGAACAGGAAATCAGAGATGCTCAGAATGCATTGAGTGAGGCCAAACGTAGCCTTACAGAAGTGATGGCCAAAGAAATACAAACCTCTCGTACTATCAAGGCGTTAGAGGATGATATCGACAAGCATGAAACCTATGCAACACAGGCACTGGATAAAGACGAAGAGTCACTCGCACTTGAAATCGCAGGGAAAATTGCCGAGTTTGAGCAAGAAAAATCAGAGCAGCAGCAAATACTTAGTACATTTACTGCTAACGTCTCAAAGTTAAAAGAGCAAATTAAACAAGCAGAAAAAACCATCGTTGAAAACCAGCGTCAATTGAGCATGGTCAAAACAACAGAAAGTGTGCAAAAAGCAACGATGGCAGTCAACGACACAATGACCTCTGGTGACTCAGCAATGGCTTCGGCAAAACAGTCATTGGAGCGCATAAAACAGCGTCAAATGGACAGGCAAGATCAGCTAGATGCTGCGCAGCAACTCGCTGATGAGAGTAACGATAAATCTCTTCACGACAAGATGCGTGAAGCGGGTATCGGTGAAGATGCTAGCAAAGGCGCTGATATCCTTGCCCGAATTCGCGCAAAACAAAATAAGTAACACGGATGAGTGATAATAAACATACTTGGCAAAAGCAAGAAAAAGCAGTTCGAGCAACGCAACTTGCTTTTGACCTCAGCTCTGAAGTGCAAAAGTTTATTAAAAAAAGTGCAATTGATGAAGAGCTCACACCGTCTGACATGATAAGGCGGATTTTAGGGTTGGAAGTTAAATCAAAAAAGACCCGTCAGAGGTTAAGTTTTAACCTAAGTGATGAAGAAATTGCACTTTTAGCACAACGGTTTGAGATCCCTGATGCTGACAAGCGTGTAGTAAAGCAAAAAGTCGCCGACTTACTGATTCAACACGTGAAGGATGCCAGTGGTTAAACCTTAAAGCGCATTTGCAGTTGCATGGCCCTTAATGCATAGGAATATTTAATATTATGGACTTTCTCAATACTATTTTTACTTTCCCAACAGTGGTTTTCACCACTTTGTTACTCATCGTCATAGGCTTTTGGCTAATCGCACTGCTTGGATTTGCAGACATTGATATGTTGGAAGGAGATGTTGAGATAGAGGCTGATGGTGGCGGTGACTCCATTATGCAAATGGGCTTTGGTGGTGTACCGCTGACCATATCAATTAGCTTGGTTGTACTGCTTAGTTGGATAGCAAGTTTTTATGCGCATCAACTGTTTGCATACGCTCTCGGCGATGGAGTTATGTTCTACGTTTTAGGTGGTGCGATGATGCTGGGGTGTTTTGTTGTATCGATCCCGTTAACAGCCATGTTAGTTAGGCCTTTAAGACGTTTTTTTGACAGCAAAGAAACCGCCTCTAAGAATGACTTTATCGGTTTGGAGTGTGTGATCGCGACAAGTAAAGTAAATCCCTATTTTGGGCAAGCAAAAGTACAATTTCAAGGGACAGAGCAGCTAATAGAAGTGCGTTCAGAGGAAGAAGGCATGTTTTCCTTAGGTGATACAGGTTTATTAATAGAGCATGATGTAGCTAAAAATAGCTATCTCATTGTAGAGAAACCTTGGTAATACCCCCTCATTAACACAATACATCATTAACACATAAACAACTGCCAAAATAACTTAGTTTTATATGGCACAAAACTGCTGTGGCAGCTCTACTGGAAAACAACATTAAGCCATGGCTTGGAATAATCATATTAGTTAGGAACACACATGGAATTTTTAGATAATCTCGGGCCTATTTTAACAATCGTTGGCGTATCTATCGGAGTTATATTTGCGATTATTTTAATCATCGGTAAGTTTTATCGAAAAGTGGATCAAGGGCATGCGCTCATAATTAACAAAATGAAGAATGAGCCGGATGTAACCACAACAGGTGGGATCGTTTACCCTGTCATTCATAAAATGGAAGTCATGGATATCTCAACCAAGCGCATGGTTTTAGAGCGCAGGGAAAACAGCGGCCTTATCTGTAAGGATAATATTCGTGCTGATATCGCCATTACATTTTATATTCGTGTAAATGAAAACAAGCAGGACATCTTGCGCGTTGCCAAACAAGTTGGCTGTGCCCGCGCCTCTCAACCTGAAACACTACAAGAGCTATTTGAAGCTAAGTTCTCGGAAGCCCTTAAAACTGTTGGTAAACAAATGAATTTTGAAGAACTGTTTACCCATCGCAACCAGTTTAGAGATGCAATTAAAGAAGTGATTGGTCAGGATTTATCCGGCTATACGCTCGAAGATGTGGCGATTGACTATCTTGAGCAAACATCAATTCACAAGCTAGATGAAAACAACATTTTGGATGCCGAAGGGATTCGACGTATTACGGAGAAAACCGCCGAGCAAAATGTGCAGACGAACCAGCTCAAGTGTGATGAGCAAGCGCAAATTGAAATCCAAAATCAAGCAGCACTTGAAAAGTCTCTAGAGATTGAGCGCCAAAAAGAAGATGCCAAAGCGAAGCAACAACGAGAAATCGAAACTGTGCGTGCCAGAGAAACCGCAGAAGCTGAACGCGTAAAACAAGAAGAGCGTATGAAGGCAGAAGATGCACGCTTAAAAGCGGATGAAGCCATTGAAATTGCAGAGCAAAATAAACAGCGTGAAATAGACATTGCGGAGCAAAACCGCCTGCGCGTGCTCGCCATTGAAGAAGAAAAAGTATCGCGCTCTCGTGAAATTGAAGTGATTGAACGCGAGAAAGAAACAGAAATCATGCGTATCAATAAAGAAAAAGCCTTGGAAGTTGAACGCAAAGAAATCGCAGAAGTACAGCGAGATCGCGTTGCGGTAGAAAAAACCGTTGCCGAAGAGCAGGAGCGCATCAAAGATGTGCAAACACTCGCCGCCGCTGAACGTGAAAAAGAAGCGATTGTGATCAAAGCCAAAGCGGAAGCAGAAGAAGCGTTGGTGAAGGATATTGAAGCAGCTAAAGCACAGGAACAAGCGTCAGAATTTAAAGCGCGCGAGCTAGAAAAAATGGCGGAAGCCGAGCTGCGTATAGCAAATCAAACCGCGGAGTCGAAAAAGGTATTAGCCGAAGCTGAGCGCGCTGAAAAAGCGGCAGCAGGCCTTGCTGAAGCGGAAGTGATCAAAGCCAAAGCGCAAGCGAATGCGCAACAGGGTGAAACAGAAGCGCAAGTACTAAAGCAAAAACTGGCAGCTGAAGCGCAAGGTAAACGTGATATCGGATTTGCTGAGGCAGAAGTGCAATCTGCGATGGCCGAGGCAATTGAAAAGCAAGGGGAAGCAGAAGCATCGACACTTGAGCGTCGTATGTCAGCTGAAGCAAAAGGTCTTGAAGAAAAGCTTGAAGCACTCAATGCGATGGACCAATCAGCAAGAGATTACGAAAGCTTTACGCTTCAACTTAATCAGCAAAAAGAACTTACGCTGGCCAAGCTGGATACTGAAAAAGACATTGCGGCTCATCAATCAGAAATCCTGTCTAAGACGCTGGGCAATGCAGATATCAACATCATGGGTGGCGATGGCCAGTTCTTTAATCAATTTATGAAAGCGATCACGCTCGGAAAATCTATTGATGGTTTAGTGGGAGAAAGTGATACGGTTCAAACTTTATTTAAAGATCACTTAAATGGTGACAGAAATATCATGGATGATCTTAAAGGGGTTTTAAGTGGTGCAAACGCATCGTCAGAGACCATGAAAAACGTAGCTATGAGCAAGTTTTTCAGTCAGTTAGGTAATAGTAGTGATGCTGAGAAGCAGCAGCTTTTGAACTTGTTAGGCAGTACGCTTAACGGCAATGCAAAACAAGTTGAGTCAAACGAGCAAAGCTAACAGCGCTATTACAAGACTATGAATGCACGTTTATTGGGCGTGCATTCAGCATACCTTTCTATTTACCCTCCATGAACCACAGGACAGTAGACTATGGCGGACTCTGAAAATAATGTCGCACTAGAGCAGGGATCATATGATCTGATCAAGCGTCGTTTGAGCAACTCTGGTGCTCAGTTACGTAAAGACATCGACTCACTAAATCAAAACCGAATTGAGACCTTTGGCAGTACTGAAATAAAAGTCAAAGGGCGCGCTAGGGTAAGAACCGAACATAATTGCATACCACGAGATATTGTACTTATCGGCGACAAACTGATATTTGCCTACAATGTGTTTTTAGGACTGAAGAAAAACACACAGGTAGGTGATGTATTTACTGTGCAAAAGCTCGTAAACCAAGATGATCATTACGAAGTAGAACCTTACCCAAACGAAACGAAATTCTTAACCAATGAGCGGTTCTTAAGAGATTTTGACGAACTCTATACCTATTACAAAGCATCAAAGCTGCAACACTTATTTCAACAAAACGGCAAGCTCTACGCGCTGTTTCAAATCGGTGATAAACTGTCCGACGTTCGTGTGTTTCGGTGGGAAATAGCGCCGGACAATACCCTAGATTACATTGATAATCGTGGTGAGTGCGATTTAAATCACGACCAAGATTATGACTTTGAATGGATTAAAACTGACCGTAGTGACCATGTAGAGGGACGCCATCCCCACGTTAATATTCTCGACAAAGTATTTGTAGAGACAGTTGGTGGCGATCTGACTATTAAAGTTGAAAATAACACCGAAAGTGGCGAAGGGATATATGCTGAACCTGTCGATGACAAAAACCAGTCGTTGGCGGATTGCAGTGTTGAATATGCCCAACTGGGTGAAATTATCTTACTTAAGGTGCTACCTTATCGCGAAAAGATATGGCGCTACTTTATTTTCAACTGCGTGACGGAAAACGTGGTCCGCCAAGATGCAATTTCGGATGCATGTGTTCAACTACCAGATGATCACGGTATCATTTTCCCTGGCGGTTACTATTTACAATCAGGGCAAACTCGCTCCTTTGAAGACCACATTGACAACCTTGAATTCCACAAACAAATTAAATCCCCCAATGGTGAAGATGTTTTATACGTCTTTTACGAGCCAAGTGAAGGGCGCTATGCGCTATTTGCTTACAACCTGATCGATAAGAATCTCCAAAACCCAATTTATTGTCATGGATATGGGGTATACAACGATGGACTCACCATCACCTTTAAAGCTGAAAAAGAAGAAGCTCAGCGAGTCCATCCAATTCAAGTGTGGGAAAGTCCTTTTTGCTCCGCAGAATTTGCAGCGAATGCACCAACACCAACGAGTATGTTGGGGAAAATTGGCAATCCAGATCTGGTACGTGGTATTTCTGATTTATACAGTGTTTGCAAAGCGATCAATGAGCAAAATCCAAATGTTTCACATTATGAAAGTCTTATATCGTTAACCCGCAGCATTCTAGATCGCTATCACTGGCTTACTGAGCCGGATTTTTCACCCCTTAATGCTCAGTTACACGAAATATTTGAAACTTCTGAGCAAGTGCTAGATGAATTTGAAAAAGTCAGCCAAATTCAGGAAACTGCGAAAAAAGCCCTATTGGATATTAACGCTGAATTTAAGTCGACAACCAAAGATATTCGACCGGACGCTTTTAAACTCGCAGCCGAGTTTGTTACAGGCTTGGAGTCCCTCAAGCTTTTAAAAGGTAAAATCATCAGCCTTGAAGAAGTGAAGTATATTGATGTTGGAGGGCTCACTACATTACAAACGGAGCTAGATAAGCTGTTTATAAACCTGAGTCAAGCTACAGCACATTTTTTGCAACAAGACTCTGCCTTAGCGCCTTATCAAAGCAAATTAAGTGAGTTGACAGCGCTGAGCGAAAAAAGCGAAAGCGTTAGTGAACTAAATGGTTTTTTGAAAGAGCTGGATACACTTGGTAGTGAACTGGACTTGCTCAATCATACGATGCTTGATCTGGAAATTGATGATAGTCGGATCAGAACGCAAATTCTTGAAGATGTCAGTGGCGTGTATGGTTTGGTCAATCGAGCTAAAGCCAGCATTGAAATTCGACGTAAAAGTTTGGGCAGTGTTGAAGCAAAAGCGGAATTTGCGGCGCGCTTCAAGCTCTTTAGCCAAAGTATCACCAGCAGTTTAAACAATGCTCGTACACCAGAGCAATGCGATGAGCAGCTATCAAGGTTACTTATTCAACTTGAAGAGCTGGAATCTCAGTTTAGCGAGTATGACGAGTACCTTGCGGAGATCATGGCCAAACGCGATGATGTATATGAAAGTTTTGAGGCGCATAAGCAGCAGCTGATAGAAGAGAGGCAGCGCAGAGCACTCAATTTAGCCAATGCCGCAGAACGCATTTTACAAGGTGTGACTAGGCGTTCGCAAAACTTCTCCGAGATAGATGAAATCAACAGCTATTTTGCGTCAGATCCGATGATAAGTAAGCTGCGGGGGCTGACCCAAGAACTAAAAGAGCTCGGAGATGAGATCAAGGCGGATGATATTCAAGCAAAGCTAAAAGCTTGCAAAGATCAAGGAATCCGCTCACTGCGAGACAAACAGGATATATATTGTGATGGTGGCAATTCGGTCAGAATCGGCAAACACAACTTTGGTGTCAACAAGCAACTGTTAGATCTCACTTTGCTACCTCGTGATGAGGACCTCATGTTTCACCTCACCGGTACTGAGTACTTTGAGCCCGTCCAAGAGCAAAGTATTCGTGACACGCTTTTGTCATATCGACCTTATTGGCAGCAGAATTTAATTTCTGAAAATACCAATATTTACCGTGGTGAATTCTTAGCTGCACAGGTGTTGAGTGCGGCAAATGACCCGTTAAATGCTCTGACGCATAGCCAGCTTGAACAAGCGATTGCCGACGATACATTGCTCTTATTGGTGCAAAAGTTTGCTGAACCGAGATACCAAGAGGGCTATGAAAAAGGCATTCATGATCATGATGCAGCCTTAATACTACAGAATTTACTGGCTCAAAAGCAGGCACTTGGTTTATTGATTTACCCAACGTCAGCGCGTGTTGTTGCGCAATTATTTGCAAGCCAATGCGATACTCGAACCTTAATACAGTGGTCCGAGCAAGCTAAGCAAGCGCAACTAATGGAAACAGTATTGGGAGATACGCGCTTCAAGGCCCAATTAGCAGGGCAATTAAGTGATGAAATAACAGGGTTTGCGCAATCTAGTTTAAGTCGCTATTTGCCATATGTATCAGCTTTATCGGGACAACTGAGTGCAGAGTATTTGATTAAAGAACTGGCGCAAAGCAAAAAAGAGCTCAGCTTTGTGATGTCTAGCAAAGTTAAAAAAGTTGCTGAGCAGTTCAATAGTATGGCGAGAAGCAAAGGTTTTTCGGCGTCTTTGCAAGATACGCTAGGGGCCCTTGAACATCTACAAGACAAAGCCATTATGATGGCAAGCTGGTTGAATGCTTATGGGCAGCAGCAAAGTGATGAATACAGTGCTGAGTTACTGATTGAAACGGCAAACGTTGTATTATTGCAGCAGTTAAAACAGACGCAATTTGAACCTCAAGATGTCACGGTTTCAAATCAGGTGACTGGATTGCTAGGCCAACATACCCGTATCAATGAGCAAACTTTAACGCTCGACTACGCTGAGTTTTTTGCCCGGACGCAGACGTATTTGTCTACGCATGTAAGTGGCTTTAGTCATTACCATGAGATCAAATCGGAGATCTTGGCTGAGCAAAAAGAGCGATTGCAATTGGATGAGTTTAAGCCTAAACCCTTGAGTTCCTTTGTGCGAAACCAGTTGATTGATAAAGTCTACTTCCCAATTATTGGTGACAACCTTGCAAAGCAAATAGGCGCGTCAGGCAATAATAAACGCACAGACTTAATGGGGATGTTATTGCTAATTTCTCCCCCAGGTTATGGTAAAACGACTTTAATTGAATATGTCGCAAATCGCTTGGGGCTAACCTTTGTGAAAGTGAATTGTCCGTCAATTGGCCATGACCAGGTGTCTTTAGATCCCGGGCAAGCAATGAATGCAACCGCTGCAAAAGAGATCGAAAAAATCAACCAGAGCTTTGAAATGGGCAACAACGTGATGTTGTATTTGGATGATATTCAACATACCAACCCAGAATTTTTGCAAAAGTTTATTTCCCTTTGTGACGGGTCAAGGCGAATTGATGGGGTATGGAATGGCCGCAGTAAAACCTACGATTTAAGAGGCAAAAAATTTGCAGTTGTAATGGCCGGTAATCCATATACCGAATCGGGTGAGAGCTTTAAAATACCAGACATGTTGGCCAACCGTGCTGATATATACAATTTGGGTGATACCTTATCAGGGTGTGAGCAAGAGTTTGCGATGAGCTTCATTGAAAACGCCTTGACTTCCAATGCCGTACTTGCGCCATTAGCCAATCGCAATATGCAAGACCTGTATAAATTGGTCCGCATTGCCGAGGGAGAAGATATCTCACTGAATGAACTTGAGCACAATTATTCTCAAGCTCAAGCAAATGAAATTATTTCCGTGCTGCAGAAGCTGATCCAGATCCGAAACACTATATTAAAAGTGAATGCTCAATATATTGCGTCGGCTGCACAAGATGATGACTATCGTGTTGAGCCGCCATTTAAGTTACAAGGTAGCTATCGCAATATGAACAAAATGGCAGAGAAAGTTGTTGCGGCGATGAATGATGAGGAATTAGAAAACCTTATTCAAGATCATTACCGAGGAGAGGCGCAAACCCTAAGTAAAGGCAGTGAGGAAAACTTACTTAAACTGGCGCAACTTCGCAACACGCTTTGTGAGCAAGAAGCCAAACGTTGGCAGCAAATTTTAGATGACTATGCGCTGCTCAATAGAGCAAATGATGCAGGTAGCCCAGTTTTACTCGCGGTTGAGCAGCTAGGTGAGTTAAATGAGTCGTTAACCAGTATCGCGTCGAAACTAGACAAAGACCAGCTGAGCCACAATTACTCAGCGCTATTGGAGAAGTTAAACGGCGCAGTTGGTGAGCAAGATACAAAGGGCAGTCTGCAAGCGCTTGCAAAGGTGATTGAGCACAGTGCACAACAGTCACCGCTTACTTCGTCATTTGCACAACTTTCAGCACAGTTAGCAGAGCAACATCAGCAAAAGCTGGCGCAAATCGACATGCATAATGCGCGCGGTGCAGATACAAATGAAGCGCTAACAAGCAAAGTAAGCCAAGCCATAAGCCAATTAACCGAGTCATTAAATAAAGAGCATCTGCAAAGATCTGAACAGGCTCAGCAAGCTACTATAAATGCCGATAACTCGCTTAAATCTCAACAAGATTTGAAAGCTGCGTTATCAGAAGAGTTGCGGCAAGTTACTGAAGCTCTGGACCGCCAGCGTAATAGCCATATGCGCTCCACCGAGCACTGTACGCAACTACAGCTCGAAGCGATGTCAGATCAACGTACCGAGCTTACTAAACTGGCTTTAGAACTGGCCAACGTAAACACTGCGCTGACTCAGCAAAACTCAACTCAAGAAGAGTTTGTAGTGCAACAAGCAACCAGACAGCAGGCTTTGGCAGAAGGGCTTACACAGAAATTGACAGACTTAGTAGAGTCAATTACGGAGCAAAGTTCAGCAGAGCAAAATAGTAAACAGTCAGCGCTGCTTGCAGATATTAGCAGCGCCTTGAAAGCGATTGCAGACAAACCTGATACTGCTGGTGCACTTGCGGATCTGAATCTCAATATCCAGCAAGGGCAAAGTAGCTTAGCTCATCAGTTGAGCACAGCGATTGAAGCAGGGCAGAGTCAAGTTATCGCTCAACTCAGTGCTAAAAATATTGCTGAGCAACATACAACCCCCAGTGAAGAGGTCGCACTCGCTTTGAGTGAGTTAGTAAGCAGCACTTTACCTGAATTGATGAAGCATGCTGAAAAATCGAGTGATATTGATCCAAACTTGGGTCGAAAAGTTGATGTTATTTTAGAGCGTCTGGCACGCATTGAAAGCCTGCCAGCAAAAGCTCAGGGGTCATCACAAAATAGCGATAATCCATATATGCTATAAACTTGTTTAATTACCAGTCCTTTTAAAAGCGATGCTATTAAGCATTGCTTTTAATTTTTTCTAAATAGAGTTTCAAGGCTTAGATAGGATTCTTGAGGAGAAGTATTTCAGTTGGTACGGTGTTAGCTTTTTCTGTAAAACACATATAGCTTTCAATTTATATTGTCTATTTTTTAACAGCAGCACAAGCCCGCTTTGGGATACTATAAAATAACTTTCCTGAGCAAAGTAGCTATTAAACATGACTTCATGTTGTTAGTTTTGTCTGTTTTATGCACAGATATTTTATATAGGGCGTTTACAATTAACGCCCTTTATTTTTCATTTGGACTTACTAGATTTCTCCAACCGCTTCACAGGTCACGACCCCTTTTCTGTATGCAGGTGGGTATGTAACTCTAAAACATTGTGTGACGCGTACATTACGCACATTTGGGTAGCGACGTTTCAGATTGAGTATTGCTCCCCCTCTTGCAGTGTCATAATTTAAATGCTCAGCTCCACCCCAAGCGCTTACTGTAGTAGCAGAATGTGCAGAATAACTAGTGATGGCAACAACCACACTTACAATCGTAGAAAGCATCATTTTTTTCATTTTTACTGTCCTTGTTTGTCTGTAATTTGTTCGATTTTAACTGTACTGCAACTGTGTCTAAGGTCAATATAGACCTTAGTATTTAACGAGTTTCATTTATCTCTACATTTGTGAACATGGTTTTTGAGATAAACATTACACAATTGCCATTATATTGTTTAAAAAATCGCATCAGATTTGAGGTGGTCAACAACTAAAAGGAGTGTAAGCGTGGGTTGTATAATAATGATAATTGATTGCTATATACGAATATGATGGTTGTTGACGCGGTAATCCGTTTATACGCAAGCCTAGCACTTTTTTAATACTCTGTTTTTACCTTGCATTGAAGCACTCGTAATTCCTAACTACACTCCTAAATACGCTCACATGGTTATATATTTTTTCAGATTGCATAGGGAATGATATATGCGTATTTTTAACAATCTAAAACTCCGCTGGAAGTTAATTTCAATTGCGTTAATCCCCTTAGTGTTTATGGTTGCACTCGCAATAGACAAAGTATATGAAAGTCAGCAGCTTGAGCGGGAAAATGCCAAGCTACTACTGCTGACTCAATTATCTGTATTGGCCAATGAATTTGTCCATGAAATGCAAAAAGAGCGCGGAGCAACTGCTGGGTTTTTGGGAAGTAAAGGGGCTAAGTTCTCTGACGTGTTACCTAAGCAACGAGAAGACACAGACAAAGCAGCCAGTCGATTAGATAATTTTTTAATGGCGTTTGATGTAAATGAGTTTGGTAGGGAATTTGCTACTCAGCTCAACAGTGCGCTTACATTGAAAAAGCAACTAGGAAACGTGCGTGAACAGATCAGCGGATTTTCTATATCGACAAGCGATGCCATTGGCTATTACACGCGATCCAATGGCGCTTTCTTATCAACAATCACTTTTTTGGCAAAATTGAGTACACAAAGTGAGATTGTGAATGCCGCGACCGCCTATCGCAACTTTTTAAACAGCAAAGAGCGAGCCGGTGTCGAGCGTGCGGTATTTACCGCTGTTTTTGCCGAAAATCAGTTTAAGCCAGGGCAGTATGAGAAGCTCAGAAACTTGATCACGGTCCAGGATACATATATGGAAGTGTTCTTAAGTCTGGCTTCGCAAGAGAACAAACGATTTTACCTCGCGACAATGGAGAATGAAGCCGTTACCGAAACGCAAAAGATGCGTGATGCGGCATTTGCAAAAGTGAATGAGGGTAATTTTGGCATAGATGCGGCTTATTGGTTTAAGATGCAAACAGCGAAGATAAATTTGTTGAAAACTGTTTCAGATAAGTTGTCTGGTAATCTTGCCACGCTGTCAAACAAATCATTGGAACAAGCGAGCCAAGATGTTTATTTTGCGGTTGTGCTTATGGTTGTTTCCCTATCGCTGACACTTGGTTTTGTATTTTTTGTGCTACAGCGCATCACATCCCCAATCAATAATGCGGTGAATATTGCTCAAGAGATTTCTAAAGGAAATTTAGAAAATAAAATCAATGCGGATACCAAAGATGAATCAGGTCAATTGCTAGAAGCGTTGGGTGGTATGCAGTCTAGCTTGCTTAAGTCGCGACAAGAGCTGCAACAAAGAATGGAGTTGGAGCGTACTCAAGCCGCTGAAAATAATCGACTGAAACAGGCATTAGATAATGTCTCTGCGAATGTGATGGTTGCCGATGAGCGAAATACCATTATTTACCAAAACAATGCCTCACAGGCCTTATTTACAGAAAGCCAAACTGCGATTGAAGAAACACTCACAGGCTTTAACGCGGAACATATTGTTGGATCTGATGCGAGCAAACTGCATCCTTCTCCGGCGGCTTTGTCACAACAGTTGAGTAACTTGAGTCAAACTCACAGCGAAGAACTAAAACTGGGCAGAAAATCTTTGAAGTTAACGCTCAACCCTATAGTCAGCAAAGAGCAAATAAAGCTCGGGGTCGTCCTAGAGTGGCAAGATCTCACTCAGCAACGAGATGCCGAATCTCAGATCCAAAAAGTAATTAAAGCGGCAGCTAAAGGCGAGCTAAATACGCGTATTGATAGCGCTCATTTTGATGGGTTTATGAAAGTACTTGCCGAGGGGATTAATGAACTGCTAGAGGCAATAGTTGGTCCTTTGAAAAAAACCGCAGAAGCTGTGCACCTCATCTCCAAAGGTGATGTGCCCGCATTGATAAATGAGCAATATCAAGGAGATTTTGCGTTACTGAAAAACAATTTGAATACCTGCATTGAAGTTGTTGGTTTGATGATAAAAGATGTCAACGGCTTGGCGAATGCAGCTGTAGCTGGCGACTTAAAAAAACGAGTGGACCTGACTCAGCACAATGGAGACTTTCGAAAAATCGTTACTGGTGTCAACAATATGATGGATGCGATGGTCGGGCCATTGACGAAAGCGGCCAACGTCGTTGAAGCCATATCACGCGGAGATATTCCAGGACATATTACTGAGCAATATAATGGCGACTTTGAATTGCTCAAGATAAACTTAAACACCTGTATTGATGCAGTAGGTCAATTGATTGATGATGCAAATTCGCTTGCTGACGCGGCGAGTAATGGTAATTTAGCAGCCAGAGCAGACACCTCAAAACATCAGGGCGACTTTCAACAGATTATTACAGGTGTGAATACTTTATTAGAGGCTGTTGTTGCCCCGATGGATGACTGCAAGTCGGTCATGACGCAGGTCGCAAAGGGGGATTTATCTCAGCAAATGGGCGACGTTTACGCTGGTGACTTTGCTTTACTAAGTCAGTCAATAAATACAAGCCTGAATAGGCTCTCTTCAGTTGTCGAACAAGTGATGGCTAGTGCAAATCAAACGGATAACTCTTCGAATGACTTGTCCAGTGCAGTGGTAAACTTAAGTCAAAGAACGGAGCAACAGGCGACAGCGCTAGAAAAAACGCGCTCTTTGATGGGAGAACTTACAGAGTCTGTGGTCAGTAGCGCCGACAAAGCACAAAATGCAAATCAACTCTCTGCTGATACCCAAGTACAGGCCGAAAGTGGCTTCAAAGTTGTTGGGGATGCTGTAGATAGTATGAATGAAATTAACCAAGCCAGTGAACGGATCACTGACATCATAGGCGTGATTGATGAAATTGCTTTCCAAACCAATTTATTAGCACTTAATGCCGCAGTAGAAGCTGCGAGGGCGGGTAAACAAGGTAAGGGGTTTGCCGTGGTTGCTGGGGAAGTAAGAGCCTTAGCGCAGCGTTCTGCAACAGCAGCCAAAGAAATAAAAGAATTGATCCGTGCCAATGTTGACAAAATATCTATAGGGACACAGTTAGTTAATCAGTCAGGTGATACACTGAGTAAAATTGTTAATGCGGCACAGAGCGCTAGTGAAATGATCGCTGAAATTGCAACTATTTCCGATCAGCAAAACAGCGCAATCAAGCAAGTTAATCAGGCGATTTTACAGATGGAAGAAATGACGCAGCAAAATGCAGCAATGGCGGAAGAAGCGTCTGCCACCGCTGTATCAATGTCTGAGCAGGCAGGAGACATGAAACGAAAACTCAGTGGCTTTACAACTAAAGGAAATGCAGCACACAATCTAATAGGCCACACGCTATGATTTGGGGTTGTATTTGCAACAGAGTGGGAATTTAGTTACCGCAGGTTGGTTTAATGTACTCTTGAATCTGACATAAATACCAGCTAGATGCTGTTTTTGACTTAATAAAGACGACAATCGCGACAAGCATTTTTTCAGCTCAATGTGAGGCTAGCGGTCTAGCCGCAGCCCTCACGATAAATTTTATACTTTAGGTACTAAACAACCGAATGAGATCGCTAAGTGTTCTTTGAAATAGGTTCATCGGCTTGATGATAAACCTATCAAAAATTAGCTCTTTGGGTGTGTTTTGAGCTTTCAGCACGCTGTTAAGTGCATAAAGATGATTGGCATTTAGATCTAATGGGGCCTCATTAGGTTGGAAAGTAGAGCCAATTGGGTAATAGAGCTTTGGCTTGTTTTTCATTTCAATATGGGCACCTAATATTGCTTTTACTTCATGTTTTTTAGCAAATTTAGCAAGTTTATCAATACTTTTTTTATAGGATGCCCAATCTTTAATATAGATATAGCCTGGATACAAGGTGTCACCAGTGAGAAGCCATTTATTCTTGTCATCATATAAACTGATGCTTTCTTCTTGGTGGCCAGGCGTTGGAAGCACGGTTATCTGTCTATCGCCTAAGTCGATGGTTTTTTGGCCATTTGGCCAATCTTCAAATTGAAAAAACGTGTGCACTGCTTGCCTTGCTGGATTGACTAGAGTTACATTTTTCTGTCCTGAAAATGACCAGTCTCCTTGGTAATGGTCGCTGTGTCCATGGGAGTGGAGCACGAAAAGCTGTTTGCTTGATAGCTGTTTTTTACCTAACAGCTTTTCCAACTCTTGATATAGATTGTAGGAAGAGCTTTGATCAAGAGCACCTGTATCCACTACCAATACGGACTTCTTTCCTGCCAAAACGTAAATAAATGGAGCTTCGAAAGTTAAGCATTTATTTTGTCTGATTATAAAAGTACTTTCATCATGTTGATAAACATCATGAGGCGCTTGCTGTGAAAATGCGCAGTTTTTTGCGCCATGGTGCCAGTTTGGTTTACTTAGCACTGAACTGGTGAATAAATCATTGCTCATTGGTTTGGCATCGACAAAGTGTGCTCCATGTGTGGAACACCCGGTTATCAATAAAAGTATAATAAATGCACAAGTTTTCATTTTTGCTCCCTATGACAGAGAATTGTGATTTTAGTAAGGCATCGCTTTCATCGGTTGTGTAATTCATTTAGGCGCTGCATAAGAGGTTTGTCTATCAATGCTTGCTCAGCTAAACGCACTTTTGCCACAATGTCGCATTCTATCTGTTGATTCAGTTCACTAAATACTTGCGACATGTTTTTTGTTAGAGGCTTTAACTTGACTGCCTCTTGTTTTCCCAGCTCCGTTAAGTGAATCATTTTTGCGCGTTTGTCTTGTGGGTTAGGCTTTCGGTAAATCAAATCGAGGCTTTCTAGTGTATTGATTCTTTGCGTTGCCATTTGATGTGTTACCTCTAATGCAGATGCTAGCTCTGCCACTGTCACACCATGATTTTGTTCAATAAAATAAATGCTTGAAATAGCTGTACTAGGAGTGGTGATCCCATAACTTTCAGTCACTTTAGCGCCCTGTTCGATTATTAGGTCTGATAGTCGCCGACAAAAGTGAGCCAAAAAAGCATTGTCCAAGTTGTCAAAATAAGAACTCATTAAAGTGCACTCTATTTATACAAGTACTTGTACAATAGCACTGAAATGAAACTATACAAGTACTTGTGTAGTTTGTTCGGGTATAAAGCAGATTGTGTATTAGATTTTACGCTCACGTAATTGCTTGAATAATGCACGAATGATTGAAATAGAAATAGTATTCTAGTTAAATAGTTAATGTTAAAGAGCTGAGATGTGGCATGGGTGAGCAAGGTTAGTTTGCATACCGTGATAACGAAAACAGTCGCTAAGGAAAGGGGTGTAAAAGGAATATTATGGTAACGCCTATTATTATTTTATTGTTGTTAATTGGCCCATTAGCAATCAGTTATTTATTTTCAAAGACTCAAAAGCAACCGCTTAATATTAGAAAGTTCGCCTGTTGGGGTTTAGGGTTGGCTTATCTGTTCTTTTTCATCGGACACTTTGTTAAAGCGCAAGGTATGGTTGAAATGCTACCACCCTGGGTGCCTTTTCGGTTAACTTTGATTTATTTGACTGGTGTACTCGAATTGGCAATAGGGATTGCGTTATTTATTCCTAAACTTCAGCGTTTTGCAGCACGGTTGGCCGTGATTGTTTTTGTGGTTTTCTTTCCCGCCAATATTTATGCAGCCGTCAATGGTGTAGGCCTTGGTGGTCATCAATGGGGACCTATATATCTATTGATTAGGGGTCCTTTGCAAGTCATTTTAATTTCTTGGGCTTACTTCTTATGCATTAAACCAGCCCAAGTTCAATGGAATAAAACATAGGGTCCTACGTTGATTGATTAGGCTGTGCTTACCAACTACCTGTTAATTAAATGAGCTTAAATTTATGCATGTGCTTTATGTTTTCTTTAGGCGTTTGAGGGAGCTGCGTGTTTTTATTACTGCTTGTTTTCAGTATAATTTTGTTTTATCAATATTGAACAAGCTAGGAAGTATGTCATGAAACCAAAACTGTTTGTATTAAAGATGCCATTTGAAGATGGGCCTAATAAATCATGGATATGTTCGCATTGCGCCATGATAGAGGGCGCCTTGTTGGTGAATAAACACTGGGAATCGAAAGTAGACATGCATAGGCTCGATTTCCCAAAGCCTCGAAAGGTGCTCGTTGAGTTATTAGGTGAAGACAAACAGTGGCTACCAGTATTGGTGCTGCCGGATGGCGAGACCTTAACAGACCCCACTGAAATAATTAACTGCCTTGCAGAAAAATATGGCGGTGCGGCAGTACACCCATAACAATCTTATGAGCATTTGGCTAAAGCTTTGAGCTTAAATATCAATCACGGATAGATTTGATTGCATTATAGGTACAGTATTCAGCTTAGCACGGTTGTTATATCTAGTTTGTAATTATAAAAGGAGTTGTTTCGATGGAGTATAATAGCCCACTAGGAAGTGCCAAAGAAAAACATTTAATATCCTTACTGCAATTACCGAAAGGCTCAAGTGTGTTAGAAATTGGGTGTGGCAATGGGCGTCTTCTACATAAAATCCTCGAAGCATATGAAAGTTGCGTTGTCGGCATAGATATAGATGCTACGTTGATCCAGAAGGCGAGTGCGTTCGCATCAAGTCGCTTCAACACTGACAGGTTTCAGTTTGTGTGTGATGATATTTCAAACGTGGAGGTATCAAATGGTAGTTACGACTTAATTGTATGTAACGGAGCCTCACACGCCTATGGTAATCTTTCCTGTGCACTCAGTACTATGGCTCGCTTTTTAAAACCCAATGGAAGGATGTTGTTGGGTGAGTGTTTTTGGATACAGCGACCAGACACAGCCTATTTAAACTTTTTGGGAGTACCCGAAAACTTCTATCTGTCGCACTTTACCACCGTTAAAGCGGCACAAGCGCATGGTTTTCAGGCTTTATATGCAACGACCAGCAGTGTAGAGGAGTGGGATAACTTTGAGTGGGGCCGAGTAATGCAAGCGCAAGCAGCCCTCAAAGATTGTCCAAATGATGCAGATATACAAGCAAAAATTGAACAGCTAAATACTTGGATGGATGCGTATCTTAGGTGGGGAAGAGAAACCTTGGGGTATGGATTTTATTTATTTGAAAAGAAAACCAAGTTTTAGCTCTGTCATTTATGGCTGTATTAAATAGCCACCGTTCGATAAATATAATGGCATATTCCCCTTAGTATATATCTTTAATCATATCGAGAAGGCGGCATTGTTCCAATCTCAAGTATGTTATCCATCTATTTTTCATTTGACTAACTTACGATGAATTGGCAGTCAGATTGTATATTAAACTAGTTTAGGAGGCTGCGAGAACGCAAAGGTGAAGTGTTTCTTAACACAAAAAAGTGGAGGAGTGATTGGTAAAAACGGCAAATGCTAAATTACCATTAATCAGCTAGAAGAACATTAGCTGGCAACTCAATTTGGCAAGCTTAGTTTAGCTTAATAGATATAATTTCATTTCAGTATTATTGTAATATAATGGATTTTTCATCTCATCTGCGTTATTTTTGATTGAATACACTCTATATTAAAGACATAGATGTGGTTTCTTCGGTTTTTTGTACCTAAGGGATGAAGTTGAAAGCTTATTTTGTGTCAATCAAACTTGCTGTCAAGTATGTTGCGTTACTTACCTACATTGTCGGTTTTTTCTGTAGCTTGGGGGTTTATGCCGCAAATAGCATTGAAGGTGTACGACTATGGTCTGCACCAGAAAGCACTAGAGTAGTTTTTGACTTAAAGCAAAAGCCTGATTACAAGTACTTTAGCTTAAAATCACCAAACAGATTAGTGATTGATTTTAGTGATAGCGACTCGCAAGTTAACTTTAAAAAGCTGCTAAAGAATGATCAACGAATAAAAAAAATCCGCACAAGCACTCCTAAAAATAAGCACACCAAACGTATTGTATTAGAGTTAGAAAACACATTTAAATTGGTGGTTTTTCCTCTCGCCCCTACTGGGCAATATGGCCACCGTCTTGTTGTTGAATTACATGACCCTAAAAAGCCAAAAAGAGTAATAAAGCCAAAACAACCAGAAGAAAATAGGGATGTTGTTATTGCGATAGTGGCGGGGCATGGCGGCGATGACCCAGGGTCAATTGGATACAAAGGAAGCTATGAAAAGCACGTCACATTGGCGATTGCCAAAAAACTCGCAGCTTTGCTCAATAAAAAGCCAGGTATGAAAGCGGTGTTAATAAGAACCGGTGATTATTTTGTACGCCATGACAAAAAACCTAGAATGGCGCGCCAAAACCGGGCAGATCTTCTGATATCAATTCATGCAGATGCATTCACCTCAGCTCAGCCAAATGGCGCCTCAGTTTTGGTGCAATCAGCCCGACGGGCTAACTCTGAGTTTACTAAAGTGATTGCAAATCGAGAAAAAGAGTCCCAATTACTTGGGGGAGCTGGTGAAACGATTAAACATACCCAAGATGATAACTTAGCGGTTATTTTGGCTGATATGACGAAAGAGTTCACAACAAAAAGTAGCTATGAGTTCGCAACGTTTGTGCTCAAGGAAATGAAAAAGGTTACGAAGTTGCATAAACGCAAACCTGTAGGATTAAGCTTAGCAGTATTGACCGCGCCCGATATTCCGTCAGTGTTAATCGAGACAGGGTTTATTTCCAACCCTAAAGACGAAAAAAACTTAAATGACCCAACCCACCAGCAAAAACTAGCCAAGTCTATTACTCGCGCGATTGAAAACTATTTCAATCGTTACCCGCCAAAAGGCACTTTGATAGCTGCCAATAGTGCTCGTTCTCACAAAGTGAGTCGCGGTGAGTCTCTGTCTTTAATCGCACAGCGGTATCAGGTCTCTTTATCAAGTCTGAAGCGGGCAAATGGATTGAGTTCCAATGTCATTAGAGTTGGCCAAGTTCTGACAATCCCAAAATCAGCGCATTGATGCACCAAGATAAGTTTTGTAGTATTTTCTTTAATATTGATGGATTAAACACGTGATAGGTGAGGATATATGAAATTAGCATACAGATTACTGATCGCTTTTATACTTTTGGTTGCTGCACTGAGTGCTTATAGCTATGGCAGTGCAAGTGGGATGTTTGCATTTGTCGTTTTAGGGGTTGTTTTTGAAGCAGCATTTTGGTTTAGACTATTCCCTAAAAAAGCCAAGAAGTCTGTGCCTTAAAAATAAACTTCTCAATTTAGCTGTATCGGTCTAACAGGTCAAAGGGCTTAACATGCTTGTTTGCCGCATTTAGAGGCCGATATGTTCTTGGCATCAAAATCTGCTTTGGGATGATACTCAATTAAGTTGCCATTTTTGTCGAGTTCATATTCACAACAGGCATGAAAAACACTGTGCAATTCGGTACGCGCTTTTTGAACCTGTGATTTGAGGGTTGAGTAGCTGATTTCTAATTCTTGCGCAAGTTGCTTTTGCGATTTCCCCTCTAACTCCACTTCGTCTAGCAAGTGAGCACTTTTTTCAGGCAAGGCTTGGATAAAGGGTTTGATGCATTTTGCTAGTTCAATTTTGACATTACGCTGCTCAGACTCATACCACAGAGGCTGCGACTCAATTTGTTTCGCCAAGCCATTTTTTCGGTAGTAATCGATGACTGTATGGTGTGCAATTTGAAATAACCAAGCTTTGATACTGCTGGGTTTGTTTAAACTGTTCATCGCCAAGTGTGTTTTTAGAAGCACGTCTTGTAGTAAGTCGTCTACGTCTGCTGGGTTAGCGACTTTGCTGTGAAGAAAAGCTTTCAAGCTACTTCTATATTCGTTCCAAATTTGCTCTGTAGTCATAGTTACCCTCATATAAACTGCAGTCAATGACTGCAGTTACATTAGCTTAGCAGCACGATGCCTTTTTTGTTGGAGACGAAGCTGGTTCAGTTTCAATTATGTCAGCCAACGCTGTGGTCAATGCTGCTTGTTGCTGTTGTTGATCCTTTCGTTCACTGTAGCGGTCGACGAAAAATGCTTTGTTGTCTCTAGTGAGAAAGGTAAAGCGCATAAGTTCTTCCATAACATCGACAACTCTATCTCGAAAACCACTCGCTTTCATAGAGCCGTCTTCATTGAATTCGTTGTAGGCTTTGGCAATGGATGATTGGTTCGGAATTGTGAGCATACGCATCCAACGTCCTAAAATACGCATATTATTAACCGCGTTAAAGCTTTGTGAGCCACCACTCACTTGCATAACTGCGAGCACTTTTCCCTGTGTAGGCCGCACTGCGCCCATGGACAGAGGGATCCAGTCAATTTGGTTTTTTAGCACAGCAGACATATTTCCATGCAGCTCGGGTGATGTCCATACTTGTGCTTCCGACCAGTTAACTAAGTCTCTGAGTTCTTTTACTTTAGGGTGATGCGCACTGTCACCATTATCAAATAAAGGCAAACCCTCGGGGTTAAAAAACTTCACATCTGCACCCATGTAGGTGAGTATATTGCCCGCTTCAATCGCGGCTTTTTTACTAATAGAGTTAGTCCTTAGTGAGCCGTACAACATTAAAACCTTTGGGCTATGAAGGTTGGGTTGTGTTTCAGGTGTTTGCAATTTAAATGCTTGAGTCTCTAGGTATTTCATCTACGCCTCCTAAATTAAGTACACACATAAGACGGGCAAAGAGAAAAAAAGACGACGATGGGTCAAAACTTTTTGGTCTTTTTTTAATACGGCTACTCATCCTTAATAAAATGTGAGCAATAAACTTCAATAAATTTGAAAGAGTGATATTGTGTTTGGTGATCTAGGGTGTCCCTACTGACGTAACAAGTTAAAAAGTATCTGGGTATAAAAATGCAAGAACTGACAATTTTCTATGATGGCACCTGCCCTCTGTGTGTTAAAGAAATGGCAGCTTTGACTAAAAGAGATAACTCGAATCGTATTTTAATTGTGGACATCTATAGTGAAGAGTTTGGACGTTACCCAGAAATAGACCCAAACAAAGCCAATCTAATTTTGCATGCACTAGATATGCACGGAAACTTGCTACTTGGGTTAGATGTGACCTACAACGCGTGGCGCCTAGTTGGCATGGGGTGGTTATACGCCCCTTTACGCTGGCCTGTCGTCAGACCGGTTGCTGATAAATTGTATTTGGCTTTTGCAAAAAATCGCTATCGCATCTCACACTTATTGACTGGCAAATCGCGGTGCGAAAGTGGTGTGTGTCGGCGATAAAAGAAGCGACTGACGGGTTAGTTAAAACGTCAATATGCTAAGCCGGGTTAATGGCGTTGAAGATTAGAATACCCAGACGGAATGGTCATGGGGTTCACTTTTTCTTTGCGCCGTGGCATCGTCGGCCGAACAATTAACTATGTTTGCTTTGTTAAATTTTATCTATTTGATTTTTATTTATATATTGTAATTTAAGAAAAAAGTCACAGCTAACTAAAAGCCATCATGCTTTAATTTTATGACCTGTTTTTATGCAAAATGTGCTCATGAAAAATAAAGTATCTTCTACACTCAGCGCTATGATAGTCACCCTCATACTGCAAGGGTGCGCCACAGACTTATCAGATGACAACCCTCAAGAGCAAGCTGCGCTTAAATGGCAACTAGTGAAAATGTTGCCAACGCCATTGCAGGAAGTTTACCCCGCTGTGTTCAAAGGAAAAATTTATGTTGCAGGGGCTTTTGAACAGACTTCCTCTAACATGGCTACATTGGCACACCTAGCCGCTTCGAATAATACCTATGTGTTTGACGATGCGCGTCAAGCATGGCTGAGCGGCCCGTTGTTGCCTCAATCACGACATCATCTAGGGCTGATATCCAGCGGCGATGAGCTATATGCCATTGGCGGGTTTGATGCAACCAAAGCTAATGCATGGCAAGTGAAGTCATCTGTTTATGTTATGCGGGACGAAGGCGAAGCGTGGCAAGTCGGCCCCGAATTACCGATCCCCATGGGGGAATCCGTGTATGGGGCGCTTAACGGCCAGATCCATGTTGCTGGAGGGCGCACTATGGTGGACGGTAAATTGACTGATACCGACGCGCATTGGGTGTTAAAAAAGGGGCACTGGTCTCGCGCTGCGCCGTTACCAATTGCCAGTAATTCGGCTACGTCTGTAGTCATAAATGAGCAGTGGTATGTGATGGGGGGAAGAATAAACTCACTCGATTTTAAAAATCTCGACAATCTTTGGCGATACGATCCTAAGGAAGATCGCTGGCAGAGTTTAGCGCCCATGCCACAGCCAAGTGCAGGATTGGCGAGCGCTGTAATTAATGGCCAGATTTATGTATTTGGTGGTGAAGAGTACACCTATGTTAAAAATGACAAGGGAAAGCGAGAAATGAAAACCCGCACATTTGACCAGATCTTCCGATATGATCCGGCCACACAGCGCTGGGCTACAGAGTCGCTAACTATGACATCGGCACGTCATGGTTTGGGAGCGGTGAGCCTAGGTAATCAAATATACTTGCTTGGTGGCGCTATTAAAGCGGGTGCTACGGGCACGTCCGCTATTGTGGAGCGGCTCACCTTTTAGTTTTCTAAACTGGCAGTCTATGGCTGCTGGTGGAGCTGCTCTGTTAACTCTTGAATTAAGCCTGCTCGGTCTGTGTGAACTCGCGATACCAATTGGTTGGGGATATTTGTCTCAGGTGCATGTTTAGCACTCCACACAATCATTTCCAACATGATAGGCAGCATATCAATACCTGCTTCGGTTAGTCGATATACTTTTTTTCTTTTATCTTGTTTATCTTTCTGTTTGTATATCAGCCCCTCTTTTTCTAATTTTTCGAGTCGACTCGAGAGAATATTAGTCGCCATTTTTTCATCAGAATTTTGTAACTCTGAGTAGCTGTGTTTGCCGAAAAACATTAGATCTCTAATGATCAACAAGCTCCACTTGTCTCCCACATGGTCAAGAACATTAGAAATAGGACAATCAGAACGTTTGGTCATGATAGGTCTCTTTGAACAATTTTGGTCTATGATAATTTACTTGCATTTTGCAATCAAATAATTTAACTTGCATTTTGAAAGTTAAATGTAAGTGGCGCTTTTATATGTGTCACACGTAAATTGAGAACAAAAGATGAACAGCCCAAAAATAAACACAGACGCGCTAATTAGCCTACATTGGAATGAGCAAGAGACAAAAAACGCCAAAATTGTCGCAGAATTTGTACAATTACTGATGAACGATCACAGTTTTGAAAAGGTGGTGACGCGTTTTGGTCAAGGTCCATATAAGCAGCATAATCGCAATATGGCTGATGGCATTTCCGGAGTAATCGAAACATTACGCGACTTTGTTAAACTGGCTCCTGAATTCAGCTATGAAATCAAGCGTATGTTTGTTGATGGTGATCAAGTAATTATTCACTCACATGCGACTTTAAAAGCGAAACACCGTGGCGATGACACAAAAGGCATGAATATTATTGATACTTGGACGGTGAGAGACGGCAAGCTTGTTGAGCATTGGGATGCAATTCAAGCTTTGGATGTTTCAATGCGTTTATATAGCTTGTTTATGGGGGGAAAAATCAAAAACAGTAATGGAGTATTTTAATACCAAGTGTGTATTTTTGGGGGAGCGCAACAGAGTAAGGGGATGAACTGATGCGCTACAACAGGTAGCTAACTAATATGGTTTGGTAAAATAGCCGAGTCATTTATCTTGAGCTGCTGGCAGGCTTGCCCGTAACCCAAAGCGTATTTTAATGTTGGGAATACCCGATATGCACTAATGCTAAATCCAAGCGTGATCAAGCCAGACTGACCCCATAGTTGAACGATACGCTCTCTTAGTAAATCAGCACCGGGGTCATGGGCTAAAACCAAATCTGTAAAGAGCATGGCAAGTGCAACTTCTTCAGAAACTTTGTCTTTTTGATTGCTGACAATGTGTGTAATGGTTGTTGTATCGATGCCAGCTTCAAGTGCCATGTCAATGGCTAGCTGTATACAGGGCCCACAATCTTCACTGATGAGTGTTCGAATGCGTGCAGCAAATAGAGGGGCCATTGGGACATGGGCCCGATGAGAAGACATGGTTGTAAAGCCCCAGTATTTTAAAAAGGCAGGTAGATCCGCTGCTATGATGTCTTCCATATAGCGCACATCGTATTGATATTGACTCTTCATGGCGAGTATTTGTTTATTAAGTAAATATTTAATCATGGCTATCTCTTAACTTATTTCGGAGTGAGAACGGTTAGGTTGCAGCGAGTTTATGTTGCTGTGAGATTTCAGTGGGATCAGTAAAACGACTGTGCTCAGTGCAAATAAGGCACTACAGGTATAGAGCATTGAAGTGTAATTACCGGGTTCAATTAAAAGGGCGGCGAGCAGTGGACCAGAGGCCATACCAACAGAAGCTATGAGCGAGGCAATAGTTGAAAGGCGACCGCTTGGATCTAAATCGGCAGCGCTAGCGAACAAATACGATTGTACAGCAGGCCAAGTAAAAAACACCAAGGCTAACGCCACTATGTAGATGGCGTGCGATAGAGCAGGTTGCAATAGCATGATGCTAGCAGCCGCGCACAGCAACGCACCGGAAACTATGAGTGGTTGTCTTTTAAGGAGTCGCGATTTTAACATAGGTAACATGGCACCAATTAAGCCTAGTAGGCCGGTAAATGCGATATCAGTGCTGACTTGTTCTTGTCCAAAGTTGGCGTGAATTCCTATAACCCCGACATAGGTATATAGTGCACTTGCAGCACTGATATAAAGCAAGATAGTGAGCATCAAACGAACGGAATGAGCAATTGATTTTATATTGGCTTGCATATGCGAGATAGCAGCTTTTGGCAGCGTATGAGGTGACATAAACAGGGTCAATAGTAAGCCCGCCATCACAATAGCCGCCATAATATAGAATACTGCAAAGTGGTTGTTGTTAGATTCAAGTAAAGGTAAGCAATACATCACCAAGGCACCTATAGTGAATTGGGTGAACAATAAAATGCCAAATGCGCGATCACTGTTAGTCAATCTTGCTAGCATGGAGAATGATACGCCCACGGCGAGACCGCCAGTAAACCCTGAAAAAAACCGGGTTATCAACATGGCATTCAAACCGTCGATGCTGGGAGTTGATACTTCCAGTAAAAGCAGAGGTACGAATGAAGCTAGGAGTAACGGTTTCCATGGGAAACGACGAACAACAAAAATAGCCGTGGCTGTACCAAATAAAGCGCCGTATCCATTAAGTGAGACAATTTGTCCCGCTTCAGACTCTGAGTAGCCGATATTGCCAGCAAGCGCATTGACCAAGCCAGGCAAAAAATTAATATATGACAGGCCTGACATGGCAATGAAAGCGAACACAATATATATCCAAATACTGTGTTGGCGAGGTGGTTGTGGGGTGATATTTTTCAAAACTAAGTCTCCAAGCTCATCTGAATGTGTGCTTCAAATAGTTTATGGCGGGAAAAGGCTGTGAAAAATAACCATGTATTCCATACACCTGTGAATATAATTCATGAGTCTTTGCTGTTATAGTAAGTAGTAGGAAACGGTTAAATGCGAAGAACATGGATAAACTTAGAGCATTGGAGTTGTTTATAGCCGCGTGTGATAGTGGCAGTTTTGCCGCAGCTGCAACGATGTGCAATACCGACCCATCTACAGTGAGTAAAGCCATCAGTCGCTTGGAGTCGCAATTACAAGTAACGCTTTTGCAGCGCTCTACTAGGCAACTCAGTATTACACAGGCTGGAAATCAGTATTTATCAACGGCTCGCAAATTACTGCAAGACTTATTGGCATGCGAAGATGAACTTCGTCACCTGAATGACTCACCGAACGGGGTGTTGAAAATCAATTCTGCTGTTTGTTATGGACACTTGTATTTGCGTCCAATCTTAGCTGCTTTTTGCGATAGGTACCCGGCCATTCAGCTAGAACTCCAAATCAACGATTTACACACAGATGTGATTGAAAGTGGTGTCGATATTGCGATCCGCACTGGGTTTATTAAAGATAGCCGTTTGGTTGCCAAGCGCCTCAGTCCAATGGACTTTTTTGTCTGCGCTTCGCCAGATTACCTTCAACAACATGGCACCCCACGTTGCCAACATGATTTTAATGTACACAAATGGATTGGTTTTCGAATCAAAGAGACGCAACAACTTCAGCCAATATACTTACCTGATGAACAAGATGAGTATCAATTATATGATCTGAAATCTAGTCACATTACCGACGATGGTGAAATGATGGTATCAATGTGTGAAGATGGCTTAGGGTTTGCTCAACTACCTCATTTTCTTGCTAAAAGCGGCCTTGAGAGCGGTAAACTGATCTCCATTTACCCTCACTTTAGGCCACCAGAAATTGAGAACGGGGTTTTTGCCATTTACCCCAAACGCACCTATTTACCCACTAAAGTGCGCGTATTTATAGAATTTTTAACCGAAGCCTTAGCGCAAAAAGGCGAAAGCGCATATCAAACATGGGCAGTACACACTGTGAATCACCAAGCGAATACAGAAAGTGATTGAAATTGGGGCTTTAGACTTGGGAGAGTATAGGCCTTTTTAATTTTATATTTGAAACAATGTGATCTTATTTGCCTTGTTCTACGTTTACTTAATCGAAGGGTTTTTAGCGCTTTACACGCATTTGGAGTAGACCCCTTCGCCACGTCTTTGGAGCGCACAGCTTTGTGCGCTTTCATTCATTTTCAGGTCCTCAACACCTATATCTTCATGCACCTTAATAGCTAAAGTAATTAGAAATGAGTAATTTTATATACGTAAAGGGTAAGATTTAAGTAATTACATCTTTGAGTTCTGCGTTGTAGTGGAAGTTTGGTTGCATAAAAAAAGAACAAAGGTCAAGCCGTGAAAAATATCAAAGTAATTGCAATATCAGACAGTAGCGAAGCCATAGAGCAAGTCGCTCGCTGGTACTTTGCGCAGTGGGACAGTAAAAACCCCAATGCAACACTGACAGACGTTGTCGATAAAATATCTTGTACTAAGCAAAGGGCTGGCTTTGTTGCCTATTGCCATGACAAACTTGTTGGGGCAGCGGAAATAACATTTAGTCATGATACTTGTTGGCTAGACGGTGTGTATGTCGATGAAAGTGCTCGGGGTAAAGGGGTAGCAGAAGTGTTGGTCTCTCACGCAAAATTAAAAGCATCAGAGCTTGGTTGGCAAACTTTATACTTAAAATGCGAGCCGCATCTCGTAGCACTTTACAACAAGTATGGTTTTGAGGTTGTGGCAAACAAAGACAGCAAGCACATCATGGCAACTCAAATTGCAAGCTGACCATTGTCAGCTTGCGTGGTATTACTCCCCCGCAGGTTGGGTAGAAGTTTGCACATATTCCATTTGTGTGATTTCTGATTGAACTGCCTGTTCTCTGTCTCTGATATTTTTTTGTACAGCTACTGCAGCGTACAAGCTCATCAGGTAGGCAATACCATAAAACCCTTTTTCACTGAGCAACAAATTTGCGTTATATAGTCCGATCATTAATAGCAAAATCGCTGCGCCGGTCGAGATTAAACTGAGTAATTGATAGATACTTGATGTCGAAATATTTTCTTGCTTATCTCGGATACTTTTTTGCAGCGAAATCGCACTAAACAGGCCATATAGTAGGATAACTAAATAGTAACCTTTTTCGTTTAGCTGCATTTGGGCATTAAACAGGCCAATGCAGTAGGTGACAATGCCAATGGCCAATACAACGATAGAAGCAATATTAAATGCTTTGTTCGAGCTTTGCTGTGATTGATGATTGTCCATAATTAAATCTCCTCAGATGACTGTTTTGGTGTAATAACGGTGGAATGCGCCAGCAAATCATATTGCTCCAAGTAGTCACGAATACTTGTAAAGGTGGCGATACGGACACGTCCGCTGTGATCTTTTCTGTAGATCTCGTCTTTAAACACGGAACCAAAAAACAGCTTGAAGCGACTCACCGGCAGAGGTTGCGCGTTAAAATAAGCTTTGGTGTTTGCTTTGAGCTGTGCCATATCTGAAGTCTTATACAATGCTGCGTTAATCACATTGAGCGTGTGCTCAGTACAGTTTTGTCTTTGATTGTTGTATGGGTTTGCTATGAGCGAATACTTTGGGTTGTGAACCTGCTCTGCAACGCCGTTATTAATGGCTTCAAGGATCTGTTTTTGTACACTCAATTTAGGTATTGCAATACCAGCTTTAAGTTCTTTGACCGACCAAAAGAAGTCAGTTGGATAGTCTATCACCAATTCACTTTTTGCAGGATTATTAGCCTGCTGATATAGGTTGTGGATAGCGTATCCGTACCTCTTTTCGCCATTATTTGTGGTGATTTGAGAGTAGACGGCAATGGCTACATGGGTAAATTCGACGCCTTCAGGTAATGTATGGCTCGGCTGTCCGACCCGACCAATAATAAATACATGGGCACGATGTGCAGCGCTATATTTCTCAACGTGTTTCGCAAATTGTGCAATTTCACTTGGTTCGAAATGGTGTTCACTAGAGCGTTCACTGCCAGCTACCACACTCATACTTTGCAAAGCGATGGTTAAGTAGATTGCATATCGTTTAATGCCCATGTTTATTCTCCTTCTAACTTTGCTGATGGGGGCGGTCCTGCAATGATCACATCATCACTAATTGGTAGTGGCTTCGAACTTTTTGAATCAAGCGCTGCGTTTGCCACCCCGATACTTGCCATACCTCCACTTAACACCACTGTACCCGTAATGACCATGGGCACAGCAACTACAGCGGTTGAAATTGCTGCGCCAGCTACCACGCTATCACCCATAGTCAATGCACTGTATTTACTGGCTTGACTCGTATGGTGACTGGCGTTTGATGCATTGTCTGACGCGATACTTGCTGGTGTAAAAACTAAAGAAGCCAATGCGGCGCCGGTAATTAAAGCTGTTTTAATTGTTTGTCCTAGCATATGAAAACACTCCGTTCTGTTTTGTTGCTATCTAAATTAACAAACTGGACGGACTTGTATATATACTTATACTTTGTATTATAAAAAGATACTTTAAGTATTAAAATTTAATACTATGAGCCAAATCCCACTTGTTTCTAACACTATAAAGCTGCTTCTTAAACAGCAAAAATTGACTTATAAGGATGTTGCTAATCACCTAGGGCAAAGTGAAGCCACCATTAAAAGAATGTTCGCAAATGAACTATTCTCGTTACAAAAGTTGGAAAGTGTCTGCGAACTTTTGGATGTAACACTCTGTGATTTATTTGTTTTATCCCAATCACAACAGTCACAGATCAGCCAGTTGACTGTCCAACAAGAGCAGGAGTTGATGGACAATCCAAAACTGTTTTTGGTTGCGGTATGTGTTCGGGACGGTTGGGAATTTGAAGATATCATCACTAAGTATCAAATAGAGGCGCTCGAATGTGTCCGTTTATTTGCGCATCTTGACCGCTTAAAAATGATCCAGCTATTGCCAAACAATAAATATAAATTGCTTATTGCCCAAGATTTTAGCTGGATACCTGGCGGTCCTTTAGAGTCTTATATTGAACAACACGTATTGGGAAAGTTCCTGCAAGGAGAATTTAATCAAGAAGACAGCTACCGATTCTATTTGAGAGGTAGCTATAGCGATGCGACGATAGCGACCATCAAACGCAGGTTGCAGCAGTTGACTAAGGAGATTGCAAAGTTAAACGAGCAAGATATTAAGCTTCCGCTGAGCAAACGCAGAGGTGTAGGGTTGTTGCTTGCGATGCGGCCTTGGCAGCTAGGTCAATTCAAGAGCATGTTACGAGATCCAGACGACTAAAGTGGAAAAATAGGCGGTTTTAAGTTGATTAAAATGCAATTACAAAATACCTTATAGGGGTACTTTGTGATAATTTGGCTACATAAATTATTCCTAAGACATTATTTATACTTAATTCGTATGCATTTTTTACATTGCTAGTCGTTGTTATTAGGGTGTTAAAATCAAGATTGATTAATTTTTTCTAATTATTTAGTATTGTATTTCTTGGCTCTCAAAGCAGAACAAAAATTAATAATGATGCCGCCGAAATTGGTGGTTTGATGGGTCTTACATGGAACAAAATAGCTCTTTCGCTCAATCTGCAAGTTGTTTAAAACAAGCTGTACCTTTTATGGTTAAATACCAAATACCGTTATCGCCTATGAACTATGCGATTTGGTATTGCTATGTTCTAGGAAAAGAGCCCGACCTCAATCGGAAACTTGAGGAGATCCTTGCGCAGCATGGTACTTGCCCGCCGGATCAAGCTAAAGCGTTGTTTGATGAGTTCTTAAGTGAGCAAGATCTTGCTCTGTTCCATGAGATGTCAGACCTAGTAAAAGGCACACTTAATAATGTTGAACAAGAGATAAATAACACATTGAGTTGTTCAGAAGAATTTTCAGCCGTGTTGTCTGAGTGCCATGTTGGTTTACATCAGCTGAAAAAGCAAAATACCAACGCAGGGCCCGAAATCTATAATGATGTACTGAACTATGTTTCTAAACTGACTCAGGAGTCCATTGTTATGCAACACAATGCTCTGTGCTTTCAGAAGAAACTTGAAGTAGCGTACAGTGAAATAAAGCAACTGCAAGATACCTTAACGGATGCGCAGGAAAAAGCGAGCACTGATAAATTAACTGGCTTACTTAATCGAGGAAAGTTTGACGACGATATTATCAAGTTTTGTGATGAAAATAACCAGTTACAAAAGGTGCTGATCTTTATTGATATTGATCACTTTAAACAATTTAACGATGAGTTTGGTCACCAGCGTGGCGACGATGTTTTGAGAAAAGTAGCACAAAAACTTCAATTGCACAGCGACACCGAAGGTCAAGCCTATCGTTATGGTGGTGAAGAGTTTTGTATTTTAATTTCCTTTTCCAGCATTAGTGAAGCTGTTGGGTTTTCCAATCGTATTCGTGAGGACATCGCTAAACTGTCATTGAAAGACAAAGAAACTGGCGAAGTTTTGAAACATATTACTGCCAGTTTTGGCATTGCATTATTCGGTAAGACAATGACTTGGCACAGCCTAGTAGAATGCGCGGATAAAGCGTTATACCTTGCCAAATCCCATGGCCGAAATCGTGTAGAAGTAGCAGGTTAAACGACTTGCAAATATAACTCGTTAAGCGGGTTAACTAAAGCTCGTCTGTTTTTATTCTGCTTCACTGTTTTTTGACCATTTCTTTTGAGTTTCTCATCATTATTTTATGACGTTCAATAAAAATAGGTGGGAAAACACCCTTGCATCACCTCTGCATTTAGAGTTCAAACAATACAATAACGAGCAGATCCCTTCCATATTCCTTTAAACTAGAACCTCATTTATTTTAATTTTAGCCTCTTAGTAACCTGACTAAAACAGTGATATTTAGAGTGTTTTTTGATCTAAAAAGTTAACGGTGTGAAAATAAATTAATATTTTAGTTTGATTTTTGAGTATTTACTTGGTAATCATTTAATAGTGAAACACGAAGTCGTTGGGGTGTGTTTACGTTTCTTAATGAATAAAATGGAGCGTGCGTCAGTGAAATTAATCAAGCAGATATTAGTCAGCAGTTTGGTGTTAACTTTTATGGGTGCAAGTATCAGTGTTAGCGCTAAGGCCTATAAAACAGTACTGGTTCATGGTTTTCAATCTCAACAGTTGACAGCCATTGACCCGAGAAAAATCGACAGTGATGGCGAAGCATATTGGGCTGAATATTGGGGAGTCCTTGCCGATGAACGCATCGATTGGCCGTCTTATGAGCGTGTAGAAGGCAAAATTGCAAGTGACTACTTGTGGCCAAAATTACGCACTATGTCGGAACAAGGTGTTTGTCAGCCAGGGTGTATCTTCTTAACACATTCAACGGGTGATTTGATCACTCGATACATCATAGACAACCAAGCGAACTGGCTAGAAAATGCAGGGCTTGAGCCATTAAATATCGTCGCGACCTTCGATGTTGCAGGCGCTGGTGGCGGCAGTGAATTAGCCGACCTAGCTGTGAATGTTGCCAATGGTTTAGCAAATCCGGTTGTCGAAGCCGCTGTTAGAGCTTGGCTCGGACGTTCTGTGGGTCAAACGCTCGGAGTTTTAAACGATTTAAAAGTGAATAATGCGCGTCAAATTGCGAGCTTTCCAGGAGATCGTACTCCTAGACTCAGATTTGTTGCAGATGGTGACTTGTACCTAAATGCTACGAAGCTATTTTTACCTGGGATTGACGACAGTGTTGTAGCGGCCCATTCTGCATGTGGTGCCAACCAAGTAGCGGCATTTGACAGTTGTAGTGTAAATATTGGCATGGACGGAAAGCTCTCTGATCAGGACGGAGGGGTGAGACACTTTTTACCTTACCACTACCCAATGTTAATGAGTGATAACTATGATCATCACTCGGTGATATCAAATCAGGCAAATGGCAGAGTAACGACAGCTCGATCCTCGATTGATATAGCACCGAACAAACGCGTGACATTCTCTACTTATGAGGAAGAGAAAGGCTTTTGGCTGTGGAAGAAAAAGTACAGATATGTAAGACAGTCTGAGAACACCAGCATGTCAGCGCTGCTCTTTGCTGCTATCCCTGAGTAGACATTATGAAGAAAATCTTTGTCGTTATAACAAGTGCCCTATTGGCACTTGTTATTTGGCGTGCAATTACGCCAAATAGCAGCATTCAGCCGAAGCAATCGCCCAATGTACTCAAAGAAGTAGAAGATATTCAGGAACAAAAAGAGCCCGATGTAGTTGCGCTAGACAAAGAGCAAGCTACGAGTGCGATTAATATGTCGCCATTTCAACTTACCAGTACACAAAAGGCGGCGAAAGCTATCGCTTCCAATTATCGAGAAACGCTACGTTTTGCACCTTATTCTCAGCCCTTAAGCATTCACGATATTGATCGTTTGGAGCCCAATCGCTTTATTCCGGTCACAGTTCCGAATTCAGATCTGAGCGGCACGATTGCTTTGGTACTCAATAAATACCGCTTCACTTATCCAGAGCCAATTGAATTACAGTTGACCGGAGAAGGCATTACACAAGCGAAAGTGCTTGTCAGTTTAGTCGATGGCCGCAACGTACTGCTTGAGAGGGAATTGAGAGTTGAGCAGGGGCAAGCGGTCACCAAGTTGTCTGCCAAAGACACTTTTATTGGTGATATACAATTGAAAGTGACGGCAGATGTGGGTGGCGATCCTATTGCGATTGTGGCACAGGCTAAATATGTACAGCCGAGTGCAAAACTCGTCGGGCTAAAGTACATAGACGTGCAAGGCAGTGACTTAATCATTGCTTTAGAGCTAGATGTGGAAGATGCGGGTATCTATCGGGTTAGAGCAAACTTATTTGACGGTGGAAAGCCTTTGGCGCACTTGGTGACAAAGTCAAAGCTGGCCAATGGAAAACAGAAAATCACGCTGAAAGCTCATCAATCTGTATTGCCTAATTTAAGCAATGACCTCAAATTGACGACTTTCATTGTCGAACGCATGTCGTCAGTACCAGGGGAAAGAACCCGTTATGGTGAAAGTTTAATCACAGAAATTCCATTGCACACAGTTGATTTATCAGATTTAAAAAGAGAGCCATACAAACCCAGCGATAAGGAGCGTGCAAGTTTGCAGTTTTTAGAGGGGATGGCGCAGCAAACCCCTCTATAACTTGGTGTGAAACGGCCTTAATCAGTATTAAATCTGCCAACGAGTTCATTGAGGTTGTTGGCGAATATGACCAATTGTTTAGCGCCATCATACAAGGTGTCCGCAGATTGACTCACTTGTTTGATTGACTGGTTAACGCCTTCAATTTGAGTGCGACTGTCGCTTGAGTACGCGCCTTGTTGCTCTGCTTGTTGCGAAATGTTAGCGATAATGGGTTTGACCCTCGAAATCGAATCCGCAATTTCTTCAAATGCCTGATGAGCTTGCTCCGACTGCTCAATGGCTGATTTAGACTCCTCAACGCTTAAGGTCATATGTTTAGACACCGCCCTAGTTTTTTCAGTGAGTTTTGTGAGTACTTTTTCAATGTCTTTCGTCGCATCATGAGAGCGCTGGGCCAAAGTACGCACTTCATCTGCAACTACTGCAAAGCCTCGCCCTTGTTCACCGGCACGAGCAGCCTCAATGGCGGCATTGAGAGCCAGTAAGTTGGTCTGTTCGGCAATCGTTCTAATGACTTCGAGAATATTGGTAATATTGTTGCTCTGATCTTCAAGCTCACTCATTGCTTGAGCTGAGCTACCCAGTGAATCGTTTAAGGTGGCAACTTGTTTAACTGTGCTTTGAATGAGCTCATTACCCTGCTGAGCATGTGAGTCGGTATTGGATATTTCACTCAGTGCTTGGGTACAATTATCATTGACCGTCATGGCCATATTTTCCATGGCATGGGTGTGCTCAGCTGTCTGTTGAGAGGTGCTGGCTTGGTGATGACACTGTCCCCGAATTTCATCAATACTGCCGTGAGATTGCTGAGCCTGCTCATTCAAATTACTGGCATTGTTCTTAATATCAATAACCAGCGCATTGATCGAATTTAAAAATTGGTTGAACCATGAGGCAAGCTCGCTGATCTCATCATTGCCAATTATTTGCAGCCGTTTTGACAAATTACCTTCACCTTGCGCTATTTCTTTGAGCCCCTCTGAAACCATTTCAATGGGATAGACGATTTTATTGGCAAGTACAATCGCAATGACGATGAACAGCACCAACATAATCAGTGCGATAACACTGATATTGTAAGACATCGCATAGGCTGAAGAGAGAATTTCGTCTTCATCCATCAAAGCAACAAAGGTCCAGTTTAATGTTTTGGAGTAATATGATTTAGCCATCATCTGTTTTTCTGCGTCTTCGATGGCGACAAGTGCATCCTTATGTGCACTGCTCATATTTTTGATTGCTTGGTATTTAGGTGATGACAGGTCAGCGACATTTTTGAAGTTGCTATCTGGGTTCTTCGGATCGGCCAGTATCGTACCATTACCGTCCAGCAACATCAGATATCCAGTATCTCCTAGCTGAATACTACTTACAATATCAGTTAATGTTGCCAGTGTGACGTCCAGTGATTGTACGCCGACAAGTGCACTGTCGCGTTTAATTGCGGTGGCAACCGATACCATAGCTTGCCCTGTGACACCCTGATAAGGTTCGGTAATGACGACCTTGTCTGACGCTTGGCTTACTTCTTGATACCAAGGGCGCTTGCGGGGATCATAGCCGCCAAGAGGTTCAGCTGGGTATTGAATAAAGCCACCTTGAGCGGTGCCAAGGTATACAAATAAGAGTTCAGGGTGGGTAACGCCAAAACTCTCAAATAATCGAAAAATCTCAGCTTCGTTGTCTCCAGACGTCTCAGGGGTCATCATTTTTTCAGCGCCAAAGTATGTGCTAGTGTCGTCACTGACATTCACAACTGCTTGGCTTTGTGCTAAAAATCGCGCGTTGTTTTTCATTTGTTCGAAAAATAATACGAAGGTATTTTCAACCTGACGTATTTCACTGTCGGATGAAGCGGTGAATCGCGTGAGAGATTCTTGCTTAGTGCGCGTAATGCTCATGATAGATATTGCTAATATTGGAACTATCACCGTCAGGACAAAACTACTGATGAGCTTTTTGCGCATTCTCATAACTAACTCCTACATCAATGCTTTTAAACAGTATAGATGTTGATTGATATCTGCGTTAGCCAATAAAGAGATAAAATTTCAGAATCCAATGTTGAGGATTTGACAAGTAAAAACGCCATTTATTGCGTTTATTAAGCCATTCACCATTCATTTCGAAGAAGGTCAACAATTAACGTACGTGCTCTCTTTTCAATATGGAGTATAAGTAGCTATCTACACACCTGTCTTGGAGCAACATATATTCACGTAAGCAACCCTCTTTTTTCATTCCGAGTTTTTCCATCAGTTGCCATGAAGCGGTATTTTCAGTCGCGCAAATAGCCGTGATTTTATTTAGGTCGAACTCTGTGAAAAGCTTCGAAATAAGTGCGCTAGTTGCTTCAAAAGCATAGCCTTTTTTCTGTTCTTCTGGACTCAATCGGTAGCCTATTTCGCCAATGCGGCTGGCCAATTGGGTATGCTTGAATAACATTTCACCGATAAAGTCACCTGATGATTTGCACTCTAAGGTGAGCAGTAATCTCTGCCCCTCTAGATTTTGAAAAGGCTGTTTGGCTTCTTCAATGCGCTTTTTAACATCATCTAGGGTTTCTGGTTTACCAATATATCTTGATGTCTCTTGGTTCCGACGAGAGTCATAAACAGCTTGCAAATCGGTGGACTGTAAAGGTCTTATAATGAGTCGTTCGGTTTCGAATTGCATGTTACTTCTCCTTGAATACAGTGATTAGATTTTGCTGCAAAAGAGAGGTGTTTTGCAGCCAATAATACGATGATAGAAATTGTCGCGACAATGATTGAAATAGAGTCTGGGCCGCTAATCAAATATTGATTAGCAAGCCAAGCTATTACTGAAAATATCAGCAGTTCGGTGGCGCCTACAAGCGCATTGGCGGTGCTGGAACGCGATGTATGGAAGTGTCCGACATAGTACATATAGCTGGGAAAATACCCACCAAAAATAAACAATATGGCGCAATAAGCGAAGATAACGGCGTAGACGGATCCGTGAAAAAATAGGAAAGTTAGCGCACTTATTGGCAAAGCAGGCCATAAATAGACAACAACTTTTAAATGGGAGACTCGTTTTTGCATGGCTTTGGCAAGAGAAGAACCGATAAGCAGGCCGCCCATACACACTGTCATAGCTTGACCAATTTGCTCGGTGGTAAAGCCAAATTGATTCCTTAAAAGAAAGGGGAAGTAAAGCTGAATGGTTAAATATAAAAATGTCGGTGCCCATTTTAATACAGCCATTGATACAAAAAAACGACTGAGGGAAATATCGACATATTGCTTTACAAGTGCAGCGGGGCGTAATGATATATTTGAGGATTGTTGCGTGGGAAATACAATCAGGCCAAAAACCATCACGAAGCCATAATAGACAATAAGTGCAAAGGACATTCCTTGCCATGAAAACATGTCTGCGAGGGTGCCTGAAATCAGCGGTGTGATCAAAGCGACTAAACTGGCAGATATGGCTAAATTCCCCATTGAGCTATTTAGTTTATTACCTTTAAACGTCGCGTATAAAATTGCTCGGCTGACGAGTACAGGGGCTGCGCTACCAATACCTTGCAACACCCGGCCAGCTAGAAAAGTGTTGGCATCAGAGGCTAGAGCACACAGCAATGTACCCAGTACTAAAATGATTTGTCCGCAGATAAAAATAGGCCGGCTGCCGTATTTGTCACATAACGGACCAGCAATTAATTGTGCAGCCCCCAATGAAACAAAGAAGCTAATAATGATTGCCTGACTTGCTCCCTCAGTAAGCGCAAGATTTTGCGTGATATCAGGCAATACGGGCATAAATATTTGACTGGCCAATTGAGAGCATGACAGTAAAAAAGCGGCCAAAGCAATATATCTATTCAAGGCAGTTACTCATGGTGGGGCACAATAGGCGCTACTATAACGTGCTTTTAATGTCCTAAAAATAAGGTAATAATTAAAAGACTTTTTCTTCATAGGAAATAATATGGATTGGCTAAGTGCTGTACGCAGCTTTGTTGTATTATCGGATATGGGCAGTTTTACCAAGGCCGCAGATGTCATAGGTGTGTCTGCGTCGGCAATGAGCAAGCGAATTGACTGGCTTGAAAAACAGTTGGGTCAAACACTTTTTGTGCGTACGACAAGGCAAGTAAGCTTAAACGAAAACGGCATTCGCTTTTTGTCCTATGCAAGAAACTGGGTAGGGCAGTTTGACGATATGATCGAGCAGGCACAGGGGAGTGAACTTGAGCCGCAAGGTACCCTAAAAATAGCTGCGACCCAGGCCATAGGAAGTAGTTTATTAATGCCTGTCATTAAGCAATTTTTAGACAAGTATGAAAACCTCACAATTCATTTGAATATATTGACGCCGGGCTCTCCGCCAGATCTCGAGCATGATCTGGTGATCACCAGTTATTATGAAGAGTTTGATTCAGCGGCTCACAAAGGTATTCGATTGGCTGACTATCAAATGACGGTATTCGGAGCACCTAGCTATTTATCACAATGTGAAAAAATAACGGCCATTGAAGATTTGGCAGCCCATAAAATGTTGTTGAGTAATTACTACCAGAAGAAAGGCGGGATAATTTTAGAAGACGGCAGCTTATTTGATTTTAGTCACTACAATTTTGTCTCTGACCATCTTGATGCATTGATGAAGGCAGCCATTCAGGGGATGGGATTAATTTTTATCTCCCCGCAATATGTCGCCAGAGAGCTAAAGCAAGGGGTTTTAATTCCGGTCCTGCCAGATTTGAAATCAGAGGTGAAGCAATTGTGGGCCTATTACCCAAACACCCGCTTCACCCCTTATAAAACTAGGCTTTTTATTGATGAACTAAAGCAAAGTTTAACGCGACTAAAAACGGTAATTTAGACCAGCACTAAATTGGAACTGACTTAGTACGTCACCATCGAAGTGCCAAATACAATTGTCTTGTGTATTTGGATCATCGTCGCAGACAACTTGAGACGTGTTTTTTACAATGGTTGCCATCCATCTAAGCTCGGTAAATGCGTGAAAACCAGCGCCAATATTGTAGTCGATGCCAGTGAACAAGCCCGACGCAAAAAACTTATCTGCTTCGGCAAAGTTTGGTGTGATGCGGTTTACACCAATCTGTGCGCCAACATAGCTTGATAAACTGTCATTGATAGGCAGCTCAATGGCGCTTTGAAATAGTAAGTACTCCATGTCAACTTTTGCGATGGCGTTATCAGCAAACTCAGTTTCATTGATGCTGTAATACATGCCATAGCGTGTTCGGTTGATGAGTCTATCGACAGATATACCGAAGTGGCTATTGTCTTCAAGGTCGATTGTTTGGTCTTTACTGGTTGTTAAGTCGTGATTGATAGAGTGTCCTCCGAAGACGGATACTCCAAAGCCGGTATCCGCAGCTTGTGCGAATTGAGCTGAACTTAATAAACCGACAGAGGTAATGAGGCAGAATATATTTTTCATACATAATCCTTTTATGCGTATTGGGGCATATTTTGGCATAATTTTTTAGATAATTGGAGAGCAGTTATAAATAAACTGTATGTGTTATCAGATCTATTTTAAGCACAGTATAGATGGGTTAAATTTGTATATTCGAGCATCATAGTACCCAAAGTGCCTTTTAGAAGGAGGAAGTACTTATGCATAAAGCAAACAAATCTAAGTCAAATTTTAAAACCTTGAGTGACATCCAGTCACTCAAGGTTGAATGTTATCTACGAATTAAAACGGTGAACATTCGCTCTCTTTACCAAGAAGGTTTATAAATATTAGTGCCTATAAAAGATACCAATTCAGTATGGTCGTGTTTTACCGTAAGAGAAGCCAGTTTGTCAGCCGCTGTCTGTGAGATAAATTGTTTATTTGGAAGTGCAATAGCCTTAAAGTTATTGCTAATCTTTTTGACATTCTTACTTTTAAGTAGGTCTTGGAATTTATCATATTGCGCTTTGTTGTTTGCAATTGAGAACAAAAGTAGCGCTAAGTTTTTTTGATCTTGGGAGTTTAAGATGAAGCTCCTGTCTCCAGAATAATTGTGAAGCTCAGTTTCATCTTCATATGCAACACCATGATCTGGAGTGAGTGCCGTTCTAACTGCTGCATTCCCTAACGTTAGAGTCAATTTTGCTTGGGCATTGTAGCTTGCTGTTTGCGCAACTAATTCGTCAGCCATTTCATTGCTTAAATAGACGTTTGTAAGTTTAGTGATGGGACCATAAGCTTTTTCAATCAAGTAGTGAATAGATGTGCCTTGTTGCGCACTTACTTCTGAATAAGGTACGTAGTATAGATTTTTCAGTTTTTCTTTCTGCAACTCCGCATTTTTCGCATCACTGTTAAGAAGTGGATACATGGTACTTGTAACAGACTGCAGATCACCATCTAGCACCATAGTATTTACGATTTGGAGGGCACACAGGCTGTCTTTGTATTTATATAATTGTTGACTGGTTAAGTGGACTGAAGCGTTTTGCTTGCTTGATTGATAAGAAGATGAGCCGACAGCCTCAACAGAGATAGCCGAAAATGCCAGTAGTAAACCCGAAAACAGTAAAGTTCTTTTCATATTAGATTCCCTATTCTAGTTAAGTTTTAGGTCTGTAGAAAATACAAAGTCATTAAATTTCTGTGTATTTGCATCGGAATGACATCCGCTGCAGCTCGAATCTAGCCCATCGAATGGCTCTAAAATGGGGTTGGCTAAATATTTTGGTTTGATGATCCCCATATCTGACCATTGACTATTTAGAATACGATAATTCCCCCAAACAGAGCTCTTTAACAGCTCCGCTGTTTTAGCGTTATAAATTGTTAGGATATCTTTGTCTTCATTGGAAAGAAGGCCTAAAAGAGCGCTGGGTTCACAACCTGAAGCATTCGAGTAGCAAGTGGGCTTATTTATTTTACAGGTAGGAAGTTGAGTATTTAAATTGCCAGACCGATCATAACAGCTTTCTTTAATCGTAATAAAACGCTCAGTAAAAAGCGGGTACTTCGAATTCAGATCAACCTCTGATTTTGAATTTTGCTGTTTAGTTGGAACCGCGCCTGAGTGCAGGTATGTTGCCCAGCTCCACATATTCAGTTTGTAACTTGTATCTGCTGGCGCTAAAGCTTGTGGCGTCGGGTTATTTTTATTGATTATGTGTAATGCAGAAAGACTGACAACCGCTAGTTTGCAATTTGTTACCTGTTGTTGCTCTTTTTCAACGATAAATGCCGCCGCTCGATGGTAGTTTTCTGCATCTGAAAAAGAACTTATTAGCCATGCGGCTTTAACAAAAATTGACCCTCTCTTGTTTGCATATGCATCAGCTGCGGGAAATATTTTGGGGTCAGCCGTTTCATTATCTTTTAAGTAGTCAAATGCTACTTTGTTCATGTGAATAGAGTAGTAGACTGGGTTACCATTGCTATCTATTAGAATGTTACCTTGAGGGTTTAAAAGCGTTTCAAGTAATAATGGTGTATTTAAATTGGTTATATTTGGATGGTTTTTTTCAAACAAAGCGCGATCTTGAAATGAGACAAAATCGTGGCATATATCAGGTATTTCTTTCTTGGCTTTTTGCCAAGATGTGTCATCTAACTTGGAAAATGAGTTTAAGTTAGGCCATGATTGCCATACCGGGTATGTGTCTCTTTTAGATAGGTAATTAGAGCGATAGTCGGCAACGCCAGGAAGGCCTTCCAATACATCCCAATTTAACGCATGAAATTGTCGGTAAGCATCGCGAATGACTGACTGGTTTGTCCGATTGTTGCCCAATGTAGCAAAGAAGCAGGGCAGTATGCGATATCCTTGATTGGCCAATTGAGTGTAATTATCACACTGGGTTGGGAGTTGGTGCAAATAGGCATGGTCAACATCCACTGAAGAACTAGCAACCGCTGTTAAATAGATAAGTACACTATAAATCATCAAATTCCCTTTTAAACTAGAAAAGATATGGATTTAAAAATACTTCTTAAACTTTTGATATTTAATGCTAAATAACAACAACTTTATATTGTTTGTTAGTGTGCGGTGGAAAATTTGTACTGCCGCAAGACAACAAGAGATATCACAATACGAGTTGTTTAATTTATCATCAGGCAATATGAAAGTGTTAATTTTTAGTTGGTTTTTTGTGTTGTGGCGTTACGGCGTGAGGTGGCTTGTTGATATTAGAGCCGTGGACAAACATGCCGGTGTGAAAATTTGTTGCTACGTAATATTGGCAATGCTTTGTATTGCAGCGATTTATAGTTTTTTATGTTTCTGTAAGTAAGGCTATTATAAAAATAGCCCTATACGAGATTATTTACAGGCTTGGCTGTTTAGCCAATGTGCATCTTCAAAAATGAACATAAAGTCAGTTGGAGAAATGGAGTAACTCGATTTTAGCTGATCTTTTGGCACATTGTTGATTGCGGCCTGCGCAAAGCCACCACTCACATGGCAGTTCATACATGATGAGCTTTTATAGAATAGCTTATTATCTTTACCAACTGGGGTATTACCAAGCTGAAGAAACGTTTCGAGCACTTCATTGGTTAGAAATACCGGATGAGGTGCGCCTCCAGAATAGTTAGCAATTTTACCTGGAAAAGTTTCACGCTCAGGATCGCTGCTGTCGGTTGAAAACTGCGTGCCGATCAAGTTGTAATATTGAAGGACAGACTTTTCTTTAGCTAACTTTTGTTTTACAAACTGATTGACCTGTTTTGTAATGGGGCCTATTTGTTCCAATCTAGTGACCTGTGTTTTTGTCTCACCGCCATTTGCATGATTAACAGCACAGGTTGGGCAGTTGGGATCATTGAACAATGGATTACTGCCAGATATGTTGTCTTCGTGGCTAAATGTTGTAAACACCCAGTTTGGAGAAGAAACGGTTTTATGGCTGATATGAAAACCGACGACACCTAATGTTTTAGTGACGTTTTTAGTAGACTTACTATACTCTCCATTGTCCAGGTTTTCATACACTTTGACACTTTTTTGCATATGTATGAACTTGCTCGGGTCGTCATTTTCACCTAGCACTTTCCAAGCTACTTTAATAGTCAGTCCGCCAGTATTATCTGTCGGACCATAGTTTTCTAGCGCTGGAATGCTATTACAGATCTTGTTGACATCATCCGGACAATTAACATAGCCACCTGTGTTTGCGATAACTTGGCCATAACTTTTTAAATAGTCAATTTGCCCGTCAATATTATAGAGCTGGTATGGTTTAACTAATGCACTTTGGTTTTCAAATTGCGTGACCAAATTAAATATATTCGGAGACAGCAGCTTTTGGTAATAAACAGGTTCATTGTTTTGATCGACCAAAATGGCTTGGCTTATTGCCATATCAAGTGGGGCAACTTGACTAATGGCTTTTAAAGCTGGGTTAACAGACGCGTTTTTAGTAAAATCCCAACCATCTGGTGTACAACCATTTTCCATAAAAACGCTGTCTGTATCTCTCCAGTTAAACCAAATAGGGGTATTGCAGTTTGCACCTGTGCATACCTGTAAGTTCTTCGCCGTGACATTGAACTGCTTATCCACTTCTCGGTTCAAAGTTATAAACTGAGCCCAAGAGAATAAGTCATACTGGTTGGTTAAAAATGCCAGCTTCTTATTGTAACTGCTATCACTTGGCGTGAGAGGTTTTATCGTTCTACAGATTTTTTTGTTATAGGCGTCAGGTGGAAAGTAAGGCAGTGTTGTAATATCGTCAGGCAAAAATAAACTGTGATTTTCATAATCACAGCTGTTTTTACTCAACCAATCTGGAAATGTAGCGTACTGTTGTTCGGCAGCTATTTGAAAACTCATTATGCTTGTAAGCGTTACGCTGGAAATTAGAGTAAGTGATTTAATCATCCGAATAATCTTCTTTTTGGTTGTGGGCTTGAATGTAGATAACTTTTCAGATTGCAGCTGCCATCTTCGAAGATTGAAAACTTGGTATAAAAAGCTTTGTTATTTGGATTGTTTTCAAGCCATTTAGATACGTCGTTCAGCCTGTGATAATTAGGCTCTTTGTCACAAATATCGATGACTCTTTCTATAAACTCGTCGTTAATATAGTTATCTTTTTCCTGCCTCACCCAAGGCAGCTCAACTTCTATTTTTGTGCTCAATTGATCAGTGAATGAAATGCTGATTTGTACTTTGTGGCTCAGTTCAGACGCAATGTTCAATACGCTTTGTAAATGAGCTACATCACCTTGCCACTCAAATAGCGCAAGCTGAGGCAAAACGTGTTCACACTCTAATGTGATTGTGAATTTCGTCTTTAGGCTATCTCTGGCAAAAGTAAACCCAATATGATTCAACTTACCGTATTCTAATTTCCCGGCAAGTGCTTCGCCTAGAGCAAGAGAGTTGGGCGCCAATGTCGACAGTGCATGCTTAATTGTGTCGTTAAGCTTTTCTCCTTTTACATAGCTATAGTGTTGTGTGCTTATATAAAATGTCGGAATAATAGGGTAGTGGGTTTTACTCCAGTCAAAGCTCAACCAAATAAGTGGTATGTCTCTTAGGCAGCGGTGCTGAGTATAGAGATCTAAAAATTCATTAATTTGTTTGGATTGATGTTGTTCAATCGAATCAAACAAACCTCTAAGTTGCAGAAGCGTTTCTTCAGACGTGTCATAGGCGACGAGAAAGTCACATGGGTGATTGAGTTCAGCAGCCCGGTATTCGTAACAAACGCCTTTGGTAAATTGGGGGATTTTGTCAGCAAGATATTTGGTTGCTTCTTGGTTGTTTTGATTAATTAAAAAGCCATGAGAGTGGCACAATTGCTGATGTAGTTGAGATAGATTATTCATAGTGTGATGCGAGGCAAGCGCCTCGCATGTCTCCATTACCAGATTTTGGCGATATCGTCGTCAATTTCTGGACGAAGCTCTTCGCAGTACTGAGCCCATAGATCATCAGTTAAGAATGACTCTTTCACTACTTTCTGTACCAGTTCTGTTTGTGATTCAGATAGGTCGAAAAGCGCCATAGCCTGAGGTAGGTTTTGTAACACTAGCTCTCTCACTTCTGGATCGTTTGCAGCGTTATAAGTAAAAGACAGTAGCCCTTTAGGATATGTTTTCATCTAAATTTTCCTTAGTGTATTTAGTTGAGGTTTTACATAAAGTGAACTTGATACATCGGAAGACTCTTCTGCAATATCAAGGAATTGTGTGTTGGTTTCGCCACACAATAAATAGGTCATTTTGGCTAATACGGAATAGTAAAAGGCGCGATGTGACAAGTAGCCAGAAAACTGTTTGATACCCATCTCAAATTGTTCAATTGAGATATCCGCATCGACGCTGGCAATAAAATGCAGCATTTCACAATAGCCTTTCCAGCCGTCATTTTTTGCTTCTCTCGCCAAGTCCACACCTTTTTGAGATAAGCGCTTTGCCTCTTCGGCACACTGGATAAAAGTGGTTTTATCGGCAGCCAACAGAGCTTTGTTTAATTGGTATTCTGCTTGGAATCCGTGTGTGGCCGATAGCACATCGACAATGCCAACCTCATGAGCGAGTTTTGTTTGTTGTGTGATCAGTTTGTCGGCCTGAGCTTGGTTATCTAGATAAAGCTCTGCAAACGCCCTAAAACCGATACAAACTAATTCGGAGCAGAAACCAAAGTTATTTGAAATAGTCTCGGAGTCATTTTTGAATATATTGTCTGGCATCTCATCGAGTACGGTAATGATCTTTGAGAACTCGGCTTTGGAGAATAAGGTCTGAATAAGAATTTCATAAATAACCGGCTTAAATTCGTCAGGAACCCACTCACTATTTTGGTATAGATCCAATGCGAGTTGGTGGGCCTGCTCGGTTTCGCCTGTGGCGTATAGTTGTAACCAAAGTCCACGAGTCGTGGTAAACCTTTCTTTAGAATCTGTATTTTCGTTTAGCACTTTAAAGTTTTCATGTAGTGCATCACTGGCTTGCTCATCTACCCAGCCATTTCCTGCAATACGGACAGACGCGAGATCATTTTTAACTTTAAGGTACAGCTCGGTTTCGCTCAGTTCACCTGTTTGGCAGATTCTTAAAGCCTCTTGTAAGTATGACTCGGCCTCCATGATTGCAAACAGCTGCTTTGCACCGTTTGCGCTGTCTAGCATCAAAGTTGCAGCGCTTTCAAATTGACTTACTTTTTGTAGATGAAATGCAGTTACAAATGGTTGCTCGGTGTACCTATCCAAGCGTTTTAAAGCATCTATAAATAGTGCGTGTTTCGCTGTGGCTTCTGTATGAGTTTGTGAGTCATAGGCAGCATCTCTGACTAGGGCGTGCTTAAATACATAGCTATCACTGTTTACGCGCCTTTGTTGAACGATTAACTCTCGCTCAAGTAACTCGTTCAAGTCATTTTGAATTTGATCTTCGCTCAGTGAAGACGTTGCAACTAACAACTCGTATTCAAACTCTCTACCAATGGTGGCGGCAAGCTGAGCTGTTTCTTTAGCATGCACTAGGTTATCAAGCTTTTGTTGCAGCGACTCACGTAAGCTGCTTGGTACTTGCTCCAGCCTGTCAGGGCTGATAAATGTGATAGCACCACCAGACTCGTGAACGAGCTGCTTTTCTTTGAGCATATCGACCAGCTCTTCGATAAACAGTGGTATGCCATCGGTTCGTTTTACCAGCACAGAACGTACATTGTCGGACACATTTTTGCTGTCGAACAGCTGTTCAATAAAGTCTGTTGTAGCTTGTGCAGTAAGTTTATTAAGTTCGATCTCTAGCAGCGTTAGGTCATGTAAGCTGCTCGGGCATGCTTGCCTTGAAGTACTTATCATAACGTTGCCATCTAGAAGCTTTGCGGCAAAATAGCGTAAGAACTCTAAGGTGATAGAGTCTGACCAATGAATATCTTCTATGATATAGAGCTTAAATTCGCTGATACTGGATTGACGAGATAATAACAGCGCACTTAAACCTGCAAACAGTAACTGCTTTTGCTCGTCTGGTGATTGCGAAGATGGTTGCATATCTTCAGGTAATTCGACAGCGAGCCATACCATTAAGATAGGAATGGTTGCATTGATTTCTGAATCGGACTGGCCATAGTCGGTTAAGACATCAGTGAATAATTGCGTGATATTATCTGTCGTTTGATTGTCTGTATTGAATAGGTATTTAACTAAATTGAGAACTGGGTACAGAGCACTGTTTTGGTGTTCTGGTAAACACTGAGCAACCAAATGTTGATACTTGCTGGCATTATCCCTAACTTCTTGCAGTAATCGAGACTTCCCAATACCTGCTTCACCATAGATATGGGCGATGCGGGTATTGTTTTCGCCATTAATTACAGACAGTGTTTTGTCTAGCTCTAGTTGTCGACCAATTAATTTATGGTGACTCTTGGTACCGCGCATAAAGCCAAACGCTTCGATACGCTTTTCACCTTTTAAGTTGTATATGGACAGTTGCCCAAAAGATAAACCAAGTTGGATATTGTCAAAATAGTCGAAGTCACTATAGGGCTCTAAAATAGCTCGAGACTCTGCTGAGCAGAGAATTTGTCTTTCCCCTGCCAGTCTGGCCAGATCCATAGCTATATTGGCAATATTGCCCTCAGGTACCGAGTTGGCATAGGTTACGAAAATACCCGAATGTATACCGATGTGAGCATTAAGTTGAACCCCGTGGGCTTCTTGCATCAGTGCATTACGTTTACCTAGTTCACTGATCACATCTAAAGCTGTTCTAGCACTCAGTCGGGTATCATTGTCGCTTGCTACGGGATAACCAAAATAAAACAACATTGTATCGGCAAGGTTGCCGACATGGTATGCCCCAAACCGTGTTGCTATATCGATACAGTGGTTGCGTTGAGATTTAAATAAGGTGTCGATAACGTCAAAGTCTTTTGCGCTTTCGTTCAGCCTTTTTGCACTCAAGCGCAATGCCAACACGGTGATCTGCTTACGCTCTGTGAGTGTTGTATAGTCTTGCGACACTGGGCTATTCGGATCGTCGTTACGCAAAACAACCGTGTGGTCATCGTAGCCATGTTGCGCTTGCACATCTGCCAAGATACCTACCAAGTTGGAGACGTTCATGGTGTGAAGTTCAGAAAATATCTCTTTTCCTGAAATAACACGTTCAGTGGCGTTTTTCTGTAGAACTCTGCGCAGTAATCCGGACAAAGGGTGGCCGAGCAAGGCACTAGGGATGGGAATATGCACATCACTGAGCTGCTTGTGATAAATCGAGGCTACACTCGACCCCGTCACCGCTGGCATGCCTGTTAGGCATTCTAGTAATACCAGACCCCACACATATAAGTCTGTTTTTTCTGAAGCCGGTTCTCCTCTTAACTGCTCTGGAGCACTATAAGAAGGGGTACCAATCGTCTCTTGAGTTAAAGTGATAGTTGAGAAGTCTTGATGCCTGTTTTCTTGGGTCAAGGTACCGATACCAAAATCTAGAATTTTGGCATGTGTTTTCGCCCCCGCTTGTGTAAGCATGATATTGGCGGGTTTGATATCTCGGTGAATAATCCCTTTTTTGTGTGCATGAATAAGCGCATCGAGCACTTGCAGCATGATATCGGTGGCACCGACAGCATCCAGTGCTCCTTCTTGCATCAAATGTTCACGTAGAGATAGACCTTCGATATATTCAAAAACACCATAAAGAAGGTGTTCATTGACTTGCCCTTTGTCTAGAAGACGCACTATATGTGGGTGCTCTAACTGCCCACTCAGCGCGGTTTCTCGCTTGAATCGTTCAACGTAGCGTTTCTTTTTTGACTCTTCTAAATGGGGCTCAAGGGCAAGAAATTTAATTGCAACAGTTTGCTCAGTATTTTTGTTTCTTGCCTTATATACTTTACCAAAACCACCTTCACCAATCTTATGAAGCAGCTCATAGTGGGAGGATTCAAAGTTATTCTCTATATATGGATCAGAAAAATGTGTTAATGACATTATGCTTATTCTTCGAGTTAATTATTTTTGCCAAGAAACGTTTGGTACAGCAATTGAGTTGTAGATATTACATCGTTTTTTAGTCGTTTACGATTACAAGTTATAATTAATTTTACATCCATAATACATACGATTTTTTACCTAGTAAGAAAAGCTTGTCTTAAGTTTTTATTCAGTTTTTTGGGATTAACTGGGCTTTTTTGAATCGCAAAACAGCACTAATTCTAGTTTTTAATCTATATAATTGCATTAATTGGGATTGTTAATTTGTGCAAAATATACAAATTTGCAATAAAAAATTTGTTAGCTTCTTAGTTCTTTAGTTGGTGGTAGCAATTATGTACGACTCTATTTGGAAAGGGAGTTTTTTTTCTAGACATAAGTATGGGCTTATCAACCCAAATATTTACAATAATGTAATTTCGTGTAATTTATTATTATTAATAATGCTGTAATAATCGCATCTACCGTTGAAACAAAGGACAGAAAATGGAACGTCGGGCATTTATCAAGTCATCTGTGTTATTGAGCACCTCTGGTATGTTGATGACTTCAAAGTCATTTATAGCTCACTCAAAGGCTTCTGAGTTTAGATATACTGAACGATTGAGCGAGCAGAAATTATCATTGAGCAAGTTAGATTACCCCACAAGTTTAGTAGAAAACCCGCAACAAAAAATCGTCAAAGTAAGGCTCAAGCCAAGGGTCGCAAGACGGTACTCAAACAAGACCTATATTTTATTTGAATCTTCGAACAGCATTTACATGTATGACGAAGATGGCAGAAAAATAAGTGAAATACCATTGGTGGTGCACGTTAAGGATTTTGCAATTGATGAAAAGCGACAGCGTATATTTGTTATAGGTGAAACCACTTTTACCGTATATACGCTCGACTTTAACGGAGAAATACTTGGTAGTTTTGGTGAGTTTGGCGTTGAGCTTAAACATCAGCTTAGTGGCATTAAATCGATAACATGTGACAAAGCGGGTCATATCCATATTCTTAACACCTACTCCAATAATATTAAGAAGTTTGACAGCCAAGGCGTATATTTGATGAGTTATGCGCCAACAAGTTTTACTAATCGGCCTAAATTACTCTCAATTGATGGTTATGATTTTATAGAAGTTGTGGGTGGAAAATTTGCAGACACAGTCTATAAGTTCGATATTTCAGGTCGATTTATAGGTTAAGTGCAATGAGCACCAATATAGGGACGCATAATAATCCAGTGGCTTTTGCTAAGTTAGCTTTAAACTGCGATTTTACAGCGTTGAAAGAGGAAGTATTAGCATTAAATGAGCTGACTTGGTACTCACATGTTAACTCCTCTGGATTTTCAGGACATTGGAACGTATTGCCACTCTATGCCAATCAAGCCCACGTTAATGCACACCCGATCCTCCAGTGTTTTTCAATTGAAGAACAGAACGCTCAATTTGCTCCCTTACCAATCATGAATAGGCTTCCCATATTGAAAAGCTTCCTAGCCCAATTTAAATGCTCGTTTAAGTCGATAAGGTTAATGCGTTTAGAGGCTGGTAGTCATATCTTGCCACACAGAGATCACCACTTGTCGATGGAATATGGAGAGGCGCGGATACATGTGCCAATCGCCGGTGCAGAACAAGTTGAGTTTGTCGTAAACAACCGGATCGTACCGATGAAGTGCAATGAAGTATGGTATCTCAATGCGGATTTAGAACACAGTGTTTCTAACCTAGGAGCTGAAGCGAGAATCAATTTGGTTATTGATTGTAAAGTAGGTGTTTGGCTGAAAAATTTAATAGAAAGTTCCGAGCAAAAGTTTTAATGCTGCATATACTCAATAGGTGCACAAAAGAGGATAAGGAAAATGGTGCAATTTACCATACCAGAAGGGCTACACATACGCCCATCAAAGGCAACTGATAAACCATTTATCGAAAAGCTGCATAGAGAAGTAAGAGAGGATTTGCAGTGTATTGATGGCGAGCGTGATTTTATTGAATCAATCGTCGAGATGCAGCTAAAAGCGCAAACTCAAGGCTATGGTGCTCAGTTTCCCAATGCGATGTATTTCATTATTGAAAAACACGGTGAACCTATTGGCAAAGCCACTTTAGATTTTGGTCACAATGAGATCCGTTTGATCGATATCGGTTTTTTAATTGCTGCGCGAGGCCACGGTTTTGGTCGCGCTATTATACAGTCGTTTCAGCATTGCGCCGCACAGTCGGCTGTTCCTCTTACATTGGCGGTTCTGAGCCACAACATAGCCGCTAAACGCTTGTATTTAGAGCTTGGCTTTCAAGTGATGGAAGTGCAAACGCCCCATGAGTTGCTCATTTGGTACCCCCCGGCAATGAAAAGCATTGTTGGTGTATAACGCAGGCAATCACAGCAATTATGGTTGATCAGAAGTTTTAAAAAATAGACGCAGAGTAGCAAGCAATGACAAAAGTGACACAAGAGTTAATGCATTCGTTAGTTGGTGAAGAGGTCGAGGTGTTTTCAACACAAAACGAGCAGTTAGTTGGCAAATTAGCGATTAGTAATGTTGAAGATGGCCGCATAGACACTGATGAGTTTACCTCATTTTGTATCTCGCTAAAGGGAGACCCAAGCAACCAGCTTCCGCAAGACAACTATCTTTTTAAGCATAGTGCGTTTGGTGAATATCCGATGTTTATGAGTATTTATGATCAAGATAAATATCAGATAGTTATTTCACGTAGACGTGTTCAAGAAGTGGGTTAAACCCAAGTCAAAGTTAAGGAGTGGTTTTTATGGTTAATCCTTATTTAGGCATGATGCAAATGATTGCCTTCAACTTTCCACCTGTGCATTGGGCGGCGTGTAATGGTGCGTTGATACCAGTCAATGACAATCCCGCCTTGTTCTCCTTGTTGTCAGATACATTTGGCGGTGACGCAAGGACGAATTTTGCGTTACCCGATATGCGTGGCCGAACGCCAGTTTTTCCAGGAAAGTATGACATTTTTCAACAAGGGCAAAAAGGTGGCATTGAGGAAGTTACGCTCAATAATGCTCAGACAGGGCACAGTCACGATTTTCAAGTTGATTCCTTAGAAGGCGATAGCTTTTTACCTTTCAGTAATGCAAATCCAACTGCTCGATACACGATTTCTACGGCTAATACGCAATTCCCAACAGGCGTGAAGAAGTTTTATGCGCAAAACTCTGGTGGGCTTGATACGTTGTCGTCACAAAGTATTCAAACCGTTGGTGAAAATGCGCCTCATACTAATTTACAGCCGTCTACTGTAATTGGCTTTGTCATTGCGCTTAACGGCGCGTACCCGCCACGAAACTAATTAAAGGAGCAGAGTATGAGTGATGCATATTTAGGTGAAATTCGCATGTTTGCAGGCGTATATTCCCCCTACCATTGGTCTTATTGTGCCGGACAGTTGCAGGCAATCACAGACAACGAGTCTTTGTTTAGCTTGTTGGGCTCAAATTATGGGGGAGATGGGCGTACCACTTATGGGCTACCCGATATGCGCGGGCGGGTCCCTGTGGGGGATGGTCAGGGCCCGGGATTAACTAACCGAGCTTTGGGACAGAGGTATGGCGTTGAGCGAGTCGTGCTATCGGAGAGCCAACTGCCAGCACATAGCCACCCAGTGCAAGTAACAAGTGCCACTTCAGAGCTACAAGCACCAATAGATGGGCAGTCATATATTGGCAGTGAGTTGCATTTTTTACCCGACACAACGGCGGGTCTAGAAACCAATCCATTTAGTGCAAGAGCGATCGGCACAGCTGGTGGAGACGAGTCCCATGAAAACCGTATGCCAATGCTCTACCTTGGCTTTATTATTTGTATGAACGGCCTCTATCCGTCACGTAACTAAAAGGAGAATTAAAATGGATCCATTTATTGGTCAGGTTGATATGTTGCCTTACACCTTTGCTCCCGTTAGCTATGCGTTTTGTGATGGCCAATTTGTCGATATATCTCAAAATCAGGCGTTGTTTGCTGTGATAGGTACGACTTATGGTGGCAATGGTCAAACAAACATGCAGTTACCAGATTTACAAGGTCGAACGCCAACCATGTTTGGCACTGGGCCCGGTTTATCTCCGGGCGATTTGGGAAATCGAGTTGGGTTGCCCGATGTGGTGTTATTGGAAAGCGAACTGCCTACTCATACCCATGAATTAAATGCGGGTAAAACCATTAAAGATGGCCTTGTTGATAGGTCAAATGGTACGGGGTTATTGTCAGCAGCAAGGGCAACAACCGGTGGTGTAGCCCGAGTTTATTCTTCTGATGACTTAGGAGGCTCAAATATTACTTTGAATTCTCAAGCAATATTGAGCAATGGCCAAAATCAAGCTCATGAAAATAGACAACCGTATCTTGCAATACAGTTTTGCCTTTGTATGGACGGTATTTTTCCACCGCGAAGTTAGATGAGCTGTTTGTAGTGAAGTTTATATTTTGTTTCATGGTGTTCTTAAGTATTGGAGCTACTGCTAAAAGTGGCTCCAAGGCACCCTTTATCAACTTCATAAATAATAATGAAACAATACAATTGTATTCAACAAGCCAGAAGAATATTTACAACAGTAATATTGGACTGCAATTTTACCTCAATGAAAAAATGCTTGTTAAAGTAAATAATGAGCAAAAAAAGCACTTAGAACGAATAGAATCAATCTTAAGTTTGCAGGTACTTGCCAATGATCGACTTAACGAAATTGTACTTGTTACGCCGACGCAAGACGAATTTTTGTCGACTTATGAATCAATCAGCCGCTTGAATGGCGCTTTTGTGCAGCCGGATTTTGCCATCGTTCGGTCTCCCCAAATACAAAAGCGCAAGGTTAATAATCACGCAAGTTCGCAAACTATACAGCGCCTGCGAAATTATCAATGCAATTCATCGATAAAACCCAGTCGCATCGCCATCATAGATGATGGCTTTAATTTGTCTGAATCCGCATTTTCACTTTTTAATGTTCTACTTGCCTATGACGCGGATAGCCAAAATATCATTTCTGCCAAAACAAAATCAGAAGCGACACATGGCAACATGATTGCCAGTGTTATTGCACATCAGCTGAAATTTAAAACAAAAAATAAGACGAAAGTAGACGCGGAACTCGTTGCCATTAAGCAAGCGAGTACGCTTAACTCGGCGATGATTTTGGCGTTTAGTATCTCTTTGAAAATGAATGTAGACATTATAAACAGCAGCTGGACTTTGCCTTTTGTTTCTCAGTTGCTTTCAGAGGTCATTGAGCAAGGGTTAAATCATGGTGGCGTAGCCTATGTGGTCGTATCGGCTGGCAACCATGGGAAGGATGCATGTATCGGTAATAAACTATCTGAAGTCAAGGGAGTAACAACGGTCGGAGCGCTGTCGGGTGACGGCACTTTGGCTCCATTTTCGAATTTTGGCAGGTGTGTTGATCTGTACGCGCCTGCGACATTATCTCTGAAAAAAAAGAACACAAGTTTTATAGCCAGTGGTACTTCCACTGCTGCAGCTTTGGTAACAGGGGAGCTTTCCTACTTGCTTAGCTGTGGTCTATCGAGCAGTGAAATTGGGTTCAATAATAATAATTAACTTTAAGCTTGTTTGATTGTTGAGTGGTGTTATCCAGCCGCTCGCAAAGGAGTAGAGACATGCAAGGGTATCGGGAACAGGGTTACGGAAGGGCAGGTGATAAATCTGATTTCGTTAACATTGATTTTGCAAGTGAATATAGTGAGAATTTTCCTAAAATTCTTCAAGCATTAGGTATTTCGTTGGTAGTTTCAAGCTACCAGTCACATGCAGTCATGTTGCTTCGCAGTCGGGCTGATGCGCTTAGCTGTAGCGTTAAGAAGTTTGTTCGGCCAATGGGCATTTGTGTGAGTGAAGATCGCTTTTTAGTAAGCACAGTCAATCGCATTGTGAATTTTAAATCGAGTGATATGTCTCGCGATAGCGTTTGCCGTGGAGAGTTAGACGATTTGGATTCGCTGGCCAGCAAGCTGCAAGACGAAGAGCGTGATACTTCCTCGTTTAAGCAATTAAGAGCGGAGCAGATTAGTGCAATCAAACAATGCGATAAATTATTTACTGAGCGCTCTTCTCTTACAACGGGCACCCTGAATACCCATGATATCGCCTGGGGAGATGAAGGCTTGTGGGTCGTGAATTCGAGTTTTTCTTGTCTTGCCACAGTGTCGTCTGAATCTGGCTTTACAGCGCGATGGAAACCGCATTTTATCAGTGAGTTAAAAGCTGAGGATCGCTGTCATCTAAACGGCATGGCGATGCAAAATGGCCGTCCCAAATATGTAACCACTTTTAATACACAAGATAGTCAAGATTCTTGGCGTACTGAGCAAAATGGTACGTTGATAGATGTGGATAGCAATGAAATATTGTTAAGTGGATTATCAATGCCGCACTCACCTAGATGTGACGATGGATTTGTTTACTTGTGTAATTCGGGTTTAGGCGAAGTTATTAGTTACAACCCGGATACCCGTGAAGTGTCAACAGTTTGCACTTTACCTGGATTTACCCGCGGACTGTCATTTTTTGGTGACTTAATGCTGGTTGCTACCAGCCAAGTTCGCGCATCTAAGGTTTTCAGCGATATCCCATTGACGGCGGCGCACACCCAAACGGATACGGTGTGTGGAATATGGATAGTAAATAAACATAACGGACAAACCCTATCAAAACTGCAATTTAAAGGTGATGTAAGTCAGCTTTATGATCTGAGCATTATTCCCAACTCTACGTTTCCCGAAATGGTCAGTGGTGATGATGCTATTTCTGCGCACTTGTACGATTTTACGAAGGAAGTATTGAAATGAAAAAGCTTGATATGACCACCTCAATACTGGGAGTCGTGATCCCTTCTCTTGTTGCTGCGAATCCGCCTTCAGATATTTCAGAGAGCTATTTTTCATCCAGCCATAAAGTGCCGACGCTAGATACGATTAAAGTGAGTGATGATACACACTTTCATTCTGCTGAGAATGAAATACCTATTCAGGTGTTTAACATCGCTCAGCAGACAAGTTCAAAATCGCGTGATGGAGAAGATGCGAAAGCCGCGACACTGGCATTTTTAGCTGAGCAAGGGCTACTTAGTAGTGAGGGGATGAACTCCACGCAAGTCAGTGGTGAAGTTAGTATTGCTAAAGAACTTGCGGCATCTTGTAGAGTGTCATTTGGCTGTACGTCGGCCTATCTCAGTAAAGATAGCTGTGAGGCTGGCCCCGGTGGAGGAGTCTGGTTTCCTGATACTGATGACTGTACCGTTGCTGCTGCGCCAGATCCTGATATCAACTTAAGAGGGAACAACCAAACCATCACCTCTGGGGATACCACACCGAGTGCCAGTGACCACACAGATTTTGGTTCACATCAAACTGGTGCAAGTAATTTTACTCGTACGTTTACCATCGAAAATGTGATTGCAAGTTCTACGTTAACTTTAAGTGGATCGCCACTAGTTAGTATTTCTGCATCAAATGACTTTTCCATTTCGAGCCAACCGGGGTCTAGTTCACTAAACGGCGTAACGAGTACAACCTTTGTCGTTCAACTTGATCCGACAACGGTAGGCTCTCCTGAAGCAACGGTGACGATAACCAGCAATGATCCCAATGAAGGCACATATACCTTTAAAGTGGGTGCAACAGTGACTGCGGCAAACACAGCTCCCGTTGTCGATCTAGATTCAGCTGCTGGGGGCAGTGATAGATCTTCTGCGTTTTCTGAAGGAAGTGGCGGAGTTGGCATTACTAATAGCGCCAGCGTGACCGATGCAGAGTCAGATACCATTAAGACAATCACGGTTTCATTGACCAATGATCAAGATGGTGCTTCTGAAGGACTCAATGTAACTGGAGCCGCTCAAAATGCCTTAAATGGCATTTCAGGAAAATCAGATGTCACATTGCAAGATACCATTTCAATTACTGGGGCAACCGCGACGCTTGCTCAAGTACAAACATTTTTAGATGCGATTACTTATAACAATACATCTTCAACGCCTAATACGACTGCTAGATCTGTGACTGTGGTCGTAAATGACGGTACTGACAATAGTGTGTCACGTACTTCAACCGTCAGTGTCACGAATGTGACGTCAACGACATCGTCTGGCGCGTCATTTAATACAACAACTGGTGCCAACTTAAATCCAGCTATTTTGTTTACCAGTGAAAATGAAACTCTGACAATTGCGCAAACGTCCCATGCATCGGGCTCAACCGCAGATGGCGGCGGTGGGACCGACACCCTAGCTGTTTCAGACAGTGTCGATATCAGTGGCCTTACTACCTTAACCAATTTTGAGACTTTATCAGCTGCAAACAACGGCAATCTGACCTTAAGCGAATCCCAGCATGAATCTTTCACCACGATCAATGGCGATGGCACAAACCAGTTCACGCTTTCCAGTGCCAATGGCAATGGCGAATTAACCGGTGATCCCGATATTGAAACATATGTGCTAAATGCTGCTATGACATTTAGTTTGGGCAGCGCATCGCAAAATGTAACGGGCAGTAGCTCCAATGATGTTATAAATGTCGCAGCGTTAACCCCAACAGGAACACTTAACGCAGGTGGAGGCACAGGAGATACGCTGCGTCTTTCAAATGGGTCAAATATTGCTGGGGCTACGATATCAAATGCAGAAGTGCTAGAGCTTAACTCCGGTGCTTCTGTCACTATGACCGAAGCTCAGCATGACAGTTTTAGCTCTGTTACAGCTTCGGGCACTGACACGATCACTATCTCTGCGGCGACAGATGGGTTAACTGGCAATGCGGCAATTGAATCTTACATTCTGTCAGTCGCAAACTCGTTTACACTAGGTGCTGCGAGCCAAAATGTTACAGGCAGTACGAATAATGACACGGTTACTGTGGGCACCTTGGTTGCGACAGGAACGCTTGCTGGTGGTTCAGGCACCGATACGCTTTCTATAGGGAATGGCGGTAGTATTGCTGCAGCCACGGTATCTGGTTTTGAAAATCTTACATTGTCTAGCGGGGCATCGGCGAGTTTCACCGCAGCCCAATTATCGCAATTTTCTGGGACAGTAACGGCGGCAGGCACAGAAACAATGTCGATAAGTGGGGATGGGAACATTGCGACAGTTTCGGGGGTCGAGAATTACACAGTCAATGACGATACCACAAACTCAAGAACCGTCACGCTTAGCGCTGCCGGGCACTCGGTAACCGCAACAAGTAGTAGTGATGCAATTACATTTGACGTTGGTACACTCACTTTTACAGGCACTCTCACCGGCGATAATACAGTTGCAGATACGCTCAGTATGTCCAATGGTGCCAACATCAGTGGCGCTACGATAACAAATATTACCAATTTGTCTTTAGTGACAGGTGCCTCGGTAACTATGACTGCGTCCCAAAACCAGAGCTTTAGCGGTTCAATCACGGCTGCTGGCACCGAAACGATCAACATCACAGGAGATGGAGATATAACGGTGCTTTCGGGCATTGAGAATTATGTAATCGGTGATGACAGCTCAAATACAAGGACAGTCAATGTAGGCGCGACAACCAGTGCAACTGCAACTTCATCTAGTGACGCGGTTACTTTTAATATCGCTGGAAATACTTTTACGGGCAGTCTCACTGGTGACGCGACGGTTGCTGATATTGTGTTGGCAAGTGATGGCGCAGATACTACTGGGGCGAGCTTTAGTAGCGTTGGCACGCTGTCACTTGCAAGTGGTGCTACAGTGACCCTTGATGCACAGAACATCAGCGATTTTTCAACAGCGATTAGTGGTGCCGCGGGGAGCGAAAGCTTGCAATTGGTAAATGGTGGCACATTTAATTTTGCCTCTACCAGTGCGTCGAGCATTGAAACGATTGCACTTGGCTCTAACAGTGTATTCTCTGTGACTATACCTGATAACTTCTCCACCAATGGTGGCAGTATCACAGTCAGCAATACGTCTGGGGCGGCCATTAGTGCTGGCGTGACAATCAACGCTTCCGCGCTTGCTGGCGATAGTCTAGTGATTGCAGCAACTGACTTAACAGGTAACGATATATTAACGGGCGGCGATAGTGCTGACACTATAAGGCCTGGTACGGGTACCGATACGATGACAGGTAATGGTGGCAACGATAATTTTATTGGTGCTGCTGCGGATCTCAATGGCGATACAATCGCCGATTTAGCAGTTGGTGATACGCTGACGATTACTGGCGTGACGGGCCTAACTACCAATAATGTACGCTTCAACGGCAACAGCACTTTACAGGTGGATGCGGATGCGACCGATTTTGCTGCCGTGGAAGTTGCACTGACGCTGTCAAACGCACCAGGTGCGGGCTTAGACTTTACAGTTGCCGATAGTGGTGCCAATACACTCATTACGCTAATTGCAGCGAATGATACTCCGGTATTCAGTTCATTGAACGGGTTGTCTACGTTTACAGAAAATGGTTCGGCAGTTGCGATTGATAGTGATGCAACCGTTGCTGATACAGAACTAGATGCGTTAAATGGTGGAAACGGAAACTACAACGGGGCGTCTTTGACAATAGCCAGAAATGGCGGGGCAAGTTCACAAGATGTTTTCGCGAACTTGAATTTACTTGGAACACTAACACAAGGGAGTTCTTTTACATACAACGGCACAAATGTTGGTACTGTGACAACCAACTCAGCCGGTACATTGGTGCTTACATTTAATGCGAGTGCAACGTCGGCTATAGTCGATGGGGTCATTCAATCTATTTCTTATGGGAATACGTCAGAAGATCCACCTTCTAGTGTAACACTTGATTATACATTTAATGATGGTACCGCCAATAGCACAGGCTCCAATCAAGCGGTAGTAAACATCACAGCGCAAAATGATGCGCCAACAGATATTGCGTTGTCAGCAAATAGTATTAATCAATCAGCCACAAGTTCAGGGGCTAATGTGGGTACGTTATCTACTACTGACGTTGATAGTGCTAACACACATAGCTACACTTTGGTAAATAGCGGGAGCAGTGCAAATGGTACCTGTTCTGCACACACAGGCAATGGTAGCTTCCAAATCAGTGGCTCTAGCTTGCAAACGCAGGCAGCCCTGAATGCTGGCGATTACATTGTTTGTGTTCAGTCAAATGATGCAACGACAACATTCCAAAAATCGTTCACTGTTACTGTGGTTGATAATGTTGCGCCCAGCGCCCCATCAACACCGGACCTAGATTCTGCTTCAGATACCGGCGGATCCAACACTGATAATGTCACTTCAGATACAACGCCTACATTTAGTGGCACAGCTGAGTCTGGCAGCACTGTTAGACTGTATAGTGATCAGTCTGGCAGTACGGTGATCGGAAGTGGCACGGCTACGGGCGGTAACTGGCAAATTACGACCAGTACGCTCTCTGCGACTACACATGCCATTACGGCAAAAGCGACGGATGCAAGCAGTAATGAGAGTAGTGCCTCTAGTGCTCTAAATGTAACCATTGACACCAGTGCGCCAAATGCACCAAGTACGCCGGATCTGTCCGCAAGTAGTGACTCTGGCACGTCAAATACAGATAATATTACCAATGATACGACGCCGACTATCACAGGTACTGGCACAACTGGTGACACAATTAACTTGTCGTCTAGCCTCGACGGTAATATTGGGAGTACTACTGTGTCTGGTGGCGCCTGGAGTATTACAGCCTCTACTTTACAGACTGGCAGCCATACCATCTCGGCGCAATCTGTCGACAATGCGGGCAATACTGCGAATTCGGCAAGTAATTTATCTTTAACTATAGATACACAAGCACCGAGCGGTCACGGTGTTTCATTTGGTGATAGCGCGTATTCAAACACCGAAAAAACAGCGGCGTCCTTTACCTTCAGTAGCGCAGAAGTGGGCGCAACATACAGCTACACCATTTCGAGCAGCAATGGTGGCACAGCGGTGACGGGCAATGGTACCGTGACGTCAGCCAGTCAGCAGTTATCCAACTTGGATTTAA